>CAWAKU010000016.1:0-560294 GCA_963782715.1 uncultured Chloroflexia bacterium
TCCTCGACGGCCGCACCCACGCCGGTCGCCGAACGCCGCGTCGTCTCGATCCTCTTCGCCGACCTCGTGGGCTTCACGACGCTCGCCGAGGGACGGGATGCCGAGGACACCCGCGAACTGCTGTCGCGCTATTTCGACCTCTCGCGCGACGTGATCGGTCGCTATGGCGGGACCGTCGAGAAGTTCATCGGCGACGCAGTGATGGCCGTTGGGCGCGCCCATCGCGCACGAGGATGACGCCGAACGTGCCGTACGCGCCGGGATGGACCTCGTCGACGTTGTCAAGACCCTCGGGCCCGGCATCTCGGCACGGGCCGGGGTCCTGACCGGAGAAGCCGCCGTCACGATCGGCGCCACCAACCAGGGGATGGTCGCTGGCGACCTCGTGAACACGGCCAGCCGGCTCCAGTCGGTGGCGACGCCCGGCACCGTCCTGGTCGGCGAGGCGACGGAGCGGGCTGCGAATGGGGCGATCGCGTTCGAGCCGGCGGGTGAGCAGATGCTCAAGGGCAAGGAGGCACCGGTCGCTGCCTGGCGAGCTCTCCGTGTCATCGCCCAGGTCGGAGGACGCAACCGAGCCGAGTCGCTGGAGGCACCGTTCGTCGGTCGCGATGACGAACTCCGCCTGATCAAGGACCTCTACCACGCGACGGTGCGGGAACGGCGGGCGCGGCTCGTCTCGGTCATCGGGCCGGCCGGCATCGGCAAGACGCGCCTGGCCTGGGAGTTCAGGAAATACGAGGACGGCCTCGTCGAAGAGGTCTGGTTCCATGACGGGCGGTCACCCGCCTACGGCGACGGGATCAGCTTCTGGGCCCTCGGCGAGATGGTCCGCCGGCGCGCCGGACTACTCGAGACCGACGACGAACCGACGACGCGTGCGAAGACCACGGTGATGGTCGGCGAGATCGTCCCCGACGAGGCGGAGCGGCGCTGGATCGAGCAAGCCCTCCTCGCCCTGCTCGGCCTGGACGCAGGGTCGGTCGCATCCGATGAGTTGTTCGCGGCGTGGCGGACGTTCTTCGAGCGGATGGCGTCGACGGCGCCGGTGGTCCTCGTATTCGAGGACTTCCATCACGCCGACTCCGGACTCATCGATTTCGTCGACCATCTCCTCGAGTGGTCGCGCAGCTTCCCGATCTACGTCGTGACGCTGGCTCGCCCTGAACTCATCGAGCACCGGCCCGATTGGGGCGCCGGCAAGCGGAGCTTCACCTCGATCTTCCTCGAGCCGCTGCCGGACGAGGCGATGCACGAGCTCCTCGCCGGACTCGTGCCCGGGCTGCCCGCAAGCGCGGAGCAGGCGATCGTCGCGCGGGCCGACGGGATCCCGCTCTACGCGGTCGAGACCGTCCGGATGCTCCTGTCGGAGGGCAAGCTCAAGCTCGAAGGCGGCATCTACCACCCGACTGGAGACCTCGCGAGCCTCGCCGTTCCGGAGTCCCTCACGGCCCTCATCGCATCCCGGCTGGATGCCCTGCCTCCAGACGAACGTGTCCTCGCGTCCGATGCCGCCGTGCTCGGCCAGAGCTTCACGATGGCCGGGATCACCTCCGTGAGCGGGCTCGACGAGGCGGACCTGTCGGCTCGACTCCACTCGCTCGTCCGTCGCGAGATCCTGACCCTCGAGACCGACCCTCGCAGCCCCGAACGCGGTCAGTACGCATTCGTCCAGGCCCTGATCCGGGAGGTCGCCTACAACTCGCTCGCGAAACGTGACCGGAAGAACCGACATCTCGCCGCCGCCCGGTTCTTCGAGAGCCTCGAGACCGACGAGGTCGCCGGTGGGTTGGCTGGCCACTACCTGTCGGCGTATCGGAATTCATCGGAGGGGGCAGAAGCCGAGGCCGTCGGCGCTCAGGCGCGACTCGCCCTGAAGGCGGCCGCCGAGCGAGCGATCGGCCTCGGCGCGTACGACCAGGCGCTGACATTCCTCGATCAGGCGATCGAGGTCACGACCGACCCGGTCGAGACAGCCGATCTGCACGAGCGAGCCGGGGACGGAGCTGTCCCGGCCGGCCGCTGGGAAGCCGCGCACGCCCACTACCGGCAGGCCATCTCCGCATACCGCGTCTTGGGAGATCGCCCAGCTGTGGCCAGAGCGACGGGGGCCATCGCGGCTGCGCTCATCGGATCGGGGCGGACTACGGAGGCGATCGCCTTCCTCGAGCCCGCCGTCGGGGAATTCGCCGATCTCGCGAACCATCCGACGGGCATCGCGCTGGTCGGTCAACTGGCTCGCGCGTACTTCATGGGCGATGACAACCGCCAGGCGATCGAGGTGGCGGACCGAGTCCTCGAGGCGGCCGAGCATGCCGACCTTCCGGCGATCGTCGCGGACACGCTCGTGACACGAGGCACGGCCCTGGCCGACATCGGTCGACCGATCGAGGGGGTCAGCGCCATCCTGGCGGGACGTGATCTCGCGGAGGCCCGCGGCCTCAGCATGACCGTGCTGCGCGCGGACAACAACCATGCCTTCGCGGAATCGTATCGCGATCCACTGGCGGGTCTGGACACCTCTCGTGCCGGGGTCGTCCTGGCCCGCAGGCTCGGCATCCGAGCGTGGATCCCTGTCTTCGTCCAGAACATAGGGGAGTTCGCGCTGCGCACCGGCGAGTGGTCTTTGGCAATGACCGATCTCACGAACGCCATCGCTGAGGGTTTCGAGGCGATCGCGGAGGCGTCCCTCCTGGCGTGCGTCGTCATGCTTGACGCATGTCGCGGCCAGCCGGTCGACAGCCGACTGGACGAGACCGAGCGACTCATCGGCCTGAGCGATGACATCCAGAAGCTGTCCATCCAGGCCGCCGCGGTCGCGTTTGCGAGATTCGCAGCGGGGGACTTGGGTGGCGCTCGATCCGCCTGGATCCAAGCTGGCACATACGTGACGCACGAGCGATACGTCTCGATGCCGCGAGCGGCGCGGGCGGCACTCTGGGCGGGAGACGTCGCCGCCGCCCAAGGCGATCTCGACACCCTCGATGCGTCCGGCTTCCATGGGCCGGCCATCGATACCGATCGACGGACGATCCGGGCCGGCATCGCGGCCCTCGAGGGCCGCTCCGGTGAGGCCTTGGCCCTCTATCGCGACGCAATTCGCGTGTGGCGCGACCTCGGCCTCGCCTGGGATGAGGCACTGTGCGGCCTCGATATGGCCCTCTTCCTCGACCCCGCCGAGCCTGAGGTGCGCGCTGCCGCGGATGCCGCGCGCGAGATCCTGGTCCGCCTCGAGGCCGCGCCCTTCATCGCCCGACTCGATGCGGCGATGGCACGCACATCGATCGAGGCCGGCCTCCCCGCTCCGTCGACGGCATCGTCCCTGGAGACGCTGGCACCGTCGGTCGGCTGACGGCGGCGCGGACTGACGGACAGGAACACGGGCTGGTAGCGGACAGGTGCTCTGTCCGACAAAGAACATCGTCGTGGTCCGACGCGGACTTCGATGTCGCGGTGGCCCGACCTAATCTCCATCCATCGAACCGGACGAGACCTCCCAGAAGGTCCGGACCGGGTCGCAGGAGTCCGGAGGGAACCCGATGTTCGACCTCTACCAGTCACCGGCAACGGCAGCTCATCGCCAGGCCGAACTGTATGCCGAGGTCGCAGCCGACCGGCTGGCTCGGTCCGCGAACGCTGGCGATCAGGCGTCTGCCGACGACAGCCAGTCCCCTGCCGCTCGCCTGTCCGCCCTCGTCGCCAACGTGCTGGCCGTCTTGACCGGCGCCATCCACGTCGCGACCCGCCGCCCGCGCTGGAGCTGATCCGACCTCGATCGAATCCTTTAGTTGACGCGCGCGTCCAGGCCGACCCAGTACGGCTCGCGCAGCTCGGCCTTGAGGATCTTGCCCGTCCCGCCCTTCGGCAAGGCGTCCCTGAAGTGGATCTCGCGGGGGACCTTGTTGGCGGCGAGTCTCTCGCGACACCAGGCCCGTAGCTCCTTCGCGGTGGCGGCCATGTCCGGCTTGAGGACCACGACCGCGACCGGGACCTCACCTCGTTTCTCATCAGGCGCCGCGACGACCGCGCACTCCAGGACGCTTGGATGCGACCCGAGCGCGATCTCGATCTCGACCGAGGACATGTTCTCGCCGGAGCTGATGATGATGTCCTTCGATCGATCCTTGATGAGGATGTAGCCCTCCTCGTCGATGGTGGCCATGTCGCCGGTGTGAAGCCAGCCGTTGCGGATCGTCGCCTCGGTCGCCTCCGGGTCGAGGTAGTAGCCATCCATCACGGTGTTGCCGCGGACGACGATCTCGCCGATCTGCTCGCCGTCGGGCCGGACATCGCTCCCCTCCGCGTCGACGACCCGGATGCGGACCCCGGGGATCGCCCAGCCGGTCATCGCCTGCCGTTCCTGGCGGCGCGCGGCCGGTTCGGCCTCGGTCAGCGACCCTCTCGGTTGGGCGAGGGTGACGATCGGCGACGTCTCGGTCAGCCCGTAGCCGACGATGGCCTGCGTCCCGAGCTCTGCCTCGAGTGCCCGGACAAGGTCCGGCGACGCCGGCGACCCGCCGATGATCAGCTGCCTGAGGCTCGACAGGTCGTAGCGCGACCGCTCGCGGCTGTGGAGCAGGGCGTTGAAGATGGTCGGGACCGCCAGCAGCCGGGTCACCTTGTGACGTTCGACCAGGGCCATCAGCGCACCCGGATCGAACTTGCGCAGCATCACGTGCCGCCCGCCGACCATGGTCAGGAAGTGCGGCGTCCCCCAGCCGTTGACGTGGAACAGCGGCACGACGTGCAGGACGACATCGTCTTCCGTGAACCCCAGGCCGATCTCGGCGGCAAGGCTGTGCAGGTACAGCTCGCGGTGGGTCATCGCCACGCCCTTGGGCAGGCCGGTCGTCCCGCTCGTGTAGAACAGCTCGGCCATCGCGTTCTCGTCGATGTCCGGGTGGCGCGGCTCGGACGAGCCCGACGCGAGGAGTGCCTCGTACTCGTGGTCGGCGATGCCGCCCGGCTCGCCATCGAGCACGACGATGACCGGGCGTGGTGACAGTCGTGGCCGGATCTCGGCGAGCAGCGGCTCGAAGTCGCGGTGGACGAACACGACCTTCGATTTCGCGTGACCGAGGATGTACTCGATCTCGTGCGGCGCGAGCCGGATGTTGATCGGGTTGAGCACGGCCCCCGCCTCGATGACGCCGTAGTACGCCTCGAGCAGGTGGTGCGTGTTGAAGGTGATGAACGACACCCGATCACCGGGCGCGACGCCGAGCTCCACCAGCGCGTTCGCCAGGCGGTGGGTCCGGTTCGCGAATTCGCGATAGGTGAACTGGGCCTCGCCATCGATGACCCCGACCTTGTCGCCGAAGAACATCGCCGCGCGATCGCGGAATTCGAGGACGGACAGCGGGACGAACACCTTGGACCTCCCTGCACGATGGCGGGCCGCGGCTCCACGATAGCTCAGGCCTTGACGGTCCGGACCTCACTCTCGGCATACTGCCGCCATGGGAGCGCAGACCGGCACGGTCACCTTCGTGTTCACCGACATCGAGGGGTCGACGCGCAACTGGGAGGCCAGCGAGCCGGACATGCGCGCCGCCCTGGCCCGCCACGATGAGCTGCTGTCCAGGCATCTTGGCGAGCACGGCGGGCAGGTGCTCACGGAGCGCGGCGAAGGCGACAGCTTCTTCGCGGTCTTCCCGACCGCGAGCGGCGCGATCGCGGCCGCACTGGCGATGGAGCTGGCCATCGGCAGCGAGCCCTGGCCCGAGCGCGCCCCGATCAAGGTCCGCGTCGCCATCCATACCGGCGAGTCCGGACAGGATCACCGCGGCCCGGACGTCAATCGCTGCGCGCGCCTCCGCTCACTGGCCCATGGCGGGCAGGTCCTCGTCTCAGCGACCACCGCGGCGCTCGCCCGCGACCAGTTGCCGGCCGATGCGTCGCTGCGCGACCTCGGCCAGCACCGGCTGCGCGACCTGACCACGCCCGAGCGCGTCTTTCAGCTCGAACACCCGTCCCTCCCGGCGTCGTTCCCGCCTCTGGCCTCCCTCGACGCCTTCCGCCACAACCTCCCGGCCCAACTGACGAGCTTCGTCGGGCGCGCGGCCGATCTGGCGACCGTGACCGATCTCGTGCGCGAACATCGACTGGTGACCCTGACCGGGTCCGGCGGGGCCGGCAAGACGCGACTCGCCCTGCAGGCCGGATCCGACCTGCTCGAGGCCTTCGACGACGGTGTCTGGTTCGTGGATCTGGCGCCGCTGACGGACGCGTCGCTCGTCCCGGCCGCCGTTGCGGCGGCACTCGGCGTCGGCGACATCCCGGGTCGGGCGCTGTCGGACACGCTCGCCGAGCACGTCGAAGCGCAGACGGTCCTGCTGATCCTGGACAACTGCGAGCACGTCGTCGACGTCGCGTCCGGGCTGGTCGATCACCTCCTCCGCCACGCTCCCGGTCTGCGCATCCTCGCCACCAGCCGCGAAGCGCTGGGCGTGCCGGGCGAGCTGGCATGGCGCGTCCCGTCGCTGTCGACCCCGGAGCCCGATGCGGCGCTCACGGCGGCGGCCGCGGGTTCCTATGAGTCGGTCCAGCTGTTCTGCGATCGCGCCGCGGCCCAACGGCCCGGCTTCGCCCTGACCGACGACAACGCCGAGGCGATCGCCCGGATCTGCGGCCGGCTCGATGGTGTCCCGCTCGCGATCGAGCTTGCCGCCGCCCGGGTCAACGTCCTCGCCCTCGACGACCTCCTCACCCGCCTCGAGGACCGCTTCCGGATCCTGACGAGCGGGAGCCGCACGGCCCTGCCTCGCCAGCGGACGCTGCGGGCGACGGTCGACTGGAGCCACGACCTCTTGGGCGAGGCAGAGCGGATCCTGTTCCGGCGGCTGAGCATCTTCGCCGGCAGCTTCGACCTCGATGCGTGCGAGGCGATCTGCGGAGCCGATCTCCCGGGCGACGTTCTCGTCCTCGACCTGCTCGCCGGACTCGTCGACAAATCCCTGGTCGTCGCAGACCTCGGACCGCACGACGGCGCGCGCTATTCCCTCCTCGAGACCTTGCGCGAGTACGGTCGCGAGAGACTCGAGGCCGCGGGCGAGACCGATGCGGTGGCCGACGCGCACCTGCGCTGGTTCCTCGACCTGGCCGAGCGCGCGTACGCCGGACGGATCGATGCCGAGAGCGACTGGCTCGCCCGACTGGAGCGCGACCTCGACAACTTCCGGGCGGCGCTCGACCGTGCCCGAGAGGTCGATCCGGATGCGGAGCTCCGGCTGGCCGGGGCCTTGTCCTGGCTCTGGTACCTCCACACCGAACACGGCTCCGAAGGCCGTGCGCGCCTGGCCCACGCCCTCGCCGGCCGCGACGAACGGACCGACATCCACGCTCGGGCCCTATCCGGCGCGGCGATGACGGCGAACTGGGCCGGCGACCAGCTGGAAGCCGCCACCCTCGCCGAGCGGAGCATCGAGATCTGGCGCGAGCTCGGCGACGGGCTCGAGCTCGGGCTGGCGCTCGAGGCGCTCGGCTGGGCGCGATTCTTTCGCGGTGACACGGATGGGGCCCTGGCACCGATGCAGGAGAGCGTCGCCTGCATGCGCGAGATCGGCGATCGGCGTCTCATCAATCGGGCGACCGTGGCCCTCGCCCAGGTGCTCGTCGCCCGGGGTGACGTCGCAACGGTCGAGCCGATGGCGATGGAGTCGCTCGCCGTCGCCCGAGAGCTGGGCGCGTCGCGTGACATCCATTACAGCCTCCACTACCTGGGCGACTGTGCGCTGATGCGCGGCGATGGGACCGTGGCCCTCGGCTGGTATGTGCAGAGTCTGGAGGCAGCTCTCGCCTACGGGAACGTCGCAGAGGCGGCCCTCGAGTTGGAGGGCCTCGCGATGGCGCTCGCGGCGCAGGGTCGGCGCGACGAGGCGGTCCGGCTCGGAGCGGCCGCGACCGCCCGGATGGCGGAGCTCCACTTCGACACGTCAGGGGTCCCGTTCTGGAACGCTCTCAGGCAGGACACACTCGGGATCGCGCGAAACCAGCTCGACACCGCGGTGGTGACGGCGCTCGACGCCGAGGGCAGGGCGATGGGCTGGGACGCGGCCCGGCTGGAAGCGCTGGCCGTCGCCGGGCACTGACCGGTCGGACTCTCGAACGGCTTCAGGCGGTGGCAGCCCGGCCGCGTGCCGCTTCCAGCACGGCCTTGGCCTCGACCAGGTCGGCCGACGTGAAGCCCTCTGTGAACGTGGTGAGAAGTGACTCCAGCTCTCGGACACGGTCGGGATCGCCCACGACGGTCCGGCACATCCTGGTCGCGGCGCGAAGCTCTGACATCCGGGCGCCGAGGGTGCGGGCGTTCAGCTGGGCAGCGCGCCAGGACGCCTCGGGGTCGGACTCGACCTGGACGCCCGCCGTCATGAGATCGGCCAAGAGGTCGCCCTTGAGCAGCTCGAGCTCTGGCAGGAAGATGCCGCCGGCCGGCCCCAGGAGGTCGATCGCCGTCCCGATGGGGATGAGACCGTCGGCCGGTCGCCCGGCCATGCCGCGGGCCGTCGCGTCGACGAACAGCAGCATCGGCCAGAAGACGGGCGGGGTGACGATGCCCTGGTAATCGGCCAGCCCGTCGCGGATCGCGGCGAGTCCCATCTCGGGGCTGCCAAGTGCGGTCTGGGCCACGCCGAGCATGCACGACCCGATCGCCGACCAGATCCGGAAGTCGTATTCGTCGGCGATCTCGAGCAGGCGGACGGCACGGTCGCGGACGAGTTCGGGCTCGCGCCGCCACAGGTGGAGCAGCGCTGAATGGTGCAGCGCGTAGGCCGTCGTGTACGGGTGTCCGAGCCGGCGCGAGAGTTCGATGGCGGCATCCATCCGCTCGACGGCACGGTCGGGGAACCCAAGCAGCCAGAGCGTGAACCCGGAGGTCGTGAGGCACGCCACCCGCGGGTCGTTGCCGAGCCGGGTGCCGGTGACCCGCGGCGACGCGTCGCCGAACAGTCCGATGGCCGTATCGAGACGCTGCAGGCCTGCCTCGAGATCGCCCAGGAAGACCACCGCGGACCCCACGATGAGATGGCCGTCGATCCGCATGTTGACGTCGTCCTCGGCCTCCGACAACTCGAGCATGCGGTTCCCGAGCTCCAGGCCCTTGCCGAACTCGGTCATGAGGAGGTACATGCTCGCGAGGCCGCGCAGCACGGCGTACTGCTGGCGACTGGCCCCGCCGCCCTCGAACAGCGCCAGCGTGCTGACCGCGGATGCGGCGACCTCCGGCGTGAACCCCTGGGTCGCCATCAGGGCGCGACTGAGCATCATCCGCAGGGCGATCTGCTGGCCGACCAGCTCCGGCGTCGACGACATGGCATCGAGCACGCCCAGGAGGTCCGTGCTGAGCTCGACCGTGTCGCTGTACCAGCCGCGCGCATCGTTGAGGATCAGCAGGCTGTCGGCCAGCTTGGTGAGCTGCACGTCGTCCGACGCGTCCACCCAGAAGCGCCAGGCCGCCCGCAGGTTCTCGACCTCGGCGACCATCGTGACCATCGCCTGGTCCCGCTTCGCGCCGGCCAGCTCGCCGCGCAGCCGCCCCGCCAGATCCGCGTAGTACGTCGCGTGTGCGAGTCGCGCACGGGGATCCAGATCGTGTCCTGCCAGCCGCTCCGACGCGTACTCGCGGATGGTCTCGAGCATCATCAGTCGCGGCTCGCCCTGGCTGACCTCGACCTGGCGGATGAGGCTCTTCTCGAGCAGCGACCCGAGCGTGTCGATCGTGTCGATCCCGGATGCGGGGGCGACGTCGATGGCAGTGACGACCGCCTCGACCGCGGAGAGGTCCGCGCCCGCGAAGACGGCGAGGACCTCGAACAGGTGCTGTTCGGCCGGTTCCAGCAACTGGTAGCTCCACTCGATGGTCGCGCGGAGGGTCTGCTGGCGGACGGGCAGCTCGCGTGCGGCGCTCCGCAGGAGATCGAGCCGGCTGCCGAGACGGTCGAGCAACGCCTCGGGCGAGAACAGGCGGAGACGCGCGGCAGCGAGCTCGATCGCGAGCGGCAGGCCATCGAGCCGTCGGCAGATGTCGGCGACGGCCGCGGCGTTGTCGTCGTCGAGGTCGAAATCGGGTCGCACGGCTCGAGCTCGATCGACGAACAGCTCGATCGACTCGTATGCGCCCAGCTGGGCGGCCGTGACCCTGGCTCGCCCTGCTGGTGGCAACCCGAGCGGCGGCACCGGATAGACGTGTTCGGCGCGGACGTGGAGCGGCTCGCGACTCGTGACGAGCAGCTTCATCTCCGAACAAGCGTCCAGGATCTCCGTGGTGACCCCCGCCGCGGCGGTCACCTGCTCGAAGTTGTCGAGCACCAGCAGCATCTGGCTTCCCCGCAGGCGGTCGATGAGCTCGTCGCGGAGCGGCCGATCGAGCGTCTCGCCGACGCCGAGCGCGCGGCCAAGCGCGATGAGCACCGCATCGGTGTCCCGAGCCGCCGACAGGTCCACGAACGCGACGCCGTCGCGGTACCGCGCCGCCTCGTCGCCGGCGGCGCGGACGGCGAGGCTCGTCTTGCCCGTTCCGCCGGGACCGGTCAAGGTCAGGAGTCGGATGGACGGGTCTTCGATGCGACGGATCACCTCGGACAGCTCCGCGCGCCGGCCGATGAACGGCGCCGCCCGGATCGGCAGGCCCGCCGAGCCTTGATCGAGCGTCGTCAGCGGCGGGAAGGCGGTCTCGAGCGCCGGGTGGACGAGCTGGAAGACGCGTTCCGGTCGCCCAAGGTCCTTCAGCCGGTACTCACCGAGGTCGCGCAGGCTCGCCCCGCCCGGCAGGTGGCCGACGGCGAGGGCAGCCGCCGCCGACGACAACAGGACCTGCCCGCCGTGCCCGGCCGCCATGATCCGGGCCGTCCGGTTGATGGTCGGGCCGAAGAAGTCGTCGCCACGGCGGTCGGCCTCGCCGACGTGGAGCGCCATCCGGACCCGCAGCGGACCAGTGTCCGCCCAGGTCGCTGCGGCAAGGTTGCGTTGGGCGGCGACGCTGGCCAGGACACCGTCGGCGGCGGTCGGGAAGACGGCCATCATCCCGTCGCCGGTCGTCTTGACGACGCTGCCGGCCGAGGCCTCGATCGCCGTCCGCAGGATCGCATCGTGACGCGCCAGGGCCACGTTCATCGCATCCGGCAGGCGCTCCCAGAGCCGGGTGCTGCCTTCGATGTCGGTGAACAGGAACGCGAGGGCGTCGGTTGACGCCCCGGCACTCGTTTGCGCCGCCAATTCGTGCATCCGCAGACGATACCCGCTGCGCACGCCGCCCTAGACTCCGCAGATGGCCACGTGCCCTGCCTGTTCCACGGAGAACGCCGACGTCGCCCGCTTCTGCATGACCTGCGGGGCTGCGCTCGCCGCGCCCGAGCCGGCCCGCGAGGCGCGCAAGGTCGTGACCGTGGTCTTCGCCGACATCACCGGCTCGACCGGGCTCGGCGAGCACCTCGACCCGGAGGCGCTCCGGTCGATCATGGGCCGCTGGTTCGAGGCGATGAGCGCGGTGCTCGAACGTCACGGCGGATCGGTCGAGAAGTTCATCGGCGACGCGGTCGTGGCCGTCTTCGGCGTCCCGGTCGTGCACGAGGACGACGCGCTGCGGGCGGTCCGGGCGGCGGCCGAGATGCAGACCGACCTGGCAGCCTTGAACGGCGCCCTCCTGACCGAGCGCGGCCTTGAGATCGGGATGCGCGTGGGCGTCAACACCGGCCCGGTCGTCGTCGGCGACGCCCGCGCCGGCGGCAGCCGCGCGACGGGCGACGCGGTCAATGTCGCGGCGCGTCTGCAGCAGGCGGCCGAACCGGGCGAGACGCTCGTCGGCGACTCGACCTGGCGCCTCATCCGCGACGCCGTCGAGACTGGGGAGCCGCGCCAGGTCCAGGTCAAGGGTCGGGACGAGCCGGTCACGGTCCGGCGCCTCATCGCCGTCGACCAGGCTGCCGAGGCGATCCATCGGCGCGTCGGGGGTCCCATGGTCGGCCGCGACCGCGAACTCGGGATCCTGCGGGCCGCCTTCGAGCGATCCGTCGTGGAGGAGCGCTGCGTCCTGGTGACCGTGCTCGGGTCAGCGGGCGTCGGCAAGAGCCGGCTGGTCCACGAATTCCTGACCGCGGCTCGCACGGACGCAGCGGTGCTTCGCGGCCGCTGCCTGCCGTACGGCCAAGGTATCACCTGGTATCCGGTCGCCGAGCTGTTGCACTCGGCGGTCGGGCTCGACGAAGAGGCAGAACCGGCCGCGGTGATGGACCGGCTGCGCGATCGCCTGGCCGGTGTCGAGGACGCGGCGGTGATCCTCGCCCAGCTGGCCGAACCGATCGGGATCGCGTCCAACCCGGCGCCGGTCGAGGAGATCTTCTGGGCGATCCGACGCCTGTTGGAGCATCTCGCGACGAGTGGGCCGACCGTCATCGTCCTCGACGACCTGCAATGGGCGGAGCCGGCGATCCTCGACTTGATCGAGCACCTCGCGGATTGGGTCCACGGCGTTCCGCTCTTCCTGCTCGCGATGGCGCGCCCGGAACTCCTCGACCTGCGGCTGGGCTGGGGCGGCGGCAAGCCCGACGCGACGACATTCCTCCTAGAGCCGCTCCCGTCGGCGGAGACGGAACACCTCGTCGAGGCGCTACTCGAAGGTGCCTCCATCACGACGCTGGCCCGGGAGCGCATCGCCGCGGCCGCTGATGGCAATCCGCTGTACGTCGAACAGGTCATCGAGATGTTGCTTGACGATGGTCTGGTCGAGCGCGGCCCGACCGGTGCTGTCGTCGTCGGTGACCTCGAGACGATCTCCGTCCCGCCGACCATCCAGGCGCTCCTCGCGGCACGCCTGGACCGCCTCAGCGACGGCGAGCGCCGGACGATCGAACGGGCTGCCGTGGTCGGCAAGGAGTTCGGGCAGCGCGACGTGTCCGAGCTGACGCCGACCGCGGCCCGCGCCGATGTCGCGAGCCAACTGATGGGGCTCGTCCGGAAGGAGCTGATTCGGCCGGACCGACGGCGCGACGTCAGCGGCGAGACCTATCGGTTCCGCCATCTCCTGATCCGTGACGCCGCCTATGACAGCCTGCCGAAGCTCGAGCGGGCCGAGCTCCACGAGCAGTTCGCCGACTGGCTCGAGCAGACCGCCGGCGACCGGCTGGCAGAACTCGACGAGATCACCGGTTACCACCTCGACCAGGCGCGCACCTACCGGCTGGCGCTCGGACCGGATGACGAGCGGACGCGCGCCCTGGCGCTCCGGGCAGGCCGGCGGCTGGCGGCTGCCGGACGGCGGAACGCCGACAGGGACGAGGTCCAGACGGCGGTCCGCCTGATGACCCAGGCCGAGGCCCTGCTCAGCGAGGATCCCGCCGCTCGCTTCGCCACGTTGATAGACCTCCTGTACGTCGGGTTCGACGAGGACCTCGCTGCTTCCCTGAAGGTCGCCGAGCTGGCCGAGGAGGTCGCCCGGGCGATCGATGACCTCGCCGTGCGCCGGGCGCAGCTGTGGATCTCGCTCGTGCGAGCGTTCGCGGATCCATCGTTCCTGATCTCGAAGATCCGCTCGGAAGCAGAGTCGGCGGCACGAGCTTTCGAAGCAGCAGGGGACGTCGACGCGACGCTTGATGCGTCGCTCGCGATGGTCAACGTCGACCTCGGCTTGGCCCACTGGCACGAGACGGCGTCATCGGCACGACTTGGGCTCGAGCGAGCGACAGCGGCCGGGCGGGAACGATACCGGGAGGATTTCGCGAGCTGGTTGTCGGCCGCCCTGGTGTGGGGTTCGTCCGACGCCACGGAGAGCCTTGCAGACATCGAGCGCATGCTCGGATCCACGAGTCGGCGATTGACCCGGGCGTCCCTGCTCGAGAGCATGGCGCTGCTCCGTGCGTTCCTCGGCGATGCCTCCGGCGCCGAAGCGCTCCACCTCGAAGCGGTGGCTGTCTGGGACGACCTCGGTCAAGGTCGCAATGAGTTCCGCCACGCCTGGATCCGCTATGCGCTCGACGACTTCCCGACCGCCCTTCTCCTCGCCCAAGAGACGTCGGCTGACTTCGAACGACGAGGCGAGACCGGCAGACGCTCCACGATCGTGGGACTCGAAGCCTGGATCCTCGCCCTGACCGGCGAGGACGAGGACGCCTCTCGGGTCGCGGACGAGTCGCGACGGCTGGGCTCCGAGGATGACGCCGTGACCCAGATCCTGTGGCGAGCCGCCGCAAGCGTCGTCCTGGCCCGGCGCGGCGAGGTCCGCGAGGCCGACCGGGTCTCTGCCGAAGGCGTCGCCATCGCCGACGGGACGGACTCGCACGACGCCGGGACAGCCTGGCTCGCGCGTGCCCAGGTCCTCTCGATCCTGGGCCGGCCCGCGGAAGCCAGCGAGGCGGCGCGTCGGTCGAAGGAGATCTGGAGCGCCAAGGGTTTCGTGAACGGCATCCGGCGAGCCGAGGCCCTGATCGTCGAGTGAGTCTCGATGTCACTGACAACCGTGACCGCCAGCGGTTCGAAGCGCGTCTCGACGGCACCCTCGTCGGTGTCCTGACCTACGCGATCGATGGCGGGCAGATCGACCTGATCCACACGAGGGTGTTCCCGAAGTACGAAGGACATGGGATCGGGGCCGCCCTGACCCGGTTCGCGCTCGATGACGCTCGTCGCCGCGGACTCGGGGTCATCGCCACCTGCCCGTATGTCCGGCGCTATCTCGAGTCACACCCCGGGGATCTCGACATCGTCGTCGGAACCTCGCCGGGTGAACCGAGTTCCTGACGATCGCTCAGCACACGAGCGCTCGACACCGAGTCATGGCACTGCGAACCCGCCGAGGCACGGCCACGAGCGTGAAGGCAGAGGTCCGCCCGACGAGATCCGGACAGATGCCCGCGACGTGACTCATATGTCAGGAAACACCTGACTAGCGCTCGCGTGCCGTGCGTTTGTCACAAACCGAGCCGGCGGACGCCCTCAATCGAGCATCACCAGTGGCTGGATCCCGGCCAGCGGGCCGTCCGGCTTCGGCCGCGCCAGCTCGGGCTCCGGGGCACGGCCGTCCTCGCGGGACGCGAGCTCCGCGTCCAGTTGGGCGAGAAGACTGGGCACGCCCGACTGGAGGGCCGCCCCGTACGCCGGGCCGATCGTCTTCATCAGCTCCTTCTCCCGCTTCGTCTTCGCGTCTGTGTAGCGGAAGTGGATCGTCGTGCCGGTCGTCGTCGGCTCGAATTCGACGGTGTGGAGCAGCTTGATCGGTCCGGTCGGCGTGTCGAGGACCGTCCGGTCGGTGACGTAGTCGTATGGTCGCCAGTCGAGGATCTCCTCGACCACGGCGTCCTTGCCGTGCATGCAGTGGTTGGCCGATCCGGGACCGCGTCGGCCACCGGTCGCGCCCTGGATCTCGACCTCGGTCACCCACGGCTGCCACGACATCCGCTGGCCCGGCTTGGTGATGAACTCCCAGGCGACCTGGGGCGGCACGTCCGTCGGCACCGACACGATGAGGATGGATTCGTCCGGCGTCACGAAGACGCGATCGCGCGCTTCCTCCTCCTGCCAGCGACGGCCAAGGTCCAGCACCCATGTCGCCACGTCGCCGATCCGGTCGTATGTCTCGGTGTGCTCGGTCATGCCAAGCGCGACCGGGTCGATGGCGGCGGCGTCGATGCAGGCCTGGCTGATCAGGGCGTAAGCGGGGACGCCCATCGACTCGACCACGTCGTTCTTGAGCAGCCGGTGGACCACGATCACGTCCGACCCGAGCAGCTCCTGGCGGCCGGCGACCTTCTGGAGGATCGCCACGCCGTGATGGACGACGAACTTGAGGTCGAGGTCGGGGATCCGGCTGCAGGCGTTGCACTCGCACGACGTCGCCTGGCGGACGTCGCGGCGCCGCCGGCGGAAACCGAAGTAGCAGCGCTCGATGGTGTCGAGCAGCATCGAGCCGTCGATCGTCGCGGCCGCCATCCAGGTGAAGGCGGCATCGCCTTCGAGCTTGGCCAGCCGGAAGTTCGGCCGCAGCGCCGAGACGACGGCCCCGATCAGGTCGGCCAGGATGTCCTGGGCGTGATCGAGCTCGACATCGGCGAGGTAGCCGGTGTAGCCGGAGATGTCCGCGATCAGGAAGCAGGCTGGCTGTGCGGCTGAGGCCATCGTCGCCACTATACGGCCGGGTTCGTGTGGCTCTCGTTTCGAAGCACGGCACGCGGGCGCTACAGTTGGGAACGTGGAGACATTCGATCTGGCCGAGGCGGCCCACCGGAGCGGTCTCGACGTCGATGAGCTGAGCCGGCTGTGTGACGTTGGGATCCTCACGCCGGATGCGGAGGGTCGGTTCACACCGGCCCTCCTCCGCCGCGCCGGACTCGTCCGGAGCCTGACCGATGCGGGCATCTCGCTGGAAGGGCTGGCCCAGGCTATCGGAAATAGGCAGGTCTCGCTCGACTTCCTCGACGCGCCGGCATTCGAACGGTTCTCCGTGCTCAGCGGTGCCACGTTCGCGGAAGCCGCCGAACGGACCGACGTCCCAGTCGAACAACTGTTGTTCGTTCGAGAGGCCGCAGGTTCGGTCGCCGCCGCTCCGGGCGATCGATTGCGCGACGAGGAACTCCCATTCGTCGACGCGGTCGAGGCGATGGTCAAGGGCGGCTTCAGGCCAGCCGTCATCCAACAGATGATCCGGACGCAGGCCGAGAGCCTTCGCCGCATCGCCGAGACCGAAACCAACATGTGGCAAAGCGAGGTGATCACGCCGGCCACCGAGCGGGGCATCCGACCCGACGAGATCCTCGGGGTGGACTTCGGGGACCGGATGAGCGTCCTGTCAGAGCGTGCCGTGATCGCGATGTACCACCTTCAGCAGATGCAGGCGTGGACCGGCAACATCATCGAAGGGCTCGAGATGCAACTAGCCGCCGCTGGCCTGCACAGTCGCCTCACCCACCCTCCCGCGATGTGTTTCCTCGACATCACCGGGTACACCCGGCTGACACAGGAGCAGGGCGACGCCGCGGCGGCGCTGCTGGCGGAGCAGCTCGGCGGGATCGTCCGCCGGCTCTCGATCAAGCACGCCGGCCGGGCCGTGAAGTGGCTCGGCGACGGAGTGATGCTGCACTTTCCGGTCCCCGGCAATGGGCTCGTGGCCGCCGTGGAGATGGCCGATGCCGTGGTCGAGGCAGGACTGCCGCTCGCCCACATCGGCCTGCACGCCGGCCCGGTGATCTTCCAGGAGGGCGATTACTACGGCTCGACGGTCAACGTCGCCGCCCGGATCGCCGCCTATGCGCAGCCCGGCGAAGTGATGGTCAGCCAGGCGATGGTCGATGCGTCGAGCGATGCGGTCGTCACGTTCCGTGACGTCGGTCCGGTCGAACTCAAGGGTGTCGCCGGTGCCGTGCACCTCTACGCCGCCACTCGTCCGAGCTGAGCCAGGCGTCCAGTGACGCACGAGTACGTCATCGCCCTCGGTGGGCGGATCCGCGTCTCATCCGACGAGGTCCCGGGCCACGAGTCGGTCTCGGCGATCGCATGGGCGGCCGATCGTGTCCTTGCCGTGGGCTCGGACGATGCGGTCAGCGCGATCTCACGCGGTGACTCGATCTTCTTCGCCCTCGATGGATGCGTGGTGACGGCCGCGGCCGCCGACGGCGATGGGGAGCTCGAACCAGGCTCGGTCGCGGACCTCGACTTCTGGGCTGCCGATCCCTCCGATCCGGCGAGGCTGGCAAGGGTCATCGCCAGCGTCCGGGCCGGAGCGTTCACCGAGGGGGACGAGCACAGCGGCCCGTTCCGGCGCATTCCCGCTCCCCTACCGAGCCAGGGCTCGTTCGATCCGCAGGTCCGGGACGATCCAGATGGCGATCACGACACCGAACAGGATGAAGGCGATCGCCGGCGCGATGAGCGCGACGGGGATGGCGATGGCGTAGATCAGCGGTGAGATGAGCCCCTTGCGGTCGCTGCCGATGGCCTGGGCGAGCGTCGGATCCTGACCGCGAGCCCGGATCAGCGCGTGGACCAGGGCATAGAAGGTCAGCGCGGCGGCGAGGGAGACGACCCCGTAGACGGCGGTCGGGACCGGCGCGAAGACCGACTCGCCCATCCAGGCCGTCGCGAACGGCACCAGCGAGAGCGTGAAGAGCAGCCCGAGGTTCGCCCACAGGACTCGCCCATCGACGACCTTGGCGGCCTGCATCAGGTGGTGGTGGTTGTTCCAGTAGGTCCCCAGGAGCGCGAAGCTCAGGACATACGAGATGAAGACCGGGGCCAGCGGACCCAGGTCGGACAGGTCCGTGCCGTGGGGGACCTTCAGGTCGAGGACCATGATCGTGATCAGGATGGCGATGACGCCGTCGCTGAACGCCTCCATCCGGTTCTTGCTCATCTGCGAAGCATCGCATCTCGGGCGTTGCCCGGACCTGCCGAACGGACGGCGGCTATGCTCCGTCGGACGCCGGGGCATCCTTGACCGAGGCACCGATCAATGTGGCATCCCTTCCCCCGCCGGACCCGCGCCAGTCTCCTCCTGCTAGTGGCTGCGGCGCTGCTCGCGGCATGCAGTTCCGCGCCGTCGCCTTCGCCGACTGCAGACCCTGCCCACGACAAGCTTGCCCAGGTCAAGGCCAGGGGCACCTTGATCCTGCCGACGGATCCTGCGTATCCGCCATCGTCGTTCGCCGTCGAGGGAGCGGTCCGGCCCGCCGATACCCGCTGTCAGATCAACCAGATGACGCGCGCCGAACTGGATGGCTACGACGTGTCGGTCGGCAACATGATCGCCGACGCCATCGGGGTCGAGCCGTGTTACGTCGTCCCGACCTGGACAGAGATGATCGCCGGGCACTGGGCGGACCGCTGGGATATCGCCTTCGCGTCGATCGGCGTCACTGACGAGCGCATGCCCGGGTTGTATTTCACGAAGCCGTACATCGGGTCGCCCGAGCGTCTGTGGGTCCGGACGGACTCCAAGGCGCAACAGATGAGCGATCTCGACGGCAAGCGGATCGGCGTGTGTACCGCGTGCTGGGCCGATCTTTACCTCCAGAAGCGCCTGACCGTGCCGGGCATGTCCATCGACTACAAGGTCGACGACGCGAAGATCGTGGGCTACGCCGTGGAAGCGGCTGGCCTGCAGGACGTCGCCGACGGCAAGCTCGATGCCTTCCTGTGCGCGGACACCGTCGCCCAGGGTCTCATCGACAAGGGCGCCAAGATCCGCGGTATCGAACCGGCCGCCTACATCGGGATCCCGGCCGGCGCCATCGACAAGACATCCGGCCGAGACGTCAAGGCGCTCTACGACTTCGTCAACCAGACGCTCACGGCGCGCTTCGCCGATGGGACGCTCAAGGCCCTGTCGCTGAAGTACTTCACGCACGACTACGCGACTGCGGCTGCGGGGATCGACCCGGCCTCATTCGGTCAGGACGTCCATTGAGGACTCGACTTGCGTCGGGGCGGACCACCCCCTAGCATCGCGATTCCGAACGCCACCGGCGATCGACCGCACACCCCACGCCGCCCCATCCACCCAGCAGCCCCAGACGAGGGATCGGTGGCGACCGTCATCAGCGTTCACTCGTTCCGTGGAGGGACGGGCAAGTCCAACACGACCGCCAACCTCGCTGCGATCTATGCGCGCGCCGGTCGGCGGGTGGGCGTCATCGACACCGATATCCAGTCACCCGGCATCCATGTCCTATTCGGGCTGGCCGGGGACGAGATCGAGGCGTCACTGAACGACTTCCTGTGGCACGGCCGGGCGATCGAGGACGTCGCCCGGGACGTGACAAGCGCCGCGGGTCCGGAGACGCCGGGGCGGATCCACCTGATCCCGTCGAGCATGAAGCCGGGCGAGATCGCCCGGGTCCTGCGCGAGGGCTACGACGCCCAGATGATGACCGAGGGCTTCCGGCAGCTCATCGCCGCCCTCGACCTCGACATCCTGCTCATCGATACCCACCCGGGACTCAACGAGGAAACGCTCCTGTCGCTCGTCCTGTCCGACAGCCTGCTCATCGTGATGCGGCCCGACCGACAGGACTACGAGGGGACGGGCGTGACGGCACGGATCGCCCGGGAGCTCCAGGTGCCGCGCGTCCGGATCCTGGTCAACAAGCTGCCCGATTCGTTCGATGCCGTTGCCGTGGCCGCCCGGGTCGAGGAGGCCTACAGCTGCCCGGTCGCCGCCGTCATCCCCCACTCGGACGACGTGATGCGTCTCGCCAGCGAGGGGATCTTCTCCGTTCGCGAACCGGACCATCCCGTGTCCGCCCTCCTTCGCACGGTCGCCGCCACCCTGGTCGGCGATGACGGCTGACGACGCGCCGATCTTCACCCGCGCGGATGTCACCGGCGGCATGCCGGCACGCCGGGCGAGCACGCTCCTCTATGCCATCGAGGCGCGGACGGCCCTGCTGACGTCACGGGCACGTCGGGCGATGGCCCGCTTCGAGACCGAGCGGACCGCGGCCGAATCCGAGGGCCAGTTCCTGAGCGCCCTCGCCGAGGGCCGCAGCCTGCCGCTTCGGCCGACCATCCAGGATCTGGATCGCCACGCCGACAGCTGGGCCAGCCTCGTTCCGGACGATCCAGCCCTCCGCGCCGAGATCCTGCGCAGGGTGGTCGACAAGTACGGCCTGCCCATCCAGGCACGTGGTGTCCGGGATGCGCTCACGGCGGACGATCCGACCGTGGTCGAGGCGTACCGGCAACGGTCCGGCGTGGATGTCGCTGCGGCCGGACTCGTGCCTTTATCGTTTCGCGAACGACTTCGCTGGCGGCGCGCCGGCCTCTCCCACCGGCTCGAGTCGCTGCCGCCGTTCTGGCTGGCCTTCACCCTGACCCTGACGGAGACAGTCGGCGTCGGCGTCCTCGCCCTGCCGATCGCGTTGGCCGGGTTCGGTCCCGTCGGGGCGACGATCCTGCTCGTCGTCTTCGGCGTCCTCAATGTGCTGACGATCGCCGCCCTCGTCGAGAGCATCACCCGCGACGGCCAGATGCGCTACGGGAACGCCTTCCTCGGCCATCTTATCGGCGACTACCTCGGGCGACCCGGGCTCGCGATCGTCATCCCGACGCTGTTCGTCCTCGACGCGGTCGGGTTCAGCGTCGCGCTGATCGGCTTCGGCTCGACGGTGGCTGGCGTGACCGGCGTGTCCGTGCTGATCTGGGCCGCCGCACTGTTCCTGGTCGTGGTTGCGATCCTGTGGCGCGGGACGCTCGATGCCACAGTGGCGCTGGCGGTCGCGGTCGGGTCGATCAACATCTTCCTCCTCCTGCTGATCTCGGCGATCGCCCTCGCGAATGTCCGTCCGGATGCCTTCGCGGCAGGACCGGGCACCGGGCTCACCCTCGATGCGACGTTCCTCGAGCTCGTCTTCGGCGTCGCCCTCGTCGCCTATTTCGGACATACCTCGGCGGGTCATTCCGCCAAGGTGGTGCTGGCGCGCGACCCGAGTGGCCGCCATCTGCTGGCCGGGAGCGTCGCGGCGATGCTGACGGCGATGGCCATCTACGTCGTCTTCGTCCTGGTCCTGACAGGCGCCGTCGGGGCCGCCACGCTGGCCGGCTACCCTGGCACGGCACTCACTCCGCTCGCCGATCGGGTCGGGCCGATCATCGATGTCCTCGGCACGATCTACATCATCCTGGGGGTCGGCCTGAGCGCGATCTACCTGGGACTCGGGATCTTCAATCAGATGGCCGACCTGATGGCCTCTGTCCAGGGAAACGACGGCCGTTCGTCGACCGCCACTGGGCGCCTCGTCGACTTCGCCATCCGCGCCGCCCCGCTGGCGGTGATCTTCGTGATCGTCGAGGTGCTGTTGTCGCGCGGCTCCGTCTCGTTCACCGAGCCACTCAACGTGGTCGGGACTTTGACCTTGCCGCTTCTGAGCGGCGTCTTCCCGATGCTCCTGCTCGTGGCCGCACGACATCGTGGCGGCCGTCTGCCGGGTCGGATGATCGGTCCGTTGGGCTGGCCCATCGTCGCCGTCGCGATCGGTGGCGTCTTCCTGTTCGGGGTCGTCGCGTTCGGTGTGTGGATCTGGGATTCGCCACTCGAACGCCTGGCGGCGCTCCTCGTCGGGGCCGCCATGGTCGCCCTGACGATCGTGAGCTGGCGACGTGGAGCGTTCGCACCGCGGACGGTCGTGGAATACCGGCTCGAGTCGGGACCGCCGGATCGGGGGATCCTGTCGGTGGTGTCCGGTGGCCGCGCGATCGCGACCTCCGTCGACCTCGAGGAATCGACCGGACGGCGCCGGGTCGACGGGTCGGAGATCGTCATCAACGCACCCAATCGTCTGCGCTCGATGACGGTCGACCTGCCGGCCGGCATCGCCGCCGACGTCTCGCTCTGGGTCCATGCCATCGGCCCGGATGGGGGCACGCTGCGCACGCCGGTGGACGTGCGTCTCCACGACGGTTCGTCTGAGACGACGTTCCGGGCAGCGGATCCCGCGACGTCCACCTTCGCTGTCGAGCCGGGCGGCGATCCCGCCCGGCTGACCATCTCGCTCACGTCGGGGACGGCCTCGGCATGACCAGCAACCCCAACCGGATCGGAGGGACGACCGTGTCACGAGACTCATCGCGCGCCGCCCTGCGCCTCTGCCTCGTCATCGGCAGTCTGGCCGTGCTCCTCGCCGCGTGTTCCTCGGCCGCCCCGTCGAAGGCGCCGTCGGCTGACCCGACGAAGGACAAGCTCGCCCAGATCCTTGCCCGCGGGACCCTCGTCGGTTACGCCGAGCTCGACTACCCGCCTCAGTCGATCAAGGTGGACGGCGCGACCCGCGACCCGAACACCAAGTGCCAGCCGACCGAGATCACCGCGCGCGAGGTCACCGGCTTCGACGTCGAGACGACCAAGCTCGTCGCGAAGGCGCTGGGCGTCGAAGCATGCTTCGTGCAGCCGAGCTGGACCGAAGTGACCGCCGGGGGCTGGAGCGACCGGCTCGACATCGTGTACGGATCCGGAGCGATCAACGCGACCCGGATGGAGCACCTGTACATGACCCAGCCGTATTACTACGTGCCCCAGCGCTTCCTCGTCGCCAAGGGCTCGACCGCCACCAAGCCATCCGATCTCGACGGCAAGAAGATCGGGACATGCACCAGCTGCACGGTCGAGTCGTACCTCAAGGGCACCCTGGTGATCCCCGGCGTCGATCTCGTCCAAAAGGTCAAGGACCCCAAGCTCGTCGGCTTCGAGACCGAGAAGCCGGGTATCGAGGCCCTCGCGGCCGGGCAGATCGATGCGTTCCTGACCGCCGAGCCGGTCGCCGAGGAGGCGATCAAGGGCGGCAAGCCGCTCCGCCTCCTCGATGAGACGGCGTTCTCGATGTATCCGTCCGGGTTCGTCGACAAGACCTCGGGGCTGCAGGTCAAGGCGTTCGTCGACCGCGTGAACGACATCATCCGGACGGCCCATAGCGACGGGACGCTCAAGGCGTTGTCGATGCAGTGGTTCGGTGCCGACTACACGACGCCGGCCGGCCAGTTCGACCTCACCAAGATCGGCCAGACGGTGCAGTGAAGGACATGACATGAGGAACGGACGCGGATCCCGACGAACGATCGTCCTCGGTCTGGTGATGGCGGCGATGCTCGCCGCCTGCAGCAGTGGCTCGACGGGCGGCAGCGCGGCCTCGCCGACGGCGGACCCGACGAAGGACAAGCTGGCGCAGGTCCAGGCCCGCGGCACGCTGGTCCTGTTCACCGATCCGGCGTATCCGCCCCAGTCGATGAAGGTCGACGGCGCGACTCGAGCGCCCAACACGAAGTGTGCTCCGAACCAGATGACCGCGCCGGAGATGGACGGCTACGACGTCCAGACCGGCAAGCTCGTGGCGGCCAAGCTCGGCGTCGAGCCGTGCTTCGTCGCGGTCCCGTTCGACGAGGTCATCGCCGGCGGCTGGGGCGACCGGTTCGACGTGGCCTGGGGCTCAGGCGCGATGACGACGTCCCGGATGGAGAAGCTGTACGTGACGCAGCCGTACTACACGACGCCGGCGAACTTCTTCGTCAAGAAGGATTCCAGCTACAAGACCCCGGCCGACCTGTCCGGGAAGCAGATCGGTGCCTGCTCGGGCTGCACGCACGAGCTGTACCTGCGCAAGACGCTGTCCCTCCCGGGCGAGACGCTGACCTATGCGGTCACCGATCCCAAGATCGTGACCTTCGCCCACGAGCCACCGGGGCTCGACGCCGTCGCGGCCGGCACGATCGACGCGTTCCTGTGCAGCCAGCCGGTCGGCGCCGAGGCGATCGCGAAGGGCGGCGACCTCCGGATGCTCGACACGCCCGCCTTCTACACGTACAAGACCGGCTACATCGACCGGAGCATGACGCTCGCGCCGCAGGCGTTCCTGGCCGCCATCGATGGCGCGATCCGTGACCTCGAAGCGAGCGGCGACCTCAAGGCCGCCTCCACGAAGTACTTCGGCACCGACTACGTCACCGCGGCGGCCGCCTTCGACATGGCCAAGGTCAACCAGACGGTCCCGTAGAGGCTGCCTGACGACATGACGACGACGAGCCGCATCGCCTGGCCCTGGCGCCGGAGTCTGCGCGCGCGGCTCGTCGCGTACTTCCTGTTGCTGTCGACCGTCACCGTCCTGGTCGTGGGAGCCGTCGTCTACCTCCGGGCGACCGGCGACCTCACCGCCGGGGTGTACGACCGACTCGATGCCGTCGCCTCGGTCAAGTCGGATTCACTCGAGCGCTGGATCGACGAACAGACCCGCAACATCGTCTACGTCGGGGCGATCCCCGGCTTCGGCGACGATGCCCGGACCTTCCTCGACCCGGCGGCCTCGCCGGCGGCGAAGGGCGACGCCGCGACCCGGCTGCGAGGCGATCTCAAGGCGATCGTCGGCAACACCGCGGACGCCGAGGAGATCTTCATCCTCGACCTCGACGGCAAGATCAGGCTGTCGACGCTGGCCGAGCACGAGGGCATGACCCAGACCGAGCAGCCCTATTTCAGCAACGGCTCGTCGCACACGACCGTCCAGAATGTCTACACCTCGCCGCTGACCCAGCGACCGACGATCACCGTGGCGACCCCGTTGTTCGACCAGAACGGCGGGGGGCAGCGGGTGGCGGTCCTGGCCGCCGACCTCAGCCTCCAGCGTCTCGACCGGATCATCCTCGAGCGGACCGGCCTCGGTGAGTCCGGACGGACCTATCTCGTCGACAAGGACGGCCGGCTGATCCAGGGCGCGACCCTGGCCGGCCAGGGCAACGTCGTCGATTCGGAGGGCATCCGCCAGGTGCGCGCCGGCCAGACCGGCGAGGGCCTCTATGTCGACGATCGCGGGGTCCCGGTCATCGGGGTCTACCGGTGGATCGCCGATCGCGGGGCGGGAATCCTCGCCGAGGTCAGCCAGGACGAGGCGTTTGCCTCGGCGCGCCAGCTGGCGTTGGTCATCGGACTTGTCGGGCTGGTGTCGGCCGTCCTGCTCGCCGGCGGGATCTGGTTCGTGGCGCGGCGGGTGACCCGGCCGATCCTGCAGCTGGCCGCGACCGCCGCCAAGGTGACCGCCGGCGATCTCGACGCGGTGTCGGGGATCCAGTCCGAGGACGAGGTCGGGACGCTGGCCGTGGCGTTCGACGAGATGACCTCCGAGCTGCGAGCGAATGTCGCAACCCTCGAACGGCGGGTGCAGGACCGGACCGCCGAGCTCGACCGGCAGAAGTCGTATTTCGAATCACTGGTGGACGTCAGCCCGGTCGCGATCGTGACGATGGACCGCGACGAGCGCGTCTCGGGCTGGAACCCGGCCGCGACCACCCTGTTCGGGTTCGAGCCGGAGGAGGCGATCGGCCGGAACATCGATGATCTGGTGCTCAAGGACGCGTCGCCCCGCGACCCCGGCCACGACCTCACCCGCCGGGCGGCTCAACGGGGTCGTGCCCACGAGATCGGTCAGCGGGTCCGCAAGGACGGCTCGGTCATCGATGCCGAAGTCCTGGTGGTGCCGCTCGTCGTCCATGGCGAGCAGCTCGGCTACTACGCCATCTACCACGACATCACCGAGCTCAACGCCGCCCGCCGCGATGCGGATTCCGCGAACCAGGCCAAGAGCGCGTTCCTCGCCGCGATGAGCCACGAGATCCGAACCCCGATGAACGCGGTCATCGGGATGAGCGGGCTGCTCCTCGACACGCCGCTGGACACGGACCAGCGCGACTACACCGAGACCATCCACACCTCGGGCGAGGCGCTCCTGACGATCATCAACGACATCCTCGACTTCTCGAAGATCGAGGCCGGCCGGTTCGAGCTGGACGCGCACCCGTTCGCCCTGGCCGCGACGATCGAAGGGGCGCTCGACGTCATGGGTCCGATCGCCGCCAAGAAGGGGCTCGAACTCGTCTACGCGCTCGACCCGGATCTGCCCGGGACACTGGTCGGCGACGCCGGACGGCTGCGCCAGATCGTCCTCAACCTGCTGTCCAACGCCATCAAGTTCACCGACACAGGCGAGATCACCGTCAACGTGACCGGTTCACGCCTCGACGCGGGCGACGCCGCGGACGGGCCTGGTCGATGGGCGGTCAACCTCGAGATCCACGACACCGGCATCGGCATCCCGGCCGACCGCGTCGGACGGCTGTTCCAGTCGTTCAGCCAGGCCGACGCTTCGATCTCCCGGAAGTACGGCGGGACGGGCCTCGGGCTGGCCATCAGCCGGCGCTTGGCGGAGCTCATGGACGGATCACTCGTCGCGGAGAGTGCCGGCATCCCGGGCGAGGGCAGCACGTTCCGCCTCATCGTGCACCTGCCGGCGTCCGCCGACCAGGAGCTGGCCGCCCCGTCGCCCGCCGTCGACCTGCACGGCCGGCGCGTCCTCGTCGTGGACGACAACGCGACCAACCTGCGGATCCTCGTGAGTCAGCTCGAGCGACTCGGGCTGACCGTGACGGCGACCGGCTCGCCGCTCGAGGCGCGCGACCTGGCCGCGGCCCCGGATGCCGGTTTCGACGTGGTCGTGACCGACCTCCGGATGCCCGATCTTGACGGCCTTGCCCTGGCGGCCGCCATCCGGTCGACGCGAGGGGCCGACGGGCCGCCGATCATCGTCTTGTCGTCGTTAGGACAACGCGATCGTGAAGCCGACGCCGTGGCCGCGTTCCTCACGAAGCCCGTCAAACCGGCGGCCCTCAGCGATACCCTCGGCCAGGTCCTGAGCGGCTCCGTGGTGCAGGCGGCGCCGCGCGCACCGGACCGCTGGACGATCGACCCGACCATGGCCGATCGAGCACCCGCTGCGGTTGCTCCTGGCGGAGGACAATGCGGTCAATCAGAAACTCGCCACACGGCTCCTCGAGCGGATGGGCTACACGACGGATATCGCCGGCGACGGTCTCGAGGCGATCGCCGCGCTCGAGGCGCACGACTACGACGTCGTCCTGATGGATGTCCAGATGCCCGAACTCGACGGTCTCGAGGCCACTCGGCGTATCCGCGCCCGCTGGCCGGATCGCGCACTCCGGATCGTCGCGATGACGGCCAATGCCATGGAGGGCGACCGCGAGATCTGCCTCGCGGCGGGCATGGACGACTACGTGTCGAAGCCGATCCGCCCCGACGAATTGGCGCGGGCCCTGACCGCGGCCCCGACCGTCGCGTGAAGGGAGCCCGCCGATGACCGACGATCGACCCGTCGTCGACCAGGCCGCGATCGACCGACTGCTCGAGATGACCGGCGGCGACCCCGAGTTCCTGCGCGAGCTCATCGTCACGTACCAGGAGGACGCCGTCGCGCAGCTCTCGGCGATGCGCGACGCCACGGCCCGAGGTGACGCAGAGGCGCTCGTCCGGCCGGCACACTCGCTCAAGTCGAACAGTGCGAGCATGGGCGCCGACCGCCTCGCGGACCTGTGCCGTGCGCTCGAGGCGGACGCGCGGGCGGGTCGCCTCGATGGCGCTGCCGAGCGGGTGGCCGAAGCATCGGCGGAGTTCGAACGCGTCCGTGCCGCCCTCGACACGATCGCGCCCGGCTGATGGCCGGCGGTGGGCGGGTCCTCGTCGTCGACGACGAGCGTCTCAATCGAACCGTCCTGCGGGCGGCCCTCACCAAGCAGGGGCATGCCGTCGTCGAGGCGGTCGATGGGCGCGAGGCCCTGGATCGCCTCGCGGAAGGTCCCATCGATGTCGTCCTGCTCGACATCGTCATGCCGGTCATGGACGGGTACGCGACCCTGGAGGCGATCAAGGCGGACCCCGAGCTGGGGCACATCCCGGTCATCATCATCTCCGGCGTGGATGACATCGCGAGTGTGGTCCGCTGCATCGGGATGGGCGCGACCGATTACCTGCCCAAGCCGTTCCAGCCGGCGATCCTCCAAGCTCGTCTCGATTCATCCTTGGCGGCGAAGCGGTTGCGTGACCTTGAACTCGAGTACCTCGAGCAGGTGTCGCGGGTGACCGGCGCCGCGGCCGCCCTCGAGGCCGGCGACGCCGACATGGGGGACCTCGCGTCTGTCGCTGCCCGCGACGACGCACTCGGCGTCCTTGCTCGACGGTTCGAGAGCATGGCCCGCGAGGTCGTCGCACGCGAGGCGCGCCTGCGCGCGCAGGTCCGTGAATTGCGGATCGAGATCGACCACGTCCGAGAGGCTCGCCAGGTCGCCGAGATCACCGAAACGGACTTCTTCCGCGACCTCAGCGGCCGGGCCGCCGACCTGCGCCGGATCATCCGCGACGGCGAGCCCGGCGACGACCAGCCGCGTGGAACCCACGACCCACTCCCGAACGCGTCATCGTCCCCGGACTGACGCGGTACGCTCCATCCCCTCAGTCTTTCTGGAGACATCGGTGGTCTGCTCGAACTGCGGCACGGAGAACCGTGCCGGACGGAAGTTCTGCTCGGAATGCGCCGCTCCTCTGGCACTCCCCTGCCCCTCGTGCGGGGCGCTCAACGAGCCGGGCGAGAAGTTCTGCGGCGAGTGTGCCCAGCCGCTGCCGGCGGGCGGCCAGGCGGCATCGCCGAGCGGCGTCCCTGCGCCGACACCCGTCTCCGAACGGCGTCTCGTGTCGATCCTGTTCGCCGACCTGGTCGGGTTCACGACACTGGCCGAAGGCAAGGATGCCGAGGACACCCGCGAGCTCCTGACCGCCTACTTCGACCTCTCGCGGGATGTGATCGGCCGCTATGGCGGGACCATCGAGAAGTTCATCGGCGACGCGGTGATGGCCGTCTGGGGCGCTCCGACCGCCCACGAGGACGATGCCGAACGGGCGGTCCGGGCGGCGCTCGACCTGGTGGACGCGGTCCGGACGCTCGGACCGACGATCCAGGCCCGCGCCGGCGTCCTGACCGGCGAAGCCGCGGTCACCATGGGCGCGACAAACCAGGGGATGGTCGCCGGCGACCTCGTCAACACGGCCTCACGCCTCCAATCAGCCGCGGCGCCCGGCACCGTCTTGGTCGGAGAGGCGACCCATCGCGCCGCCTCCAACGCCATCGCCTTCGAGGAGGCCGGCGAGCAGACGCTCAAGGGCAAGACGAGCCCGGTCCCGGCGTGGCGCGCGCTCCGCGTCGTCGCCGAGCTCGGCGGTCGCAACCGATCCGAGACGCTGGAGGCCCCGTTCGTCGGTCGTGACGACGAGCTGCGCCTGCTCAAGGACCTGTTCCATGCCACCGGGCGCGAGCGTCGCTCCCGGCTCGTCTCGGTCATCGGGCCGGCCGGCATCGGCAAGAGCCGCCTCGGCTGGGAGTTCTCGAAGTACACCGACGGCGTCGTCGACACGACCTACTGGCATGTCGGCCGGAGTCCGGCCTACGGCGAGGGCATCAGCTTCTGGGCGCTCGGCGAGATGGTCCGCCGGCGAGCCGGCCTGTTCGAGACGGACGACGAGACGACGACCCGGCTCAAGATCGCCGAGACGCTCGTCGAGTACGTCCCCGACGAGGCCGATCGGCGCTGGATCGAGCCCGCCCTGCTGGCCCTGCTCGGGGTCGAGACGGCGGCCGGCGGCTCGGAGCAGCTCTTCGCCGCGTGGCGGACGTTCTTCGAGCGGATCGCCGACCAGGGCACCGTGGCTATGGTCTTCGAGGACTTCCATTACGCCGATTTCGGGCCTGATCGACTTCGTCGACCACCTGCTCGAATGGAGTCGCGGGGTTCCGATCTACGTCATCACGTTGTCTCGACCCGAACTGCTCGAGCGCCGGCCGGACTGGGGCGCCGCCAAGCGGAACTTCACCTCGCTCTACCTCGAGCCACTCGACCCCGGCGCGATGCGCGAACTCCTTGCCGGGCTCGTCCCGGGCCTTCCGGCCACGGCCATCGCGGCGATCGTCGCCCGCGCGGATGGGATCCCGCTGTACGCCGTCGAGACGGTCCGGATGCTCGTCGCCGAAGAGCGCCTGACCATCGTCGACGGCACCTATCGACCGGTCGGCGACCTGACCAGTCTGGCGGTCCCGGAAACGCTGACCGCACTCATCGCCAGTCGCCTCGACGGCCTCTCCCCGGACGATCGGACGCTTGTCTCGGATGCCGCCGTGATCGGCCAGAGCTTCACGCTGGCCGGACTCGCCGCCGTGTCCGGGATCGACGACGCGGAGCTGGAGCCGCGGTTGCGCGGTCTCGTCCGTCGGGAGCTCCTCACACTCGAAACCGATCCACGGAGCCCGGAGCGAGGTCAGTACGGCTTCGTCCAGGCACTGATCCGTGAGGTCGCCTACAACACGCTGGCCAAGCCAGAGCGGAAGCGCCGCCATCTCGCCGCGGCGCGATTCTTCGAGAAGCTCGGCACGGACGAGATCGCCGGAGCGCTGGCCGGCCACTACCTGGCGGCGCATGCGAATGCGACCGAAGGGCCCGAGGCTGACGCGCTCGCCGGTCAAGCCAGGATCGCGCTCGAGGCTGCGGCCTCGCGGGCTGTCGATCTCGGTGCGAACGACCAGGCACTCCGTTTCCTCGAGCAGGCCCTCCTGGTGACGAGCGACCCGGCCGAGGCCGCCGATCTGCTCGAGCGGGCCGGCGACGCAGCCTCGAACGCCGGCCGACACGAGGTCGCCGAGGGACACCTCCGACGCGCGATCGGGATCCGCCGCGACCTCGGCCAGCGTCCTGCCGTCGCGCGCGCGACCGCTGCCCTCGGGCGAGCTCTTTCCACTGCGTCCCAGTCGGCAGAAAGCATCGAGGCGCTCGAACCCGCGGCCAACGAGTTCGTCGACCTCGATACCGATCCTGGGTATGTGTTGCTGCTGGGTCAGCTCGCCCGGGCGCTCTTCCTCCACGAGGAATCGGAACGCGCACTCGGAGTGGCGGATCGAACCCTCGCCGCCGCGGAGCGGACCGACCAGACCGCGATCATCGCGGACACGCTCGTGACGAAAGGCACCGCCTTGTCGTACCTCGGACGTGCGATCGAGGGACTCGGCCTCATCGACGCAGGCCAGGCGCTCGCCGAGTCGAACGGCCTCGACCGGACGGTCCTGCGGGCGGTCGGCAACCGCTCCAGCATCGTTCGAAGTCGTGACCCCAGGAGCGGTCTGGCATCGGCGCGGATGGGCATCGCGATCGCCCGCCGCCTGGGCACTCGGACGTCGCTGAGCATCTCCGTCGGGAATGGCGTCGGGTGCGCGATGAGGACCGGCGACTGGATATGGGCATTCGCGGAGGTCGAGTCGGCACTCGCCGAGGAGGCCAACGGCGGAGGCGACCGCCTGTTCCTGCTCGAGTCATGGGCGACGATGCGCGCCTTGCGGGGTGATCACGTCGAGGACGTCATCGCAGAGATGGTGTCGATCGTCGGCGGCAACTCCGAACCGACCATCCTCGGAGCGCTCTTGTTCGCGAGGACGTTCGATGCCTTCGCGTCCGGTCGACTCGACGAGGCCCGAGACGCCTCGCATCGAACCGGCGGCCTGGTCGCCGAGTACCTGCCGCTGGCGTTGGCATTGGCCGCCCGGTCGGCCCTCTGGATGGGCGACACCGCCGAAGCTGCCGATGATCTCGCGACACTCGATGCATCCGGCATCCATGGGCCGGCGGTCGATGCGGATCAGAAGACCATCCGGGCCGGGATCGCCGCCATCGCCGGTCGCACGGCCGAGTCGATGGCCCTCTACCGCGAAGCACTTCGGGCGTGGCGGGACCTGGGCCTGACATGGGACGAAGCACTGTGCGGGCTGGACATGGCAACGCTCCTCGATCCGGCCGAACCGGACGTGCACGCCGCCGCCGCAGCCGCTCGCGAGATCCTCGTCCGCCTCGAGGCGAAGCCATTCGTGGCTCGGCTCGATGCCGCGATGTCGCGCTCGACGCGGGCCACGATGTCGCCGGCCAAGGCCGAGACGACCGCGGAGACTCCCGCCTGACCGACCCGCGCCCGACCGGATACGATCGGCGGGTGAGCACGTCCTCCGCGTCCGAGACGGACCCGACCCAGCTCGCCCGATCATTCCCCGCAGACTTCGTCTGGGGCTTCGCCGCATCCGCCTATCAGATCGAGGGCGCGGCAGCCGAGGACGGCCGAGGCACGTCGATCTGGGACACCTTTGCCCGCCAGCCAGGGGCCATCGTCGATGGCGGCACGGGCGATGTCGCCTGCGACCACTACCACCGCTACCCGGACGACGTCCGGCTGATGGCCGAGCTGGGCGCGCGCGCCTACCGTTTCAGCGTCAGCTGGCCGCGCATCCTGCCCGTCGGGACCGGCGCCATCAACCAGCCTGGCCTCGACTTCTACGACCGCCTCGTGGACGCCCTGCTTGACGCCGGCGTCCAGCCGCTGATCAACCTCTTCCACTGGGACCTGCCGCAGGCGCTGCAGGACCGCGGCGGCTTCGCCAACCCGGAGGTCGTGGGCTGGTTCACGGACTTCACCGCGCTGCTCGCCGCGCACCTGGGTGACCGGGTCACGGACTGGATGACGTTCAACGAGCCGGCCGTCTTCGCCTTCCTCGGCCATGCCGATGGCATCCATGCGCCGGGGCTGCGCGACTGGCCGACTGCGATGCGGGTCGCCGACAACCAGCTTCGCGCGCACGCCGGTGCCACCCAGGCGATCCGCGCCGAGGTCGATCAGGCCAAGGTGGGCATGGCGATCGATGCCAACCAGGTCGTGGGGGCGACCGATTCGGAGCGCGATCGCCTGGCGGCCGCCCAGTGGAGCTCGGCGCGCGACGGATGGTTCCTCGATCCTCTCTTCGGTCGGGGCTACCCGGCGCTGGGGCTCGAGGCCCACCGCCAGGCAGGCCACCTCGACGGGGTCGAACTGGCAGAGCCGCCGGCCGGCGATCTCGACTGGCTGGGCCTGAACTACTACCGGCGCGAGTCCGTGAGCGCCAGGTCCGACCTGGCGTTCGACTGGGACGTCGCTGCCGCGCCGGACTCGGAGCAGACCCAGATGGGCTGGACCGTCGCGCCCGACGGCCTGCGCGACGTCCTGCTCGACCTCCACCGCACATACGCACCGGCCGAGATCGTGGTGACCGAGAACGGCGCCGCCTACCCGGACACGGTGGACCCGGACGGTCGGGTGCGCGACGTGGCCCGGGTCGATTACCTGGCCCGTCACGTCGCCGCGGCAGCAGACGCACGTCGAGCCGGAGTGCCGCTGACCGGCTACCACGTCTGGTCGTTCACGGACAACTACGAGTGGAGCCTCGGCTACACCCGGCGGTTCGGCCTGGTCCATGTCGACTACGCCAGCCAGCGCCGGACGCCCAAGGACAGCGCCCGCTGGTATCAGCGGTTGATCGCCGCTAGCGCGTCTCGGTGACCTTGCTGATCGTGCGCGGATGCTCGGGGTCGAGGCCGCGCGCGACGGTCAGGTGATAGGCGTACAGCTGGGCGGGCAGGATATCGACCATCGGGGCGAGCCAGGGCGGGATGCCACCGGGCAGGGCCAGCCCTTCGTCGATCTCACGGACCTCCGGCGCGTCCGAGATCACCAGGAGGTGTGCGTCGTGGTCCTCCTTCAGGCGCGCCAGGAGGGCGGCCTGCGCCTCCAGCTCGGGGCCGCTCGGGGCGATCGCCAGCACCGGGAATCCTGACTCGACCAGCGCGATCGGCCCGTGCTCGAAGTCGGCCGCCGAATAGGACATGGCAGCGACCAGGGCCATCTCCTGCAGCTTGAGCGCCCACTCGCGCGCGCTCGGGTAGCTGTAGCCGCGGCCGAGCACGACGGCACGCTGGCGGTCGGCGTGCGCCGCGGCCAGGTCGCGCGCGCGAGGCTCGGCCGTCAGTGCCGCCGACATCAGGGCCGGCAGGCCGGCCAGGTCGAGCGTCTCCTGGGATGACGGCGGGTCGAGAGCCGCCGATAGCAGCGCCGCCGCCAGCAGCTCGGTGGTGTAGGTCTTGGTCGCGGCGGTGGCCATCTCCGGTCCGGCACGCAGATCGACCACGTGGTCGGCCGTGTCGGCCAGGGGCGAATCCGCGTCGTTGGTCAGCGCGACCGTGAGGGCGCCCTGCCGCCGCGCCTCGTCCACGACGGCGACGATGTCCGGGGAGCGGCCCGATTGCGAGATGCCGACGACCAGCGCGTCGGCCATGTCGGGGCGCGCGCCGTAGAGGGTGACCGTCGAGGGCGCCGCCAGGGCGACGATCAACCCGTTCCGGATCGCCAGCAGGTACTGCGCGTAGATGCCGGCGTTGTCCGAGGTGCCCCGGGCGGCGATGACGACGAACCGCGGACGGCGCGACGTGACCGCGGCGGAGATGGAGGCGAACGCCGCCGGCGCGGAGTCGAGCAGCCGCTGGGCGGCGGCCGGCTGCTCGAGGATCTCGTCCCTCAGCCCCATGCCATCAGCCCGTGACCGCGTGGATGGAGGCCGGCGATCTCGACGGGCAACCGGCCGGCGAATGGCGCCTCGCCCAGCAGCGCGGCGGCGAGCGCCTCCATCGATGGCGGCAGGATGCCGTAGCTGCAGACATGGGTCCGTGCGGAGGGGTACGCGAGCAGGTCCCACGGCGTGCGAAGCGAGACGGTGACGGTCGGCACCCCGGACGCCAGGGCCGCCGCTGCCAGAGCGGCCTGCCCGGAACTTGACAAAGTCGGATGGTGCACCGGCACCACGGTATCTGAACTTCATCAGTCTGTGGACAAACATCGCCGTGACCGCGCCGATGGGTCCGGCTCCCATTGCGGAGGCTCCCCCGTCGGGTAATCTCCGCATACCGTGACGTGCTCGAACTGCGGCGCCACCAACCCGTCTGACGGCCGCTTCTGCCTCGAATGCGGATCGGCCCTTGGAGGCTGCCCGAATTGCGGTGCCGCCAATCCGGCCGGTGCCAGGTTCTGCGGCAGCTGCGGCACGAACCTCGGCGGCACGGCAGCCGCCCGACCATCGACGGCGGAGTCGACCGTCGATCCACGCGGCGGCGCGACCGAGCGCCGAGTGGTGTCCATCCTGTTCGCCGACCTCGTCGGGTTCACCAGCCTGTCCGCGGACCGCGACCCGGAGACGATGCGCGAGCTCCAGGACCGGTACTTCGAACGGACGCGGGTCATCGTCGATCGCTACGGAGGCGTTATCGAGAAGTTCATCGGCGACGCGGTCATGGCGATGTGGGGTGCCCCGATCGCCCACGAGGACGATGCCGAGCGCGCGGTCCGGGCCGGACTCGACCTGGCCGACATGGTCCCGGCGCTCGGCAAGGAATCCGGCGTCGATCTCGCGGTCCGGGTCGGCGTCCTGACCGGAGAGGCGGCCGTCACCCTCGGAGCCGAGGGTCAGGGCATGGTCACCGGCGACCTGGTGAACACGGCGGCGCGGCTCCAGTCGGTCGCACCGCCAGGCGGCGTCCTGGTCGGCGAGGCGACCCGGCTGGCCGCCGAGGCTGCCATCGAGTTCGCCCCTGCCGGCGACCAGGAGCTCAAGGGCAAGCCCGCGCCCGTCCCGTCCTGGCTGGCCGTGCGCGTCGTCGGCGAGCGTGGCGGCGCCCGACGGCCCGACGCGCTGGAGCCGCCGTTCGTCGGGCGGGCGGACGAGCTCCGCTTCCTCAAGGAGCAGTTCCACGCGGTCGGCCGCGAGCGCCGGGCGCGCCTCGTGTCACTGGTCGGACAGGCGGGCATCGGCAAGAGCCGGCTTGCCTGGGAGCTCGAGAAGTACCTCGATGGCGTCGTCGAGCAGGTCTGGTGGCACCGTGGCCGGTCCCCGTCGTACGGCGAGGGGGTCACCTTCTGGGCGCTCGGCGAGATGATCCGGCGACGGGCAGGCCTGGCCGAAGGCGAGGACGAGGACGCGACCCGGCCGGGCGGTGGCCGCGATGCTCCAGGAGCACATCGCCGACGAGACCGAGCGGGCGTGGATCGAGCCTCGGATCCTCGTCCTGCTCGGCATCGGCGAGACGCCCGCCGGCGGCCGGACCGAGCTGTTCGCCGCCTGGCGGACGTTCTTCGAACGACTCGCCGAGACCGGCACCGTCGCCTTCGTCGTCGAGGACCTCCAGTGGTCGGACGACGGCCTGCTCGACTTCCTCGAGCATCTGCTCGACTGGGCTCGATCGAGCCCGATCTTCGTGTTGACCCTGGCCCGACCGGAGCTCCTCGAGCGCCGCCCCGGCTGGGGCACGGATCGCCGCGGCGCGATCTCCATGCGGCTCGATCCGCTGACCGATGCGGCCATGCGCGAACTCCTCGACGGGATGGTGCCGGGGCTGTCCGAAACGGTGGTGACGAAGATCCTCGAACGAGCCGACGGCCTGCCGCTCTACGCCGTGGAGACCATCCGGATGCTCCTGGCCAGCGGTCGGCTGATCCAGGACGGCGGCAAGCTGGTCGCCGCGGGGAAGCCGTTGGGAGCCGCCGACATGGGCGCGCTCGAAGTGCCGCCGACGCTCCATGCCCTGGTCGCCGCGCGCCTCGACCGACTGGCGCCGGCCGACCGGTCGATCCTCCAGGACGCGGCCGTCATCGGGCAGACCTTCACCCTGGAAGCCCTCGCCGCGATCTCGGGCGAGTCGACGACGACCATCGAGCCGCGCCTCGACCTGCTCGTCCGGCGCGAGATCCTGACGGTCGAGACCGACCCGCGCGCTCCGACCCGCGGCCAGCACGCTTTCGTCCAGGCGCTCGTCCGTGAGGTCGCCTACGGGACGCTTGCGAAACGAGAACGGCGCGAGCGTCACCTGGCGGCAGCCCGCTACCTCGAATCGCTCGGCGACGAGGAGCTCGCGGGCGTCGTCGCCAGCCATTTCGTGGCGGCCTACCGCGCCGCACCGGACGGGCCGGCCGGTGAGGCCGTCGCAGCCCAGGCGCGCGTCTCGCTGCTGGCCTCGGCCGATCGTGCGGAATCGCTCGGGGCGACAGGCCAGGCCGTCGAGGCGCTCACGTCTGCGCTCGAGGTGACGCGTGACCCGCGCGATCACGCCCGGCTGCTCGAGCGGACGGGCTTCCTCCAGATGCTCAGGTCCCGCTACGACGACGGGCAGGCGAGCCTGGCATCGGCGGTCGCGGAATACGAGGCGCTCGGCGATCAGGTCGGCGTGATCCGCACAGCGGCGCGGCGGGCGCAGGGGTACCTGTCGTCAGCGCAGATCGCCAGCGCGATCGAGGTCGTGCGGCCGGTCCGCGCGGCCGCCGAGGCACTCGCGAACAGGGATGACCTGGTCGGCAACGACGAGCATCGCGAGGCAGGCGAGACGGCCGCCCTCTTCTCCGAAGCCCTCGGGCGGATCGCCTTCCGGAGCAATGAGATGGAAGACGCCGTCAGGTGGTCCGATCGGGCGCTGGCACTCGCCGAACCGCTCCGCCTTGACGAGATCGTGGCGATGTCGTTCACGACCAAGGGCACGGCCCTCATCTACACCGGGCACCGTCGCGAGGGCGTCGCGCTCCTCGAGGGGGCCATCCTCGATGCCCGCGCGCACGGTCAGCATGTCGCCGCACTGCGCGCCAGCAACAACCTCGCCTCGACCATGACCGACAGCGATCCGCGCGGGTCGCTCGAGCGCATCCGCCAGGGGATGGCGCTGAGTCGGCGCCTCGGCCTGCTGTCGTTCGACAGCTACCATGCCGGCAATGCCGTGGGCTCGGCCGAGCGACTCGGCGAATGGGTCTGGCTGCGGGAGGCGATCGGCGAGCTGGTCGATGGGCATCCGGACCGCGGCGACGCCGAGTGGCTCGCCTGGTGCCGCGACTACACGACGGCGTGGACTGGCGAGCCCGATCTTGCGCGCGCCGAGCGACTGCACGCCGCCGCCGTCGCCGAGCATGACTTCCAGATCGGAGCTCAACACGACCGAATGGCTGGCGCGCTGCGCATTCGCGGCGGGACGACCCGATGACGCCATCCGCTGGTCCGAGGCGTTCCTGCGCCACGCCGAGACGAGTGACTCGGTCGAGGACTTCTGGATGGTCGGGCGGTTCGCGCTCCATGGCGGCCGGCCGGATATCGCCCGGCATCTGATCGAGCTGGTCAGGAACCCGTTCGGCGGTGTCGTCGATCACGATCTGGCCACCCTGCACGCGGGGATCGCGGCAGCTGAAGGTCGGACCGCGGATGCCCTGGCGCTCTATCGTTCGGCCATCGGCGGCTATCGCGAGGCGGGATGCCGGTTCGATGTGGCGCTGACGATCTTCGACATGGCGAGACTCATCGGGCCGGACGAGCCGGCCGTCAACGCGTCCATCCCGGAGGCCCGCGAGATCCTCGAATCTCTGGAGGCCCGACCGCTCATCGAACGTCTCGATGCGTTGATGGCAGGTCGGAGGGCGGTCACACCGCCGTCGACCCGCCTGACGGTCGCCACATCGGAGGCGGCGGAACGCTGATGTCGGAGGCGTCCGGGTGATCTGCTCGACCTGCGGGACGGAGAACGAGGCGGGGCGCAAGTTCTGCACCGAATGTGCGACCCCGCTCCTCGCCGCGTGCCCGACCTGCGGCACCCGGAACCCGCCGACGGCTAAGTTCTGCGGCGAGTGCGCAACCCCGCTAGCCGGCCCCGCGGCAGCTGTCGCATCCGCGGCTCGCCACAGCGATGCCGTCGCCGAGCGACGGCTCGTCTCGGTCCTGTTCGCCGATCTGGTCGGCTTCACGACCCTGGCCGAGGGCCGGGACGCAGAGGACACACGCGAGCTGCTCTCGCGCTACTTCGACATCTCGACGGATGTGATCGGCCGCTACGGCGGGACGGTCGAGAAGTTCATCGGCGATGCGGTCATGGCGGTCTGGGGCGCACCCACGACACACGAGGACGACGCCGAGCGCGCCGTCCGCGCCGCCCTGGAGCTGGTCGACGCGGTCCGGACCCTCGGTTCCGCCATCCAGGCGCGCGCCGGGGTCCTGACCGGTGAGGCGGCGGTGACGGTGGGCGCGACCAACCAGGGGATGGTCGCCGGCGACCTCGTGAACACCGCGTCGCGTCTCCAGTCGGCGGCCGCCCCGGGCACCGTCCTCGTCGGAGAGGCCACCCAGCGGGCCGCCGCCGGCGCGATCGCATTCGAACCGGCCGGCGAGCAGACGCTCAAGGGCAAGGCGACCCCAGTCCCGGCATGGCGGGCGTTGCGGGTTGTGGCGGAGGTCGGCGGTCGTGGTCGGTCGGATGCCATGGAGGCCCCGTTCACCGGCCGGGACGACGAACTTCGCCTGATCAAGGACATGTTCCAGGCCACTGGCCGCGAGGAGCGCTCCCGGCTGGTCAGCGTCATCGGGCCGGGTGGGATCGGCAAGTCCCGGCTCGCCTGGGAGTTCCTCAAGTACATCGACGGATTGGCCGATACGGTCTGGTGGCACGACGGCCGCAGCCCGGCCTACGGCGAGGGCATCAGCTTCTGGGCGCTCGGCGAGATGGTGCGGGGACGGGCCGGTCTGGTCGAGACCGATGACGAGGCCACGACACGAGCCAAGGTCGCCGAGTCGCTGACCACCCACGTCCACGATGCCGAAGAGCGGCGCTGGATCGAGCCGGCCCTGCTGGCTTTGCTGGGCATCGAGACGACCGTCCCGTCGGACCAGCTGTTCGGCGCCTGGCGGACGTTCTTCGAGCGGCTTGCCGCGTCAGCGCCGGTGGTCATGATCTTCGAGGACTTCCATTTCGCCGACGCGGGCCTGCTCGCCTTCGTCGACCACCTGCTCGACTGGAGCCGGAACGCCCCGATCTACGTGGTCACGCTGGCGCGGCCGGAGCTCCTCGAGAAGCGGCCGGACTGGGGCGCCGGCAAGCGGAACTTCACGTCGCTCTATCTCGACCCGCTGTCCGACCCCGACATGCGCCTCCTGCTGGCCGGGCTCGTCCCAGGCCTGCCCGAGTCGGCCATCCGATCGATCGTCGAGCGCGCCGACGGCATCCCGCTCTACGCCGTCGAGACCGTCCGGATGCTCCTGGCGGAAGGTCGGCTGGCTGTCGAGGACGGGACGTACCGACCCGTCGGTGACCTGACGACACTGGCCGTCCCCGAGACCCTAACCGCGCTGATCGCGTCACGGCTCGACAGCCTTGGTGCCGACGATCGCGGCCTCGTCTCGGACGCCGCCGTCCTGGGTCAGAGCTTCACCCCGGCTGCACTCGGCGCGGTGAGCGGCCTTGCGGGAGACGATCTGGAGCCCCGCCTCCGGTCCCTCGTCCGCCGCGAGCTGCTCACGCTCGAGACGGACCCTCGGTCACCGGAACGCGGCCAATACGCCTTCGTCCAGGCCCTCATCCGGGAGGTCGCCTACAACACGCTCGCAAAGCGCGACCGCAAGATCCGCCATCTCGCGGCGGCTCAATTCTTCGAGGCGCTCGGATCGGAGGAACTCGCGGGCGCCCTTGCCGGCCACTACCTCGCCGCCTATCAGAACGCCGGTGACGGCCCGGAGGCCGATGCGCTCGCGGCCCAGGCACGGATCGCGTTGCGAGCAGCTGCCGATCGGGCCATCGATCTCGGCGCCTGGATGCAGGCGATGACGTTCTTCGATCAGGCCGCCGCGGTCACCCACGACGAGACCGAACTGGCCGAGCTGCTCGAGCGATCGGGCGCGGCCGCACTCGCCGCCGACATCAACGACGTGGCCGAAGACCGGCTGAGACGGGCCGTCGACCTGCGCCGCTCGCTGAGCGACCCCGATGCTCTGGCCGGGGCGATCGCCAAGCTTGGCGCGCTCCTCGTCGGGACACTCCGCTACGAGGCCGCCCTCGGTCTCATCGAACCCGCCGTCGACGAGCTGGTCGGTCACGACCGACTGCCGTCGGGTCGGGGCGGGGTCGCCTTGCTCGCCCAGCTGTCCAGGGCGTACACCTTCCATGAAGAGCACCGTCGTTGCATCGAGGTCGCCGATCGGACGCTCGAAGCGGGCGAGCGCCTGGACCTCCCGGAGATCGTCAGCGACGTCCTGATCACACGCGGGTCCGCCCTGAGCACGATGGGCCGGGGGTACGAAGGCACGGGGGCGATCCTGGCCGGTGTCGCGCTCGCCGAGGAGAGGGGGCTCGTGGCGACGGCGCTCCGCGGACGGTTGAACCTCGGAGCCAAGACGGATGACCCGAGAGCGTCGTTCGAATTCACCAACACCGCCCTGGGCTCGGCCCGTCGCTACGGGCTCCGAACGGCCGTCCGGATCGCGGTCGGCAACCTCGCCGGCGCGTGCCTCCAGATCGGCGAGTGGGATCGGGCGATCGACGAGCTGTCGGGCACGCGCGATGAGACGATGGACACGCTGGCGCGGAACTACCTCGATTGGGCGTTGGTCAACTTCACGGCCTGGCGCGGCGAGAACGTCGAGGGCGAGGTGGCCCGCCTCATCGCGTGGGCGAGGACGTTCGACGATGAGGCCGCTCTCCAGGCGGTCCACGACCTGGGCGCCCAGGTCGCGTTGGCGTCCGGCGATCTCGTCGGCGCATGCGACCACTGGATGGCGTTCGGCGCCGCCGACGCGCTCAACGCGCCCGTGTCGTACCTGATGGCTGCATTGGCCGCGTTGATCGCCCGGGATGTGGTTCGCGCCGACACGGCGCTCGCGGCACACATCGGAACGGGCCGCAATGGGCGGGTGCCTGCCCTCGACCGGCGTATGCTGGCCGCCGGTCTGCTCGGCCTGCGGGGGCGTCCTGCCGACGCCCTCCGCGAGGGTCGGGCGGTCCTCGGCGAGTACGAACGCAGTGGGATCCTGTGGCGCCAAGCGATCGGCGCGCTCATGCTCGTGGCCGTCGTCGATAGCGACGAGGCCGATGTCCGTGACCTGGCCGATGACGCTCGGACGATCTTCAGCCAGGTCGGCGCGACGCCGTTCATCGCGCTCCTCGACCGGGCGCTGGCCGAGTCTTCGCAGCGGGATCGCCCGTCGCGCTCGATGGGGCGGGCGAGCGCGCGCGATGTCGCCGTGGAGACGACCTGACCTGACCTACGCCTGGGTGGCCCCGTGGCAGTGCTTGACCTTCCGGCCACTGCCGCACGGACACGGATCGTTCCGGCCTGCCTTGGCGACCGCAGCCCGGAGCCCCGCGTCGCGAGCCGCATACACCGCCATCAGCTCGGACGGGGCCCGGCCCTGGTGCAGGAGAGCGGACATGGCCCGCATCGGCTCGTCGACGTGGTGGAAGAACGCCTTGTAGCCGGCGCACAGGTAGTTGAGTCCGGGCTCGCCGTCGGGCGTGCGGATGAACCGATCCTTCGGGCACGCCCCGTGACAGGCGAACCGGACATCGCAGTCGAGACAGAACTGCGGCAGCGTGTCGAGCTTGTCCTGGCCGAACTTGCGCTGGGCGGGTGAGGCGACCAGCTCGGCCATCGGTGTCTCGGTGATGTTGCCGAGCTTGTAGCCCTCCTCGACGAAGTGGTCGCACGAGTAGACGTCGCCGTTGTGCTCCATCGCGAGAGCCCCGCCGCACGTCGGCTGGAAGACGCACAGGCCCCCCGGCTCGCCGTGCCAGTTGGCCAGCGCGACATCGAACATCTGGACGTAGACCTCGCCGATGTCCCGGCGGACCCACTCGTCGAAGACGGTGTTCAGGAACGTCCCGTATTGGTCCGCGGTGACCGAGCGGTCGGTCACGAGGTCGCCCTCCTGGCGGTAGAGCGGTCGGTCGCGCCACGATCGCCACGGCGCCTCGCGGGCGAGCCCGGGCGACAGCTCGATCTGGTCGAGGGTCACGTCGATCCGCGGCGTCGGCAGGCGCTCGATGATCGGGATGAACTGGAGATAGCGTGACCCGAGGTCATCACGCAGGTACCGGTAGACCTCGAGCGGGTGATCGGCGTTCGCCCGGTGGAGCGTGGTCAGGGTGTTGAACTCGACGCCGTGCTTCCTGAGCATGGCCAGACCGCGCAGGACGCGCTCGGAGGTCGGCGCGCCGCCCCGGTCGACCCGGTAGGCGTCGTGCATCGCCGGCGGCCCGTCGATGCTGATCCCGACCAGGTACTCGTGCTCCTTGAACAGCGCTGCCAGCTCGTCGTCGATGAGCGTGCCGTTGGTCTGGATGGTGAATTCGACCTGCATGCCCGGTCGCCGGTACTTCTCGACATAGGCGTGCGCGCGCCGGAAGAAGTCGGCGCCCATCAGCGTCGGCTCGCCACCCTGCCAGGCGATCGCGACGTAGGGCACCCGCTGCGCTTCGATCAGCTGGCGGACGTATGTCTCGAGCAGCTCGTCCGCCATCCGGAAGCGACTGCCGGGGTAGAGCATCTCCTTCGACAGGAAGAAGCAGTACTCGCAGTCGAGATTGCAGGTCGCGCCGGTCGGCTTGGCCAGCAGGTGGAAGCCGGGTGGGCCGCCGGTCAGGCCGGCAGCCCAAGCGGACGCGTCGGGCGGGTGCATCGGTGTCAGGGTACCGCCGGCCGGACCGACAAGCCGGGGGCCGGTGTGAAACGATGGACCGGACGAACCAGACCGCCGGGAGAGAGATCCATGACGCCGCCGTTCAAAGGCACGATCAACACCGACATCCGTGATTCGGTCGAGGACTGGACGCCGTTCGTCGCGCCGGCCGCCCCGGCGGGTGCCCCGAATGTCATCTACGTCGTGCTCGACGACGTCGGGTTCAGCGCGATGTCGTGCTACGGCGGACCGATCGCGACGCCGAACATCGACAAGATCGCAGGCGACGGCGTTCGCTACACGCAGTGGCACACGACCGCGCTGTGCTCGCCGACGCGGTCCTGCCTGCTGACCGGCCGCAACCACACCCGCAACAGCATGGCCTGCATCACCGAGGCGGCCAGCGGATTCCCCAATGCCAGCGGCACGATCCCGCCGGAGAACGGCATGCTGCCCGAGATCCTGGGCGAGCTGGGCTGGAACACCTACATGGTCGGCAAGTGGCACCTGTGTCCGACGGTCGAGATGAACCTGGCCTCGACCCGTCGCAACTGGCCGACCGGCCGCGGTTTCGAACGCTTCTATGGCTTCCTCGGTGCCGAGACCAGCCAGTGGTTCCCGGAGCTCATCTACGACAACCACCCGGTCGACCAGCCGAAGACGCCCGACGAGGGTTACCACTTCGGGGAAGACATCACCGACAAGGCTATCGAATTCATCATGGACGCCAAGGCTGTCGCGCCGGACAAGCCGTTCTTCCTGTACTACGCACCGGGTGCCGCGCACGCCCCGCATCACGCCCCGAAGGACTGGGCCGACAAGTACAAGGGCCAGTTCGACATGGGCTACGAGGCGATGCGCGAGGAGACCCTCGCCCGTCAGAAGTCCATGGGCCTGATCCCGCCGGACACGGAACTGCCGCCGATCAACCCACTCGAGGCGACCAAGGGCCCGGACGGTCAGCCGTTCCCGGCGCTGGACCTCACGCGACCATGGGACACCTTGTCCGACGATGAGAAGCGTCTGTTCGCGCGGATGGCCGAGGTGTACGCCGGGTTCCTGTCGCATGCCGACCACCAGGTGGGGCGTCTGCTCGAGTACCTCGAGATGAGTGGCCAGCGCGAGAACACGATGATCATCGTCATCTCGGACAACGGCGCCAGCGGAGAAGGCGGGCCGGATGGTTCGGTGAACGAGATGCTGTTCATGAATGGCATCCCCGACGACATCGACGCCAATCTGGCCATGATCGACGAGCTCGGCGGGCCGAAGACCTACAACCACTATCCGAACGGTTGGGCCATGGCCTTCAACACGCCGTTCAAGATGTGGAAGCGCTACGAGTTCAACGGCGGGACCAGCGACCCGTGCATCATCTCGTGGCCGGCTGGGATGCAGTCGAAGGGTGAGATCCGGACGCAATACCACCATGCGATCGACCTCGTCCCGACCGTCCTCGACGCCCTCGGGATCGATGCGCCGGAGCGGATCAAGGGCCACACGCAGAGCCACTTCGACGGCGTGAGCATGCGCTACAGCTTCGATGACGCCGACGCGCCGGGTACCAGGCAGACGCAGTTCTATTCGATGCTGGGATCGCGCGGCATCTGGCACGACGGCTGGAAGGCCATCACGAAGCACCCGACGATCAGCGGCTGGAGTCACTTCAATGACGACACGTGGGAGCTCTACCACGTGGACGTCGATCGCTCCGAGTCGCACGATCTCGCCGCGGAGCAGCCGGACAAGCTCCGCGAGATGGTGAACCTGTGGTACGCCGAGGCAGGCGCCAACGAGGGCTTCCCACTCGACGACCGGTCCGCCCTGGAGATCTTCATCTCGCCGCGGCCGCAGCTGTCGGCGCCGCGCGCGCGCTATGTCTACTTCCCGGAACATGCCGAGGTCCCGGAGGCCCAGGCCGTCACGGTCCGCGGACGGTCGTTCGTCATCGGCGCCCTGGTGGACATCCCGGGACCCGGCGCCCAGGGCGTGCTCTTCTCGCAGGGCTCCCGCTTCGGCGGCCATGCCCTGTATGTCAAGGAGAACCGCCTGCACTACGTCAACAGCTTCGTGGGCATGTTCGAACAGATGGTCGTCGCGACCGAGGACCTGCCGACCGGCGAGAACCTCATCCTGTCGGCGTCGTTCGAGAAAGAGGGCACGGGACCGTCGCCGGTCGCGGAGGGCGTGCTGTCGCTGTACCACGGTGAGACGAAGGTCGGCGAGGGGCGGATCAGGACCCAGCCGGGTGGCTACATGATCGCCGGCGAGGGCCTGGCCATCGGCCGGGACGTCGGCGATCCGGTCACCCAGGACTACCCCGGCGAACGGCCCTACCGCTTCACCGGCGGCACGATCCGGCGGGTCGCGGTGGACGTCAGCGGTGAGCCGTACATCGACCTCGAGCGCGAGGCGGCCGGCATGCTGATGCGGGAATGACGAGGAGCACCCGCGCGACGATCCGCTAGTCGGCGGGTCCGATGGGCGTCCGGCCGGCCCAGGCAACCCGCGATGGCCGCGGCTCGGCGTCGTCCTCGAGTTCCGGGGCGTCGGACGGGAGGTCCGCCACGCGACGTGCATAGCGCGCCGCAAGCGGTCCCGCCGACAGCCCATGGACGATGACCGACAGCAGGACCGTCCAGGCCACCACTGCCGCGAACGGACCCGGATCGACGCCGGCCTCGGCGAGACCGTCGAGACCGACGATGAGGAAGACGATCGAGGCCAGACCGCGCGGTCCGAACCAGCCGATGAACACGACCGTCGACGGTCGGAACCGGATGCCGGCCAGGGCGACCGCGACGGGCACCATCCGGATCACGGTCAGGCTGAGGATGGCGTAGCCGATCGCGGCCGGATCCCACAGGTCGGTCGTCAGCCGGCCGGCGAGGGTCAGACCGAACGAGACCCAGACCCCGATGGCGAGGAGCGAGCCCTGGAGCTCGGTGAACCGGACGGCATCGCCCTGCTGCTGGCGGCTGCCGCGACCGAATGCAAGCCCACCGACGAATGCGGCGATGAACCCGCTCCCGCCGACAGCGACCGCCACGAGGTAACACGACCCGGCCAGCGCGAGCACGAACAGCTGCCGCGACACGGGCGACGTCCACGACCGGCCGTCGCCGATGCGCAGGAGGGACCCGCCGACGAACCCGACGACCGCGCCGATGGCCACCCCCAGCACGAGTTCGCTGATCGCCTCCGTCAGCCAGCTCGGACCACCGGTCGATTCGACCGCCGTCAGCGCCAGGGCGAGGATGACGAACGGCGTGGCGATGCCGTCGTTGAGGCCGCTCTCGACGTTGAGCAATCGCCGGATCCGGGCCGGCACGGCCACGTTCGTCACGACCGCCTGACCGAGCGCCGCGTCGGTCGGTGCAAGCACGGCCGCGATGAGCAGGGCGAGCCCGGGCGGCAGGCCCGGGAACAGCACGACGGCCGCGACCACGCCGAGGGCGATGGTCAGCGGCAGCCCGATCAGGAGGAGCCGCGCGACCGGCGCGATGTCGCGCTCCAGCGCCCTGGCCCTGATGGTGGAGGCATCGGCGAACAGGAGAAGCGTCAGGGTCACCGTCGCCAGCGCCCTCACCGGCTCCGCGGCGGGCGTGATCGAGATCGGCCCGAGGACGTCGTCGGCGAGGAGGATGCCGATCGCCAGGAACGCCAGGGCAGGTCCGATCGACAGGCGATCGAGGCGGGCTGCGATCAGGGCATAGCCGGCGACCAGCAGGGCGAGGACGGCGAGTTCGGTCTCCACGCCCGAACGATACGTCCCACCCGACCGCCGTCTCGGGCCGCCGGCGTTCGATCTAGGCGCGCGCCTCGAGGACCGGCAGACGGCGCGACGGTTGCGGTGGCATCGGGCCGGCCCGAACCCGCCGGCGAGCTCGCGGAAGCGTGCCACGGCCTGCGGTCGCAACGAGTAGAAGATCCATGTCCCCCGCCGCTCGCCGTCGATCCAGCCGGCGTCGCGCAGGACCTTCAAGTGATGCGACACGGTCGGCTGGCTGACATCGCAGCAGGCGGTGAACTCGCAGGCGCAGACCTCGTCGGCATCGCTCAGCTCGCGCAGGATGGCGAGGCGCGTCGGGTCGGCAGCGGCCTGGAGCAGGAGGACGTCGGGGTCGGTGTGGCGTTTCATTCGCGGCTACTGTATTGACAGATGTCTATATCGTCAAGTATCAATACAGCAGACACGAAGCCCCTGCGTCCACGAGGAGTCCGATCCATGACCACCGAGACCATCCACGAGACGGTCCGCGAGCACTACGCCGCCGCCGCCGTCCGAGCCTCGCAGGGGTCGGCCTGCTGCAGCGACCCCGAGACCATCGGTGGCGCCCTCTACTCCGCCCTCGAGCGCGACGAGCTGCCCGACGCCGCCGTCCTCGCGTCGCTCGGCTGCGGCAATCCGACCGCGGTCGCGGACCTGCACCCCGGCGAGCGGGTCCTGGACCTGGGGTCCGGCGGCGGCATCGACGTCCTGCTGTCGGCCAAGCGGGTCGGCCCGACCGGGCGGGCGTTCGGCCTGGACATGACCGACGAGATGCTCGCGCTCGCGCAGCACAACGCGGCAGAGGCCGGGGCGACCAACGTCGAGTTCCTCAAGGGACACATCGAAGCCATCCCGATGCCCGCCGAATCGATCGACGTGGTCATCAGCAACTGCGTGGTCAACCTCGCCGCCGACAAACCGGCCGTCTTCGCCGAGATCGCTCGCGTCCTGCGGCCGGGTGGCCGCATCGGCATCAGCGACATCGTCGCCGAGGACTCCCTGACGCCGGCCGAGCGGGCCGAGCGGGGGTCGTTCGCCGGCTGCATCGCCGGTGCGCTGTCGATCTCGGAGTTCCGCGATGGGCTCGCCGCCGTCGGCCTGACCGACATCACCATCACGCCCTCGCACACCGTCGTCGACGGGATGATCAGCGCGATCATCAAGGCGTCGAAACCGGCCGATGCCCGCCCGCTCATCGACCTCGCCGCGCCGCGCGAGCTGGCGATGGCGCAGGACGGCTGCTGCGGTGGCGACGGCTGCTGCTGATTCGCCGACGGTGCCTCGCGGAGCCATCGCCCGGACCGACCTCGTCGCGCTGATCCTGGCCGCCATCTGCTGGGGTCTCGGGACGGTCATCAGCAAGAGCGCGCTCGAGGAGATCCCGCCGCTCACGCTGCTGCCCATCCAGCTCGCGGTCAGCCTGGTCGTGCTACTGGTGCTGCTGCGGCGCCAGGGCGTCCCGCTCCGGGGCAACGGCCCGGCACTGCTCGGGCGCCTGGGCATCCTCAATCCGGGGATGGCCTACGCCCTGACCCTGGTCGGCCTGGTGAGCATCTCGGCGAGCATGTCCGTGCTCATCGGGGCGGTCGAGCCGATCATGATCCTCATCCTGGCCGGGATCCTCCTGCGCGAGCGGATCACGCCGGCGCTGGCGGGCCTGTCGCTGGTCGCGCTGGCCGGGATGGTCCTCGTCGTGTTCGATCCATCGAGTCAGGGGCAGGCGGTCGGCGTCGCGTTTGCCCTGGCCGGGGTCGGCTGCTGTGCGGTCTATACCGTCCTGACCCGACGGTGGCTCCCCGAGGCCGCCGAGACGGGCCAGGTCGTGTTCGCCCAGCAGGCTCACGGTCTCGCGTTCGCGGCCGTGCTGCTGCTGGTCGTCGGTGTCCTGGGCGGGTCGGTCGGCCCGACCTCGTTGACGCCGGCCGGCGTCGCGAGCGCCGTCGTCTCGGGCGGGCTCTACTACGCCGGCGCGTACTGGTTCTACCTGGCCGCCCTGCGCAACGTCCCGGCGTCGTTCGCGGGGATCTCGTTCTACCTGATCCCGATCGTCGGGATCGCCGCCGGAGCGGTGTTCCTCGGCGAGCGGCTCGATCCGCTGCAGTGGGTCGGGGTCGCACTCGTGCTGGGTGCCGTCGCGGCCATCTACCGCCTCCGCTTCGAGGAGCCCGCGGTCGCGATCGCGAAGATCCCGGCAGCGTCGATGTGACGTCCGGCCCGCCTCTATCATCGAGGCCATGTCATCGATCAGACCCCGGTGACCGCCACCGGATCTGACGTCGTCGTCATCGGCGGCGGGATCGTCGGGACGGCGGCCGCGGCATTCCTCGCCGACGGCGGCGCGACGGTGACGCTGGTCGAGCGGGACGGGCTGGCGTCCGGTGCGTCGGGTGCGAACTCGGGCGTCGTCCAACATCCGTTCGACCCGCTCCTCGCCTCGCTCTATCGCGAGACGCTGGCGCTCTATCGCGAGCTGGCGGCGGCCGACGTCGGCTTCCGGCTGGGCGCGGAGCCGGTCGGGCTGCTGTACGTCTCGGCCGACGAGGCCGCCGTCCGGCACGTCGACGCGTCGCTGGCCGAGGCGTTCCCCGATCTGGACCGGACCGTCGCCGGCGGCGCGGCGCTCCAGGCGATCGAGCCTGCCGTGGCGACGGGCTTGTGGGGCTGCCGGGTCGGGATCGGCTACCCGGTCGTGCCCGGTGCCTCCACGTATGCCTACGCGACGATCGCCGAACGGCGCGGCGTCCGGCTCCGGATGGGTCGAGCGGCGGCGCTCGACTGGCGTGGCGATGCCGTGGTCGGGGTCGTGGTCGATGGCGAGACGATCCAGGCCGACGCCGTCCTCGTGGCGGCCGGGCCATGGGCGCCCGCGGTCGTCGATCCGACCGGACACTGGAGGCCCATCCGCGACCGCTGGGGCGTCGTCATCGAGACCGAGCTGCCGTCGGGCCCGACGCACGTCCTCGAGGAGGCCGAGATCGGCGCAGCGATCGGCACCCGGACCGAGCTAGCTCCGGACGGCGACGCGGACCTCGTGGACTTCAGCCTGGTGCCCCTCGACGGCGTCGCCGCCGTCGGATCGACCTTCCTGGCGAAGGAACCCGATCCGGCTACGTGGGTGGAGCGGATCCTGACTCGGGCGAGCGTCTTCGTCCCGGCGGTCGCGGACGCACCGATCCGTGGCCGGCGGGCCTGCGCCCGGCCGCAGAGCATGGACGGTCGCCCGCTCATCGGCCGCGTGCCCGTTTCGGCCGGCCTGTTCATCTGCGCAGGCCATGGCGCCTGGGGGATCTCGACCGGTCCCGCCTCGGCCCGGCTGATCGCCGACGAGATCCTGGGTCGGTCGCCCGCCATCCCGGCGGGACTCGATCCCGCCCGGTTCGGGGAGGTCAGGCCGGCGCCACCACGATGACATCGAGCCGGCGCGGGCCGTGGACACCCTCGATGCGCTGGAGCTCGATGTCGCTGGTCGCCGACGGGCCGCTGATCCACGTCATCGGCCGGGTCGGATCGAGCCGGGCGAGGGCCTCCGGCACGCTCCCGACGATCCGATCCGTCATCACGACGCAGACGTGGAGATCGGGCAGCAGGCTGAGCGCCCGTCTGCCCTGCCCGGCGCCGCCGTCGAGGATGATCGTGCCGGTCTCGGCGATGGCGACCGCACAGTCGGTGATGACGCCGTCGATCGTATCGAGCTCGGCCCAGGACAGCGGCGGGTCGTCGGCGGTGCGGACGACGTCCGAGCGGTCGAGCCAGTCGCCCGGGATGCCGGCCGGGACGGCCAGTCGCCGGGCCAGCCGGGCGGCGAGGACGTCGGCGATGACCGTCGGCAGCGTCTCGGCCGTAGCCCGGTGGACGGCGGCCCGGTAGTCGCCGACGCGCTCGACGAAGAGATCGACGACATCGATGTCGGCCGCCAGAGAGGCCTCGTAGTCGCGCGGGATCACGGTCGCGGCAGGGCGATCCGCGATCGCATCGCGGATGCGGCCGAGCACGACCTCGCGGGCGGTCGGCCCTTGCGACATCACGACCCTCCCTTGCCGCCGTCGGTCCGGCGCCACCAGTCGCGGAACGATTCGCGGGCCGGGGTCTTGATGTCGCGTGCCCGGAACCAGCCACCGATCGGGCCCGGCCCGGGGATGCGCGGGATCCGCCCGCGCCGGCCGAACAGCCGGCCGCCGAGTCCGGCGGCTCGCTCGGCCAGACCGAGCCGCCGGGGACTCCGGAACGTCCAGGCAGCGGCGGCGAAACCGGCCGCCTCCGCGGTCGGCAGCCGATGGGTCGCCTCCGAATGGCGGACCGCCTGGCCACGCAGGTGGACCAGCACTTCCGGGATGTCGATGCGCACCGGGCAGACCTCGAAGCAGGCGCCGCACAGCGACGACGCGAACGGCAGGGAGGCGGTCTGCTTGTCGACCGGGTGCCTGGCGATGCCCCGCAGCTGAGGCGTCAGGATCGCCCCGATCGGCCCCGGGTAGACGGAGCCGTAGGCCTGGCCGCCCGTCCGCTCGTAGACCGGGCAGACGTTGAGGCAGGCGGAGCAGCGGATGCAGCGCAGGGCCTGTCGGCCGAGCGTGTCGGACAGGACATCCGTCCGGCCGTTGTCGAGCAGGATGAGGTGGAAGGTCCCCGGCCCGTCGCCCGGCGTGACCCCGGTCCACATCGACGTATACGGGTTCATCCGCTCCGCCGTGGACGAGCGCGGCAGCAGCTGCATGAAGACCTCGAGGTCGCGCCAGGTCGGCAGCAGCTTCTCGATACCCATGACCGTGATGAGGACGTCGGGCAGGGTCAGGCACATCCGGCCGTTGCCCTCGGACTCGAGTACGACGACCGTGCCGGTTTCGGCGACCGCGAAGTTCGCCCCGGAGATCGCCACCCGCGCACGCAGGAACTTCTCGCGCAGGTGGAGCCGGGCCGCCTCGGCGAGCTCGGGCGGCGAGTCGGTCAGGCCGGCCGGGGCCGGGCGCCCGACGCGGCCCATCTCGTCGATGAAGATGTCGCGGATCTCGGTCCGGTTGCGGTGGATGGCCGGGACGAGGATGTGCGACGGCAGGTCGTGGCCGAGCTGGACGATCATCTCGGCGAGGTCCGTCTCCCAGACGTCGATGCCCTCCTGGCGGAGCGCCTCGTTGAGCTCGATCTCCTGGGTCGCCATCGACTTGACCTTGACCACCTCGGTGGCGCCATGCTCGTGGACGATCGCCGCCACGATCGCATTCGCCTCGGCGGCGTCGCGCGCCCAGTGGACCGTGCCGCCGGCCGCGGTGACCGCGGCCTCGAGCTGCACGAGGAGGGCCGGCAGATCGCGCAGGACCTCATCCTTGATGGCCGCCCCAGCGAGGCGGAGCTCCTCCCAGTCGGCCCGCTCGGCGACGGCCGCGGCGCGCTTCGTGCGGATCGTGGTCGTCGCCCGGCCGAGGTTCGTCCGAAGCTGCTCGTTCGCCAGTGCGGTCCGGGCGGCCGCCGGAAACGGCGGGGTGCCCCTGAATGTCGGCTCGTGCTCCGGGCGGGGTGGGACCGGGGGCGGCGCGGCCGGAGTCGTCACGCCCGCCCCTCGGTCGTGGCCAGGATCTCGGCGAGATGCATGATCCGGACGGGCGAGCGGCGGCGCGACAGCAGCCCACCGATGTGCATCAGGCACGACGTGTCGCCCGCGGTCAGGACCTCCGCGCCCGAGCCCAGCACGTCGTCCACCTTGTCGAGCCCCATGGCCACCGACGTGTCGGCGTTCTTGACCGCGAACGTGCCACCGAACCCGCAGCACGCCTCGGACCGGGGCAGGTCGACCAGGGTCAGCCCCTCGACGCCGCGCAGGAGGCGGGTCGGCCGGTCGCCCACCCCGAGCAGGCGGGTCGAGTGGCAGGTCGGGTGGAACGCGACGGTGTGCGGGAACCGGGCGCCGACGTCGGTCAGCCCGAGGATGTCGACGAGGAACTCGCTCAGCTCGTAAACCCGTGGCGCGACGGTCGCGACACGCTTCGGGAGATCGCCCTTGGTCAGGTCGGCGACGACGCCGAAATGGTGTCGGACCATCGCCGCGCACGATCCGGATGGCGTGACGACCATGTCGTAGCCGGCGAAGACGTCGACGAACCGCTCGACCAGCGGGATGCAGGCATCCTGGTAGCCGGAGTTGAAGTGCATCTGGCCGCAGCATGTCTGCTCGGCCGGGAACTCGACGTCGTGGCCGAGGCGCCGCAGCAGTCGCACCGTCGCCTGCCCGACCTCCGGGAAGAGAAGGTCGTTGTAGCAGGTGATGAACAGCGCGATGCGCATCCGGTCAGCCCCCTGGCCGGACCGGGCCGCGGAAGACGTCGGCGATCCAACGCATCTTCACGACGTCGTGGAACCCTGCGCCGCCCTCGTGGTCATTGAACGGGTACTCGACGATCTCCTTCGGCCCGGCGTACTCGTTGAACGCGCCGTAGACCGTCGAGGGCGGGCAGATCTCGTCCATCAGCCCGACCGAAAAGAGGGCCGGCGCCTGTGCGCGGCGGCCGAGGATGGCGACATCGAAGTAGGCCAGCGTTCGCAGGACGCGGTCGGTCTGGTCGCGGTGCACCTTGAGATAGCGGGCGATCTCCGTGTACGGATCGCGATCGGTGATGGTGATGGCCCGGCCGAAGTCGGCCAGGAACGGGACGTCGGACATGACCGCCGCGACGTCCGGCACGAGGCTCGCGGTCGCGATCGAGATCCCGCCACCCTGGCTGCCGCCGGTCACCGCGACCCGGGTCGGGTCCACGGCCGGGTGAGATCGGGCGGTCTCGACCGCCCGGACGGCGTCGGCGAAGACCCGCCGGTAGTAGTAGCTCGCCGGGTCGAGGACGCCTCGGGTCATGAACCCCGGGTGTGCCGGGGCGCCGTCGGCTTCAGGATCGGCCGTCTCGCCGATCGACCACGACGAGCCCTGGCCGCGGGTGTCCATGACCAGGTGCGCGTAGCCGGCCACGGCCCACAGGACGCGCTCGTGGGGCAGGCCCCGCCCTCCCCCGTAGCCGATGTATTCGACGATGGCCGGAAGCGGTGCGGCGTGACCCGCAGGCAGGTGGAGCCAGCCGCGGATCGGCGAGCCGCCAAAGCCGCGGAAGCTGACATCCCAGGTTTCGACGACCGTCAGTCCGGTCTCGACGCGCGCGAACGTCGGGTCGAGGGGTCGCGCCCTCGTCTCCGCCAGCGTGGTCGCCCAGAACGCTGCGAGGTCGTCCGGCTCGGTCAGCCGCGATCGATAAGCGCGGAGTTCCTCGAGCGGCAGGTCGGTCTGCGGCACGTCAGCGCCCCCGTCGTGCGGTCGAGGTCCGTGGCTCGAACCGACGGATGTCCTGGGTCGCCCGGACGAGCGCCCGCAACGCCTCGAGATCGCCCGCCAGCAGCCCGCGCGACCGGGCCTGGACCAGGACGTTGCCGAGCGCGGTCGCCTCGACCGGACCGGCCAGGACGGGGACCTCGCAGGCATCGGCGGTCAGCTGGCAGAGGAGCGAGTTCCGGGCGCCGCCGCCGACGAGGTGGACCACGTCGACGGCGTGGCCCGAGAGTCGTGTCACGTCCTGCACCGTCCGAGCGTACGCCGCCGCGAGGCTGTCGAGGATGGCTCGGACGAGGGCCGGTCGCGATGGCGGCTCGGGCCGATCGAGGCGGCGGCACGCCTCGGCGATCCTGGCCGGCATGTCGCCCGGCGGCAGGAAGACCGGATCGTCCGGGTCGAAGACCGGGCCGCCCCGGGGCAGCTCGGCGGCGGCGATGAGGAGAGCCTGCAGGTTCTCGGTCGTACCGTCCGCCTGCCACGTCCGGAGCGACTCCTGGAGCAGCCACAGTCCCATCACGTTGCGCAGGTAGCGGATCCGCTCGTCCACGCCGCCCTCGTTGGTGAAGTTGGCCAGGCGACTCGCCTCCGACAGGACGGGCGCGTCGAGCTCGACGCCGACCAGCGACCACGTCCCGCAGGCGATATAGGCGAAGCCGGGTCCGCTGGCGGGCACGCCGACCACGGCCGACGCGGTGTCGTGCGACCCGACGAGGGTGAGCAGCGTCTCGGGTCCGACCCCGGTCTCGAGTCGGACCACGTCGAGCAGCGGCCCGACGACATCGCCCGGTGCAGCGAGCGGGGCCAGCAGGCTCTTGTGCACGCCTAATGATGCGGCGAGGTCGGTATCCCAGGTTCGCCGGTGGACGTCGAGCAGCCCGGTCGAGGACGCGTTCGTCACCTCGGTCACGCCGACCCCGGAGAGCCACGAGCCGATGAGGTCCGGGATCATCAGCATCCGCCGGGCGGCCTCGAAGGCGGCCGTGCCTCGCGACGCCGCCAGTTGGTAGAGCGTGTTGAAGGGCATGACCTGGAGGCCGTTCCGGGCGTAGAGCGCATCCGGCGCGATGACCTCGTGGACGGCCGCGACCCCGGCCGCATTCCGCCCGTCGCGATAGTGGAACGGGTCACCTAGCAGGCTGCCGGCTCCATCGAGGAGGCCGTAGTCCACTGCCCACGAGTCGACCGCGACGCTGACCAGCCCGTCAGCCGCCTCGGCCGTCCGCGCCGCCTCGCGCAGGCCGGCGAGGACCTCGTGGTAGAGCCGCAGGATGTCCCAGTGCAACCCGTCCGGGAGCCGGACCGGGTCGTTCGCGAAGCGATGGACCTCGGTCAGCTCGAGCTCGTTCGGGGCGACCCGCCCGACCATCACCCGGCCGCTCGACGCGCCGAGATCGACGGCCGCGACGAGCCGGCCGGTCACCGGAGGAAGGCCGCCGCGACACCCGCGTCGACGGGGATGTGGAGCCCGGTCGTCTGGCTGAGATCGCCGCCGGTCAGGGCGAAGACCGCGGCCGCCACGTGTTCCGGCAGGACCTCGCGCTTGAGCAGCGTGCGCTGGGCATAGAACTCGCCGAGCTGGTCCTCCGGGATCCCGTAGGTCCGCGCCCGGTCGGCGCCCCAGCCCTTGGCGAAGATGCCCGAGCCTCGGACGACGCCATCGGGGTTGACGCCGTTGACCCGGATCCCGTACTGCCCGAGCTCGGCGGCCAGCAAGCGGACCTGGTGGGCCTGGTCGGCCTTGGACGCACCGTACGCGACGTTGTTCGGACCTGCGAAGAACGCGTTCTTGCTGACGATGTAGATGAGGTCGCCGCCCATCGCCTGGTCGATCAGGATGCGAGCTGCCTCGCGCGACACGAGGAATGAGCCGCGGGCCATCACGTCGTGCTGGAGGTCCCAGTCGGCGACGGTCGTCTCGAGCAACGGCTTGGAGATCGACAGGCCGGCGTTGTTGACCACGAGGTCGACCCCGCCGAAGGCCAGGACCGCCCGCCGAAAGGCGTCGGCGACCTGCTCCTCGTCGGTGACGTCGGCCCGGACGCTGATGGCGACGTCGGTCCCGCCGAGCTCGCGGGCGACGGCCTCGGCGTTCTCGGCGTCGATGTCGGCGACGACGACACAGGCGCCCTCGGCCGCGAGCCGGTGGGCGATGGCCTTGCCGATGCCCGAGCCCGCGCCGGTCACGAAGGCGATCCGGCCGGCCAGCGGCTTGGGCTTGGGCATGCGCTGCAGCTTGGCCTCCTCGAGCGCCCAGTACTCGATCCGGAACTTCTCCGATTCGTCGATCGGCCGGTAGGTCGACAGCGCCTCGGCGCCGCGCATGACGTTGATGGCGTTGACGTAGAACTCGCCGGCGACGCGGGCCGTCTGCTTGTTCGCCCCGAACGAGAACATGCCGATGCCGGGGACGAGGACGATGGCCGGATCCGCTCCGCGCATGGCCGGGCTGTCCGGGGTCGCGTAGCGCCCGTAGTAGGCCGCGTAGTCGGCCCGGTACGCCTCGTGCACCTCGCGCAACCGCGCGACGACGTCAGCGAGCTCGGCGGTCGGCGGCAGGTCGAGGACCATCGGCCGGACCTTGGTCCGCAGGAAGTGATCGGGGCACGAGGTGCCCAGCCCGGCCAGTCGCGGATGCTCGGCGCGACCGATGAAGTCGAGCACGACCTGGCTGTCGGTGTAGTGGCCGACCTGCGGGCGGTCGGTCGAGGCCAGGCCGCGGATGAGCGGCAACAGGGCGGCCGCGCGGGCGTGCCGCTCGACCTCGGGCAGTGGTTCGTAGCCGGCGATCGGGGCACCGAACGGTTCGGCTCGCCCGTTGTCGAGGATGAACTGCTCGGCCGTCCGGATGATCTCGAGCGACCGTGCCTCGCACTCCTGGGAGGTGTCGCCCCAGGTGGTGATGCCGTGGCCGCCGAGGATCGCCCCGATCGCGTCGGGATGCGAACGACGGACCTCGGCCATGTCCAGCCCGAGCTGGAAGCCGGGACGACGCCAGCCGACCCAGGCGACCCGGTCGCCGAAGCAGCGGCGAGTGAGCTCCTCGCCGTCCGCCGCAGTGGCCAGCGCGATACCCGAATCAGGGTGGAGGTGGTCGACGTGATCGGCGTCGACGAGGCCGTGCATCGCGGTATCGATGGACGGCGCCGCGCCGCCCCGCCCGTGGAGGCAGAAGTCGAAAGCGGCGACCATGTCGTCCTCGCGCTCGACGCCCGGATAGACGTCCACGAGCGAGCGCAGGCGGTCGAGCCGCAGGACTGCCAGGCCCGCCTCGGTCAGCGTGCCCAGGTCGCCGCCCGAGCCCTTGACCCAGAGCAGTTCGACCGGCGTGCCGGTCACCGGATCGATGACGGTCCCCTTGGCCGAGGTGTTGCCGCCGGCGTAGTTCGTGTTCCGCGGGTCCGAGCCGAGCCGGTTCGAGCGCTCGAGGAGCGCTGTGACCGGCGAGCCCGTGTCGGTGCTGACGGACTTGATGCTCATGCGCCCCATCCCGCCTGGTTGCCGCCAACCCGGTCGGCGATGATGGCCGCGCCATAGCCCGACCGGGCATACGCGCCGAGCGGATCCGGGTCCAGGCCCAGGCCGGTCCGGACCTCCGCGAGGAGCGGCCGGACATCCGTGTCGAAGGCGTCCATCAGGACCGCGTTCGCGCCGAGGACGTCGCCCGCCGCCTGGGCGGCGGCGAGCGACTCCGTGTCGACCAGGAGCGCCTTGGCCGTCGCCTCCTGGACGTTCATCACCGAGCGGATCTGGCCGGGGATCTTGGGTTCGATGTTGTGGCACTGGTCGAGCATGAACGCGACCCCCGAGTCGGGGCTGAGCGCCCCTGCCTGCACGACCTCGTGCATGATCCGGAACAGCTGGAACGGGTCGGCCGAGCCGACCATCAGGTCGTCGTCGGCGTAGAAGCGCGAGTTGAAGTCGAACCCGCCGAGCCTCCCCGCGCGGAGCAGGGACGCCACGATGAACTCGATGTTGGTGCCCGGGGCGTGGTGCCCGGTATCGACGACGACCATCGCCTTCGGGCCGGCGGCCACGCACTGCATGTAGGAGGTCCCCCAGTCGGGGACGTCCATCGTATAGAACGACGGCTCGAAGAACTTGTACTCGAGGACCATCCGCTGGTCGGGACCGAGACGGGCGTGGACCGCGGCGAGCGCCTCGGCGAGCCGGTCCTGGCGGGCCCGGATGCTGTCCTGCCCAGGGTAGTTGGTGCCATCCGCGAACCACAGCTTGAGGTCGCGCGAGCCGGTCGCGTCCATGACGTCGACGCAGGCGAGCAGGTGGTCGATCGCCTTCCGGCGCACGCGTGGGTCGGGGCTGCAGACGCTCCCGAGCATGTAGTCGTCGTCCTGGAAGGTGTTCGAGTTGATGGTGCCGAGGGCGACCCCGAGGTCCGCGGCGTGCCGGGCGAGAGCGGTGTAGTCGTCGACCCGATCCCACGGGATGTGCAGGGCGACCGTCGGCGCGACGCCGGTGAACCTGTTGACCTGGGCCGCGTCGGCGATCTTCTCGAACGGATCGCGCGGTACACCCTTCTGGGAGAAGACCTTGAACCGGGTCCCGGAGTTGCCGAACGCCCACGAGGGAAGTTCGATGCGTTGGGACCGGAGTGCCGCGACGACGGCTTGGTTGCTGGTCACGTCTGCCTCCGTCGCCCGTTGGGCGGTCTGGGTCGGATGCCTCGTTCGGCTCGATCGTACGCGCCGGACGGACGGTTCATCCGATCCGGGCGGCGACACCTGGGAGTGGGCGCCGGAGGAGCGGACGTCCATCGCGCCACCGCCCGGATCGGTTCGTCGCAGCCGTCGCCGGATCCTCCTCACGGCACCTCCGGTGACCTGGCCACGACCTCGTCGGCAAGACTGCCACATCTTTCGATTGGTTTCAATTCCCTTCTTGACAATTGCGTTCCGGTACGGCCTACTGTGCCTCGGAAAGCAAACGAAACCGCTTTCGGACCCGAGTCGTCGCCCCGCGTCCACCCCAGAGGAGAGGCGTGACCGCCACAGCGAGTGTCTCCGCGAGCGACGTCTTCGCCCGCGAACGACAGGAACGGATCGCCCTTATCGTGAAGGAGGACGGCCGCGCCCGAGTGACCGACCTCGCCCTCCGGTTCGGTGTCTCGGCGGTGACCATCCGCAAGGACCTGATGACGCTCGAGGCCGACCACCGCCTCGTTCGGACCCACGGCGGCGCGATCGCGCTCGACGACAGCCGCCCGGAGCTCGCGTTCGAGATCCGCGAACGCCTCCAGGCCGACGAGAAGATGCGCATCGGAGCGGCCGCGGCGGCCCTCGTCCGGGACGGCGAGAGCATCGTCTTCGACGCCAGCACCACGGCACTGTCCGTCGCCCGGCACCTCACGGCCCGCGGCGGCTGGAGCGGTCTGACGGTCATCACGAACGGCCTGCGACTTGCCTCGGAGCTGGCTGGTCATCCGGGCATCAGCGTCCTGATGCTCGGGGGCCGTGTCCGGTGGGAAGCGCTGTCGGTGGTCGGGCAGCTTGGCGACGGGCTGTTCCAGCGGATCAACGTCCAGAAGGCCTTCCTGGGAGCCGCCGGCTTCACCGTCGAGTCCGGCCTCGCCGACGCGACCGAGGAGGAGGCTCAGATCAAGGAGGCGATGGTCACCGCGGCCCGCGAGGTCATCGCCATCGTCGACCACACCAAATGGGAGCACGCGGCCTTCGCCACGTTCTGCCCGACCGCCAGGATCGACATCGTCCTGTCCGACGACGAGGCGCCGCGGACCATGGTCGAGGACCTCATCGGCCGGGGCATCGAGGTCCGGTTGGTCGGCGCCGATCCGGACGCCGGCGCGGCGTCCGCCGATCCGACGTCGACGGGGCTCCGACCGTGACCGGGACGCCCGCGATCGCGGCGCCGCCGCGCGCCGAGCTGCACGGGATCTCGAAGCGGTTCGCCGCGACCCAGGCGCTCGACGACGTCTCGCTCGACCTCGTCGCCGGCGAGGTCCATGCGCTCGTGGGCGAGAACGGGGCCGGCAAGAGCACGCTCGTGAAGATCCTCGCCGGCGTGTACGAGGCCGACAGCGGCACCATCGCGCTCGACGGCCAGGCGACCCAGATCAACGGCCCGGCCGAGGCGCGATCACTCGGTATCGCGGTGGTCCACCAGGAGCCACGCCTGTTCCCGGACCTGACCGTCGCCGAGAACGTGTTCATCGGCCACGCTCCGGCGCGACGGCTCGGTGTCCTCGACTGGGGCGCCACCCGGCGGGCGGCCAAGGCCCTGTTCGAGGAGCTCGATGTCCGTCTCGACGTCGGCGCGCCGGTCCGCGGCCTGTCGATGGCCGACCAGCAGCTGATCGAGATCGCCAAGTCGCTGTCGGTCGAGGCGCGCGTCCTGATCCTCGACGAGCCGACCGCCTCTCTTTCGGCGCACGAGGTCGAGCGCCTGTTCACCATCGTCCGGAACCTGCGAGCCCGCGGGGTCGCCGTGCTGTTCGTCAGCCACCGGCTCGACGAGGTGTTCGAGCTGTGCGACCGGGCGACGGTCTTCCGCGACGGCAAGCACGTCATCACGACACCGACCAGCGAGCTCACCACAGCCGACCTGGTCCGGCACATGGTCGGGCGCAGCGTGTCGCTCTTCCCGAAGACGGAGACGCCCATCGGCGAGGTGTTCCTCCAGGTCGAGGGCCTGACCCGCGAGGGCGTCTTCCGCGACGTCACGTTCGACGTCCGGCACGGCGAGATCGTCGGGCTGGCCGGCCTGGTCGGGGCGGGCCGGACGGAGGTCGCCCGCGTCCTGTTCGGGATCGACCAGCGCGATGCCGGCGTGGTCCGGCTCGATGGCGCCGCTGTCAGCTTCGCGAGTCCGTCGGCCGCGATGGACGCCGGCGTGGCCTACCTGCCCGAGGATCGCCACCAGGAGGGTCTCGTCCTCGACTTCTCGATCGCCCAGAACGTGACCCTGCCGATCCTGCCGCGACTGTTCCCGCGGTTCATCGTCAATGGCGCCACGGAGCAAGCAGTCGCCCGGGAGTACACCGATCAATTGAACGTCAAGATGACCGGCGTCGAGCAGATGGCCGGCGCGCTGTCGGGCGGCAACCAGCAGAAGGTCGTCCTGTCCAAGTGGCTGGCCACCAAGCCGCGTCTGCTCATCCTCGACGAACCGACCCGCGGCATCGACATCGGGGCCAAGGTCGAGGTCCACCGGATCATCTCCGAGCTGGCCGCATCCGGCCTCGGCATCATCCTCATCTCGAGCGACCTGCCCGAGGTCCTCGCCATGTCCGACCGGATCATGGTCCTCCACGAGGGCCGGATCACCGCCGAGATCGCCCGCGGCGACGCGACGGAGGAGCGGGTGATGTTCGCGGCGACGGGCAACCTCTCGGCAGACCCGGTCGACGGGCAAGACGCGGTCGATGCGCATGACTGACGCAGGTGCGACCGCGACCTTCACCGCCCCGCCCGACCGCGGCGCCTGGCTCGGCGTGATCGCCCGCCAGCGCGAGCTCAGCCTGGTCGGCATCATGGTCGTGCTCGGCGCGCTGGTGTCCATCGCGGCGCCGCAGTTCCTGACCGTCGACAACATCTCGCAGGTCGCGGTCCTCGCCTCCATCGTGGCCGTGGCTGCGGTCGGCGAAGCGCTGGTGGTCATCACCCGGAACGTGGACCTGTCGGTCGAGGCGATGATGGGCCTCGTCGCCTACTGCGTCGCGGTGTCGCTCGAGAACCACATGTTCGAGGCCCCCGGCGCGATCTTGTTCGGGGTCGGCATCGGCCTCGTCCTCGGGATGATCAACGGCTTCATCGTGGCCGCCCTGCGGGTTCCGGCCATCGTGGCGACCCTCGGCACGCTCAGCATCTTCCGCGGCATCGACTACCTCATCGCCGGCAGTCACCAGGTCCCCAAGGCGGGCCTGCCGCCGGGCTTCACGGACGCCGCCCATCAGGACATCCTGGGCATCCCGATCTTCGTCGTCGTGGCGCTCGTGGTCGTGGTCATCGGGTCGGTTCTCCTGCGATGGACCAAGTTCGGCCGGCAGTTCTACGCGGTCGGCAGCAACCCGGAGGCCGCGGCCATCCTGGGCATCCCGTCGCGGCTGGTCGTCTTCGTGGCATTCGCGCTGTGCGGGCTGCTGGCCGGCATCGCCGGGGTCATGTACGTCATCGAATTCGGGACCATCAACGGGACCTCCGCGGGCGGCTACACGCTCCAGGTGGTCGCCGCGGTCGTCGTCGGCGGGGTCGGCATCTTCGGCGGAACGGGGACCCTCGCCGGGGCGGCGCTCGGCGCCCTGTTCCTCGGCTTCATCGCCAATGCCCTGATCCTCGTCGGCCTGTCGCAGTTCTGGCTGCAGGCCATCTACGGCCTGGTCATCCTCATCGCGGTCAGCGCCGACGCCTACATCCTGCGCCGGCTCCAGCGGGCCGCCTCGTTGAACCGGAGCCGATGAGCGCGGCCGTGGCTCCCGTCACTGAGCGCCGGTCGTGGACCCGGCTGCTGGCACGCTGGGAGACGCTGCTGCTCGTCGCGCTGCTCGGCCTGATCGTGCTGGGCAATGCGCTCTCGCCGTTCTTCCTGACGACGGGCAACTTCGGCAACCTCCTCGCGGCCCTGATGGAGGTCGCGATCATGGCCCTGCCGATGACCCTGGTCATCATCGCCGGCGAGATCGACCTGTCGGTCGAGTCGATGGCAGGCCTGTCGAGCGCGATCCTCGGCTTCCTGTGGGCGGCCGGCGTGCCGATGGAGGTCGCCCTCGTCGTCGTCCTCGTGGTCGGCGTGCTGGGTGGCCTGTTGAACGGCCTGCTGGTCGCGCGTGGCGGCTTGCCGTCATTGGTCGTGACGCTCGGCACGTTGGCGCTCTTCCGCGGGCTGGCCCTGATCATCCTCGGCCCCAAGGGCGTCAGCGACTTCCCGCCGGGCTTCACCGAGATCGGCTTCGGCCACGTGCCTGGGACGGACATCCCGTGGCCGTTCGTCATCTTCCTCGTCCTGGCCCTCGTCCTCGGCGTCGTCCTCCATCGATCATGGGTCGGGCGGCATATCTACGCGATCGGCAAGAACACCGGCGCCGCTCGCTTCTCGGGCGTCCGGGTCGCCCGGGTCAAGATCGGCCTGTTCGTGCTGACCGGCCTGATCGCCGCGATCGCCGGGGCCATCTTGACGGCCCGTCTCTCGACCTCCCGCGCCGATGCCGGCCAGGGCATGACCCTCACGGTCGTGACCGTCGTGCTGCTCGGCGGCGTCAACATCTTCGGCGGGTCCGGGTCCATCCCGGGCGTGGTGCTGGCCGTCCTCGTCGTGGCGGTCATGCAGAACGCGCTGCGTCTCGCCGGCGTGTCGGTCGACGTCCAGAGCATCGCCCTCGGGCTGCTCCTGATCGTGTCGGTCGTCATCCCCACCTTTGCTCACCAGGCCAAGTCGGCCGTCGATCGGGTCCTCGGGGGACGCCCCCCGCCGGCCGACTCGGTCCCCCGTGGTGAGCGAGCGTTGTCATAGGTAGAGGAGGAACAGCTTTGAAGATCAGGACCGTCGGGCGTGGGATCGCCCTCATCAGCGTCGCCGCGGTGGTGTTCGCCGCGTGCTCGAGCAGCGGCGCATCGACCGCTCCGTCGGCCGCGGCATCGTCCGGCGCGTCGGCGGCTGCAGGCAAGGCCATGAAGGTCGGCTACCTGCCCAAGGACATCGTCAACCAGTACTTCGCTGCCGCGAAGGTCGGCATCGACAAGGGTGCCGCCGAATCCGGCTCGACCGTCATCCAGGTCGGACCGAATGAACCGAAGGCGGACCTCCAGGTCCCGTTCATCAAGGACCTGACGACCCAGAAGGTCGACTCGATCATCATCTCGGCCGATGACAAGGACGCGGTCGCACCCGACCTCAAGGCGGCCATGGCGGCCGGCATCAAGGTCGTAGGGTTCGACTCGAGCCCGGCCGTCGGCGCGTACAACGTCTTCGTCAACCAGGTCGACTTCAGCGGCGTCGGCGTCAACCTCGCCGACTGGGCCTGCGAGCTCGCCCCGAACTGCACCGGCGACATCGCGATCCTGTCGGCGGCCGCCACGGCGACCAACCAGAACGCCTGGATCGACCTCATGAAGAAGACCCTGTCGACCGATGCCAAGTACAAGGGCCTCAAGCTCGTCGACACCGTCTACGGCGACGACAAGCCCGATGTCAGCACCACTCAGGCGCAGGGCCTGCTCACCAAGTACCCGAACCTCAAGGTCATCGTCGCCCCGACCACGGTCGGCATCCTCGCGGCCGCCCAGGTCGTGTCCGCCGCCAAGAAGTCGGACAGCGTCAAGGTCACCGGCCTTGGCTTCCCGAACGACATGAAGCCCTTCGTCGCCGACGGAACCTCCCCGGTCTTCGGGCTGTGGAGCGTCCCGGACCTCGGCTACCTGGCCTACCAGGTCGCATCCAAGCTGGTCAGCGGCGAGATCAAGGGCACCGAGGGCGAGCAGTTCACGGTCAAGGGCCTCAATGGCGACAAGCCGTACACCATCGGCAAGGACGGCGTCGTCATCCTCGGCCCGGCCTTCCGGTTCGACAAGACGAACGTCAACGACTTCAACTTCTAGCTCATCAACCGCGTTCGACAGACGCGGATCGAAGCCCCGGGAGCGAAGCTTCCGGGGCTTCCCCTATCCGGGAGGAATGACCATGGAACGGGTCGGCTTCACGATGCGGCTGCTGCCCGGCCAGGAGCCCGAGTACCGCCGGCGGCACGCTGCGGTCTGGCCGGAGATGCTCGATGCGCTGCGGACCGCCGGCGCGCACGACTACTCGATCTTCATCCACGGCGATGACCTGTTCGCCTATCTCGAGGTCGACGACTTCGATGCGTTCCGGGCGTCCATGGCCGGCGCGCCGGTCAACGACCGCTGGCAGGCGGAGATGGCCGCGCTCATCGACCCGCTGACCGATCCGGCGACTGGCTTCCACCAGCGGCTCGAGGAGATCTTCCACTTCGAGTGAGGATCAGCGGACCGCGGTCGCCCTGACGGTCGCGACGACCTCTGCCAGCCGCGCGATGCCGGGCTCGATCCGGTCTTCGGGCACGAGACCGTAGCCCAGGATCAACCCGCCCGGCCGCCTCGGACCCGTGGGCCCGGCCCCCAGACCCTGGACGCGGAGACCGGCGCGCATCGCCGCCTCGACGACAGTCGCCTCGTCCGTATCCGGCGGCAGCCAGCCCAGGACATGCAGCCCTGCTGACGCCCCGACCGGTCGGACGTCGGGCAGATGGTGTTCGATCGCCGCGAGCAACCTGTCGCGACGCCCGCGGTATGTCCCTCGCAACCGCCGCAGGTGGCGGTCCAGCTCGCCGTGCCGGAGGAAGTCCGCGAACGCCAGCTGGTCGATCGCCGGCGAGCCGAGGTCCGCGGCCTGTTTGGCGGCCGCGATGCGCTCGCTGAGCAAGGCCGGCGTCAGCAGCCAGCCCAGTCGGAGCCCCGGGGCGAGGGTCTTGCTGGCCGATCCGGCGTAGACGACCCGATCTGGCGCGAGCCCCTGGATCGCCCCGATCGGCTCGCGGTCGTAGCGGAACTCCGCGTCGTAGTCGTCCTCGATGATGAGGCCCTCGCGGCGCTCGGCCCAGGCGACCAAGGTGGCACGTCGTTCCGCTGACAGGACGGCGCCGGTCGGGTATTGGTGGGCCGCGGTCACGACGACAGCGTCGACGTCGGCCGCGTCGAGCAGTCCGACCTGGACGCCGGCGTCGTCCACCGGCAGAGCGACGACGTCGAACCCGAGGGCCATCAGGTCCGTGCGGCTCTCGGGCTGGGTCGGGTCCTCGATGGCGATCCGGCGCGCGCCGGCGTCATGCAGGACGGACGCGACCAGCTTCAGACCTTGCGAGAAGCCGGAGCAGACGACGATCGATTCGGGATCCGCGGCGGTGCCGCGAACGCGGTCCAGGTAGTCGGCCAGTGCCGTCCGGAGTTCCGCGACGCCGCGGCCGTCAAGGTAGCCGAGGCGTTCGCTCGGTGCCTCGTTGAGTGCGCGCCTGATCGATCGCACCCAGGCCTCGCGCGGAAAGCCATCGAGATCCGGCCGGCCCGGTCGGAAGTCGAACTCAGCGGCAGCGGCGATCGTCGCCACACGACGCGTGCGCGCCCCGCGGGCATTCGGGGCGACCTGGGTGACTCCGCCAGGACGGCTGGTCAGGTAGCCCTCGGCCGCGAGCTGCTCGAACGCCTCGACCACGATCCCGCGCGAGACCCGGAGCTCGGCGGCCAGGGCACGCGTGGACGGCAGGGCCGACCCGGCACCCAGCCGGCCGCTCCGGACCGCCTCGCGGAGAGCCTGTTCGAGCTGCCGATGCAACGGCTCGGTGCTGGTCCGATCAAGCGGGACGAGCACCTCGCGAGCGGAACTGGTCCTGATTCGTGCCACCGAACCGGACCTTATCAGGGGACCGGTTCGCTGTCACTCTCGATTCAGCGCCCCGCACCGAAAGGAGCCTCGACATGGAAGCCCTCACCATCGCCATCATCGTCCTGCTCGCGATCGCCGGCCTGGCCGGCTTCGACTTGCTCGCGCTTCGCTACGGCGTCGACTCGCGCGCGACGATCGACGACGACCACGCCCGCCCGATCGGCTTCTGACCGAACGCCGACCACCGAAAAGGAGTTGCCGATGGCCCGCTGGGCTGACTTCGCGACCGCAGCACCCGATATCGCCGCCGAGGGGCGACGGCTCATCCTCGCCCGTGGCGACGGCGAGGCCCTGCTCGCCACGGTCCGCGGCGACGACCTGCCGCGGATCCACCCGGTGAACGTCGCGATCGTCGACGGGCGGCTGTACGCGTTCATCATCGCGCGCTCCCCGAAGCGGCTCGACCTCGAGCTCGACGGCCGGTACGCCATGCATACGCACCAGGACCCCACGGCGCCGAGCGAGGTGGCGCTGCGCGGCCGGGCCCGTCTGGTCGGCGACGCGACGGAACGCGCCGGGGTCGCCGCGGGCTGGGCGTTCGAGGTGGACGACGACTACGCGCTGTTCGAGTTCGACATCGAGATCGCGCTCCTGGGCGCGCGACCGAGCGCGGACGACTGGCCGCCGCGCTACACGTCCTGGAAGGACACCGCCGGGGCGTGACCGGTCAGGCGGGTCGTCGCGCCGCCAGCTCGTCGACCCATTCGGCCAGCCGGACGCGGTGGATCGCGTAGTGCTCGACCGCCGACTTGCGGATCCACCAGGCCGCCTCGTCGCTGGGTTCCGGGAGACGTGCCCAGGCCTGGCGCATGCGCGTCCGGCCGGCATTGGCCTGCGACCACACGACGTCCCACGGCTGGCCCTGCATCGCCGCGAGGAAGACGGCGTTCATCGCATCGACGTCGATGTCGTGGCCCTCGTACGTGCCGGCGAGGATCCGCTCGAATTGGGTCGCCGCCTCCGCCAGCCACGTCCCGAGGTGGCCGATCAGATCGCGCAGCGACCAGTCCGGATCGCGGTAGTAGCCGGGGATGAGCCGCTCCTCGGGCCGGCAGGTCCGGACCAGCTCCGCGATGTCATACCAGCCCCGCTCCTCGGCGTCGAGGTCCGCGGCATACGGCGTGTCCGTGATAATCCATCGCCGGTCATGGTCCCAAGTCCGGGGCGGATTGTCGAGTCGGTCGATGCCCGCCTCAGGTCTCCAGCAGGATCCGGCCTGTCGCCGGGTCGACGACGATCGGCAGACCGGCCAGCGGCTGGTCGGTCGGACCGCTCAGGACCGCCGCGTCGTGGGCCGGATCGAACATCGCGTCGTGGCACGGGCATAGCAGCACGCCGCTCGGTTTGTCGAATCCGACCGTGCAGCCGGCATGGGTGCACACCGCATCGAAGGCGACGTAGGTCCCGTCGGGCAGGCGCACGATGATCCCCGGATCGCCGGCCGGGAGCGGTGAGGGCGCATCGAACGGGACCGTGAACGGCGCGCTCCCCGACCGGTCGACGGCGGCGACGGTCGCGACCGGGATGCCGGTGGCCGGCGGCGCGGACGTGGAGGCGGCCGGTGACGCGCCGGGGCCGCCAGCCGAGCCACCCGTCGAGCCACCGGATCGATTCGTCAGTCGGATCCCGAGCAGGTGGAGTGGCACCGCGACCGACGCGGCAGCGACCGCCACGACCGCGAGGAGGCCGGTCTGGAGGAGGACCCGCCGCTCGAGGGATGGTCCATCGGGCTCGACGCCCCGGCTTCGGCCTCCCCGGGTCTGCGTCGTCGGACGCGGCCGGAGGGATCGCGGCACGAGCAGACCGCCCGTCCCCGCGATGGCCAGCGCCAGCCAGCCGACGGCATACGGCAGGTCCGCCCCGTAGTAGAACGGCCGGGTGGCCCACGACGCGGTCAGCCAGAACAGCAGCGACAGCACGGCTCCGCCGACAGCTGCGACCCGGAACGCCAGACCGGTCAGCGCACCCAGACCGATAGCGATCTCCGCCACCGCGATGAACAGGCCGATCGGGACCGCGAGCGGCTCGGCGAGATGGACCAGCCCACCGATCGGCGAATCGCGGACGAACGCGGCCATCTGGCCATGGATCGACGCCGGGCTCGATGGATCGAAGAAGGTCGGGTCGAGCAGCTTGTCGAAGCCGGCATACAGGAACGTGAGACCGAAGAAGACCCGGACCGGCAGCAGTGCGGCGGCCCGGACCGTCAGGTTCTCCATCTGCTCGCGGATCGGCGGGTCCGCGGGCTCGCGGTCCGGCCGGGCCGCCGTCGACGGCGGGACGACCGGGCGTGGCCCGGTGCGCTCGCGGCGCTCGGATCGACGGCGACTCATCGTCGAGCCGGACCGACCCGTGCGCTCATCATCGCCTCCTTGGACGAGCCCGGCTCCACGCGCTGGACGTGACCTGCCGGTGCCGCGCCGAAGCGTACCCCTTCCCCGCGATCGAGCCCTTCGGCGTCAGCTCCCGAGCTCGTCGGGCAGGAGCGCCCGGACGGAGAGGGTGAACGGCGACCCGCCCGAGGTGAACGCGGTCAGGTTCGTCGCCTTCTCGAACAGGGGGCCGACCGTGGCCGCGTCCGCGCCGAGGAGCGCGCCCTGCCGGAGGCCGGCGATCCCTCGGTCGGGCGTGGCGGCCGTCCCGAACTCGGCCAACGGAGTCGACAGCGGCCACGCGACGGGCGGCTCGCTGACGCCGGCATCGGAAGCCGGCGCGCCAGGTGCCACGAAGACGCGATAGCCCTGCGGCGCGTACCGGGACTCGGGGGCGCTGGCGGCGCCCCATGTCTCGGCCGGGTCGAGCAGCCGATCGAGCAGGGCGAGCGCGGCGACGCGCCCTTCATCGCCCGACGCGACCGGGCCCTTGGGCCCTGACGGCCCGCCACCGGCGAACCGCGACGTGGTCGTCACGCCGTCGACGACGGCGGTGAAGACGTTCGTGCCCGAGTCACCGGGGATCCCCGGCCCGCCGACGGCGGGCTTGTCCAGGCCGGCCGCCTTGATCGCGGCCAGGATCTCGGCCGCCCCCGACGCGCCGACGTCGCGGACCGCGACCGGCGCCAGCAGCGGCCCCGGGAAGATCGCGTCGACCGGGCCCGGCGTCATGATCCGGCCGTCGCTGTAGACCGCGACCGTCGGCAGCGCGGCGAGTGTCGCGGCCGGATTGATGAAGCCACCTTCGGACGTGACCTTGAGCAGCAGGGTCGCGGCCGCCGGCGACGGTGCCGGTGTCGCCACGGCCGACGATGGCGCGGCGGTCGGGGCGCTCGTCGCGGGGACCGGCGTGGTGCTCGATGCGGTCGCGCCGCAGGCGCTGACGATCAATGCGACCAGCGCGAGGACCGCGACGGGGATCGCTCGATGGATGGACATGGGTCTCCTTGCCTGATGCGCGGGCATGACGCCCGCGAGACGGCGACCCCGCGCCACCGGTTCCCTCATGGGGCGGTCTTGAGCGCCGCGACGATGGCCCGGGCCAGGGAGGTGCCGCGGGGCGACCCGAGACCGGTCGCGTAGTCCCAACCCGGGGCGGCATCGTCGCGCAGGTTTCCGCCGCGGGTGACATCGCGGAAGACCGACCCGGCGGGCTGCGTGGCGGCCACCGCGTAGAGCGTCGGACCCAGCGCCCCGAGTCGGTCGACGCCCTGTTGCGCGGCGAGCTGCCGGACGAGCAGCGTGTAGGCGGCCCAGAACGGGGCCGCCGCGCTTGTGCCGCCGCTCGATCCGGACTCCCCCTCGCTGACCGTCAGGAAACCGCTGGCGGGATCCGCCGCGGCCGCGACATCGGGGACCTGGCGCATGCCGTTCGACGACCCGTTGTCCACGCCCGGACCGCGCTGCCAGGCCGGGCGCCGATTGACGGTGCTGAGGCCGCCGCCTGGTCCCCAGCCGGTCAGCGGCTCTTCCCAGGCGACCTCGTCGATCACCGTCCCGTCCTGCTGCATCATCAGGTACGTCCCGCCGACACCGATGACATTGGCATCGCTGGCCGGCGAATCGACGGCGACCGACAGGTCCTCGCGGTCCTGGTCCACGCAGTCGTAGGCGCCGTGGTCGCCACTGGCGACGAAGACCGTGATGCCGGCGGCAGCCGCGGCGGCCATCGACGCCGACATCCGCGCCATCGCATCAGCCGTCCGGTTGCTCTCGCACGAACCCCAGCTGATCGAGACGACGTCGGCCCGGCCGTCGGCCACGATCCGGTCCATGACCGCCGGGATGGAACCCGCCTTGTTCGGGGCCTCATAGTCGAGGATCTGGGCCTTCGGGGCCACCGCCCGGATGACGTCGATGTCGAGATTGACCTCGCCCTGGCCGTCGCCCGGCGTCGCCACACCGCCGTTGACCTTGATGACCTGGACGGCCGGACCGGACACGGCGGCGATGCGGTCGAACGCGGTCACGTCGCCCGGGTCGAACGTGTCGAGCGACACGATCGCGACCGTCTGGCCCTCGCCGTGGAAGCCGAGCGCGCGCAGACCCTCGAGCTCGTAGACGCGATCGATGATGGCCGGGGTCATCCCGCCGGCCGGTCCAGCCGCGATCAGCCCGGCCATCGCCGGACGCTCCGTGGGGCGCGCATCGAGACCGTCGATGGCGGCGACGATGCCGTCGAGCGCGGGCGGGACCGCGGGCGCCTCGACCGGAGCGTGGTAGATCCGGCCGTCGGCGTCGGCGAAGTCGCGCAATGCGACCCCGAAGGCCGCCTCCACCGCACGGGCAGGTGCCGCCAGCGAGACCGTCGTCCGCTGGCGCGAGGTGGCGACGATGGCGAGATCGTGCTCGTCGGCCCAGGCGGCGACCGTCCGGATCGTCTCGTCGTCGGGACCGAACCGGCGTCCGATCTCGTCGGCGGTGAGGAAACGGCGATAGTCGGGCGAGGCGGGATCGCCGACCGACAGCGCATAGGCCTGCATCGCCTCGCGGCCCGGATAGGCCAGGACGAGATCCAGCGTGACCTCGCGATCGGCCGGCGTCGCGCCGACCTCGGTGAACGGCGTGGCGGCCGGTGTCACAGCCGCATCGTGGGTCTCGGACCGGGTCGGCTCGTCCATGCTGGTCACTCCGATGATGAGGGCGATGGCGCCGATCACCGCGATCACGCGCCGGGGTCGACGGAGCTGGGGGCTCCGGGCGCCTGCCCGGCCAGCGGTCACGGGACCGGCCCCCAGCGGAAGGTCTTCAGCAGGATCTCCGCGCGGCCGCGCACGAAGTGCTGCTGCCAGGTGTCGTGGGTCGCACTGTCGGGATCCCAGACGATGAGGATGACGGCCACGGTCGTTCGCCCGTCGCTGGCCGTCAGCACGTTCGCAGCGACCGGGCTGGTCGCACCCTGCGGACTCGCCTTGGACCCGGCGTACGTCCGGGCGATGCCATCCACGAACCCGATCTCCGGGCCGAGGATCTCGTTGCGCGGTCGGCGATCGAGCTTGATGTCGGGTGCCCAGTCGCGCAGCTGCCCGAACCAGTGGTCGGCGTAGGCCTCGGGGTTCGCCTGGCTGGCCGGCACCGCCGAGACGATGAGCTCGGCGTCGCCGTTGCCCTGGAAGGTGAGGTCGGCGCCGCTGCCGTCGGACGAGTCCACGTTCCACCAATCGGAGTACTCGAACTCGTAGGCGAGATCGGCGCTGCGCCACGGGGTCCCGGCGCGGATCCCGGCGGCGGCGACCGCCGGCGGGGCGGACGTCGCGACCGGCGGCGCGGGCACGGTCGTCGGCATCGAGCTGACCTCCGCCGCCGGCGGTGGCCCGCCGCAGTCAGTCCCGGGCGCGCAGTCCGGCGGCGGTGGCGGGATGGCGACGAGGATGGCGATGACGGCCGCGGCGACCAGGATGACGCCGAGGATCAGCGCGAGGAGGACCATCACCGACCGCCCGCCGACCCGGGACGCTGCATCGCCGGCGGCGGCGCGGGGCGGCCGGCGCGGTGCCGGCGGCGACGGTGACGTTGCCGTTGGGTCGGTCATCGATCCGGCGGGTCGTGGCGCTTGGGCAGGGCGTGGAGCGAGATCCCGCAGTTGCCGCAGAACGTGTGGCGCGCCGTCGGCTTGCCGCACTCGGCGCAGATGATGTCGTCGCCGATCTCGATCTCATAGGCCTCCTCGAGGAGACCGAGATGCAGGACGCGACGGAGCCACAGCAGCGCGAGCGCGGCCAGCACGATCTGGACCGTGATGGCGACGATCGGGCCGGGCAGGTACGTCGCCAGCGCCGAGCCGACGAGGATCGCGCCGGCGAGCACGAGCGCCACCGCCGGGCGACCAGCCGCCCCGAGCGCCGCACGATCGCGGACCGGCGCGCGATAGCGCAGCCAGAACGCCCCGACCGCCGACCCGACAGACCCGGCCGCGATGACCGGCAGGGCGACGCCGATCGCGACGATCCGAACGACCCAGGGCAGCGTCTCGCCGACCGGCGTCGGCCCGTTCGCGAACAGGCCGATGGACCCCGCGATGACCTGGGCGCCGACGAACGCCACCGCCGAGGTGACCCCGAAGGTCGCCCCGTCGACGACATCGTTGAAGCGCCGATCGCGCATCAGGAAGAGGGGCCCGACGACCATGGCCGCGAGACCGAGCAGCGGCACGATCACCCCGTGGGCCACGATCGCCGCCGTCGGCGAGCCACTGAGGCCGATGCCGCTCAGCCGCATGGTCCGCGACAGGGCGTCGATGGCGACCCCGAAGACGACGCCCCACGCCGCGCCCCAGGCCAGGGTCAGGGCGATGACCCGGGCGGGGGTGTCCTCGTAGACGTCGACCGAGTAGACATAGATGAGCACGAGGACCGGCACGAGGACGGCCGCTCCGACGAGCGCGACCGGGAAGGCGCCGAGCGCCACCAGGCCGAGCAGCACGACGAGACCACCGACGAACGCGATCCGGAAGGCGTCGAGGTCGGCCGCCGGCAGCTGTGGCAGGAGGGTCGAGAACGGCGCGACCCGGACGACGGCCTCGCCGGGTGCCGCGGCATAGGATCCGCGTCGCCGGGTCGCGGCCGGCCCCGTCGCATGCAGGTGCTGACCGCAGCGGACGCAGTAGGCCGAGTCGGGGACGCTCCCGCCGCAGCGTGGGCAGACGAGACGCTGGTCGGTCACCGCCCGAAGCCTAACGACGCGGCAGCCCGCTCACAAGGCTCCGGGCGATGAGCGGATCAGGCCAGCCCGCGACCCTTGGCCAGGACGAGCTGCAGGTCCTGGCTGATGCCGGTGGCGAAGCCGGCTTCGGACAGGGCGAGGTAGTACTCCCACATCCGGATGAACCGCTCGTCGAAACCCATCGCCCGAACGGCGGGCAGGTTCGCCATGAACGATGCTCGCCAGGCGCGCAGGGTCAGCACGTAGCTCGGGGCGATGTCCGTCACCTGCTCGATGAGCAGGTCGGTGGTCGCCGTTGCGCGCTCGATGACGGCGAGCGATGGGCACAGCCCGCCCGGGAAGATGTAGGTCTGGATCCAGTTGGCCCCGCGGCGCTGGGTCTCGTAGGCGGCGTCAGGGAAGGTGATCGACTGGATGCTCGCCTTTCCACCCGGCTTGAGGGCGCGATCGACCACCTCGAAGTAGGTCGCGAAGAACTCGGCCCCGACGGCCTCGAGCATCTCGATCGACACGATCGCGTCGTACGTCCCGGTGATGTCGCGATAGTCGCGCAGCTGGACGTCCACCTTGTCGGCCAGGCCGGCTGCCCGGACCCGCTCGGTCGCAAGCGCGTGCTGCTCCTCCGAGATCGTCACGGTCGTGACCCGGCACCCGAGCTCGCCGGCTGCGTAGAGCGCGAAGCCACCCCAGCCGGTCCCGATCTCGAGGACGTGCATCCCAGCTGCAAGATCGGCGCCCTCGGCCATGCGCCGGTACTTCTCGCGCTGCGCGTCGGCCAGCGACTGATCGGGCGAGGCGAAGACCGCGCTCGAGTAGGTCATGGTCTCGTCGAGGAACAGCCGGTAGAAGTCGTTGCCCAGGTCGTAATGGGCGGAGATGTTGCGGCGCGCCTGACCCTTGGTGTTGCGTCGCGCGCGGTGGGCGAGCGTTCGGCGAAGCTGAGCGGGGATGCGCCACCAGCCGGTCGACAGCGCGAGCGCAGATCGGTTGACGGCGGCCAGGCGCAGGAGCGCCGCGAGGTCCGGGCTCGACCAGAGGCCGTCCATGTAGGCCTCGCCGCCACCCGTCTCGCCGTGGAGGAGCATGCGGACGAGCGCCTGGCGGTCATGGATCCGGATCTCGGCACGGACGTCCGAGGTCGGATCCCCGAAGACCCGGCGCGAGCCGTCGGGGAGCACCGCCGTCAGCGCTCCGATCCTGATCTTCGACGCCCCGGCGAGCGCCATCTTCCAGGCGACCCGCTCGACGATCCCGCCGCCCGTGCCCTCGCCGGCCCCGGACCGCATCGACGTTCGTTCACTCATCGGGTGGCCTGGCCGTGACGATGGAACCGTGCGCCGCGCCGCCAGAGGCGCCACGCGTGCACGTGGATCATGGCGATCGTCTTGTGCGTGACGAACGGGTGCGCGACGAGCATCCGAGCCAGGTTGCGGTCCGTCATCGGGATCCGACGAAGGTCGAGGCTGGCGTGCAGCTTCAGGGCGTCGTCCTCGTGCTCGTTGATCGTGATGCGCAGCCGGGATTCCTCGTCCCGAACGCGGACCGTGTACGACCCGCCCATCTCGAGGAACGGCGAGACGTAGAAGTCCTTGTCCATCGACGCGCGGAAGTCGCCGCTCGCCGCTGCCGGACGGAGCGTGTACAGGTGCCGCTCGCCGTGGGTATTGTGGACCTCGATGACGACGACACGGAGCTCGCCGTCACGGTCACGGCACAGGAAGAAGCTGGCCGGGTTGAAGACGTAGCCGAAGGCGCGCAGGTTGGTGACCAGGGTGATCCGCCACCCGTCGGGGTCGAGGCCATCGGCGCGCAAGTGGGCGTCGATGGCGGCGGCGACATCGTCAGCCGGCGGGTCCATGTGATCCCGGTCACGGAACGACAGGATGTTGCGCCGGTTCCGGCCGAGCAGCCGATTCGCCCGCGCCACCTGGTCGAGCTCCGACAGGTCGAGCGCGGCGTACCAGACAGCGTGATCGAGCTCATAGACGAACGGCCGGGCGCGCCGATGACGGACCGTTCCGTCGAGCAGGTGCGACCTCATGCCGCACGCTCCTCGGCCTGGCCCGCGGCCCCGGTCAGGCGTTCGGCGACTTCGAAGCCGGACCGGCAGCCATCCTCGTGGAAGCCCCAGCCGAGATGGGCGCCGGCGTAGTACGTGTCGCGGTGGCCCTGCAGCCGGCCGATGGCCGCCTGTGAGGCGAGCGACTGGAATGTGTACAGCGGGTGGCTGAACTCGCGCGCGAGGATGACCCGGTCGTCGCGGACCCGGTCACCCGGGTTGACCGAGACGAACCAGTCGGTCGGGCCGGGCAGCGCCTGGAGACGGTTCATGTGGTACGTCATGGTGACAGCGGCGCCGGGCGGGTCGCACGCGCCCTGGTCGACATTCCAGGACGACCAGGCGGCCGCGTGTCGGGGCATGATCCCCGCGTCCGTGTGGAGCACGACCTGGTTGCGGTTGTACTCGAACCCGGACAGCGCCGCGCGCTCGGCCGCGTCGCCATCGACGAGCAGGGCCGCCGCGTCGTCGGCGTGGGTGGCCATCACGACCGCATCGAACCGGTCGGCGCGCCCGGACGCCGTCCGGACGGTCGCACCGATGTCACCGCGCGTCACCGCCACGACCGGGTCGCCCGCCCGCACGGTATCGGCCGGGAGCGTCGCGATGAGACGGTCCACGTACGTCCGAGAACCACCCTTCACCGTGCGCCACGGGAGCGCTCGACCCAGCCCGATCAGGCCGTGGTTGTCGAGGAAGTGCAGAAGGTAGTCGACCGGGTACTCGAGCGTCCGGCCCGGGGCCGTGGACCACACCGCGGCCGTGATCGGCACCAGGAAGTGGTCACGAAAGGCCGGTCCGAAGCGCCGGTCGTCGAGGTACTCGCCGAGGGTCATCCCGGTCGGCGTCGGCGCGTCGAGGATCGCCCGGGCGTCCCGGTAGAACCGGGCGATGTCCGGGAACATCCGGAGATACGACGGCCGGACGGCGAGGTCCCTCTGGGCGAAGAAGCCGCGCACCCCGCGCGACCCGAATTCGACGCCGCACGCCCGGCAGACCGACGCGAACGACATGTCGCTCGGCTGGGTCTCGACACCGAGGTCCTCGAACAGGCCGACGAGCCGCGGGTAGGTCGGTTCGTTGTAGACGATGAACCCGGTGTCCACGTTGACCGGCCCGGCAGGTGTCTCGACGGTCACGGTCGCGACGTGGCCGCCCGGGGTGGAGTGGCCTTCGAACAGCGCGACGTCATGTCCGTCGCGGTCGAGGGCATAGGCGGCGGTCAGGCCGCTGACCCCGGCACCGACCACGGCGACCCGCAGCGGGACGGTCATCGGGCGGCCTCCGCCGGGCCCGTGGCGGCGAGCAGGGCGGCGCGCTCGTCGAGTGCCGTCTGCATCCCACCGAGCGCATCCTTGGCGATCTTCTGGAACGTGCCGCCGACGAATGGCTGGACCAGACGCATCCAGCCGCCGAGGCGGATGTCGGCCGTGTAGTCGATGGCGGTCCCGGTCGCGGTCGTCGCGAAGACGATCTCGTCCACCGCGGACACCCCCGATCCCTCGCCGCTCAGGACGACCCGCGTCGGCGGCTCATAGGTCGTGATGCGGTACTCCATCGGCGTGACGCGCCCGCGCATCCGGATGCCGAGGCGATATCGCGCGCCAAGGTCGACCGGGCCGGCGTCGATGCGTTCGGACGTGGCGACGCCCGGGTCCCACAGGCTCGAATTCGCGAAATCGGCGACGAAGGCGAACACCTCGTCGATCGGCAGGGTCGTTTCGATACGTTCGTGTAGCTTGGTCATCTCGGTGTGCTCCAGCTCGGGGCCGGTCATCCGTCCGTGCGTCTCGCACGAAGGGACAGGCGTGGATCTCAGATCGCTCATCGACATCGCACTGGAGATATCCGTCATCGGGAGCTTCTCCCGGGTCGGCTACCAGGTCCGTCACCGGTTGTTCGGATGGACCGCGCCGACGGATGGGGCGCTCGCCGGGAAGACCGTGCTGATCACCGGTCCGACGTCCGGCCTGGGCCGCGCGACCGCTCATGCGGTGGCCGCGCTTGGCGGGCGCGTCGTGCTCGTCGGGCGGAGCGAGGAGCGACTGGCTCGCGTGCGCGATGAGCTGGTCGCCGCCCATGGCCAGGACCGTTTCCCGGTGGTCGTCGCCGACATGGCGTCGCTGGCATCCGTGCGCGTCGCGGTCGCCACGATCCTCGCAACGGAAACCCGCCTGGACGTCCTGGTCGACAACGCCGGTTCGATCTTTCCCGATCGCCGCGAGACCCCCGACGGCATCGAGGCAACGTTCGCGACGATGGTCGTCGGGCCGTTCGTCCTCGTCAGCGGCCTGTTGCCGCTGCTGGAGCGGACGGGTGGTGCGCGGGTCGTCGCGGTGACCTCAGGTGGTCAGTACACCCAGGCGCTGCCGCTGGGCGACCTCGGATACTCGGAGGGCTCGTTCTCCGGTGCGCGCGCGTATGCGCGAGCGAAGCGGGCGCAGACGGCGCTCGTTCGCGAGTGGGCACGCCGGCTGGTCGCCGCGGGCTCCGACGTCAGCGTCACCGCGATGCATCCGGGCTGGGCGGCCACGCCAGGTCTCGCCGACACGTTGCCGGGCTTCTACCAGATCATGGGTCCGCTGCTGCGGACGGCCGATCAGGGCATCGACACGATCACCTGGCTGGCCACGGCGCCCTCGGCCGAGGTGGAGCGCGGGCGGCTGTACCTTGACCGGCGCCCGAGACCGTTCGATCGCGTACGCGCGACGCGCCTCAGCCCGGCCGACCGCCGACGACTATGGGACGAGGTCGTCGTGGCGTCCGCTGGATCGGATCCGGCGCACCTGAGCTGACGCCCCGATCCGCCGCGATCAGCGTCTGGCCGCCACCCCGGCATCAGACAGCGCCGCCAGGCCGCCCGCCAGGTCCTCCGCCGTCGGCCAGCCGAAACCGAGCCGGAAGTGGCGGCGCGGCTGGTCGAACCAGTGACCGGGCCCGACGACCGTGCCGTGACGCTCGAGCAGGATCCGGTAGAACGCGTCGATGTCGACGTCGACGCCGGGCCGGAAGCGCGGGAACCCGACGACGCCGCCACGCGGCTCGACCCATTCGAAGACGTCCTGGCCGGCGAACCAGGTCCGGACGGTCGCGAAGGCGGCGTCGATCCCCTCGCGGATCCGCGCCAGTCGCTCCGGGCGCCTCAGCATCGCCACTTCGGCGATCGCCTCGTCCACGACCGAGTTGGTGATGAGGATCTGCTCCTTGGCGGCCAGGAACGTCGCCGCGAGCGCCCGGTCCCGCGTCACCAGCCAGCCGATCCGGATGCCGGGCAATCCGTCCGCCTTGGACAGGGACGACACTCCGATGACCCGTTCCGACAGCGTGGCCGCGGGCGGTTGCGGACCACCGAAGGTCATCTCGCGATAGGTCTCGTCGATGAGCAGGCGCGCGGTCGGGTGCGCCTCGACGAGGTCCACGAGCGCCCGGACCGTCGTTTCCGGGATGACCGCGCCGGTCGGATTGTGCGGATCGGTCAGCGAGACGAGCCGCGTCCGCGGCGTCATGAGCGCGGCGATCCGGTCCGCGTCCACGGCCCAGCCATCCTCGAAGTGGAGGTCGAGGTGGCTGATCTCGGCACCGAGCGCGCGCGGCGTCTCCAGATTGGTGGCGTAGTTCGGCCGGGCGACGACGAGGTGATCGCCCGGCTTGAGCAGGGACGTGGCGACGATGAACAGCGCGGCGGCTGCACCGGGCGTGACCAGCACATCGTCGGGCGACAGGCCCACGCTGTCGCCGGCGATCGCCGCCCGCAAACCCGGACGACCGAGATGATCGCCGTACATCAGCACGAGGTCGTCGAGGTCGACGCCCAGGTCGCGCAGCGGCGTATCGGCGACCGAGCTCTCGGCGAGGTTGTAGCGGATCCGGTCGTAGCCGAATTGCTCGGGCAATTCGGCCTCGATGGGCATGCGGCGGTAGTCCATCCGCCGAGGATAGACTGGCGGCACCCGTAGACTCGACCGATATGTCGTCGTCGAAGTCACCACCGACAACCCCCGCCTGGGGGCGCTGGGCTCCGGTCGCGCTCGTCCTCGTCGCGCTGCCCGTGCTCGTCTGGCTGGGCCGCGACATGACCTTCTATCACGACGAGTACGCGTTCATCCTGCAGCGCGACCTGTCGTGGGATGGCCTGCTCACCCCGCACAACGAGCACCTGAGTGCGACGCTCGTGGTCCTCTATCGCGTCCTCATCGGGACCGTCGGCACCGTGTCCTACTGGCCCTACCTCGGGGTCACCTTCGCGCTGCACGTCGTGGTCGCGCTGATCTCGTTCGTCGTGGTCCGGCGCGAGGCGGGCACGGCCTGGGCCCTCGGCGCGATGGCCGTCGTGCTCGTGCTCGGGTCGGGCGGCGACGACATCCTGTGGGCGTTCCAGTCGGGGACGATCGGCGCGGTGGCGGCCGGCATGGCGGCGGTCGTCGTGGCCCCGCGACGACCCGCCATCGCGGCCATCCTGCTGACGGTCGCGCTCGCGACATCGGGCGCCGGCCTTGCGTTCGCGGCCGGGACCGCGCTCCACCTGCTCCTGACACGACCGCGAGCGCTGCCCTGGCTCCTGCTCCCGGCGATCCTGTACGGGGTCTGGCTCGCCATCTTCGGCGTCTGGGCGATCGGTCCGCCGCGCTTCCTCGGCCTGCCCGAGTACGTCCTGACCGGGCTGACGGCCAGCGCCGCCGGCGCCGTCGGGATGGTCTCGCTGGTCGCCGGTCAGGTGGTCCTGCTGGCGCTCGCGTTCGGCTATGGCTGGCTCCGGTCGGTGCCGCCGGTCGTGCTCTCGCTGCTCGCGTCGGGCGTGGCGTTCTTCACCGTCGCAGGCCTTGCGCGGGCGGGGCTCGGCCCCGAGCAGGCGACCGCGCCTCGGTACGTCTACATCGTCGCCCCGTCCATCATCATCGCCGTCGCCGTCCTGCTCGCCCGGGTGCGCCGTCCTGCGGGCTACGCGCTTGGTGGCGTGGTCCTCGCCATCGCCCTCGTCGGCAATCTGCTCCTGCTGGCCGACACGCACGATCGCTTCGTGGTCAAGATCGCCTGCGAGCAGGCACTCACCCCGATGGAACGTGGGAGCGTCGGCAACCCCTGTTGACGATACTTCACGTCACCACGTACTATCCTCGGGTGCCTGAACCAATCCCAGCGGATCCGCGCCTGACCGAGGCTGCCATCGACCTGCTCAAGGTCTTCCGGGGCATGCCCCGGGTCGTGCCGCCGGCACCCGTCCGCGACCTGACCCTCGGCCAGCTCCGGCTGCTCTTCCTGCTCCGCTCCGGCCCGCAGCCGATGGGCGCGATCGCCGACGTCTTCGACCTCAGCTCGACGGCGGCCACCGGCTTCGTCGATCGCGTGGAACGGCACGGCCTGGTCGAGCGGCGCCACCGCCAGGACGACCGGCGCATCGTCGAATGCATCCTGACCGCCGACGGCCAGCATGTCCTCGATGAGGTCGTCGGCGTCCGGATCGAGTCGGTCCGGACCGCCCTCGGCGTCCTGACCCCGCGACAGCTGTCCGGCTTCCACCGGCTCGTCCGCCACATCATCGACCGCCAGGAGTCGCCGGCATGATCGCGCTCCTTCGGACCTACCTCGCGCCCTACAAGGCCGCGCTCGCGCTCGTGGTCGGCCTGCTCGTCGTCCAGGCACTCGCGACGCTCTATCTGCCCGAGCTCAACGGCGAGATCATCAACAACGGCGTCGCCAAGGGCGACACCGCCTACATCCTGTCGACCGGCGCGGTCATGCTCGTCATCTCGGCGGTCGTCGTCGTCGCGTCGATCATCGCGGTCTATTGGGGCTCCAAGACCGGCATGGCGTTCGGGCGCGACGTCCGCGGCGCCGTCTTCCGGAAGGTCGAGAGCTTCTCGCGCGCCGAGCTCGATACGTTCGGGACGCCGTCGCTCATCACCCGCAACACGAACGATGTCCAGCAGGTCCAGATGGTCGTCCTGATGGGCCTGAACATGATGATCATCGCGCCCATCCTCGCGGTCGGCGGGTTGATCATGGCGCTCCGCCAGGACGTCCCGCTGTCGGGCATCCTCGTCGTCGTCCTGCCGATCATGGCGCTCATCGTCGGCACGCTGATGACCCGGGCGCTGCCGCTGTTCCAGGCCATGCAGACGAAGGTCGACCGGGTCAACCAGGTCACCCGCGAGGCGCTCAGCGGCATCCGGGTCATCCGGGCGTTCGTCCGCACCGAGCACGAGCAGGAGCGCTTCGACGTCGCCAACCTCGACCTGACCGCGACCTCGTTGCGGGTCAACCGCCTGTTCGCGGTGATGATCCCGTTGCTGATGCTCGTGTTCAACCTGTCGAGCGTCGCGATCCTGTGGTTCGGCAGCATCCGGGTGGACAGCGGCGAGATGCCCATCGGCAACCTGATCGCGTTCCTGCAGTACACCATGCAGATCCTGATGGCCGTGATGATGGCCGTGTTCATGTTCGTGATGGTCCCCCGGGCGGTCGTCTCGTCCGGACGGATCCAGGAGGTCCTGCGCACGGACCCGTCGATCGGCGACCCGGACCAGCCGGTCCCGACCGCGCCGGCCGGCGGGACGCTGGCCTTCCGCGCCGTCGAGTTCCGCTACCCGGGCGCGCAGGATCCGGTCTTGCGGGACATCTCGCTGGTCATCGAACCGGGCATGACGACGGCCATCGTCGGCAGCACGGGGAGCGGCAAGACCACCCTCATCAACCTGATCCCTCGGTTCTACGACGTGACCGGCGGCCAGCTCGACATCGACGGCACGGACGTCCGCGACCTCCGTCGCGACGACCTGTGGGCGCGCATCGGGCTCATCCCCCAGAAGGCCTTCCTGTTCAGCGGCACGATCGCCAGCAACCTGCGCTTCGGCAAGGCGGACGCCACGGACGACGAGCTGTGGACGGCGCTGCGCATCGCCCAGGCGGAGAGCTTCGTCCGCGACCTGGAGGGCGGCCTGGAGTCGCCCGTGACCCAGGGCGGCACGAACCTGTCGGGCGGCCAGCGGCAGCGCATCGCCATCGCCCGGGCGTTGGTCAAGCGACCCGAGATCTACGTCTTCGACGACAGCTTCTCCGCCCTCGACTTCAAGACGGACTCGCTGCTCCGCGCCGCGCTGGCCGACGAGATCGCCGACGCCACCGTGGTCATCGTCGCCCAGCGGGTCGGCACGATCATGGGCGCCGACCGGATCGTCGTCCTCGAGGGCGGAACGGTGGTCGGCATCGGGACGCATCTCGAGCTGATGGCCACCTGCGAGACGTACCGCGAGATCGTCTACTCGCAGATCAGCGCGGAGGAAGCAGCGTGAGCGGGCCTGGGGGTGGCGGCGCCGGCTCGATGGCGCGGCGTCCACCACCGCGCATGGGCGGCCCGTTCGGCGGGCCCGGCCTGCCGGCCGAGAAGGCGAAGAACCTCAAGGGCTCGTTCCGACGGCTGGCCGGGACGCTGCGTCCCGAGGCGCCGCGGATCGGCCTCGTCATCGCGCTCGCCATCCTGAGCGTGACCTGTGCCGTCATCGGCCCGAAGATCCTGGGCAACGCCACCGACATCCTGTTCAACGGCGTCGTCAGCAAGCAGATCCCGGCCGGGCTGACCCAGCAGCAGGCCGTCGACGCGCTGAATGCGGCCGGTCAGACCAAGCAGGCGGACATGCTCGCGAGCATGACCGTCACGCCGGGCCAGGGCGTGGATTTCACGGCGCTCCGGAACACCCTGCTGTTCGTCGCCGCGATCTACATCATGAGCTCACTGTTCGCCTGGGGCCAGTCGTACATCATGGCGGGCGTCACCCAGCGGACGGTCTACCGGATGCGTCGCGACGTCGACGCCAAGCTGGCCCGGCTGCCGCTGCGCTACTTCGACTCTCACCCGCGCGGCGACACGCTCAGCCGCGTCACCAACGACATCGACAACATCGCGAACTCGCTCCAGCAGACGCTGACCCAGCTGATCACCGCCCTGTGCACGATCATCGGCGTCCTGCTGATGATGTTCTGGATCAGTCCGTTGCTGGCGGTCATCTCGCTGCTCACCGTCCCGCTGTCGATCATGGTCACGGTCTTCATCGCCAAGCGCTCGTCGGTCCAGTTCGCGGCGCAGTGGGCGCAGACCGGCAAGCTCAACGGACACGTCGAGGAGATGCACACCGGGCATTCGATCGTGAAGGCGTTCGGCCGCCAGGACGAAGCCATCGAGATCTTCGACACGGAGAACGAGCAGCTCTTCCAGGCGAGCTACAAGGCCCAGTTCCTGTCGGGCACGATCCAGCCGGTGATGGCGTTCATCGCCAACATCAACTACGTGGCCATCTGCGTCATCGGTGGCATCCAGGTCGCGAACGGGCAGATGAGCCTCGGCGACGTCCAGGCGTTCGTCCAGTACTCGCGCCAGTTCACGATGCCGATCACCCAGACCGCCAGCATCGCCAACGTCATCCAGTCCGCGGTCGCCTCGGCCGAGCGCGTCTTCGAGCTCCTCGACGAGGGCGAGGAGAGCGCCGAGATCGAGCTGGTCGGAGCGCGTCCAGCCGTGTCCGGCCGGGTCGAGCTCGACAACGTGTCCTTCCGCTACCTGCCGGACGTGCCGCTCATCGAGGATCTCAACCTCGTCGTCGAGCCGGGCCACACCATCGCCATCGTCGGGCCGACCGGCGCGGGCAAGACGACGCTGGTCAACCTGCTGATGCGCTTCTACGAGATCGACGCCGGCCGGATCACGGTGGACGGCATCGACAGCCGCGCGATGTCGCGCGACGAGCTTCGCTCCACGTTCGGGATGGTCCTCCAGGACACCTGGCTGTTCCACGGCACGATCCGCGAGAACATCGCCTACGGTCGCGACGGCGTGACCGAGGACGAGATCGTCGAAGCCGCCAAGGCCGCCCACGTCGACCACTTCGTGCGGACGCTGCCCGACGGCTACGACACGATCCTCGATGACGACGCGACCAACGTCTCGCAGGGTGAGAAGCAGCTGCTGACGATCGCCCGGGCATTCCTGGCCGACCGCCGGATCCTGATCCTCGACGAGGCGACGAGCTCAGTGGACACCCGCACCGAGATCCTCATCCAGCGCGCCATGAACAAGCTGATGCTGGGCCGGACGAGCTTCGTCATCGCCCATCGGCTGTCGACCATCCGCGACGCCCACATGATCCTGGTCATGGACCACGGCCGGATCGTCGAGCAGGGCACGCACGAGGCGCTCCTGGCAAAGCGCGGCTTCTACTACGACCTGTACGACAGCCAGTTCTCGGAGCCGCTGCTCGAGGCCGGCTGAGCCGGAGGTCCTCGCCGGCTAGGCTGGCCAGTAGTGCTCGCTGCGGATCGCGTCCTCGGGCAGGCCAAGGTCCGAGAGGACCTGGGTCGCGGCCGCGATCATGCCGGGATTGCCGCAGAGATAGGCGATCGAGGCGTCCACGCTGAGGTCGTGCGTCGACCACACCTCGTCAAGGAACGCGTCGACCCGACCCGTCCGCCCGTCCCAGCGGGCGTCGGTCCGGGCATCGGGGCGGGACAGGCCGGGGACGTAGCCCACAGCATGGTCTTCGGCCCACCGCTCGAACCGCTCGCGGTACGCGAGCTCCTCGGCACGCGCGACGCCATGCACGACGACGATCCGCGGTGGCCGGGCGTCGCCGAGCAGCGTCTCGGTCATCGCGACGAACGGTGCCAGGCCGGTCCCCGTCGCGATGAACAGGTGAGCGCGTTCGTCATCAGGGGCCAGCGTGAACAGACCTTTCGGCCGTCCGAGGTGGAGCCGGTCGCCGACGCGCAGCTCCCAGAGCCGGGGTGTCAGGGCGCCGCCGGGAACGAGCCGGATCAGGAACTCGAGCTCCGCATGCAGCCCCGCTCGGGTCGCGGTCGAGTACGGCCGCTGGAGCAGTCGTCCGTCGACCATGACGCCGAGCGCCAGGTACTGGCCGGGTCGGACCGTCACAGGCCCCCCGTCGGAACGGACCGTGAACCGAACGATCGACGGACCGTGTTCCATCCGGGCCACGACCGTCGCGTTCTCGGCGACCGGCGGCGCGGCCGTCCGGGCCGGCGGAAGGGTCCTGGCCGGGAGTGGTCGGCTGCGGACCGCCTCGAGGGCCACGGTCAGGCGGCCGGCTCGAACTCGCCGAGGACCGACCGAGCCGCGTCCGGATCGCGGTACCAGGCCGCGTCGATCCAGGCGAAGTCGGCCCACGCGACGGGCAGCTTGTCGGCGCGGAAGATCGCTGCGTTCGGACACGCGGTCTCGCACGACCCGCAGTCGATGCAGGCATCCGGGTCGATGTAGAACTTGCGATCGATGCCGAGATCGGAGCTGATGCAATCGACCGGGCAGACCGCGACGCACGATTGGTCGCTGTGGTCGATGCACGGTTGGGCGATGACGTAGGCCATGGTGGGGTCCTCCGGTAGTGGTTCGATCCCACCATCGGGCGGACCCGTGAGCCGGTCCTGTGGACCAGATGAGCGTTCGCCAATCCGGCACTAGGACGCCGGGGCACCACCGGACGAGGGGATGGCCACGACGAACGCCGCACCCCCGCCGGGTGCGTCGGCGACGACGATCGAGCCGTGGTGCGCACTGACGATCCGCCGGGCGATGGCCAGGCCGAGCCCGGTCCCGCCGGCGCGGTCGCGCCGGACGCCGGGCAGCCGCGTGAACGGCTCGAAGACGCGCTCCCGTTCCGTTTCGGGGATGCCGGGACCCTCGTCGGAGACGACGACTTCGACGGAATGACCGGACCGGCGAACCTCCACCGTCACCGTGCCGTCGGGCGGCGAGTGGTCGAACGCATTGTCGAACAGGATCAGCAGGAGCTGGACGAGCCGATCGCGGTCGCCGTTGACGATGGCACCCTCGAGGCTCGAGGGCGAGACGACGAGACGGACGCCGCGCTCGGTCGCGAGCGCCTCGGCCTGGCGGACGGTCGCGGCGACGATCCCGCCGAGGTCGACCGGGTGGGGGTCGATGAGGACGCCGGTCGCGTCGTCGGTCTCGAGCTGGAGCAGATCGCCGACCAGGCGCCCGAGCCGGTCGGCCTCGGTGATGATGTCGGCGACCAGCGCTCGGCCGTCATCCGCGACCAGGCCCTCCCGCTCGACCACATCGGCGTTCGCCCGGATGAGCGCAGCCGGCGTTCGCAGCTCGTGCGACGCGTCGGCGACGAACCGGCGCTGGGCATCGAACGACCGGCGGATCGGGACGAGCGCCCGGCCGGTGACGATGAGAGTCACGATCGCCGCCCCAAGGAGCCCGACCGCCCCGAGCAGCAGGATGGCGGCGACGATGCTCTGCGCCTGCCGGTCGTGCAGGACGAGCACGAACCCACCCTGGACGTAGCCGACCTGCTGGCCGCCGTCGGACCCCGGGACGACCGCCACGGTCAGCAGCCGGACCGGCGTCCCGCCCGCATCGACCGTCCGGATGTCGCGCCCGTCCACCTTCGCCGCCTGGACGGCCGCCTCGTCGGGCAGGCCCGGCGGGATGGTGACCCGGGACGGGTTCGCGACGACGGTGCCGCTAGGGTCAAGGATCAGCACGAATGTGTCCGACGTGTCGAGGATGACGTCGTCGCTGCGATCCCCGTCGCCGCGTGGAAGACCGTCGTGGAGTGCCTCGATCGCGACCGCGACACTGCCGGTCAGCGCGCTGTCGACACCATCGTCGAGCGCCCGCAACGTCACGAACGCCGTCGCCGCCCCGATGCCGACGACCAGCAGGGCGACCAGCCCAAGGGTGACGATGAACAGCTGTCGGCGCGTCCGCGAGAGCAGCCTGCTGGTCGGATCGCTCATCCGCGGGTCAGGGGTCGGCCCGCAGCGTGTAGCCGACGCCCCGGACCGTTCGCAGGCGGTCGGCGCGGCCGAGCTCGCCGAGCTTGCGGCGCAGGTAATGGACGTACAGGTCCACCACGTTCGAATAGACGTCGGGCTCGGAACCCCAGACCGCGTCGAGGATCTGGTGCCGGGTCAGGACCTGGCCGGCATTCCGGATGAGATAGCCGAGGAGCGCGAACTCGCGCGCCGACAGGTCGACGGAGCGGTCCCCGACCTGCGCGGCGTGGCGCGATTCGTCGAGTTCGATGTCGCCGGCGACGAGCCGGCCGTCCGACGCACCAGTGGGCCGCCGGCCCAGCGCCCGGACCCGGGCCACCAGCTCCGCGAACGAGAACGGCTTGGGCAGGTAGTCGTCGGCGCCGGCGTCGAGGCCGGCGACCCGCTCCTCGACCGACCCGAGCGCGGTGAGCAGGAGGACGGGCGTCGTGACGCCCTTCTGGCGCAACAGCCGAAGCACGGTCAAGCCGTCGACGTCAGGCAGCATCCGGTCGAGGACGATCGCGTCGTAGGCCGGACCGTCGGTCAGGCCGATGGCCGTCACGCCGTCGGGCGCGACGTCGACGACGTGCCGTTCCGCGACCAGGACTCGCCGGATCAGGCCGGCCATCTTCGGTTCATCTTCGACGACGAGGATGCGCATGCTCGACAGTCTGCGGGTGCATCCGGCCACCCGTCGAGGTCCCGATGGCCTGTCTTTGAGGGTTCTCATCTCGGGCACACCGGGGTCCAACCGGCCTCCGCGACTCTGTGACCCTCACTGACACCCACCGGAGGACATTCCCGATGACCCAGAAGATCGCCCTGACGGCCGCTTCGGCCGCCGCTGCCCTGACCCTCGCCGTCGCCCTCGCCGCTGCCGGGTTCGCGCCGCGACCGGTCGTGTCGACGACCGTCGATGCGGCCGCCACGACGGATGCCACAGCGACCGACGCCGCGGCGACACCGACCATCCAGGTCGACACGATCTATGTCGCGCCGCCGCCGCCACAACAGACCATCACCGTCCACAAGGTCGTCACGTCAGGCGCCGGCGAGTCCGGCGACGAGAACGAATCGGGCGGGGATGACTGAGATGACCGACATCCGATCCGGCGGCCGACCGCGGGAGCAGGCGGCCGCGACCGTCCCCGACGCGGAGCGCATCCAGCCGCGGGCACTTCCTGCCCGGCCTCTCCCGGCACGGCCCCTGCCTGCCAGAGCCCTCCCTCCCCGACCGGTCCTCGACGCGCCGAAGGCCGCGGTCCGCAAGCCGCGACCCGATCCGGGACCCCTTCGGATCGCCCTCGCGCTGACCGGCATGGCCACCGCCAGCGCCCTCGTGACGGCTCTCCTCGGGTCCGCGACGAGCGTCGACGCGGGCGCCGCGAACCAGGCCGCCGGCGACGCGGCGGCACTGCCGGCGGCTGCGGAGACCCCAGCCGCGTCCGTGCAGCACGTGACCCGGATCATCCAGCTGGCCCCGGGCCAGACGGCCCCGCCGAAGGCCGTGGTCCAGCAGCAGCCGGCGCCGAAGCCTCGGGTCAACGTCGTCGTCACCAAGCAGTCCGGCAAGTGATGACGACACAGCCGCTCGCTGCATCGGTGGCCCCAGCCACCGATGCAGCGGACTTCGTCTCCATCGTCGAACCGATGATGGGCGGCCAGGTGGGCGTCCACCTGGTCCCCGCCGCCGGCGCATCGCGGACCGACACCGCCGCGGATGCCGACCTCGTCCTGCGCCGGATGGCGGCCTGGGCCGGCCGTCTGACCCGATTTTCGGACACGTCCGAGCTCAGCCGGCTCAACCGGGCGGATGGTTCCGTCGCGCTGGTCGGGCCGACCCTCGCCGAGGTGCTCGACTGGGGTCGGACCGCGGAAGGCCTCACCGGCGGGGTCGTGGACATCGGCCTCCTCGATGCGCGGCTCGAGGCCGAAGGGCTCATCCCGGTTGACCGTTCGTCCCGCTCGTCCGCGTCGCCATCATCGCGGGCGTCTCGATCCTGGTCGCTCGATCGGGTGGCGCGCGGCGCGTTCGTGCGCAGGCCGGCCGGCCTGCGATTCGACCTCGATGGCATCGGCAAGGGCTGGCTGGCCGACCGCGCGCTCGGCCGACTGGGCGGTCACGCGGCGGCCGTCGTCGACGCCGACGGCGATGTCGCGGTCCATCTCGAGCCGGGCATGACCTGGTTCATCGGTGTCGCCGACCCTCGCCTCGACGGCTACGACCTGGCCGTCCTGCGACTGACCCCGCGCGGTCGTCGGTCACCGCGGGACGGCCGCTTCGGGCTGGCCACGTCGGGGACGAGCGTCCACCGCTGGGCACACGACGGACAGGGCACGCACCACCTCATCGACCCCACCACCGGCCGGCCGGCCGTGACCGACGTCATCCAGGCGACCGTCCTGACCACGAGCGCCCGACGCGCCGAGGCGCTCGCGAAGGCGGTCGTCATCCTTGGCTCGACGGCCGGGCTCGCCTTGCTCGACCGGGTCGGGGTGGACGGCGCACTCGTCTTGACCGATCGCGCCGAATTCCTCGTCCACCCCACCACCCGACGGTGGCTGGCATGAAGTTCCGCGGACTCGATCCACGGACGCGCTGGCTGCGCTGGGGTCTCGTCGCGCTCGCGGTCGGGATCGTCGTCGGGGCCACCGGGCCGCGGGCCATCGGTCAGCTGGCCGCGACGTGGGATGCCAACCGCGCCATCCTGCCGTGGGTCTTCATGCGCCTGCTCGGGTTCATGGCCTACTTCGCGATGACCGCGTCGGTCATCTATGGGCTCCTCCTGTCGACCAAGATCCTCGATGCGATCGCGCATCGGCCGATCACCTTCGCCCTCCACCAGGACCTGGCGTGCATCGGCCTGGGGTTGGCGGCGGTCCACGGGATGCTCCTCGCCCTCGACGGGACGGTCCCGTTCACGCTCGCCCAGATCGCCGTCCCGGGTCTCGCGCCCTACGCGCCGCTGTGGGTCGGAGTCGGCCAGGTCGCGTTCTACCTGATGGCCCTCGTCGTCGGCAGCTTCTACGTGCGGCGGCAGATCGGCCAGCGAGCCTGGCGCACGCTCCACTACGTCACGTTCCTGGCGTTCCTCGGCGCGACCGGTCACGGCATCGTCGCCGGAACGGACTCGGGCACGCCCTGGGCGTGGTGGATCTACGTCGGGTCGCTCATGGTCGTCGTGTTCCTGCTCGTCTACCGGATCACGATCTCGGTCGGTGGGCGGCGGCCGGCGATCGAGGTGGGCCGGGGGTCGGCCCGGGCGCCACAGGCCCGGGCGCCGCAGGCCTGATCGCCTCGACGGCGCTCCTACCGCCCGGGCCCGAGCTCCCGGCGAAGGGCTGCCCGACCGCGCGAGATCCAGCTGGCGACCGTGCCCTCCGGCACGCCCAGCATCCCGGCGATCTCCGCCTGCGTGTAGCCGTCCAGAACGTTCAGCAGCAGCGCCGACCGGGTCCGCGGATCGAGCGTGGCGAGCGCGGCCCACAAGTCCGGATCGGACGGATCCGACCACGGCCGCGGCTCGACCCGGCCGATCGCCGCGAGCCAGCGCCGCCGGCCTCGGCGGTGGTTGAACGCCAGCCGCAGACCGATGGTGTAGAGCCACGCCCGGACGTCCGACCCGTCGAACCGGTCCCACGACCGGAAGGCCGCGAGGTAGGCGTCCTGGGCGATGTCCTCGGCATCGTGCGGATCGCCGAGGACCATGACAAGGCGTCGGATCAGGGGCGCGTAGTGCGGTCGGACGGCCGCCTCGAACGCCTCCGGATCGCCCTTCGTGGCGGCGGCGCGATCGACCCGCGCCGTCGCCGTCACGTCGGCCGATGTCATGGCATCGGCTGCGCGAAGCAGTCCCCGACGCCGGTCGCGCCCGAGCGCTGGTCGGCCACCATGATCACCGTCCCGTCGTCGAGCAGCGAACCCGGGATGACGTAGCCATGGGCCGGCGGCGTCGCCTGGTGGACGGTGGTCGACGAACCCTTGCCGCCATCAGGAGCGACCGCGGTCCCGCTCTCGACCTGCCAGTCGACCTTCCCGAATCCATGCGCGGCGAGGAATGTCGCGGCTTCGGGCGGGCTCATGCACTCCATGTGGGCGCCGGCCAGCGGCTGACCGGGGTTCTGGATGCCCTCATGTTCCTGGGCGAGGTTGGCCACCACGAACGCGCTGGCCGCGGTGGTCGCCACGATCGCCAGCACCAGGACGGGCGCCATCGCCATGGAGATGGCGAACCGTCCGCGCCGGCGGCGGCCGGGCAGGGCCGGTGGCGCCGCCGAGGCGGGCGCGTGCGCCTCGAGCGCGGCAAGGCGGCTCGAGAGGTCGAAGTCGTCGTCGTGGTCCATCGAGGGTCACCTTCGGTCGTCGGCGGCGTCCGATATCCGCCGTTCGACCTGTACAACACCGCCACCGACCGGATCCATGCAGCGGCGGCCCGTCCGATCGCGAATCCTACCGCCCGGTGCCTGTACGATCGTCGCGAGAGGAGTCCCGATGACGATCAGCGAGCGTGCCGGACGTCCGGCCGACCCATCCATCCTGGTCGATGTCGATCGACTCATCGCAGCCTACGACGAGGCACCCGACCCGTCGGACCCGGCCCAGCGCGTGGCGTTCGGGACGTCCGGTCACCGCGGATCGTCGCTCAACGGCGCGTTCAACGAAGCGCACATCGCCGCCACGACCGAGGCCATCTGCCGCTACCGGGCGAGCCAGGGGACGGACGGGCCGCTGTTCATCGGCCGCGACACGCACGCCCTGTCCGGACCCGCCTTCGACACGGCCCTGCGGGGCCTGGTCGCGCACGGCGTGGACGTCCGGATCGACGCCGACGACGGTTACACGCCGACCCCGGTCATCTCGCACGCCATCCTCGTCCACAACCGCGGGCGCCACGATCGCCTGGCCGACGGCATCGTCGTCACGCCATCGCATAACCCGCCCGAGGACGGCGGCTTCAAGTACAACCCGCCCAACGGCGGGCCGGCCGATACGGACGTCACCCAGTGGATCCAGGACGAGGCGAACCGCCTCCTCGAGACCGGGCTCGCGGGGGTGCCCCAGGTGGCCCTCGCCGATGCGCGCGCCGCCGCGACCCCGCACGACTATCTCGGTGCGTACGTGGATGACCTTGCCTCGGTCATCGACATGGACGCCATCCGCGACTCGGGCCTCCGCCTGGGCGCCGACCCGCTCGGCGGCGCGAGCGTGGCCTACTGGCCGCGCATCGGCGAGCGATACGGGCTGGACCTGACCGTGACGAACACCACGGTCGACCCGCAGTTCGCGTTCATGACCTGTGACTGGGACGGCCGGATCCGGATGGACCCATCGTCGCCGTACGCGATGGCGCGTCTGGTCGAGCTGCGCGACCGGTTCGACGTCGCCTTCGGCAACGACACCGACGCGGACCGGCACGGCATCGTGACCCCAGGCGCCGGGCTGATGAACCCGAACCACTTCCTGTCGGTCTCGGTCGGACACCTGTTCGGGGGCGGGCGCGACTGGGGTGCGGACGTCGCCGTCGGCAAGACCCTTGTCTCGTCGGCGATGCTCGACCGGGTCGCGGCGGACCTCGGTCGGCGGCTGCTCGAGGTGCCGGTCGGATTCAAGTGGTTCGTGTCGGGGCTGGTCGACGGGAGCCTCGGGTTCGGTGGCGAGGAGAGCGCAGGGGCCTCGTTCCTGCGCCGCGACGGCACGGCCTGGACGACCGACAAGGACGGGATCATCGCGTGCCTCCTGGCGGCCGAGATGACCGCCCGGAACGGCCGCGATCCCGGTGTCGCATACGAGGCGCTGACCGAACGATTCGGCGCGCCGGCCTACCGCCGCATCGACGCCGCCGCGACACCCGCCCAGAAGGCCGTCCTCGCCCGCCTGTCGCCCGACCAGGTCAGCGCGACCGAACTCGCCGGCGACCCGGTGACGGCGATCCTGACCACGGCGCCCGGCAACGGCGCGGCGATCGGCGGGCTCAAGGTCATGACCGCGTTCGGCTGGTTCGCGGCCCGGCCGTCCGGGACGGAGAACGTCTACAAGGTCTACGCGGAGAGCTTCCGCGGCGAGGACCACCTGGAGCGGATCATCGACGAGGCGCAGGCCGTCGTCGGGAGGGCACTGGCATGACCCACGAGCATCACCACGACCACGACCACCACCACGACGACGGGGAGGAGCTCGACTACACCGCCCAGGTCGAGGCGTTCCGGGCAGACAAGGACGACGCGTTCCGCCACTCCCCGGGCAGTCCGCTCCCGCACGAGGTCCGCCACGACTTCGCGGGCCTGCCCTACTTCCCGGTCGACGAGTCGCTTCGGTTCGAGGGCCTGACGCTCCAGGAATACGCCGGCGACCAGCCGACCTCATTCCAGATCCCGACGTCAGACGGCCAGCTCAAGCCAGCCCATCGAGCCGGGTCGTTCGCCTTCGAGATCGGCGGCGAGCCGCGCCGCCTGACCGCCTATGTCCTCGACGGCGGCCACTCGCACTCGTTGTTCGTGCCGGTCCTGGACGCGACGAGCGGGCACGAGACCTATGGCGCCGGCCGCTACCTGGACCTCGAACCCGAAGACGACGGAACGTACGTCATCGACTTCAACCTCGCCTACCACCCGTCGTGCGTCTACTCGCCGTACTTCTCGTGTCCGCTGACGCCGGCCGAGAACCGGCTGCCCGACCGGATCGAGGCGGGCGAGCGGCTTGCCGAGGACGAGACCGGGCACTGACGGGCGATCAAAGGCTGACGGTCCGGTCCATGCCGTCGGCCACGCTGAGGCGGTGCGAGATGACGATCGTGGTGCGGCCCGCGATGAACGGCGCGAGCGACGCCATCAGGTCGCGTTCCGTGGCGACATCGAGGTTCGCCGTGGCTTCGTCAAGGATCAGGATCGGGGCGTCCTTGAGGATCGCCCGGGCGATGGCCAGTCGCTGACGCTCGCCGCCGGACAGGAGCAGGCCGTTCTCGCCGATGCGGGTCTCGTAGCCGGCCGGCAGCGACGCGATGACATCGTGGACGAGGGCCATCCGGCAGGCGGCCTCGATCGCCTCGTCCGTGGCGTCGGCGTCGGCCACCGCGAGGTTGTCACGGATCGTCGCATCGAACAGATGGACGTCCTGCGGCACCACGCCGAGCCAGCGGCGGACTTCGTCGGCCTGGACGTCGTGGAGTTCGCGGCCACCGATCCGGATCTCACCCTGCTGGTAGTCCCAGAACCGGAGGAGCAGGCCGACGAGGGTGGACTTGCCGGACCCGCTCGGGCCGATGATGGCGAGGCTGCCGCCCGGCGGGACGCTGAGATCTAGGCCTTCGAGGACGAGCGGCTCATCGGCTCCGTAACGGAACCGGAGGTCGTGGACCTCGAGGCCGAATGACGCCGGTGGCGTCGCGGTCGCGGCCGGTGCGTCCTCGACGTCGGCCGGCGCGTCGGTCAATTCGAACAGGCGGCTGGCGGCGGCCGCGTTGGCGTCCCGGAGCGCGAATGCCTGGGCCAAGGGCGGGATGACTTCGAAACAGGCGACGGCCGCGAGGGGCAGGAGGGCGAGGTAGACGCCGTCCAGCCGTCCGTCGCCGACCAGCGCCACGCCGAGGGCCAGGACCGTCACCCCGGCCAGTGCTGCGGCAAGAGCGGCAAGGGCGTTGCTGGCGGCGTGGACGCGAGCGAGGCGCTCGGTCGCTCGGTCGAGCTCCTCGCCCACCTCGAGCGCCCGCTCGCGGTGGGCCGCTGACCGGTCGAGCGCGATGAGGTCCGCGAGACCGGCGATCTCGTCGACGAGATGGGCATTGAGCTCGCCACGCGATGTGATGAACGAGACGGCCGCGGCCCGCGACAGGCCCTGCGACGCGAGCGGGAGGACGACTCCGGTCACCGCCAGGAACGCGACGAGGAGGACGCCGAGGGCCGGGTCGAACGCGCCGAGCAGCAGACCACCGAGCACCGCAACGAGCACCGCGATGACCGGCGGGATGATGATCCGGACGTACAGGTCCTCGAGCGTCCCGACATCGGCGACGATCCGTGCCAGCAGGTCGCCGCGGCGCCGACCGGACAGGCGGGCGGGTCCCAGCGGTTCGATCGCGGCGAAGAACCAGACGCGAAGGTCGGCGAGGATCTCGAATGTCGCCCGGTGGGTGACGTAGCGCTCGAGATAGCGGAAGGCCGCGCGCCCGATGGCCAGGACACGGACCAACGTGATCACGAGCGCGACCTCGGCGACGTTGGTGATGAGCGCCGCCTTCGAGATGAGGTACGCGGACGCGGCCATCAACAGGACGTTCGCGCCGACGGCCAGGAAACCGAGCAGGGCACCGACCGCGATCCAGCCCCGATCTGCGGCGGTCAGCGCGAGGAGTCGGCGAATCACGGTCACGGGTCGAGCTCGGGGGCGTCGGCCGCGGCGTCGAGCAACCGTCGATAGGGCCCGTCGGCGGCTGCCAGCGCCGCCGGCGCCCCGGTTTCGATGACGCGACCACGGTCGAGCACGATGATGTCGTCGGCGGCCTCCGCCAGGCGAAGCCGGTGCGACACGACGAGCACCGTCCGACCGCGCGCGGCCAACCGGCCGATGGCGTCGCGGATCGACATCTCGCTCTCCGGGTCGAGGTGCGAGGTGGCCTCATCGAGGAGGACCAGCCACGCATCGGCGAGGAACGCCCGGGCGATCGCGAGCCGCTGGCGCTGGCCGCCGCTGAGCCGGAGGCCGTCCTCGCCGACGGGCGTGTCGAAGCCCCTGGCGAGTGCCGCGATGAAGGACTCGGCACCGGCCTCGCGGGCTGCGGCGGCGAGGTCGTCGTCGCTCGCGCCGGGGCGGGCGAGCCGCAGGTTGTCCGCGACCGTGCCGTGGAACAGGTGCGGGCGCTGCGGGACCCAGGCGACGTGGGCACGCCACGATGCGATGTCGATGCTCTCGAGTGGCACATCGCCGACGAGGATCCGTCCGGCGTCGGGTTCGACGAAACGCAGGAGGAGATCCGCGATGGTCGTCTTGCCGGCACCGGTCGAGCCGATCAGGGCTGTCACGCGGCCACGGCCGATGATGAGGTCGAGTCCGTCGAGCGCCGGCGCGTCGCGACCGGGATAGGTCAGGCAGACACCGGTGAACCGGATGTCGGTCGCGGCCGGGGGCGCGGTCGCCATCGTCGCGCTGGGCCGCACCGCCGTCACGGGTTCGTCGAGGATCGCGAACGCACGTGTCGCAACAGACCGACCCGCCGCGCCCGCGTGGTAGCGCGTGGCCAGCGTCCGCAACGGAAGGAAGAACTCCGGCACGATGATGAGGACGGCAAGCGCGCGCTCGAACGCGATCGAGCCGTCCATGAGCCGCAGGCTGATCTCGACCGCGACCAGTGCCACCGCGACGGCGGCGCCCCATTCGAGCACGAGCGACGTCTGGAACGCGGTCCGGAGCACCTCCATCGTCGTGTCGCCGTACTGCCGGCTGATGGTCGAGATGTTGGCGACCTGCTCGCGGCTCCGCCCGAACATCTTGAGCGTGGCGAGACCGCTGAGCATGTCGAGGAAGAACGCACCCAGGTAGCGGACCTCCGCGAAGCGCCGGTCCGTGATGGCCCGCGCCCGCCCACCGATGAACCCCAGCAGGAGGACGAGGATCGGCCCGGTGAACAGCAGGACGAGGGCGGTCGGGGGGTCCAGCACGAGGACCACGGCCAGGACCAGGACGGGGATCGCGACCGCGAGCGCCTGCGCCGGCAGGAACGAAGTCACGAATGCGTCCACGTCCGCCAGGCCATCCGTCAGCACGCCGGTCAGCTCGCCGGTGCGCTCGCGACCCATCCAGGTCGGGCCGAGCGCGAAGAGATGGGCCGTCAGGTCCGCGCGAAGACGCCGCTTGACCCGGCGCGATGCCCCCTGCGCCAACGCGTCCCCCGCGAACAGGAGCGGCGCCCGCGCCACCGCCAGCAGCGCGATCGCGACGAGGATCGGGGCGACCTCAGCCAGCGACGAGGCGTCGAGGAAGACATCCGTCACCGCGACACTCGTCAGGAAGGCCGCCACGACGACGACCGAGGCGGCCGCGAACCCGCATGCGACCGACGCCGTCAGACGGAGACGTGCCCCCGGGGCGACGCCGATCAGTCGTGCGTCGGGTCGGACCGGCCGCGGCCTAGTAGCCGTGGGTATCGACGACGGTCTTGCCCCGGAAGATGTAATAGACGCCACCTGTGTAGAGCAGCACGAACGGCATCCCGATGAGCGCGATGATCAGGGCGACCGTGAGCGTGTTGTCAGCGGCAGCGGCATTGGCCGTCGTGAGGCTGTACGCCGGGTCGATGGTCGAGATGATGAGGTTGGGGTAGAGGCCGACCGCGCCGGAGATGAGGAGCAAGGCGATCATCGCGGACGAGAACAGGAAGGCGCGAAAGGTCTCGCCACGACGGACCGAGCGCCATGCGAGGGTGAGCGCGACGAGGGCCATCGCCGGGAAGACGACCGGCCAGATGTCCGTCAGGTAGCGGGTCGTGATCTGCTGGTCGAACAGGACCAGCCAGGCGACGACGATCGTGTTGAGGAAGAAGAAGGCGAGCATCAGCCGCGGCACGGTCCGAGCGATCCGGTCGTGCAGGTCGCCGTCGGTCTTGAGCAGGAGGTAGATGCCGCCCTGGATCGTGAACATGACCGCGGTCGTGATGCCGACCAGCAAGGCGAACGGCGTCAGGAGGGCGACGAAGTCGACGTGGATGTCGCCGTTCGCGTCCAACGGCAGGCCCCAGAGCAGGTTCCCGAAGGCCACGCCGAGCAGCATCGCGAGGCCCAGCGACGCCAGGCAGAAGACGGTGTCCCACGCCTGACGCCATCGTCGGCCTGGCTCCTTGGAGCGGAATTCGAGCGCGACGGTCCGCAGGATCAGGACCACGAGCACTGCCATGAAGGCGAGGTAGAGCCCGGAGAACAGAGATGCGTAGGCCAACGGGAAGACGGCAAAGAGCACGCCGCCGCCAAGGACCAGCCAGACCTCATTGCCGTCCCAGACCGGGCCGATGCTGTTGAGGAAGGTCCGTCGCTCGACATCGTCCCGGGCCAGTGGCAGGAGCAGGATGCCCACGCCCTGATCGAATCCGTCCAGGATCAGGTAGCCGGCGATGATGAGGACGAAGAGCGCGAACCAGATCTCACTGAGGCTCATGGCTGTCTCCCAGGTCCGCGCGTCGGCCGCGGCTGAACACGTCGCGGAAGGTGTCGGGCAGGCTGGACACCTCGGCGGTCTCGACATCCTCGAGCGCCTCGGGGCCTTCCTGGATCCTGCGGTTGAGCAGGTACAGGAAGAGGACCAGGAGCAGCGAGTAGAGCCCGATGAACATGCCCAGGGACAGGACGACATCGGCCGCGCTCAGCACTGGTGACACGCCGTCGGCCGTCTTGAGGACGTCGTAGACGACCCACGGCTGACGCCCGACCTCGGCGGTCCACCAGCCGGCTGTGATGGTCGTCTCGGCCAGGAACACGGTCAGGACCATCAGTGACAGGACGACCCGCGATCGGTACAACCGGCGCTTCCACAGGAACCAGACCCCGCCGAGGATGCCGAGGCCGGCCAGCGCGGAGCCGACCATGATCATGTAGTGATAGACCTGGAACAGGAGGTTGATCGGCGGAGTCGGATCCGGCGCGAACGAGTCGATGCCCTGGACCGTGGCATGGATGTCCTGGTAGGCCAGGAAGCTCAGCAGGCACGGGATGGAGATGCCCGTCGTCGTCTGCGTCGTCGTGTCGACCCAGCCGACGAGGTACATCCGGGCGCACGACTCGCTCTGGTACAGCCCCTCCATCGACGCCAGCTTGAGCGGCTGGTTCTGGGTCACCTCGACCGCCTGGTTCGCCCCGAAGATCGCAACGTTGACGGTCGCGAAGAGGATGAACGCGGGGAGGGCGACCTTCAGGTTCGACTTCGCCAGCTCGACGTGGCGTTTGGTGAGGATGTACCACGAGCTGACGCTCAGCATCAGCGCCGCCCCGACCGTCCACGAGGCCATGAACACATGCATCAGTCGTGGGATGAACGATGGCGTGTTCACCACCTGCCAGAAGTCGGTCATGACCGCCCGAGCGGGAGCAGGCGTCTGGGCGATCGTGTAGCCCTGCGGCGTCTGCATCCACGAGTTGGCCGCGATGATCCACACCGCGCTGAAATGAGCCCCGAAGACGACCATGAAGATCGAGAACAGCCACAACCGCGGACCGAGGCGATTCCCGCCGAACAGCATCAAGCCGAGGAAGCCGCCCTCGAGGAAGAAGGCGAAGACGCCCTCGGCCGCGAGCAGGCTGCCGAAGACGTTGCCGACGAACCGCGAGTAGTCGGCCCAGTTCATGCCGAACTCGAATTCCTGGACGACCCCGGTCGCAACGCCGAGCGCGAAGATCAGCCCGTAGACCTTGACCCAGAAGAACGACAGTCGCCGCCACTTCGGATCGTTCGTCCGGACGTAGATGACGCCGAGCACGACGAGCATCAGACCCAGGCCCATCGACAAGGGCGGAAAGATGAAATGGAAGCTGGCTGTCAACGCGAACTGGACGCGCGACAGGGTCTCAGCGTCCAAGACCGCCCTCCTTCCATCCGCGTGCGCTGGTGCTCTTCACTGTAGAACCGATCAAGAGCCGTCCGCGCGCTCACGCGGCTTGGTCGACGTCCTGGCTGTGGGCCCCGACGACTCGACCGAACGGGCGGCCTCGGTCGACAGCAGCGACGGCTCCGGCGTGTCCGCCGGCGGGGCCCGGTGCTCGAAGCCCTGCTGTCCCATCGCGGTCGCTCGTGCCTGGGCGATATCGTCCAGCACGCCACCGCGACACAGCAGGTGGGCGACGATACCCGTCCAGCCCGTCTGATGCGAGGCGCCGATGCCGGCGCCGGTCTCGCCGTGGAAGTACTCGTGGAACAGCAGCAGGTCGCGCCATTCGGGATCGGTCTGGAACTTCTCGATCGAGCCGTAGACCGGGCGGCGGCCCGAGGCGTCGGGCAGCCAGATGGAGGCGATCCGGTGGGCGAGATCGGCAGCCACGTGGCGCAGGCGGACCTGCTTGCCGGAGCCGGTCGGGTACTCGACGGTGTAGCCGGCCCCGAACCAACCGTCCCAGTTCCGCAGTGACTGGATGACCATCAGCTGGATCGGCATCCAGATCGGACCGCGCCAGTTGGAGTTGCCTCCGAACATGCCCGAGGTCGATTCGCCGGGCTCGTAGTCCACACTGGCCGTCAATCCCTCGACGTCGAGGTGGAACGGCTCGGTGAGGTGGCGTTTGGACAGCGCCCGCAGCCCGTATGGCGACAGGAAACCATCCTCGGCGAACATCTCGCGCAGCAGGGATCCCAGACGGGCGGGCGGGACGACGCTGATCAGCTGCGCCTCGCGGCCCGGGCGTCCGCTGACGAATCCGCCGAGTCGCAGGGTCTCGTCGGAGACATCGAGGCCCTCGAGGAAGCGCGCGAAGCGCTTGCCGAGTGCCTGACCGCGCCGGACGATCTGCATCGGGACGATGGCGGATGGCAGCAACGGGATGAGGCCGACCATGGAATGGACCTTGATCGCGACGGTCGTCCCGTCAGCGAGCTTGAGCGCGTCGTAGTAGAAGCCGTCCGTCGCGTCCCACAGCCCGCTCCGGTTCATGGCCGCCGAGATGCGGACGCCATGCTCGAGGAACGTCGTCATCAGGTCCTCGTAGGCCGGGTCGGCCTCGGCCAGGACCGTCGCGATCGCCAACATGGAGTTGCAGTACAGGAACATCCACGCCGTGGCGTCGGACTGTTCGAGTTCCATGCCGGGCGGGATATGCGAACGATCGAAGGCGCCGATGTTGTCGAGCCCGAGGAACCCACCCGAGAAGAGGTCGTTGCCCTCCTTGTCCTCGCGGTTGAGCCACCACGTGAAGTTGAGCAGGAGCTTGTGGAAGATCCGCTTCAGGAAGTCGATGTCCTTGCGGCCGTCGATGTGCCAGACCTGCAACGCGGCCGCCGCGTGGACCGGCGGGTTCACGTCGTCGAACGACCACTCGTAGGCGGGCAGCGCCCCATTCGGGTGCTGGAACCACTCCCGGCACAGGACGAGCAGCTGGTACTTGGCGAATGCCGGGTCGATGTGGGCAAGGGTGACGGCGTGGAAGGCCAGGTCCCAGGCCGCGAACCACGGGTACTCCCAGGGATCGGGCATCGACATGATGTCGGCCGCGTCGAAGTGCCGCCAGCCCGCGTTCCGCCCGTCCTTGCGTTCGCGCGGTGGCGGCGGCCGTCCCGGGTCGCCATCCAGCCAGCGACCCACGTCGTAGCCGTAGTACTGCTTGCTCCACAGCATGCCCGCGAACGCCTGGCGCATGATCCGCGATTCCTCGTCGGTCCCATCCGGCCGGCGCAGGTCCTCGTAGAACTCGTCGGCCTCGCTCTCGCGCTTGCGCAGCATCGACTCGAACCGCGTTCCAAGGGGTCCGGTCGGCCCCGTCGACGCAGCGGCGCGCGCGGTCGATCGTCCCTCGGTCGACCGGGGTGTCCTCGTCAGCCGGAGCCGGATCTCGGCCGACCCGCCGGCCGGGACCGTGACCTCGTACCAGGCGGCGGCCTTCGTCCCGGTCTGGTCCGGGTTGACCGTCAACGACCCCGCGATCACGTGATCGTTGATGCCGTCCTTGGGGTAGGGAGTCGTGGCCGCGACGCCGTCGATCCGTGCGACGTTGGTCTCGTTCTCGCAGAACAGGAGGGTCGGCTTCCTGCCGTCCGGCGCCGGCCCGACATGCAGGGTGTAGTCGCCGAGGATGTCGTGCCTGGCCAGGACCGCCGAGCCGTCCTGGTTCGCGCTCAGCACCGGCCGCTCGACGGATGGATCGAATGCCCACTCGTTCCTGAACCAGAGGTGCGGCATGACATGCAGGGTCGCCGCCTCGGGACCCTGATTGCGAACCACGACACGCATCAGGATGTCGGTCGGGTCGGCCTTCGCGTAGTGGACCTCGACGATCCAGTAGCGGTCGTCATCGAAGATGCCTGTATCGATCAATTCGTACTCGGGCTCGACCTTCGAGCGGCGAGCGTTCTCCTCGATCAGCTCCTGATAGGGATAGGCCGCCTGCGGGTAGTGATAGCGCCACCGGAGCCAGGCACTGCTCGGCAGCGCATCAAGGAACCACCAATACTCCTTGACGTCCTCGCCGTGGTTGCCCTCCGAGTTGGTCAGTCCGAACATCCGCTCCTTCAGGATCGGGTCCTTTCCGTTCCACAGGGCGAGGCCGAGGCACAGCCGGTTGAAGACGTCGGAGATGCCGGCCATCCCGTCCTCGTTCCAGCGATACACACGCGACCGTGCGTGGTCGTGGGGGAACGAGGTCCACGCGTCGCCACCCGCGCTGTAGTCCTCGCGGACGCCGCCCCACGCCCGCTCGCTCAGATAGGGTCCCCACTGGTACCACGGGCTCGCCTCTGTCCAGCCCTCTTCGGGATGACCGGCATCCGCCATCCGCTTGCGCTCGGCGCCACTCATCGCGTGGCTCGGGAAGCGAGCAGGACGGTCGAGCGGGGCCGCACCTCATAGGTCGGGCCGTCGATGGGTTCGGCGTCGGCGATGTCCACCACGAGATCGTGGGGCGAGGCGAGGTTCGTGTCGATGATCCGGCACCAGCCGCTGCGGACGACGCCGGGGGGCGGGAGCGTGAACTCGAGGGGCTCCCACCAGGCGTTGAAGATCAGGTGGATGGCACCGGCCTCGGCGCGCATGGTCATGGCGATCGAATGCGAGTCGTCGCTGAGGTCCGGATGGCCGACCTCGATACCGCCCCATTCGATGGACGCGCCCTGGAGGAGGTCGAGCAGACCCATCTCGGGCGGCACGTCGAGGACGGTCCGGATCCGGCGCCGAATGGAGATCAGTCCCTTGGTGAAGCGGAGGATGTCGGCGTGCCTCTGGAGGCTTGTCCAGTCGAACCAGCTGGTCGGGTCGTCGAGGCCGTAGGCATTGTTGTTGCCGCCCTGTGTCCGGCGGACCTCGTCGCCCATGAGCAGCATCGGCGTCCCAAGCGACAGCAGGTCGAAGACGAGGAGGTTCTTGATCTGGCGCCGACGCAACGCCTCGATCGCCGGATCGTCCGTGGGACCCTCGACCCCGCAGTTCCAGCTGAGATTGCCGTCGCTGCCGTCGCGGTCGCCCTCACCGTTGGCCCCGTTGTGCTTGCGGTCGTACGACACGAGGTCGGTGAGGGTGAAGCCGTCGTGGCAGGTGACGAAGTTGATGCTGGCACCCGGTTCACGTTGCTTGTGGCCGTAGATGTCCGGACTGCCCAGGAAGCGCTGGCTGACCGCCTGGACCGTCCCGCGGTCGCCCTTGACGAAGGCCCGGACGTCGTCCCGGAACCGGCCGTTCCACTCGGACCAGCGGTCGCCGACGAAGCTCCCGACCTGATACAGGCCGCCGGCGTCCCAGGCCTCGGCGATGAGCTTCGTGCCTGCCAAGACCGGGTCCGTCTCGATCTCCCAGAGGATCGGCGGGTCGGCCATCTGGTTGCCGAGCCGGTCGCGCGAGAGGACCGCTGCGAGGTCGAAGCGGAAGCCGTCGACGTGCATCTCCTGGACCCAGTAGCGCAGGCTGTCGATGATGAGCCGCCGGACGATGGGCCCGTTGGCGTTGAGGGTATTGCCGCAGCCGCTGTCGTCGATGTAGCCACCGTCACCATCGAGCAGGTAGTAGTCGTCGTTGGCGAGGCCGCGGAACGAGATCGCCGGGCCGTCGGGACCGGCCTCGGCGGTGTGGTTGAAGACGACGTCGAGGATGACCTCCAGGCCCGCCCGGTGAAGGGCCTTGACCAGATCCCGGAACTGGTCGACCGCCGCCACGGGATCGCCGGGCACGCTCGCGTACTGCGCGTGGGGGGCGAAGAAGGCGACCGGCTGGTAGCCCCAGTAGTTGACCAGACCGGCCGGCGCGGCGAGCCGGTCGAATTGGAAGACCGGCAGCAGTTCGACCGCGGTGATCCCGAGGTCGACGAGGTACGGGATCCTGTCGATGAACCCGGCATACGTTCCGCGCCGGTCGGCGGCGACGCCAGAACTCGGATCCGCGGTGAAGCCCTTGACGTGGGCTTCATAGATGACGGTCCGCTGGAAGGGCCGCTCGATCGGCCGGTCGCCCTCCCAGTCGTAGCCGCCGAGGTCGATCACGACGCTCTTCATGGCCGGGACGCCGTCGGCGGCATCGTCGGCCCCGACCCGTCGATAGTCCATGGGGGTGGCGACTCCGCGGCCATATGGATCGAGCAGGACGGAGTCGGCATCGAAGCGCTGCCCGTCCGCCGGTGCCCATGGCCCGTCGGCGCGATACGCATAGTGCTGGCCGGCACCGATCCCGGGCACATGGACATGCCAGTACGCGCCGGTCAGGTCGCGATCCCGGTCCAGGTGGATGACGCGTGCCGGTCCAAGGTCGTCCGCAGCGTCGAACAGGAGCAGGTCGAGCGCGGTCGCCCGTTTGGCATAGATCACGAAGTCGACGCCGCCGTTCACGATGGTCGCTCCGAGACGATCATGCGCGCCCGGCGTCAAGCCCGCCGGGCGCGTGGCGTCCGCGTCGGGCGGCAGATCGGGAGGCCGCGTCGCCGTCGCCAACGCTACAGCCCGACGCTCGCCTGCATCATCCCGCCATCGGCCACGAAGGTCGTCGCGGTGCTGTACGACGCCTGGTCCGACGCCAGGAAGGCGACGAGAGCCGCGATCTCGGACGGTTCGGCCACCCGACCGAGCGGGATCGCGCTCTCGAGCCTGGCCTTGGCGACCGGGTCGGACAGGGTCACCTCGTCGATCGGGGTGTGGACCGCGCCGGGCGCGACGCCGACGACCGTGATGCCGTGCGGTGCGAGTTCCACGCCGGCGGTCCTGGTCAGCATCCGGACGCCACCCTTCGCCAGGCAGTACGGCGAGTTGCCCGGCATCGGCCAGTCTTCGTGGATCGAGCTGATATTGATGATCCGGCCACCGCCCCCCTGCGCGATCATCTGCTTCGCGGCGAGCTGGACCCCGAAGAAGGCGCTCTTGAGGTCGATGGCGATGACCATGTCGAACTGATGCTCGGTCGTGTCGAGCGTCGACGTCCGTGTCTCCATCCCGGCGTTGTTGACGAGGATGTCGAGCCTGCCGAAGGCGGCCACGGTGCCATCAACGAGCTTGGCGATGTCGGCGACGCTCGAAACATCGGCCTGGATGATCTGGGCGTGGCCGCCGGCGTCCTCGATCTCCTTCTTGACGGCGTCCGCCGCGTCCGCGTTCTTGTGATAGTTGATGGTCACCGACGCGCCCTGGCGCGCGAGCTCCAGCGCGATGGCGCGGCCGATGCCGCTATCGCTGCCCGTGACGATGGCGGCCTTGCCCTGCAATGACATCCGGTCCTCCTCGGTTCGTTCGATGTGGGGTGGTGGCTCAGCCGAGCCGGTCGAGCAGGTGGTCGCCGACCCGCAGCGCATTGGCCATCGCGGTCAGGGCCGGGTTCACGGCCCCGATGCTCGGGAAGAAGCTGGTATCGACGACGTACAGGTTGTCGAGCTCGTGCGCCTTGCAGTGGACGTCCAGCGCGGACGACGCGGGGTCTGCGCCGAACCGTACGGTCCCGGCCTGGTGGGCGCAGCCGGCGATCGGGATCTCGTTCTTGAGGTAGCCGGTCCGCGGGACGAGGTGGTCGGGATGCATGCCAAGGTGGCCCAGCATCGATTTGAGCTGGTGATAGAGCCGCTCCTTGGGCTCCTGGTTGTTAGGCGTGTAGCTCAGGCGGATCTTGCCGTCGCTGGTGAGCGTCACCCGGTTGTCGGGCGCCGGCAGGTCCTCCGTGGAGAGCCAGAAGTCGACCGCATGGGTCGCGACGTCCGTGAGCGAGAACATCGGCGCGAGCTTGGTCTGGAGCGGCTTCTCGCCCTTGTACATCTCCCCGTCGGACTTGCCGACCATCTGGATGTTGCCCATCGGGAAGTCGTAGTCCTTCGACCCGAAGTAGAAGTCGTTCAGGCCGAGCGTCTTCTGGAACATCGTGGGGTTGGGTTCCCTGGAGATGGCCAGGACCGCCACGCTGTTGTGGAACATGTAGTTCCGGCCGACCTGGCCGGAGCCGTTCGCCAGGCCGTCCGGGTGCCGGTCGCTGGCCGAGGCCAACAGGATCTTGGCCGAATTGGCTGCCCCGGCAGACACGACCACGATGTCTGCGTCGTACGTCTCCTGGGCGTCGTCACGCTCGACGATGACCCGCTCGACCGCGGTGCCGGTCGCGTTCGTCTCGAGCCGGGTCACCACCGCGCGCGTGCGGATCGTGACGTTCCGGTGCTCGAGCGCCGGCCGGACGCCGAGCATCTCTGCGTCCGACTTGGCCTGGACGAGGCATGGGAAGCCGTCGCACGTCCGGCATCGGATGCAGCGGCTGTTCGGTCGGTCGTCGTCCAGCAGCCTGACCCCGCAGGGAGCGTGGAACGGGTGGTAGCCCGCACGCTCCAGGTCGTCCGACAGTTGTTGGATGCGCGGTTCGTGGGCGAGTGCCGGGAACGGGTACTGGGCGCTGGCGTGACCCTCCGTGCCGTCCTCGCCGTGGTTGCCGTGGACCTCGTACAGCTGCTCCGCCCGGCTGTAGTACGGCTCCATGTCGTCGTACGAGATGGGCCAGGCTGGCGAGATGCCATCGTGATGGCGGAGCTCGCCGAAGTCCTGCGGGCGAAGGCGATACAGGGCCGCGCCGTAGAGCTTCGTCGCGCCACCGACCGCGTAATGGATCCCCGGCTGGAACGGCTTGTCCCTGTGGTCGTACCAGGTCTCCTTCGGGACATAGCGGTTCTCGACGAAGACCTCCTTCGAGTCCCAGTTCTCGACTTCGCGGGGCAGCCAATCGCCCCGTTCGAGGATGAGGATCCGCTTGCCCGAGGGGGCGAGGTGCCGAGCAAGGGTGCCGCCGCCGGCGCCGCTTCCGATGATGATGACGTCGTAACGGCCGTCGCTGGACACGATCCCTCCAGTCCGTCGGTCGTCGCTGTGTCAGTCGGCCGAAGCGCCGGCGGCCACCGGCTGTTCGACGTCGTCTTCCCAGACCATCCGCGGCGTCCCACTCCGGTCGAGGGCCTGAGGCGCACGGTCCTTGCCGAAGAAGTCCTGGGCCCAGCTCTCGAAGGCATCGACCCGGTTGCTGCCGCCGGTCATCAGGGCGGCGTGGACGCCCAGCCAGGCCGCGAATGCCATCTTGCCGTGGAGCTCGACGCCCTTGACCTGGGCGACCGCCGCTCCCCGCCCGATCATCGCCATCGTGCCCTTGTCAAGATACGAGAACGGCTTGGCGGGCTTTCGCTCGAGGTCGGCGAGGATCGTGTTCGCGGCCGACGTGCCGCTCTGCAACGCCACCGAGCCGAGCTGCGGATGGGTCTTGCCATCCTTGGCCGGGATGTTCGCCACGTCGCCGATGGCAAGGACACCCGGGAACCCGGCGATCGTGAAGTCCCGTTCGACGTCGATCCGTCCGCCGCGGCCCTGGGGCAGCCCGCTGGCGGCGGCGATCGAGGCGGCCATCAGCCCGCCGCCCCAGATGACGCAGCGCGTCTTGAGCGTGGTCCCGTCGGACAGGGTCACATGACCCGGGCCGATCGCCTTGACGCCCTTTCCCAGGAGAAGCCGGACACCGTCCTTCTCGAGGACCCGGGCCGCGTACGCATGGCCCTTGTCGGCGAACATCTTGAGGAGCTCCGTGCCGTGGTCGACGAGATGGACCGTGGCACGCGGGGCGAGCGACGGGAACTCGTGGACCATCGTCGTGTCGATCATCTCGGAAAGCGCGCCGGCGACCTCGACGCCGGTCGGCCCGCCGCCGACGATGACGAAGTCGATGGCGCCTTCGTCCACGAGTCCTGGATCGCTGTCGGCCTCTTCGAAGGCCTGGATGATCCGCGTCTTCAGACGGTCCGCGTCGTCCAGTGAATAGAGCGGAAAGGCGTGCGCCGCGCCGGGCGTCCCGAAGAAGTTCGGCTGCGAGCCGGCCGCCAGGACGAGGTAGTCGCCGGTGTATGTCTCACCGTGGCGCGTCGTCACGGACCTGGTCAGCGGATCGATCCCCACGACCTCGCCGCGCTTGGTATCGAACGCGTCGTACTCCGCCGCGATCTTGCGCAGGGGAAAGGCGACGTCGCGGGCCGCCAGCATCGAGGTCGCGACCTGGTAGAGCAGCGGCTGGAACTGGTGGTAGTCGTTCTTGTCGATGAGCGTGACGCCGATGCCCTTGGTCGCTGCGAGCTTCCTGGCGCAGGCGACCCCCGCGAAGCCTCCGCCGACGACGACGACCTGGGTCATGCGTGGTCCATGAACCGCGGGACAGCCGCGAGACGGCCGGCGAGCCTTGGCGGAGCGGTCTCGAGCAGCATCGCCAGGCGCTCCGCCAGCAGGTTCGTCGTGGCGTCGGTGATATCGACGATCGACTGGGCGAGCTCGGCCTCGAAAGCCGCATCATCGTGCCACGGCGGAACGTCGACGCGCGACGGGCTCAGCGCGTCCTCGAAGATCGCGCGGACCACCTCGTCGATCCGTTGACGAGCGTAAGCGGCGTGCAGGCTGCGGTCGATCGCCTGTGGATCGGTCAACGGACGACGGGCGTGCGTGCCCGAGGAATGGATGATCAGCGCCGGCATCGCATCGCCCCTTGCTCCCCCGTGTCCTCCACCGGCCGATATCGCGGGGGGTCCCTGGGACGGCGTCACTACGGCGTCCGCAAGGGGTCCGGCGACTGCGCCGGTCGACCGCGAGCAGGTCGGACCGGGATTCTACGCCCAGGCCGGATCGCCGGACGATGTCATTCCGTTAACGGGACGTTTCCTCTTTGCCGGTCGAGGCGATCTCGCGCTTGCGCCGGGCGACGAAGGCGTCGAGGGCGTCAGTGACGGCGGGGTCGAGAGTCGATGGCGGCGCCTCCGCCAACAGCCGCTTCCAGATGGTGTTGGCTCGTTCCGTGGCCGTCCTCGCCCCGTCCGATTCCCATGTCTCGAAGTTTCGCCAGTCCGACACCAGCGGCCGGTAGAACGCGGTTTCGTAGCGCTCGAGGGTATGGGCGGTCCCGAAGAAATGGCCGCCAGGCCCGACATCGGCCATCGCATCGAAGCCGAGGTTGGCCTCGTCGACGGGGATCGGCTGGAGGACCTCGGACATCATCTGGAGGATCTCCGCGTCGATGATCAGCTTCTCGAACGACGCGGTCAGGCCGCCCTCCAGCCAGCCGGCGCCCTGGTAGAGCAGGTTGACGCCGCCCATGATCGCGCCCCAGACGGCCATCTCGGATTCGTAGGCAGCCTGGGCGTCGACGACGTTCGACGCGGTCGCGTTCGACGACCGCCACGGCAACCCGTAGCGCCGGGCGAGCTGGCCGCTGGCGAGCTGGCTCTTGACCGACTCCGGCGTGCCGAACGCGGGAGCGCCGGTCCGCATGTCCACGTTCGATGTGAACGCGCCGTAGATCATCGGGGTGCCGGGTCGGACGATCTGCGACAGGGCGACAAGGAAGAGGGCCTCGGCGTTCTGCTGGGCGAGCGCGCCCGCCAGCGAGACCGGGCTCATCGCTCCGGCCAGGGTGAACGGCGTCGCCACCACGGGCTGGCCGTGGAGGGCCATCTCCATCAGCCCGTCGCCCATCGGCCCGTCGAGCCGGAGCGGGGAGTTGGTGTTGATGACGGTCATCAGCGATGGCTCGCGGAGCAGGTCGTCCGGGGTCACGCCGCGGATGAGGCAGATGACCTCGATCGCGTCCTGGACCGGCCGCGCGCCGAAGCCGAGGCACTGCCAGGTCTTGTCGAGCTCGACCGCGAAGGTGCGATACATGTCGAGGTGGCGCGTGTCGACCGGCAGGTCGTTCGGCTCGAGCGGTCCGCCGCCTTCCTGGTGGATGACGTCGAGTGTGCCGATGATCCGGACGAAGTCCACGAAGTCGGCGAAGCTGCCGGCCCGCCGGCCGCGATCGAGGTCGCTCACGAAGGCCGGCCCGCCCACGGCACCGAACACGAGGTTGGCGCCACCGAAGCGGATCGTCCGGTCGGGGTTGCGGGCGTAGAGGTCGAATCCGGCCGGGGCGGTCGCGATCAGCGCCTCGACGTGGCCCGGGTCAAGGCGGACGCGGCGGTTCGTCCGGTCCACGCTCGCCCCGGCGCCTGCGAATGCATCGAGCGCCCTGTCGCCGAGCACCTCCATGCCGATCTCCGCGAGCACCCGGAGCGAAGCGCGGTGGATCGTCTCGACCTGGTCGGCCGACAGCACCTCGACCGGCCGGAAGGGGTTGGTCAGGTGGCGCCACGGCAGCTGGGCCAGGCCGGGCGCCGCGCGGCGGGGTCGGCGGTGCGGGCCGGCGGCGTTCTGCGGGTCGGGCGGGGCGTCCACGCTCGGATGCTAGCCGGCCGTGGCTCACGTGCCGTGTGCGTCCCGGCGCGCGCACTTGGACGCACGCGTGGACTGCCTCCCCGTTTCTCATGCGTGTCTCAGAGTCCCGGCGCCAAATGAACGTGAGGAGCGCTCCTGTCCGGGCGCAGCCTGTCATCCAAGCGGTCGTGGGAGAGATCAATGAAGCTCAAGATCCTGGCCATCGTCGGTCTCGCCGTGGTCGGCATCGGGGCCGCGGTCGTGGCTGTCGGCGGTCTCCCGTCCGGCAAGGCCGCGACCACGCAGTACCTGACCGGCGCGGTCGCGACGGGCAACGTCACCCAGGAGGTCGCGGCGACGGGCAGCGTTGCCAGCAGCGCCTCGTACGGCGTCACCTTCGGCGCCCCGGCCCACCTTGCCGGCGCCGCCGCTGCCAGTGGATCCACGACCTGGACGACCACGGACGTCAAGGTCAAGGTCGGCGATGTCGTCAAGAAAGGCCAGGTCCTGGCCACGGCCGACACGTCCGACCTCAAGCAGCAGCTGAGCGCGGCGAACATCGCCATCGACAACGCGAACATCAGCTATCGCCAGGCCAAATCGGACCTCTCGACCGCCAACACCGCGGCCGTCAGCTCCCAGATTCGCACGGCCAAGCTCTCCATCAACAACGCCAAGACGCAGCTCGCCAGCGCCCGCCAGACGCGGGACGACCTGCTGACGCAGATGAAGCTCGCGACGCTGACGGCCCCGATCGACGGCGTCGTCACCACGGTCAACGTGGTCAAGGGCCTCGACGCCCCGGCCGGCGACGCGATCGTCATCGACTCGACGACCTTCGAGGTCACCGCCGACGTCGTCGAGAGCGACCTTGCCGCGATGGCGGTCGGACAGTCCGCCAACGTCTCGATCGCAGCCGTCGGCGCGGACGTCACCGGGACGGTCACGGCCATCGCCCCGACGACGACCGGCAGTTCCTCCGGCAGCGTCGTGTCGTATCCCGTCACCGTCTCCCTGACCGGCGTGCCGGACACCGTGCGGGCCGGCATGACGGCCGACGTGACGATCACCATCGACAGCGCCACGAACGTCCTCACCGTCCCGGCAGCCTCTCTCCGCGGCACGGCGGGCGACTACACGGTCCTGGTCATGGGCGCCGACGGCAGCCCGACCGCCCAGCCTGTCCAGGTCGGGCTGGTCACCAACACGACCGCCGAGATCAAGAGCGGCCTGAATGAGGGCGAGGCGGTCGTGACCGGCGTCGCCAACACGCAGACCGGGACCACCAACACTGCGACCGGCGGCTTCGGTGGCGGCGGCCTGGGCATCCCGGGTGGCGGCTTCAACGGCGGCACGGTCCGACGCGGGAACGGGAACTAGGACCGTGAACGACGCGATCATCTCGCTCGATCACGTCAGCCGGACCTACACCATGGGCATGATGGAGGTCCCGGCCCTGGCCGATGTCAGCCTCGAGATCATGCCCGGCGAGTTCGTCGCCATCGTCGGCCCGTCGGGCTCGGGCAAGACCACGATGATGAACATCCTGGGCTGCCTCGATCGCCCGACGAGCGGCGACTACCGCCTCGCCGGATCCGCCGTGGCCGACCTCGACGACGATGGGCTGGCCAAGCTGCGCAGCCGCAGCATCGGCTTCGTCTTCCAGTCGTACAACCTGCTGCCGCGCACGACCGCGCTCGACAACGTCGCCACTCCCCTGCTCTACCAGGGCGTCTCGCGCAGCGAGCGCGCGAGCCGGGCCAAGGCGGCCCTCGAGCGGCTCGGCATGGGCGACCGGCTCGACCACGAGCCGACCGAGCTCTCCGGCGGCCAGCAACAGCGCGTCGCCGTCGCCCGCGCGCTCGTCACGGAACCCGCCCTCATCCTCGCCGACGAACCGACCGGCAACCTCGACAGCCGGTCCGGCGCGGACGTCATGGCCCTCCTCCACGAGCTCAATGCGTCGGGCCGGACGATCGTCCTCATCACCCACGACCCGGAGATCGCCGCCTCGGCGAACCGGCAGGTCCACCTGCGCGACGGGCGCGTCGTGTCATGAGCCTGCTCGAGCTCCTGCGCCTGTCGCTGTCACGCCTGCGCACCCATCGCCTGCGCGCTGCGCTGACGATGCTCGGCGTGATCATCGGCGTCGCGTCGGTGGTGGCCCTGGTCGGGGTCGGCCAGGGGACGACCTCGAACATCACCAGCCGGCTGGCCGGTCTGGGCACGAACCTGCTGACCATCAGCCCGACCGGCGGCGGATCCACGTCGAGCCTGACCCTCGACGACGCCACGGCCATCGGCAAGCTGCCGGCGATCGGCGGCGTGGCACCCGAGATCACGACGAACCTGACCGTCAGTGCGGGGACCAAGAGCACGACCACGACCGTCGTCGGCACCACCCCGGCCTACCCGACGGTGCGAGCCTATGAGGTCTGGCAGGGCACGTTCCTGACCGACCCGAGCCTCGACCACGACCTGCGTGTCGCCGTCCTGGGTGCGACCACGGCCACGACGCTCGGACTCGGGGCCAGCGACCTCGGCACGCAGATCTCGGTCGGCGGCCTGCCCTTCCGGGTCATCGGCATCCTCCAGGCCAAGGGCGGGACCGGGTTCCAGGATCCGGACGACCAGGTCATCGTCCCGATCGGCACGGTCCAGAAATACTTCGTCGGCGGCGACACGGTCCGGACGATCGGCGTATCGGTCTCGGACCCGAACCAGATGACCGCGACCAGTACCGCCATCACCGCGCTCCTGCGCGACCAGCACGACCTCGCCGCGACCGACTCGGCCGACTTCAACGTCTTCAACCAGACCCAGCTGCTCGCGGCGGCCTCCTCGATCACTGCGACGCTCACGCTGCTGCTCGGCGGCATCGCCTCGATCTCGCTCATCGTCGGCGGCATCGGGATCATGAACATCATGCTTGTCTCGGTCCGCGAACGGACGCGCGAGATCGGCATCCGCAAGGCCATCGGCGCGCGCGGACGCGACATCCTCGCCCAATTCCTGGTCGAGGCACTCACCCTCTCACTCCTCGGCGGCCTCATCGGCATCGTCCTGGGCCTCGCCGTCTCGGCGGGGATCGGCCAGCTCGCTGGATGGGGGTTCGTCTTCAACCCGATCACGATCGTCGCGGCTGTCCTGTTCAGCCTCGCCGTCGGCGTGGTCTTCGGTGTCTGGCCCGCGCGCCAGGCCGCCCGACTCGACCCGATCATGGCCCTGCGCTACGAATGACAAGGAGATCACTGTGACCTACGACCCGAACCGACCGACGACCCCGGAGCCGTCGTGGGGGCCGGCCGACGCAACGTCATCGTCACCGACGCCCGTCGCTCCCGCGCCAGTGCCGCCGGTGCCAACGGCCCCGGTCTACGCTCCCCCGCCGGTCATGGCAGCCCCTGCACCCCTTCCCGCCGCCAAGTCCAAGTCGTCGAGCGGCCGGCTGGTCAACGTCATCCTCGCCGTCGCCGTCGCGGTGGCCATCGGTGGCGTCGCGTTCGCGGTCGGTCGAACCACGGCTCCGGCCGCGGCGGCCACCACGGGGCGCAACGGGTTCGGGAACGGCGGCTTCGCCAACGGCAGCTTCACGCCGAACGCGAGCGGCGCCCCCGGGTTCGGTGGCGGCGGGCGCGGGTTCGGTGGCGGCGGGCTGACCGTCCGTGGCACCGTCCAGTCCGTGAGCGGCGACACCGTCACGATCAAGACCGCGAACGGCCAGATCATCGAGGTCTCGACCGGCGCCGAGACGACCTACAACACGCAGGCACCGGGTTCGGCGAGTGACGTCACCGATGGCAAGACCGTCCAGGTCCAGCTCAGCGGCGTCAACGGCGGCGCCTTCCGACCGGGTGCCAGCGCAGCCCCCAGCGGACCCGTCGGCACGGCCGGTAGCATCACCGTCATCCCGTGACGAAGGGGTAGGCTGACTCCCATGCATCTGCTCGTCATCGAGGACGACCCGCGGCTGGTTCGCCTGCTGCGGCGACTCCTCGAGGAGGACCGCCACATCGTCGAGACCGCGACGACCGGTCTCGACGGCCTGGACATCGCCGAGGCGACGACCGGGATCGAGGTCGTCATCCTCGATATCGGCCTGCCCGACATCTCCGGCCTGGAAGTCGCCCGGCGCGTCCGTGCCACCGGCTCCGAGGTGGCGATCCTGATGCTCACCGCTCGTGACACGGTCGGCGACCGGGTGACCGGTCTCGACGCCGGCGCCGACGATTACCTGGTCAAGCCGTTCGCGTACGAGGAGCTGGCCGCCCGGCTGCGGGCGCTCGGTCGTCGCGGGGTGACCGCCCGTCGACCCGAACCCAAGCTCGTCGTCGGGCCGATCGTGCTCGATGAGCTGGCCCGGCGGGTCACCCTCGACGGCAAGACCATCGACCTGAGCCCGCGCGAGTTCTCGCTCCTGGAGTGCCTTCTGCGCCACCCGGGCCAGACCCTGTCGCGCGACCAGCTGCTCGACCAGGCCTGGCCGTTCAGCGTCGCCGTCACGCCCAACGCCGTGGATGCCTACGTCCACTACCTGCGCGACAAGCTCGGTTCGGCCGGCAAGCTGATCGAGACGGTCCGCGGCGTGGGCTATCGTCTCGCCGATGCCTGACGGGATCCTCCCCCCGAACCAGACCACCGCGCCCGAGCTGGCCGCCGATACCGCCGACAGCCGGCTGATTCGGCACGTCCGCCGCAACCTCGTCCTGTGGAGCGGCGGCACGACGCTGCTGATCCTCGTCGCCCTGGCGGCGGCACTCTACTTCGCCGCCGCGAGCTCGCTGGCGAGCGCCGGCACGGACCAGCTCGAATCGCGGATGAGCCAGGCCAAAGGCGAGCGTCCGAACCCCGACGACCGGTCCGTCTACGGCTATGTGTTCGGTGGCGGCGGCACGTACGGGATGATCCTCGACCCGGAGGGCAGCGTGGTCCTCGGTCCCCGCGAGCAACGGCCGCCGCCCGGCCTGCCCTACCAGCCCGGCGTGACCGCCGCGGCCGCCACCGGCAAGGACATCACGACCGCGACCGTCGGCACCATCCCCGTCCGCATCCTGACCGAGACCGTCGAGATCCCCCAGCGGGGCGTCTACACCATCCAGATCGTCCAGGACCGGACCGCCGAGCAGCAGACGCTCCAGGTCATCCTGTTCGTGTTGATCGTGGGCGGCCTGCTCGTGCTCGTCGTGTCGTTCGGGTTCGGGACCATCTATGCCCGCCGGGCGCTCATCCCGATCCGCGAGTCGCTGCGGAACCAGCGCGTCGCCCTGCGCCGCCAGCGCGAATTCGCGGCCGACGCGAGCCACGAGCTGCGCACCCCTTTGACGGTCATCCGGAGCAGCGTCGAGTATCTCGAACGGCACCGAGACGAGCCGGTCGCGACCGTCGGGTCCGCCCTCGAGGACATCGACGACGAGGTCACACACATGACCGCGATCGTCGAGGACCTGCTACTGCTCGCCCGCTCCGATTCCGGGGCCGTGGCGCTGGAGCACGTGCCGGTCGATCTCGGAGATGTCGCGGCGGATGGCGCCTCCGCGATGGGCAAGCCGGCGACGGATCGCGGCGTGCATGTCGAAGTCGATCCGCAGCCGGCGGTCGTGGCCGGCGACCCGGCCCGCCTTCGCCAGCTGGTGATGATCCTGGTCGACAACGCCATCCGCCACAGCCCGACCGACGGGCGCGTCGGCGTGGCCGTGCGGGCCGTGGGGACCGGCGCGTCGCTGACCGTCGAAGACGACGGCCCGGGCATCCGCCCGGAGGACATGCCACACGTCTTCGAGCGGTTCTACCGCGCGCCCGGCGCGCCGGGCGGTGGGACAGGGCTCGGCCTTGCCATCGCCAAGTGGATCGTGGACCGCCATGGCGGTCGCATCGAGGTCGCCAACGGGTCGAGGGCGGCGCCCGGTTCGTGGTCAGCCTGCCGGCCACGGGTGGCGCCCAGGTCTGATGGGCGCCACCGGGGCCAAGCCCCGGCGGCCACGGTCCGCTAGCTGCTAGCGGACCAGGTAGCGCTCCATGCCCTCGGTCCAGACCACCCGGTCGTCGTCGGTGATGGCGTAGGCCGCGTAGTCGGCGGTCTCGGGCTCCGACGCGAGCCAGCGCAGGCCGTCGAGGCCCATCGCGAAGACAGCGGTCGCGTAGGCATCGGTGAACGCGAGCCCGGGCCCGACGAGCGTCACGGACCGGAGACCGCGCGCCGTCCTGCCACCCGCGCGAGGATCCGTGATGTGCCCGCCGCGTTCGTAGTTTCCGGAGGTCGCGACGGCCCGGTCCGACACGGACAGCACGGCGGCGACCTTGTCGGCATGGTCGGGATGGCGGATGCCGACCCGCCACGGACGCCCGGGCTCGGCCTCACCGCGGGCCACGATGTCGCCGCCGGCGTTGACCCAGTAGTTGCGACCGCCGGCGCTGTCGATGAGCCAGGCCGCCTCCTCGACCGCCCAGCCCTTGACGAAGCCGGACGGATCGAGCCGGCCGTCGGGGCGATGTGCTCGCGCGTCGAACGCGCCGCCGGTCACGACCGCGAGGTGATCGCAGGCGGCCATGACGTGGCGGACGTCAAGACTGCACGCCTCGAGCTCGATCTCGCCGCGGGCCAGCCGGCTGACCTCGCTGTCGTCGCGGTACATGCTGAACCGCGCGTCGACGTCACGGAGCTGCTCGATGGCTTCGTCGATGACCAGCGGTGCGATGAGCGGCGGGCGGACGTCGATGCTGACGGTCGTGCCCATGATGGATTCGACCCGGCGCATCGTCGGCGGCCCGACCGCGATCATCCGACGCCGGCCTGGTCCAGTGCCGCCTGGAGCGACTTCGAGTAGGCGTCACTGGTGTAGGTCGCCCCGGACACGAAGTCGATGTTCGCGCTCTGCGCCTGGAGCGCCTCGTCGTGCAGGATCGGTTCGGCGTAGTTCGAGATCTGGCCCGACCGGCGCCCGGTCGGGAGCTGCAGGGCGACGATGTCGGACACCTTGCCGTTGGCGACGACGACCTCGACCTGGACGGGCCCGAACCGGGTGGAGACGACAGGTCCGTCGACCGTGGCCGACCCGCTGCTGCCGTTGGTGGCCGGCTTCGGGGTGGCCGTCGCGCCCGGCCTGGCGGTCGCGCCCGGCCTGGCGGTCGCGCCCGGCTTCGGGGTGGCCCCGGCGACCGTGCCGGTCCGGGCGCTGGGCTGGACGACGGCGAGGTTGCCGCTCGTCCGATCCAGCAGCGGCTGGTCGGGTGTCTTGAAGTTGATCAGCAGGATGAGGGCGACCGTGGTGATCGCCAGGGCCGCCAGGCCACGCTTCGGCATCGAACGTCCTCGCTAGCTCTGCGGGGCGCCCGACGCCTGCGCGATGAGCGAGGCGGCGTCTGCGATGGGGATGGCGAAACCGAGGCCCTCGGCGTCGCTCGAGACAGCAGTGTTGATGCCGATGACGCGACCACTCGCATCGAGCAGCGGCCCGCCGCTGTTGCCGGGATTGATCGCGGCGTCGGTCTGGAGAAGGCCGGTCAGGGTATCGGGCTGGCCGGTCTGCTCGTCACGGACCGTGATCGTCCGGCCGGTCGCCGACAGGATGCCCTTGGTCACCGTCTCGGTGAAGGTGCCGAGCGGGCTGCCGATGGCGATCGCGGTCTGGCCGACCTGGAGCGCCGACGAGTCGCCGATGGTGGCGGGGCTCAGGCCGGTCGCCTCGATCTTGATGAGTGCGAGGTCCTTGTCGGCGGACTGCTTGACGATGGTGGCCGGGAACTGGCGGCCATCGGCCAGCTCGACGGTCAGCGACTGGCTGCCCGACACGACGTGCTTGTTGGTCAGGATGTAGCCGTCGGCGGTGAGCACGATGCCGGAGCCGACGCCCGACGACGGGATCTGCGCGAAGCCACGCGAGGAGAACCCCTCGGAGGTGATCGTCACGACCGAGTCGCGGACGGCCGCGACGACCGCCGTCAGGTCGGGCTCCGGAGCCGCGCTGGCGCCGCTCGATCCGCTGGCGACCGTGACGGCCGCCGGGGCGCCGGCCGCCGCCGACGAACGAGCCTGGGCGAGTGGTCCGGCCACGAGGGCGGCCGTGCCACCCGCCGCGAGCGTGGCAGAGAGGAGCGCGACACCGGCGATGGCGAGCATGCCTCGCCGGCGCTGCGGCCCGCCATCGGTCGCGGTCGGTCGTGGGGCGGGTGGGATCGGCGGGTACAGCTCGGCGGTGTATGGCGTCGGGAGATATGGCTCCGCGGTGTATGGCGATGGCGTGAAGGATGCCGGAGCGGACGGCTGCTGCGTCCGGTCCGCCGGCGTCAGCGGCTCTGGGGTGGGGCCTTGGAAGTCGGTCATCGGAAGCTCCGATCGTGCTGGTGTCGCGAGGGTCGCCCGATCAGCTCGCGCCGCTCGACGGCGCGGGCGAGGCGTTCGGGTCCTGGTCCTGACCGCCGAAGCCGTCCGGGAAGCCCGGCTTGTCCTGGAACCCGGGGCGCATGCCGTCGAAGCCGCCGTGGATCTCGGCTGCGTCGAGCGAGCCGTCGGCGCGCTGGGTGCCCTCGGCGACGATGACGGTCCCGACCTTGAGGTCGGACAGCGCGCCGGTGCCGCCGGCCAGCTGGTAGGTGGTGCTGGAGTCGACGTGGATCGTGGCCGTCGTGCCACCCATCTCGGTGATGGTGATGGTGTTGCCGTCGATGGCCGAGATCTGGCCGGCGACGGTCGGCAGGACGACGACGATGCCGGTCACGGTGTACGTCCCGTCGCTGGCGCGGTCCTGGCGGAGGGCGACCTGGTCGCCGACCGCCAGGTCGCCGAGGGCGATCGTGGCGCCACCCTTGGTGATGGCGGTCGAATTGGTCACCGTGATCGTGCGCGTCCAGCCGTCGTCTGTCTTGAGCGAGATGGACGACCCGTCGATGGCCGTGATGGTGATGTCATGGAGGCCGATGCCCATCCCGGCGAATCCACCCCGGAAACCCATCCCGGGCATCCCGGACAGACCGGACTGATCGGGTCGCATGCCGTTCGTGTTCGCGTTGGGGTCTGCGCTCGCGGCCGGAGTGGCGGAGGGATCGGCACCGACACCGGACACCGGGGTCGTGGCCGGTGACGGTGAGGCGCCCATCGCCGCGGCGACACCGACGAGGACCAGCAGGGCCGAACCGGTGATGATCCCGACCCGGGTCGCCGTGGATCGTCCTCGATCCGACGGCACGCGCTCGTGGAAGGCGACGCCTTCGGGCGCGGCGACCGGCATGGGTCCGGGCTCCGGCGTCACCGGCGTGAACGGGGTCGGCGGTGTGAGCGGCGGCGGCATGCTGGTGTCGTTCGATTCGGTCATCGGGTTCTCCGGATGGTTGGTGCGCTGATGGCGGATCGCCCGTCGCGGGGATCCGGCTCGTGGTCTGACTCTGGCCGATGTTTCTTCGAGACGTCTGAGAAGCGCATCAGTACGCGAACCGCTCGGCGTGGATCTGTCGCTTCGGCAGGCCGAGCCGATGGAGCGACCCTTCGACGCGCTGCATCATCGAGGTCGGTCCGCACAGGTAGACGTCGCGGTCGACGATGTCGGGCACGAGGCGCGCCAGCGAGGTCGCGTCCAGCGGGTCGCCGACACCCTCGCCCCGCGGGCCGATCAGGTAGTGGATGCGCGCGCCGCGCTGCTGGGCCAGCGCGTCGAGCTCGTTTCGGAACAGGATCTCGGGGGCGCTCCGCACCCGGTAGATGAGCGTCAGGTCGCCCGGGTTCGCGGGTAGCGCCTCGAGCAGGGCGCGCAGCGGCGTGATGCCGATGCCGCCGGCGATGAGCACGACCTTCTGACGTGTGCGGCGCGCCCCGGTCAGGACGCCGTACGGCCCTTCGATGAAGACCTTCGTCCCGACCGAGACCCGTTGGAGCGACTTCGACCAGTCACCGAGGTCCTTGATCGTGATCCGCAGCCAGGTGCCGTTCGGGGCCGATGAGATCGAGAACGGGTGGGCCCGCCACCAGCCGTCACGAGTCATGAACCGCCACAGGAAGTACTGGCCGGAGCGGACCGCGAGCTGGTCGAGATCGCGACCGGTGACGTAGATCGAATGGACCCCGGATGCCTCCTTGACGACCTTGGCGACCCGGAGCTGGTGCCGCGTCGAGGTCCAGACGGGCTGGCCGATCCGGAAGACGAGGATGAGGGCCGCCGTGACGAGGTAGAGCGACGTCCAGTAGCCGACGGCGATGGGGTCATGGATGAAGTCGGCGCCGACGAAGACCTGGTGCAGGAAGCCGAGGGCGATGGCCAGGTAGGCGTACAGGTGAAGGCCATACCACGTCTCGTACGACAGCTTGCGACGGGCCGCCTTGATGGACGAGACCGCCACGAGCCCGAACAGCGCCCCGCTGACGACCGCCATCAGGACGTACGGGTAGGTCGTGATGAGCGTGAGCGCCTCCTGGACCACATTGCTTCCGTCGCCCATCGCGTAGCCCGTGACGATGAACACGCCGTGGGCGAGCAGCAGCCAGACCGTGGCGAAGCCGAGCCAGCGATGCGCGACGGCCAGGCCATCCATCCCGAAGACCTGGTCGAGCCACGGGCTGCGCGACATCAGGACGAGCTGGATGAGCGCGAGGTAGGCGGCGAACAGGCCGGTCAGCTGGCCGATCGCGGTCAGTTGGCCACCGAGCGTGGACAGCTGGTCGAGACCGTCGTGGCGCAGCCACATCGCGACGATGATGACCCCGTTCGCGACGAGCACGGCGATGATGTCCACGGCCGCGATCTTCCACGTCCGGGGCAGCGGCACCGGGCGCGGGGTCGAGGTCGGGGGCGTGCGATGTCGAGGGGTCACATGACTGGCCACACACGGAGACTGGCCAGCGCACATTAGATGACTCTGAGAATGGCAGTCACGCCCGTAGACTTGGCTGATGCGCGGCAACCCGAAGCCGGACCAGCCCGCGACGGCCGTGTCCGCCGCGCCCGTCGCGACTCCCCCGCAGCGCCGCATCTCGCTGCCGTTCGAGATCTTCGCCGCGAGCCAACGCCTGGGCACATATCTCGACCGGGCGCTCGAGGGGACCGGCATCCGCCCGGCCGGGGGACCTTCTCGGCCGCCGGCAACTTCGTCACGGACCTGAAGGTCGGGCCGCAGAAGGCGGGCATCACGCTCGTCGGCGAGCCGCCCGGCGGCGGCCTCGACATCTACGGCGACGTCAAGGTCGTGACGCTGCCCGCGAGCAGGATCGTGGTCCTGATCGCGGGGCGATATCACGAGCGGGCGCCGGGTGACGACCGCCTCGAGATCGAACCGGACGTTCCGGTCCAGCTCACCTGGGAGGACTACGCGTCCGGGCGCGATCCGGTCTTCGACGCGGCTCGCACACCCTGACCCATCGCCCGCGACGCACCATACTTGGCCGACGAGGAGGTCGGGCATGCGCGTGGTCGTCACCGGCGGGAGCGGCAAGGGCGGGGCGTGGGTCGTGCGCGACCTGCGCGAACACGGCCACGATGTCCTCAACGTGGACGTCCGCCACGATGGCAGCGCGTTCGGGCTGTGCATGGTCGCCGACCTGACCGACCTCGGCCAGGCCCAGGACGCGCTCGCGGGCGCCGAGGCCATCGTCCATTTCGCGGCCATCCCGGCGCCCGGACTCCGACCCGATGGCGAGACCTTCCGGATCAACGCCTTGTCCACGTACAACGTCTTCGCGGCGGCGGCGGCGATCGGTGTCCGACGGGTCGTGTGGGCGTCGTCGGAGACGGTGCTCGGACTGCCGTTCGACATCCCGCCGGCGTTCGCGCCGATCGACGAGACCATCGAACCGCGTCCGGAATCGTCCTATTCGCTGTCGAAGCTGGTCGGCGAGACGATGGCGGCCCAGTTCGCGCGGCGGAACCCGGTCGAGTTCGTCGGGCTGCGGATCTCGAACATCATGGAACCCGCGGATTACGCGGCCTTCCCGTCGTGGCAGGACGACCCGACGGTCCGCAAGTGGAACCTGTGGGGCTATGTCGACGCGCGGGACGTGGCCCAGGCCGCGCGCCTCGCGCTCGACGCGCCGGTGGACGGCGCGGAGATCTGTATCGTCGCCGCCTCGGACACCGCGATGCTTCGGCCCAGTGCCGACCTCATGGCCGAGGTCTTCCCGACGGTGCCGCTCCGTCGGCCGGTGGAGGGTCGTGACACGCTTCTCGCCATCGACCACGCCCGGGCCCTGCTCGGCTATGAGCCCGCCTACCGCTGGCAGGAGCAGCTCGGCTGATGGCCAGAGTCCGCCGGATCCTCGTCTGTGAATGCGTCCAGGAGGTCTCGACATTCAACCCGGTCCCGAGCACCGCCGACGACTTCGACATCAGGGTCGGTGAGGCGTTCTTCGAGGCGCAACGCGGACATGACACCGAGGTGGGTGGCGCGCTCGCCGTCTTCGAGGCTGCCGGACTCACCGCGGTCCCAGGCTTCGGGGCCTGGGCGTACTCGTCGACGGGGACGTTGAGCGCCGACGGCTTCCGCACCCTCGCCGATGGGTTCCTCACGGCCGTCCGCGGCAACCCGAACGTGGATGGCATCTATGCCTGTCTTCACGGGTCGATGGTCGCCGCCGACGAGCCCGATCCGGAGGGATACCTGCTGGAGGAGACGCGACGGATCGTCGGCGAGACGATACCGATCGTCGTGTCGCTCGACCTCCACGGCGTCCTGACCCGGCGGATGCTGCGCGAAGCGGACGCGACCGTCTGCTACCTGACCTACCCGCACGTCGACCTGCGCTCGACCGGCGAACGGGCGGCTCGGCTGCTGCTCCGGATCCTCGACGACGGCCTCCGTCCGGTCACCGCCCGGGTCACGGTGCCCGCCCTGGTCCGGGGCGAGGAGCTCATCACCGAGAACGGCAGGTTCGGGGAGCTGACGCGCTGGGCCGCGGCGCTCGAGGCGCGCGAGGGCGGGCTGTCGGCCGGGCTGCTCATCAGCAACCCCTTCACGGATGTCCCGGAGCTCCAGACCAGCGTCTTCGTCACGACCGATGGTGACCCGCGCGGGGCCACTGCCGAGGCGCTCGCGCTGGCGACCGACTTCTGGGCCGCGCGCGAGACGATGGTCCAGCCCCTGATCAGCCTCGACGAAGCAGTGGCGGCGGCCGCTGCGACGACGGATGGGACGATCATCCTGACCGACGCTGCCGATGCCACGAGTTCCGGGGCGTCGGGCGACAGCAATGCGGTCGTACGCGCGCTGGTCGCTGCCGACTACCGGGGTACCGTCCTTGCCCCGATCGTCGATGGGCCGGCGGTCGCGGCGGCGGTCGCAGGTGGGGTCGGCGGCCGCATCCGGACGACGCTCGGCGGCCGGGCCGACCCGGCGCGATTCACGCCGATGCCGTTCGAGGGCGTCGTGCTCGCGATCGGTGACGGGCGATATGTCGGCGAGTCGGACGGGCTCGAGTGCGAGGCAGGCCCGACCGCGGTCCTCAGCGACGGGCGGCTGACGATGGTCGTCACGAGCCGGCCGGTGATGCTCCACGACCGCTCGCTCTTCCTCGCCTACGGCCAGGACCCGCGGACATTCGACGCGGTCGTCGTCAAGTCGCCGCGCTGCGAGCCACACCTGTTCGATACCTGGGCGGCGCGCACCGTCCACATCGACGCGCCGGGCTCCACCAGCGCGAACCTGCCGAGCCTCGGGCATACGCGCTGTCCACGGCCGATCTTCCCGCTCGACGACGTCGTGCCGTTCGAGCCGGTGGTGGAGCTCTACACGCGGCCGCGCTCCGCCGTCCTGCCGGTCGTCGTGGAAACCGTGGCATGAGGATCCGCGAGATCCGCGCCGTCGGCCTGTACGGGGCGACGCCCGAGGGCGGCTGGAGCCAGGAGCTGCGCCCCGAGGATTCGGTCCACACGCTCGTCGCGGTGGTGACCGAGGAGGGCCCGGTCGGCTACGGCAGCTCGTTCACCAACGTGGACCTCGTCCGGGCGGCGCTGGCCCAGCTCGAACCGCTCTATCGCGGCGCGTCCGCCATCGAGCCCGAACGGACGACCGAGATCCTCCACCAGAACTCCTTCTGGCTCGGCCGCGGCGGGACGCTGACCCATGCCATCAGCGGCATCGACATCGCGCTCTGGGACCTGTTCGGCCAGGCGACCGGCCAGCCGGTCGGCCGGCTCCTGGGCGGGCGCCACGCCGAGCGCGTCCGGCCGTACGCCTCGATCCTCATGCGCGAGCCCGAGGCGCTCGCGGCGGAGCTCGAGCGTCTCCTCGCCGAGGGGTTCCGGGCGTTCAAGCTCGGCTGGGGGCCATTCGGCCGGGTGAGCGCGGCGATGGACGATGCGATCGTGCGCCGCGCGCGCGAGGCGGTCGGGCCCGACGTGGCGCTGATGGTCGATGCCGGCGGCAGCGACGCCTTCTGGCCGAACGGCTACGCGTGGGCGCTGCGGACCTCGGACATGCTCGCCGAGCACGGCGTCGGCTGGTTCGAGGAACCGCTGTCGCCCGACGCACTCGACGACTTCCGGCTGCTTCGCGAGCACAGCCGCGTCCCGATCGCCGGGGGCGAGGTGCTGACCCGTCGCCAGTCGTTCCTGCCCTGGCTCCAGGGCCACGCCTTCGACATCGTCCAGCCCGACGTCACGAAGGTCGGCGGCATCAGCGAATCGCGCCGGATCGCCTGGACCGCGCTCGACAACGGCGTCGCGTTCGTGCCGCACGGCTGGAACACCGCGCTGGGTCTCGCCGCGGACCTCCAACTCGCATCGGCGATCCCGGGCACGGCCTTCGTCGAGTACCTGACCGGCTCGCCGTACATCGATTCGATCGTCGCCGACCCATGGCGGCTGGACGCCGACGGGATGCTTTCCGTGCCCGACGCGCCCGGTCTCGGCGTCGCCCTCGACTTCGATCGGGTCGCCCACTACGCGCGAGGCGAGCGGCTGCCCGTCGCCCGCTGACGCGACGGCGATGACCGAGCCGACGCCATCCGACCCGGGCGACGTCCGCCCGATCCGGCACAGCGACCGGCGCTGGCTGCTCGTGCCGGCCGCTCTCGCTGCGTTCCTGGTGCTGGCCGTCGCCAAGCCATGGGGCGGTGAGCGGAGCGTCACGCACCCGACCGCACCACCGGCCGTGGCGGTCGCGACGGTCGCGCCGACATCCGCGGCGTCGGCCGTCGCGTCGTCGCCGATCCCGCTCGTGGCGCTGCCCGCGGCAGGGGAGGTCGTCGGGTCCATCCCCGCCGCGACCGTGCCGTGGTCGAACGAGATCGCGGCGGACCCGGGCGGACTGTGGTGGTGGACCGACCAGGGAGTCGTCCTGCGCGCAGATGCCGCGACCGACGCGACGACGCGTATCGAGGTCGACCGATCATCGACGCCCGCTGTCGCCGAGCTTGGATCGCGCGGCATCGCCGTCGCCGGGTCGCAGGTGTGGGCGGCCGATCCGGGCCGGCGCGGCCTGGCTCGGATCGATCCGACGTCGGGCGCGGTCGCCGAACGGGTCGAGCTGTGGAAGGCCAATTCGGTCGGCGCCTCGGCGACATCGTCGGGCACGGTCCCAGACCGCTGGGCCAGCGCCTGGGGGTTCGCCATCGATGGTCCGTCGATCTACATCCCGAGCATCACGCCGCGCCTCGGCGACGTGGTCGGCCCGGCGCCCGGAGGTGGCGAGATGTGGCGGATCGACCCGTCGAGCGGGAAACCGCCCGGCTGGCTGACCATCGACCGTCCGACCGCGTTGGCCGTCGGCTTCGGGTCGGTCTGGGTCGTGTCCTGCTGCGGGTCGCACAGCGACGCCCGGACCTACAGCATCGTCCGGCTCGAGAAGGACACCGGCGGCATCCAGGCGACCATCGCGCTGCCGGGGCTGGAGAGCCAGGCCGACGCGCGACCCGTCGTCCGGGTCGGTCCCGACAGCGTCTGGGTCGGCCTGGCGGACAGCCCGCTCATCGTCCGCATCGACCCGGCCACGAGCAGCATCCGCTCGACCCTACCGATGGATCTGCCGGTCTCGGACCTGGCCATCGGCGATGACGGCTCCGTCTGGGTGACCGAATCGGAGGAGTGGTACCGCTTCGGTGCGGTCGTCTCGGACCGCTGTGACGGGCACCTCGTCCGGATCGACCCGGCCAGCGAGAGCGCGGTGGCCGCGAACGCGCTGGCCTGCCCGATGTCGGTCGCGATCTCCGGTCGAGACGTGTGGGTCGGTTCGGCGGGCACGGAGGGGAGTGCGATCGGCGGCACGCCCCCGAGCGTCGTGCACCTGCGCGCCACCGAGGTGCCCGGCTAGGGCGCAAGGCGCGCCCACCAGTCGACAACGGGGGCCCGAAGAGCTCCGTCGGCGCCCCTACGCCGCAGATCGGCGACTCCCAAGCGACAAGATGCGTCGGCGAGGCCCGGTTCGGGTCGTTCGACCTCTCGTTGTCGACTGGCAGTCGTGAGGCGGCAGCCGGTCGGTCGACCGCCGTATGATTCCGCGATGCAGACTGCCGCGCCAGAGCGTGACATCGTCACCTGGGACGACCTCGACCGGATGGTCGCCGGGCTCGCCGACCGGCTCATCGGCGAACACTTCGACCTGCTCCTCGCGATCACCCGCGGCGGGCTCGTGCCGGCCGGGATGCTCGCCTACCGGCTGCGGATCCGGAACATCCTGGTCGCCGCGGTCGAGTTCTACGACGACGAAGGCAAGCCCGGTCCGCATCCGACCTTCCTCCAGTTCCCGGCCGACCCGCTCCTCCGCGGCCAGCGGATCCTGGTCGTCGACGAGGTCTGGGACAGCGGCACGACCATCCACGCCGTGACCGAGCGGATCCGACAGGCGGGTGGCATCCCGACGACGGCCGTGCTTCACTACAAACCTTCGCGCTCGGTCGTGCCGGGCGCTCCCGACGTCCACGCCGTCACCACCGACGCGTGGGTCGTCTACCCATTCAAGGCCGGTGGCTGAGGAGACGCGATCGATGACCACCCGAGTCCGACTGCTCGTCGGGACCAAGAAGGGCGCCTTCATCCTCGACAGCGACGAGGCTCGCCGCGACTGGTCCGTGTCCGCGCCACTGTGCGAAGGCTGGCCGGTCCACGACCTCATCGTCGAACCGGGCAGCGGCGCCATCCTGGCCGCGGCCGGCAACCCCTGGTACGGACCGGCGATCTGGCGGTCCGAGGACGGCGGCTCGACCTGGACCCACTCGTCGGCCGGCCTGACGTACGGTGACGGCGCCGAGCCCATCGCGACCGTCTGGTCGCTGGCGACGACGCCCGATGGCGGGATCCTCGCCGGTGTCGAGCCGGCCGGGCTGTTCCGGAGCGACGACCGCGGCGCGACCTGGCGTCACATCGACGGCCTGACCAACCATCCGAGCCGGCCGACCTGGGGCCCGGGCGCCGGCGGGCTCATCCTCCACACCATCGTCCCCCACCCGACCGACACCGACCGGACGTGGGTCGGCATCTCGGCCGTCGGCGTCTTCGAGACGCGCGACGGCGGTGACTCGTGGGCGGCTCGCAACGTCGGCGTCCGGGCCGAGTTCAACCCCGAGGACCGGTTCCCGGAGACCGGCCAGTGCGTCCACAAGTTCGCCATGGCGGCCGGCCAGCCGGAGACGCTGTACCAGCGCAACCACTGCGGCGTCTATCGCTCGGACGACGGCTCCGAGACCTGGCAGGAGATCACCGGCGACCTGCCGTCGGACTTCGGGTTCTCGATGGTCGCCCACCCACGCGACCCGGACACGTGCTGGATCATCCCGCTCAGCCAGGCCGACCAGGGCCGCTACATGCCCGAGGCCCACGCTGCCGTCTGGCGGACGCACGATCGCGGCGCCTCGTGGATCCGCGCGGACGACGGACTGCCGACGCACGACGCCTACCTGTCGGTGCTGCGCGAGGCGATGGCCCGCGACACGCTCGACCCGGTCGGGATCACCTTTGGGACCAGCACCGGCCAGCTGTGGCACAGCTCCGATGAGGGCGAGTCGTGGCGGATGATCACCGACTCCCTGCCCGAGATCTGGGGCGTCGAGGCCGTCGTCGTCGAGGCCTAGCGTGGCGACCGTGCTCCTGCCTCGCTCGTTGCTGGCGCTGTTCCCCGGTGTCGAGAAGCGCAACGAGGTCGCCGGCGGGACCGTCGGCGAGCTGATCAGCGGGCTCGATGCGTCGGTGCCCGGGATGCGCGACCGGCTGGTCGAGGCCGGCCCGCGGCTGCGACCGCACATCAACGTGTTCGTCGACGGCGAGCCCGCCGATCTGGCCACGGTCGTCGCTCCTGCCTCGGTCGTCCACGTCCTGCCGGCGGTAAGCGGCGGATAAGTCGGCGATATATCCGGGGTAAGGGCTCGGCGCGATGATCGCGCCATGTCGAAGCGCCGAGAGAATCGATCTCGCCTCACGGGCGACGCCCGCGTTCGCGCGGTGCTCGGCCGCATCCACGAGGACGGTTTCGATTGGGAGGATGTCGCGGACGAGATCCTGCCAGTCTTCGAACGCGCCCAGCCTTTCGTCCATGGGGTCGATCCGCCCGCCCAGGCGATCGTCCCGCCCGGCGTGACCATCGGCTTCGGGGTGGATATGGGCTTCGCATTCGGACGGGTCGCGGCGAACCAGCTCGAGGCCTGGCCGGTCGATCTCGCTGGACTGACCGAGCGTGCGCTTCGAAACCTGCGCAAACGTGCTCGCCATGCCACCGGCTACGACCTCGTCAAGGAGCCGATCGGCGGGGTGCCGGCGGTCGCCTTCCAGTCGCGAGACGGCTGGGCCTCGACCGTCGTGCTCGTGGCGGAGGCCGTCGAGCGCCTGTTCGGACGAGATCCCGCCCTGTTCATCGCGCCGTCGCGAGACCTCCTGGTCCGGCTGCCACCTGATGTGGACCTCGGGCTCGCCACGTGGCTGACCGAGGAGTTCGAGGCGACCGATCCCAACGCCCTTCGCCTGGAGGGGTTCGAGTGGCGTGACGGGACGATGCGCTGCCGGCCGTTGGCACGCGACTCGGTCGCGGTCTGAGCGGTCAGCCCCGTCGCGTGCGGAATGGGCGGAGCGGATCGAACGACTCGGTCCGCTCGGCGACGACGTCACGTCCCGTCCGCGAGCGCATCCCCGCCGGTGGGTCGCCGGCGACCGTTCGCCAGCCGTGGTCGGCCAGGCGTTCGAGCGTGTCGTGCGCGGCGGCGACCATCCCCCGGGCATGGTCGAGGGCGACGCCGTGAAGGGTGCCCGGGACCGTGGCACCGGCCACGTCGGCGGACACCCCGGCCGCCGCCCGCGCTGTCCTGGCCCAGGCGGTCGCCTCTTCCGGCCGGGCATCGGCGGTCCTGAGCACGAGGGCGATGTCGCCAGCGTGGGTGGCGGCGGCGGCCTGCATGAACGGCCACGGGGCCGATCGGTCCGCCCGGGACGCCGGCTCGACGAAGCCGAGTGGATGGGCGCCGAAGATGGCACGCCGCACGGCGACCTCGGCGATGGCCCGGGCGCCGGCCGCCGGTTCCTCGACGAGCCACGACGGCAAGGCGTCGACGATCACCTGGTCGGCGGCCAGTCCGTCGCCGCGCGCCAGCAGCACGCCCAGCAGCTGGAGGGCGAGGGCGCGCCCGGCCCGTGTCGAGGGGTCAGAGGGAAACCCGGCCGACAGGTCGGGCGCCACGACGAGCGGCCCGGACCCGACGAGGATGGCCGTCCCGGCGCGCTCGGCGATCCGATGCGCGAACGCGTGATCGGACAGCGCCCGGTCCGGCTCGACCACGCCGCCGACGATCTCCGACATGGCGTCCGAGCCGACCAGGTCGATCCGTTCGAAGGCGGCGACGACGGCACCTTCCGGCGACCCGAGCGATGGCGAGACGGTCGCGAGGCGGACGTAGGCGCGCCGCCGGGCCGCAGCCTCGTCGAGCGAATCGCGCATGCGCGCAAGGGCGCGCTGGCTGCCCGTCGGAGCCATGTCGGTGGCCTCGCCTTCGGCGAGGTTGCCGCCTCGGTCGCGCGGCTTCCACTCGGGGACCTCGAGACCCGCGTCGGTCATCCGGTCGGCCAGCTCGCGGCCGATCGGGACCTCGACCCGGATGAGATCCACGCCCGCGGCGACCAGGGCGGTCGCCTCGTCGAGCGCGGCGTCCACGTCGGGCTCGTGGAGGGTGACGCCGAGCCACGGCCGGCGTGCTTCGCCGAGCATGCCGATCGTCTCGCGGCGAACGGTCCTCTGGGCGTCCACCCGCTCGATCGCGGCGGCCACCAGACGCGACGCCTCCGCCTCGGCGACCATGCGGCGGTCGTGCTCGTGGAGGAGCTCGCTCTCGAGGGCCAGGTCGATCGCCCCCGAGGCGACATCAAGGGCGAGCTGTTGTGGTTCCAGGTCGTACTCCAGCAACGACATCGCGAATGGCAGGGCGATCCCGGCGCCAAGGGCGCGCGGGTCCGATGCAAGCCATCGATCGATCGTCGCGCCGGCCAGCGGCCGGCCGGCGGCATCGAGACCGGTGACGCCGAACAGCCGCAGGATCGCGCGCTCCTGGCCGATGGTCGTGGACGCCCGTGCGCGCGCGCCCCATGCTCCGGCCAGCGCCTCCGCTCGCGCGACCAGTCGGTCGAGCGGCCCCCAGTCTGCGGTCATCCGAGCAGTATGGCCGGACGCGTTGGCCGTCGCGGCATCGGGTCCGGCCCTCGCATCGGCTTCACCGATCGACGGCGCCGGCCAGCCGATTTGCCGCGAGGAACGCGCGAAACGCAAGGACCGGGTCGTCGGTCACGATGCGGATCCCGCGGTCGCCGACGCGTTCGACGCCCGGGACGATGGCCGCGTGATCGGCCTCGACGCCGCGCCGGTAGTCCACCTCGACGACGACCGGCGGCGCGACGCGAAGGATCTCGAGCGTGCCCGCCGCGGCGGCTCGGACGGCGCGCTCGGCACCTTCCCGGATCCGCTCGGCGGCGATGGTCGGATGGACAGACGCGGCCGCGTGGCCGCCGAACGCCGTCTTGACCACGACCCGCTCCGCCCACGGCAGCCAGGCGGCGACCTCTTCGGCCAGCGCGTCGTCACCCGCGACGAGGCCGACGGGGATGTCCCACGCCCCGAGGACCAGCGCGTTCAGGCCGTACTCGCCGGTCGGCCGGCCGTCCAGCCGGGTCTCGACCGGCGCTCCCGAGTATGTGTGCGCGATGGTCCCGCGCGGATGGCCCGCCCGGGCGTGATAGCCGACGAACAACGCGACGTCGAAACGACCATCCGCGCCGGCCGGCGGCCCCGCTCCCTCGACCATCGACCACGCCTTCTGGCCCTGGAGGACGCGGGCCGCCGGGTGGATCCGGTCGGGCAGCAGGTTGAACATCCCGCCATGGCTGTCGTTGACGAGGACCTCGCCGGCACCAGCCGCCAGGGCGCCCTCGATCGCGGCGTTCGTCTCGCCGATCATCAGCCCGACCGCGGCCGGGTAGCGCTCGTGGCCGGCATTGGTGGGATGCGGGTGATTGACGCCCCCGATGCCTTCCATGTCAACGCTGAGATAGACCCGCATCACGCCTCCTCCGGTCCGGTCCGGGCCTGGTGGCCGATCCAGACGTGGCCGTCCTCGAACCGCTCCGCCTTCCAGATCGGCGCACGCGCCTTGGTCTCGTCGATGGCGTAGCGGGCGGCCTCGAAGGCGGCATCACGATGCGGTGCGACCGCGACCACGGCGATCGACGCGTCGCCGAGCGGCACCTCGCCGACCCGGTGGACGATGGCGACCCGCTCGACCCCGAACCGCTCGGCGATCTCGTCGGCGATGGTGCCGAGCGTGGCGACGGCCATCGGCTCCAGCGCCTCGTACTCCAGCGCATCCACCGTCCGCCCCGCGTGCCGGGCGGCCTCATCCTCCTGGCCCGGCGCGGGCGTCCCGGGCGTGGACCGCGTCCGCCCCAGGAAGCCGACCACCGCGCCATCCTCGGGGAGTGCCAGCGCATCGGCCAGCTCGGCCAGGATGGTCGCACTGAACGGCGCCTCGCGGAGCTCGACGATCCGAGTCGGCCGCGTCGCGCCGCCCGACACCGGCGGGATCATGGCGATCTCGTCACCGTCGCCGACGACGGTCGTCGGGTCGGCGTACTCGCCGTTCCGGGCGAACCGCATCGACGAGCCGCCCCGCCGCCAGCACCGGGTAGGTCGTCGCGAGTGCGGTCCAGACCGCCTCCACGTCCGACCCGTCGGCCAGTTCGAGCGTCACCTCGCGCGTCCCGGCCAGCTCGCGCTGGACGGCGAACAGCCGGACCCGGACCCGGATCGCCACGGCCGCCATCCGCCCCGAGCTCAGCCGCGCCACGAGGCGATGAGCAGCCCGTCCCCGAGCGGCAGGATGGTCGCCGTGAACCGCGGGTCGGCGAGGACGGCGGTGTCGAAGGCGCGCAGGGCCAGCGTGTTGGCGTCATCCGGCGCGACCGGCCGGGCGCCCGACACCCGCCCGCTCCACAGGACGTTGTCGGCGACGATGAGCGCGCCCGGCGCCAGGCGGCCGACGAGCGCCTCGAGGTAGGCCTCGTACTCGGGCTTCAGCGCGTCGATGAAGACGAGGTCGAACGGGCCGTCGAGGGCCGACTGGACGCCACCTGCCGCGAATGCGTCGAGCGCGGGCGCGTTGACGACCGTGATCCGCTCGTCGGCGATGCCCGCCTGACGCCACCACCCGCGGGCCAGGTCGGTCCGTTCGCGGTCCGGGTCGATGGTCACGATCGTGCCGTCGGCCGGCTGGCCGAGGGCCAGCCACAGCGTCGAGTAGCCGTACGCCGTCCCGACCTCCACGATCCGCCGCCGGCCGCCGGCCAGCACGGACAGGACGCGACCGGTGTCGCGGTCCACGATCGGGATGCCGAGCGGCTCGGCGGCCGCCTCGATCGCCGCGAGGGCCGGCGGCAACGGTCGCCCGAGCGACTCGATCCACTCGAGGTCGACAGTGCCCGGGATCCAGTCCCGATCGTTCTTGCCCATGCGTTCCCCCTAGACCAGGAGTCCTGCGCCGAAATAGAGACCTGCGGCCAGGATCGTCCCGGCCGCGATCGACCCGACATTGATATACAGCAACCCGGTCGCCGATTCCATCGACCGGGTCCGGGCTGTCTGGACCGATGCCCAGCAGACGATGAGCGGGAAGATCAGCCCGACGATCAGCCGCAGCCAGACGAACAATGCCCACGGTCCGACCAGCGACGAGAACGGCGCGACGTCGGCCGGGCCGGCACCGGTCGCGGTCCAGGCCACGAAGAGCACGACCTGGACGGCGACGACCGCCAGCAGGACGCGCGCCAGCAGGATGAGCGGCGCCTCCGGCAGCTTCGGCGTCACGAGGTACCAGTGGCCCAGGATCATCGCCGCGAAGACACCGCCGATCGCCGCACTCACGACGGCCAGCTGGACCAGCAGCGCGACGGCGCCGAGCTGTCCGTCGCCCCAGGCAAGGGCACCGAAGACCAGCGTCGCGATGGCGGCCACGATCGCGCCGATCTCCACCGCGAGCCGGACCCGCGGACCCGTCCGTGCGGCCAGGATGCCGACCGCCACGAGGACCGTGAACAGGCCGAGGGCGGCCCGGCGCGGCGCATCCCAGGCCGGGTCGACCACGACCGGCGAATCGGCCAGCGACGCCGGCAGGGCGCCGTCGGAGATCCAGGCCAGGACCCCGAAGCCGAGCGCGCACAGCGCCGCGAAATGGAGGTAGCCGGACGTCGCGCTCGTCCGGCGGTGGAGCAGGACGATGGCCGCATAGGTCCCCAGCGCCAGACCGGTCAGCACGGTCCAGTTGACGAAGGCGAGGTTCTGGCCGATCTGCGTGGCGGACACGGGGTCGAGTGTAGCCGCGATGTAGCATCGGCCCGGAGGTGCCACGCATGGGTCTCGACCGCGACACGATCATCACCTGGTACGGCCACGCCACGATCGAGGTGCGAACGCCGGGCGACAAGATCATCCTCATCGACCCGTGGTTCGGCAATCCACAGAGCCCGAGGTCAGCCGATTCGGTCCAGCGCTGCGACCTGCTTCTGGTGACTCATGGCCACGGCGACCACGTCGGCGATTCCGTCGCGCTGGCCAGCAGGCTCCGACCGGCCTGGCCGTGCATGCACGAGATGTCGCTGTGGTTGTCCCGGCGCCTGCCCGGCGGTGCCGACGCCGTGACCGGCATGAACAAGGGCGGGACCATCGAGGTGGCTGGGGTCAAGGTCACGATGACCGGCGCCGAGCATTCGGCCGGCGACTGGAACCCGGCCGGTGAGACGACCCTCTACCTCGGCGAGCCGGTCGGCTTCGTCGTCGAGCTCGAAAACGGGTTCAAGATCTACCACGCGGGCGACACGAACGTGTTCGGGGACATGCGCTACATCGGAGAACTGTACGCGCCGGATATCGCGCTCCTGCCGATCGGCGGCCACTACACGATGGGCCCGCGTGAGGCCGCCCTCGCGGTCGAGCTGCTCGGGGTCAGACATGTCATGCCGATCCACTACGGCACGTTCCCGCTCCTGACCGGGACAGTGGCCGACTTCACGGTCGCGCTGGCCGCCCGCGGCCTCGGTGACGTCGAGATCCACGCCCCGGAACCGGGCGGCAGCGTCTCCTGAGAGGCCGTCTCGTCAGGCGAGGTCGAGATCGGTGGCGCCGCCGAGCGGATGATCTGCGGGGACCTCGTCGTCGGCCGTCCGACGACGGGCCGCGCCGGGCGCCTCGAGGATCCAGCCGGCGAAGAGGAGCAGGCTGCCGAGTGAGATCACGAACAGGATGCCGACCGGCGCCGACAGCAGGGCGATGAGGTAGCCGAGCTTCGGGACGGCGATCGTGACGCGCCCGACGACGTCGGACGCCGGCGTGATCGACGGGTCGATCTGCGCGTTCGCGTCGCCCTTCGTCTCGATCCAGACCGCTCCGTCGCGCTCCACGAGGCGGGTGATCCGGTGGGTGAAGATGGCCTGCTGCGGACCGCTCCGCAGGCTGACGATGTCGCCGACCCGGAGCGACCCGGGCTCGACCGGCTCGACCACGACCGCCGTCCCGATGTCCAGCGCGGGGACCATCGACGCCCCGGCGACGACCAGGGTGGACCGACCGGTCAGCGGGACGACCCGAGCGATGACGATGGTGACGATGCACACGGCGACCAGCAGGACGAGGGCGAGGTCAAGGCCTCGTCGGGTCCAGGTGAGGAGTCGATCGCCGGTGGGCACGTGCTGGGTCCTCCGTCAAGCAGTCAGCCGCGGCCCCCGGGTGGGGGTCGCGGCTGACAGAACGTCGTCAGGAGCGGCGACTACGGGTTGTTGGCGGTCTGCTCGGCAGCGAAGGTGAAGGTGACCGCGGAGGTCGCACCCTGCAGGGTGTTGGCCGCACCGAACGGCAGGCTGACCCGGAAGCACAGCACTTCGTTCGTGGCCGCATCGAGGACCCGGTCACCGGCCTGGGCGCCCTGGGCGCTGCTGCCGATGAGCGCACCGTTGAGCGTCGTCGCGGCCAGGACCGTGTTCCCGTCGAAGGTCGCGCAGTCCGTGCCCAGGTCCTTGACCGTGAGCTGGAGCGAGGTGCCCAGCGCGTTCGTCGCGGCGGTGGTCATGGCGTAGCGGAGCTGCGCGGTCCCGGCATTGGCGATCGTCAAGGGCTGGGTGTCGGAGTCGCCCGGCATCATGTTGCCGACCGTGAAGGCGACCGTCGGGCTCGAGGTGATGTCGATCGTGCCCGCCTGGAACGTGCCGGTCGAGGCGGCCGTGTCGGTGAAGTACGCCAGCGAGAAGACGCCGGCTCCGAGCGTCAGCACGGTCAGACCGAGCAGGCCCGTGAGAAGGCCCCTGCGGCGGGTGCGGGTCAGTTCAGGCATGGCTCTGTCGAGCTCCTTCGGCGATGGTCCCGGGGACGGGGGACGGGGGGACGGGATGAGTCATCTGGCACCGATGTTCGGTGCGCACCCGCATTGAACTGGCGCCGGGGTGCACCGCGATACAGGACCCGGGGGCCATGTCCGCCGGTACGTTCGTCCCGCCCGAGGTGGCCCGCGGGGCGGGAGCGTGCGGTCGGGTGAGGTCGGGCCCGGTCTGGTCGGATCCGCGACGGTCAGGTGGGGTCGGGCGCGGTGCGCCTCAGTCCGGGTCCACCCGCACCGGACCGTCCGCCAGCCGCTCGTCGTACCGCCGGTCGCGCCATGCCAGGGCTGCCTTCAGGCCGTCGCGCCGGACGATCGCGTCCCACTCTCGCTGTTCCGGGGTGTCGGCCGCGTTGATGATCGCGCCGAGGTCGATGCCGGCCTCGACGGCGACGCGGAAGCCGGCGGCGTCCATCGCCCGGTTGAGCATCCGCTTGGTCGGTGCCATGACCTCTGGCGGCGTGCGGGCCAGCTTGTCGGCCAGGGCGTCCACTTCGGCCGCCAGGCGGTCGGCCGGGACGACGCGATTGATCAGGCCGATACGCTCCGCCTCGACCGCGTCGATGAGGTCGCCGGTGAGTAGCAGTTCTCGGGTCTTCTTCTGGCCGATCAGGTACGGCATCAGGAGCGCGACCGGCGCCGAGCCGTAGCGGATCTCGGGCTCGCCGAGCTTGGTGCCCTCGGCGGCCACGACCAGGTCGCAGGCCATGGCCAGCTCCAGCCCGCCGGCCAGGGCATAGCCATGGACCTGGGCGATGACCGGCTTCGGGCAGTCGAGGACCTGGAGCGTGGCGACGACGTCGGCGGCCAGCAGCGCACGCCATTCGACGGGCCCGGGGGTGCCGCCCTCGGCCTCCTCGCTGAGGTCGTAGCCGGCCGAGAACGCCCGGCCGGCGCCCTGAAGGACGATGACCCGGACCCGCGTGTCGGCGGCGGCGGCCTCGATCGCCGCGCTCAGGGCCCGGACCAGCTCGCCCGACAGGGCATTGAGCACCGCCGGCCGGTTGAGCATCAGGCGGACGCCCCACGGCGTCTCGGTGGTGAGCAGGACGGGTTCAGGATCTGGCATCGGGCGGTCCTTCCAGGACGACGAGGGCATCCACCGCGAGGGCGCCGGAGGCGGACGCGATGACCGGGTTGAGGTCGATCTCGAGCACGTCGGCGCGGTCGGTCCCAAGACGTCCGAGCGCCACCAGCATCGACACCACCGCCGCCCGATCGATGGCCGGCCGGCCACGGACGCCGCCGAGCAGCCGGCTGCCGCGCAATTCGTCGAGCATCGCGTCCGCGGCGGCTGCGTCCAGCGGCGCGAGGCGTATGGCGATGTCGTCCAGCACCTCGGTCAGGACGCCGCCCAGACCGACCAGGACGGCCGGCCCGAACTGCGGGTCGCGGCGCAGGCCGAGGATGAGCTCGACGCCGGGGCCGGCCATCGGTTCGACCAGGAGGCCGCGGATGGCCAGGCCGCGGTGGCGTCCCAGCTCGAGCAGCCCGAGGGCGGCGCCGTAGACCGCGTCGTCGCCCTTGAGGCCGAGCGCGACACCGCCCAGCTCGGTCTTGTGGGTGAGCCCGACGGCATCGAGCTTGAGCGCCACCGGCCGGCCCATCCGGCGCGCGGCCGAGACCGCGGTCGCCGCGTCAGGGACCCGTGTCGCCTCGGTGACGGCGATGCCGGCTGCGGCCACGAAGGCCAGGCTCTCGTGTTCGGAGAGCGCGGCCGGCGGGCGGGCGGACCGACGCGTCGGCGACGGGTCGGCGCCGTACGAGGTCCGGTCGGCGGCCAGCGCGGTCCACGCCCGCCGCCACGGCCCGGACGTCGCGCGCGCCGCGTGGCGCCGCTCCCAGCGCGCGACCTCGGCGATCGCCCGGAACGCCGGGACGGCACCGCGCAACAACGGGGCGCCGTGGCCGGTCCCGTCGAGCAGCGCCTTGGTCTCGGGCGGCGGTTCGCCCGAGGTCAGCGACACGTACGCCGGCAGGATCTCGGGACGGTCCGCGGTGGCCGCAAGCAGCGCGCTCGTGACCTCGTTGGCCGTGTTGACCTCGGATGCCAGCGACCGGTACGGGAAATCGTGGACGAGGACGAGGACGTCGTAGGCGCCGGAGGCCGCCATCGATTCGAAGACGGCGCCGTACGCCGCGCCGGGATCCGCCGCGCCCCACGGGTCGAGCGGGTTGCCGATGTAGCCCATCGTCGGCAGTGCCTCGAGGATGCCGGCCCGCGCGGAGGCAGGGATCGGCGGCAGGTCGAGCCCGGTCCGCGGAACGAGGTCGGCGATGAGCGACGCCTCGCCGGTCGAGACCGTGACCACGCCCGCCCGACCACGACCGACCCGACGCCCCGTCCGCCGCGTGCCTTCGACCAGCTCGGCCGTCTCGAGGAGCTCGTCGAGATCGCGGCAGCGGATGACCCCGGCGGCGTCGAGGGCGGCGTCGGTGACCCGCGTCTCCCCGGCCAGCGACCCGGAATGGGCCACCGCGGCGGCCTGGGCCTGATCGCTCCGGCCGACCTTGACGGCCATGATCGGCTTGCCGAGCTGGAGCGCGCGGTCGGCCAGGGCGAGGAAGCGTTCGGGGCGCTTGAAGCCCTCGACGAACAGGATGACCGAGGTCGTCTCCGGGTCGTCCAGGCAGTAGGCGAGGTAGTCGCAGACGTCGAGGACGACCTCCGAGCCGCAGCTGATGATCCGCGAGAAGCCGATCCGATCGCCCGAGTGGACGAACGCGTCGGTGACCGAGCCCGACTGGGCGATCCCGGCGACCCCGCCGCGCGGCAGGTACGGCGAGACGTCGCCGATGTAGGTCGCGCTGTTGGCGACGAGGTCGATGACGCCCATGCAGTTGGGCCCGAGCAGGGCCAGGCCGTGTTCCCGCGCGATGCGCGCGACCTCGGTCTGCATCGCCGCGGCCGCCTCGCCACCTTCCACGACGCCGCCACCCGGGATGACGACGGCCGGGACGCCGGCCGCGGCCGCGGCCTCCGTGACCGACGCGGCACGCAACGGATTGAGCGCCACGACCGCGATGTCGGGCCGTTCCGGGAGCGCCTCGAGCGACGGATAGCAGGGCTGGCCGTACAGCTCGTCGTACTTCGGGTTGACGAAGTGGCAGCGCGTCGCGCTGCCCATCGAGCGCAGGTTGTCGCGGACCGTCTCGGCGATCCACGAACGGGGCGACGCGCCGACGACGGCGACACTCGCAGGGTTGAACAACGGTCGAAGGTCGATGACGCCGGTCGCCGACGGCCCGCTCACCCCACCACCCGGTCCACGCCCCGCTTCTCGAGCGCCCGGGCGATGATCATCCGCTGGATCTCCGAGGTCCCTTCCCAGATGCGGTCCACTCGCAGCTCGCGCAGGAACCGCTCCGGCGCGAACTCGCGCATGTAACCCCGGCCACCGAAGACCTGGACGACCCGGTCGGCGCAGCGCCAGGCCGCCTCCGAGGCGAACAGCTTGGCCAGCGAGGCCTTGGCATGGACGACCTTGCGATCGGCACCGGTGTCGGCCAGCCAGGCGACCTCGCGGGTGAGCAGCCGCGCCGCGGACGCGTCGGCGGCCGAATCGGCGAGCGGGAAGCTGACCCCCTGGAAGTCGTAGATCCGCTGGCCGAACTGGACCCGCTCCGTGGCCCACTCGAGGGCCAGGGTCAGGAGGCGTTCCATCGCCCCGGAACAGCGCGCCCCGATGTGGATCCGCTCCTCGACGAACCATTCGTTGGTCAGGTCGTCGGCGTGCCCGACGCCCCCGAGGACGGCGGTCGCCGGTACCCGGACATCGGTCAGCACGAACTGAGGATGCCGGTCGGCGAAGGTGTGGGTGTAGTCGGGGTCGTGCTTGATATCGACGCCCGGTGTGTCGTAGTCGACCAGGAACAGGGTCGGGAGGCGCGCGTCGCCGTCCACCACCAGGCAGTGGAAGATCATGAAGTCGGTGTCGTCCGGGCCGGTCACGAACCACTTCTCGCCGTTGAGGATGTACTCGCCGGTCGCGGCGTCGCGGACCGCGGTGGCCCGCAACGTCCGGGCGTCCGAGCCGGCGCCGTCCTCGGTGATGGCGTAGCTTCCCGAGCGCTCACCGCGGAGCGAGGGGTCGAGGTAACGGCGGCGCTGGTCCGCGTCGGCGTGGACCAGGACGTTGTAGGCGCCCGGGATGTACGACCACAGGCCGCCGGTCGACTGGCCGAGCTGCTCATGGACGAGGACCTGTTCGAAGACCGACCAGCCCTGACCGCCGAGGTCGACGGGGAACGAGCCGCCCTCGAGGCGAGCCGCCCGGGCAGCCGCCCGGATCGGGTTGCCCCAGTCGCGTGGCACGCGGCCGCCGGCGCGCTCGAATTCGACTTCGCGCGGTTGGAGCTGCTCGACCACGAAAGCGCGGGCGCGCGCCTGAAGCTCGAGTTGCGCCGGAGTGAGGCTCAGGTCCACGCCCGAAGTCTGACGCACCCGCCCCAGCCGTCGCCGCCCGCGTCGCGGGCCACGGGACGGCGCGTCAGGCGACGAGATCGTCGAGGATGACCAACGCGAGCTTCGGGAGCGACGGCATGCGGCGGTCATTCGTCACGAACGTCGTCGCCCCGGCATGGATCGCGCACGCAAGGTGGATCGCGTCGGGCATCGAGGCACCGGTCCGGCCACGGATCCATGCCGCGTCCTCAGCGACCCGCCCATCGAGCGTGACGAGTCGCAGTCCAAGGTCCCGGAGCGTTGCGGCGGTCTGCTCGAACAAGGGTCCATCGTCCGCCCTGGCCGACGGCACCAAGATCTCGTCGAGTCCGACGCTCGCGAAGACTCCTTCGATCTCCCCGCGCCCGATGGCGTCGACGAGCCGCGCAGCTGACTCGGCCCGCGGACCGTCGCCCTCGAGCAGGTACATCAGGACGTTGCTATCCAGGGCGATCCGACGATTCATGCGAATCACGTGCGCGATCGATGAGATCCTCTCGCTCACGCGAACGCTCCTCCCATTCATCGCGCTGCCGGCGCACATAGGTCACTGGATCAGGCTCGTACCAGCCCTTGCCGGCCGCAAGGCCCCGGAGCCGATCAGAAGGACGTGCCGGTTGCTTGCGAAGGACGATCGCGTCGTCGGTGACGAGGACGTCGAGTCGATCGCCCGCTTCGATGCCAAGGGCTCGCCTGGCCTCGCTCGGGACCGCGATCTGATGCTTAGTGCTGACCTTGACGCTTAGCATGTCCACAGATGCTAAGCAAGCAACGCGATCTTGTCCAGACGCGGACGGCCATCGAGCCGCCTTTCGCCTGCGCCGGCGTTACGACTCGAACAGCCGCCAGTGCCCCTCGGAGATCACATCGATGGCTCCATCGACCACCTTGATGGCCGTCTCGTCGTCGATCGCGTAGCCGGACCCGGTCAGGCCGGCCGCCCACCGCTCCGCATCGGCCATGGTGTTCTGCGGGAGGTCGGGGTTGTCGAGGTGCGGGAAGATCTCGAAGTCGACGACGCCCAGCCCTTCGCCACCGACAGGGCGAGTCCAGGAGGCGAAGTCGTCGGCGACGGATGGCGACATGACCAGGCTCCCGGCACTGAGTCCCACGTACACGAGGTCGAGCGACGGGAGGAGCTCAGCCAGGCCGGACTCGCGCATCCAGCGGTCGAGGTAGATCGTGTCGCCGCCGTTCACGAGCAGGATGTCGGCCTCCTCGACCTCGGGCAGCCAGACGGTTCGCGCGAGGCTGGGCAGCGCCGTGAGCTCGAGCACGCCAACGGACTTCCAGCCGAGCTCGGCCATCGGGGTCCGGGGCTCCTCGCCGGCGATGAAGTTCCAGGCGAGCTGCGGGCCGTGCCGGAGCGGATAGCTCGCCGTGGAGATGACGAGGGCGGTGCACGCCTCGATCGGCTGGCCGAGGAGGTCGAGCAGGGCGGCTCGAATGCTGGGGTTGGTGATCCCCGCGGACGTGAGAAGGAGCTTCAACGCGCGTCTCCATGCACTGGTGGCGCAAGGCTAACGTGGGCGCGTCTGCCGTCGCAGGACATGCCGGTCGCGTCGGACGTGTTCGCCAAGCCCCCGTCACCGTTCGAACGCGGCAGGCGTCGCAACGAAGATGGCCGCCGCACCGTTCCACAGAGCCGTCCAGGTCCTGACGGTCGCTGTCCACCTGACGGTGGCGAGCATGCTCGTCCTCATGATCATCCCTTCGTTCGGGAACATGGCGGACCAGGTTGGCTCGGGCTACATCCCACCCGACTACTGGCTTTGGCCGATGCTGATCCTGGCGTCGATCGCACTCTCGGCTGCCGTCGTCGTCGGCCTGACCCGGTGGCTCCGAGGCTCACGACGAACGATGGTCTGCGTCGACATCGCGGTCCTCGTGATGTCGTGGTCATTCCTGATGATGTTCGTCTTTTCGAACGACTTGCCGATCGTGAACGTCGTCCTAACGCCAGTAGCCCTCGTTCTCGCCTGCCTCGCGACTCCAGGCAGGATCGCCGACCCCACCTAGGGTCACCTCCCGTGCGACAGGCTGCGACATCGCGTCAGAGTCGCAAGCGGGGTCTACCGGGTCACCTCGCGAGCGCGCGGCCTCAGGACGGCTGGGCGAGCACCATGATCCGGATCTCGGTCATGTCGTCCATCGCGTAGCGCAGGCCCTCACGGCCGAGGCCTGAATCCTTGACGCCGCCGTAGGGCATGTGGTCGATCCGGTAGGTCGGGATGTCGTTGATGATCACGCCCCCGACCTCGAGCTCCGCGAACGCCCGCCATGCCCCCGCCAGGTCGTTCGTGAAGACGCCCGTCTGCAGCCCGAACATCGAGTCGTTGACGCCGGCGATGGCCTCGTCGAGGGTCGTGAACGGGAAGGCGACGACGAGCGGCGCGAAGGCCTCGTTCGAGCAGACCTGGGCGCTCACCGGCACGTCGGTCAGGATGGTCGGCGGGAAGAATGTCCCGTCGGCCGTGCCACCGGCGAGGAGGGTGCCGCCCATGGCGACCGCCTCGTCGACCCAGCGCTGGGTCCGGCCGGCCGCGGTCGCATCGACCATCGGACCGACGTCCGTCGTGGGGTCGAGCGGGTCGCCGACGACCAGGGCCTTGGCACCCGCCGCGAATTCGTCCAGGAACGCGTCCCAGACGTCCTCGTGGATGAACGCGCGCTGGACGCTGATGCAGACCTGCCCGGCATACGCGAAGCCACCGACGAGGCAGCGCTTGACCGCCCAGTCGATGTCCGCGCTCTTGTCGACGATGACGCCGGCGTTGCCACCGAGCTCGAGCACGACCTTCTTCTTGCCCGCCCGGTCCTTCATCCGCCAGCCGACCGACGGCGAGCCGGTGAATGTCAGCAGCTTGAAGCGCTCGTCGGCGACCATCCGGTCACCGAGCTCACGGGTCATCGGCAGGATCGACACCGAGCCCGCCGGCACGCCGGCCGCCTCGATGATCTCGGCCACCGTGAGCATCGTCAGGGGATCCTTGGACGGCGGCTTCAGGACGATCGGGTTGCCCGAGGCGATGGCCGGAGCGAGCTTGTGGGCGGCCAGGTTGAGCGGGAAGTTGAACGGGCTGATGGCCGCGATCGGGCCGATCGGGAAGCGCCGGGTGATGCCGATGCGGTCCTTCGACGAGGGCAGCAGGTCGAGCGGGATGAGCTCGCCGGTCATCCGCTCCGCCTCCTCCGCTCCGAGACGGAAGGTGAGCGCCGCCCGGTCCACTTCGACCAGCGCGTCGCGGATGGGCTTGCCGGCCTCGAGGGCGATCAGCCGGCCGAGCTCTTCGCGACGGGCCTTGATGCCGGCGCTGATCTCGCGCAGGATGCGGCCGCGCTCGTACGCCGGGAGCTTGCGGGTGACCTCGAAGGCGGCCACGGCGGCCTCGACCGCCTCCTCGTACTGCGCCTCGGTCGCGGTGTAGGTCGTGCCGGCGGGGTTGGCGGCGTCGGCCGGGTTGTCGATGACGAGGACGTCGGGCGATTCGACCCAGCGGCCGGCGAGGTAGATCTTGTGCGGCTGGGTCGCGGCGACGATGGCCATCGTTTCGGAGCTCCTTTCGGGTACGGTTGGCATCGTACAACCGGTTCCAGCGCCATCTGCTGCGACGAGGTCCGCCATGAGTCAACCGACCGCCCTGCGAGACACTCTCCTGGTCAAGCCCGGTTCGCGCATCCGACTCGAGAAGGTGGAGCACCAGTCCACGTACGGCCGCGAGAAGGCCGCGTCGATCGAGGAGACGACTCGCCAGATGGATCGCCTGCGCGACCTGCAGGATCGGCTGTGGGCGGAGGCGAAGCATTCGGTGCTCGTCGTGCTCCAGGGGATCGATGCGGCCGGCAAGGACGGCACGATCGCCAAGGTCATGGAGGCGTTCAACCCGCAGGGCTGCCCGGTCACGTCGTTCAAGGTCCCGACGCCCGAGGAGATGGCCCACGACTACCTGTGGCGGGTCCACAAGCGAACGCCGGGCAAGGGCGAGGTCGGCATCTTCAACCGCTCGCACTACGAGGACGTGCTGGTCGTCCGGGTCCACGGCTTCGTCCCGAAGAGCGTCTGGTCGAAGCGCTACGACCAGATCAACGACTTCGAACGGACGCTGGCGGCCGGCGGCACGACCATCGTCAAATTCTTCCTGTCGATCGACAAGGACGAGCAGCGCAAGCGGTTCCAGGATCGCCACGACGACCCGACCAAGCGCTGGAAGTTCTCGACCGGCGATCTCGAGGAGCGCAAGCGTTGGGACGACTACCAGCGCGCGTTCGACGACATGCTCTCGAAGACATCCACCGCCTGGGCGCCGTGGTACGTCATCCCGGCCAACCGCAACTGGTTCCGCAACCTGGCCGTCTCGACGATCCTGGCCGACACGATGGCGGCCCTGAAGCCCGCCTACCCGACCCCGCCGGACCTCCCGGCGAACCTCGTCATCGAGTAGCCGGGGTCCTGCCACGGGGCCTGGCGTCGCGTGCGCCACGCTCCCCGGTGCCTACGGCGCTGCGCCTGACGGCACCGGTCCGCGCGTCGCTCGCGACGCCACCCGGGTCCGTTCCTGTCAGTTGCCCACGACCTGAGCGTTGGTCACCGGTGGGGCTGACAGATCGATCGTGTTGGTGAACATCTGACCGGAACCTGGCCCTGAGCTCGGTGGATCCACGCTCGGGCGACGTGGCACGGACCGTGGACCCGTGACGAGCGCTCGTCTGGCGAGCGTCTGTCAGAGATCCGCCCGCCCGAGGCGTTCCGCGAACTCCACCAGCCAGCCCGCGACCGCGTCGCCATGCCCGTCCATCTCGTCGGGTTCGAGGCCGGTCAGCGCGCGCTCCCAGGCCAGCGACTTGCCGATGCAACCGAGCAGCCGGGCAAGCCCGGCCATCTCGACCAGCTCGGTCCGTGGCGCGACATCGGTCCAGGCCTCCAGATAGACGTCGAGCAGTCGCGCGAACACCGGGTCGTCCGGGTTTCGGCCGGTGTGGTGGGCGATGGAGTTGAAGGTCGTGGTCAGCGTGCCGAACGGGTGGGCCACGACCGCGTCGCCCCAGTCGAAGATCCGGTCGCCGTCCGGCCCGACGAGGATGTTCCCGCCATGGAGGTCGTCATGCTGGATGGACGGGGCGACCCCGGCCGCGGCCAGGCGGGCGGCGGCGGCACGGACCTCGGGCGATCGCCTGCGCCAGGCGCGCGCGAGCCACCAGCCCCGCCTCGCGCTCCTCGGGCAGCAGGCGGCCCCAGATGACGTCGTCTGCGACGAGCCGATCGAGCTCGCCGGCCAGTCGCTCCGGGCGTCCGTCGGGCGCCCCGGCCGCCAGCATCGCCGCCACGGCCTCCGACCCTTCGAGTGACCGCTGCAGCGTCGCGTACTCGGCGAGGATCCGCTCCCACGCCGCGATGTCGTGGTCACCCGTCCCGTCCGGACGGGTCGCCCGCAGCGTCGGTCCGCCGTCCGCGAACAGGAGCCAGGGCCGGTCCGGGTGCACGGCGATCGGCAGCAGGACGTGGGCGACGCCGCGCGCGGCAAGGACACCCAGAAGCGGGCCTTCGTGGGCCGGTCCCGGCCCGCTCGCCTTGAACCAGAACGCACCATCGCTCGTCGGCAGACGCATCGCGGTCGACCACGGCCGCACGTGCGGCTGTTCCGCTGGCCTTGCGACAGTGACCCCGCGCGCTGCAAGCTCGGCCGTCGCCCAGGCCAGCGCCCCGGCCAGCCAGTCCGGGTCGAGCCACGTCCGTGCGCCGGTCGGGACCGGAGCGCGGTGCCCGGTCACTTGCCCTTGCCACCCCCGAACAACGTCCCGAAGATCCCGCGGACGATGTCCTGGCCGAGGCGCGACGTGACCACCTTGCCACCCGTGCGGATGGCCGAGTCGATGGACCTCTGCTGGGCACGCGCGGCGTCCCGGGCGGCCTTCTCCTGGGCCACGCGCTCGCGGTCGGCTGCCTTCTGGGCGGCGGCCATCTCCTTCGCCTGGCGCACGATCTCGCGCTGCTGCTGGGCCGGGGTCATGGTGTTCATCCCGGCCGCCGTCGTCGGACTGACCCCGGCCCGCACGGCGGCCTCGGCCGCAGCCTGGGCCGACGCCGCCCGCGCCGCTGTGAGCCGGGCCGTGATCCGCTCGTAGGCGCTGTCGCGGTCGATCGTCGCGCCGTACTTGGCCTGGAACGGGCTGGTCGCGATCCGGCCGCGGAACTGGACCTCGTCGAGCGGGCCCATGATCGAATCGGGCGGCAACAGGCGCGTCGCGGCCAGCGGCGTCGGCACGCCCCGCGGTGACAGCACCGTCACCAGCGCCTCGCCGGTGCCGAGCGAGGTGATCGCCTTCTCGACGTCGTAGAACGTCGTCGTCGGAAAGGTCCGCGCCGTCTTGCGCAGGGCGTCGGCATCGTCGGGAGTGAACGCGCGCAGCGCGTGCTGGACGCGGTTGCCGAGCTGGGCCAGGACTGACGAGGGCACGTCGGTCGGGGCCTGGGTGACGAAGTAGACGCCGACCCCCTTGGACCGGATGAGCCGCGCTGTCCGCTCGATCTCGTCCAGCAGGGCCTGCGATGCATCGTCGAACAGCAGGTGCGCCTCGTCGAAGAAGAAGCACAGCTTGGGCTTGGGCAGGTCGCCGGCCTCGGGCAGCGTCTCGTACAGCTGGGCGAGCATCCAGAGCATGAACGTCGAGAAGAGCCGGGGCTGGTCCATCACGTCGGACAGTTCGAGGATGCTGATGATCCCCTCGCCCTCGGGCGACGTGCGCAGGAGATCCGCCACGTCGAATTCAGGCTCGCCGAAGAAGACGTCGGCGCCTTCCTGCTCGAGGACCACGATCGAGCGCAGCATCACCCCGACCGACGCGGTCGACATCCCGCCGTAGTCGGCCAGGATCGGCTTGCCGTCGTCGGAGGCGAGGAACTTGAGCGTCGCCTCCAGGTCTTTCAGGTCGAGCAGCGGCAGGTCGTTGTCGTCGCAGTACTTGAAGATCAGCGACAGGATCGACGTCTGCGTGTCGTTGATGCCCAGGACCTTGCCAAGCAGAAGCGGCCCGAACGAATGGACCGTCGCCCGGACCTGCGCACCGAGCTTGCCCGACAGCGAGAGGAATTCGGTCGGGTGGCCGGCCGGCACGAAGGTCCAGTCCATCGCCTTCGTGCGATCGACCACCTTCGGGTTGGTGGCGTCGCCCGGCGCGGCCAACCCCGTCAGGTCACCCTTGATGTCGGCCACGAAGACGGGCACGCCGGCCTTGGACAGCTGGCCGGCGAGGAGCTGGAGAGTCCGCGTCTTGCCCGTCCCGGTCGCACCGGCGATGAGACCGTGGCGATTGAGCATCGACAGGGCGACCTGCACGCGCGCGTCGTTGACCAGCTCGTCGCCCAGCATCGCGCTGCCGATGGTGATGCCGGGCTCGGTCAGCGCATAGCCGGTCGCGATCGCGTCGTGGAACGCCTTGTCCATCGGTCCTCCGGAGTGTCAGGGGGTGCGCGGCGGGGCGGTCCGCAAGCGTATCATCGGCCCCCGAGCCAGCGCGCTCACCACCACTGAGGAGCCCGGAATGAAGATCGACGAGATCGAGGGTATCGGCGAGAGCTACGCCGCCAAGCTGTCGACGGCGGGGGTCAAGACGACCGATGAATTGCTCGAGTGGGGCGCCAATCCCGCCGGCCGCAAGGCCCTCGCCGACTCGACCGGGATCGACGGCGATCTCATCCTCGAATGGGTCAACCACGCGGACCTGATGCGAATCAAGGGTGTCGGCTCGGAATACTCCGACCTGCTCGAGGCGGCCGGGGTGGACTCACCGGCCGAACTCGCCCAGCGCAACGCGGGCAATCTGGCCATCACCTTCCAGGAGGTCGTCGCGGCCCGCCCCGGCATCGTCCGGCGCGTCCCGAGCGAGACCGAGATCGCGGGCTGGATCGCCGAGGCGAAGGGGCTCGACAAGGTCGTCGAGCACTGAGATCGACCGGTGGGTGACTTCAAGTCGTTCCTGACAAAGTCGAACGCCCTCGCGCTCGCCATCGGCGTCATCATCGGCGCCTCACTCGGGGCGCTGGTCACGACGCTGGTCAACGCGATCATCATGCCGCCCATCGGCTGGGCCCTGAGCGGCATCGATTTCGCCTCGATCAAGACGGTCCTCGGCACGAACAGCAAGGGCGAGGAGGTCTCCATCGGCTGGGGCCTGTTCCTCAACGCGCTGATCGTGTTCATCGTGGTGATGCTCGTCGTCTACATCATCAGCAAGCTGTTCATCAAGGAGGCACCGCCGGCCGGTCCGTCGGCCGAGGAGACGCTCCTGACCGAGATCCGGGACGAGCTGCGCAAGCGTCCGGCCTGACGGCGATCTCGCGAACGAACGACGACCCGCCGGCGATGGCGGGTCGTTTCTCGTTGCCCTGAAGCCTCGTCACGCCCATCGACCGTGCTCCGACGCGAGTCTGATTCGCCTCTCCCTCGCCGGGCGGAGTCAGCCCGTCGTCGCGGCCGGGTAGGAGCCGAGGACGCGGCACATGGTGGTCACGCCGTCGAGCTCGGCGAGCGCCGCCGCCATCGACCCATCCGCCGTGTCGCCGTCGAGGTCGATCCAGAAGACGTACTCCCAGGCTCGCTCGCGGCTCGGACGCGACTCGAGCTTGTGCATGTTCAGGCGGTGGTCGGCGAAGACGCGGAGGACCGCGAGGAGCGTGCCCGGCTCGTTGCTGACGGCCACGACCAGCGTCGTCCGGCGGCGGGGCGTGGTCGTCACGCAGCGGGGGCGGCGGCGCGTCCGGGCGGGCGAGCACGAGGAACCGCGTCCGGTTCCCGGCCAGGTCGCCGATCTCGTCGACGAGCACCTCGAGCCCGAACAGCCCGGCGGCCCTGGGTGACAGGACGGCCGCGGCGCCGAGCTCGGCCCGGTCGGCGATGGCCTTGCCGGCGCCCGCGGTGTTGTAGGTCGTCAGGAGTTGCCACGACCGCCGGCGCAGGAAAGCCTCGGCCTGGCCGAGCGCCTGGATGTGCGAGTAGACCCGCTCGATGTCCTCGATGCGCTGGCCGGGCAGCGCGGCGAGACACAGGCTGACCGGCACCACGACCTCGCCGCGGATCATCAGCTCGAACTCGAGGAGCAGGTCGTAGTTCTCGCGGACGGTGCCGTTGATGACGTTCTCGATCGGCACGACCCCGGCCGCGGCGTCGCCCGCGGCGACCGCGTCGAACACCTCACGGAAACTTCCGAGCGACGCTCGCTCGACGTCGCCGAACGCTGCGAGGACGGCGTCCTCGGCGAACGCGCCCGGTTCGCCGGCGTAGGCGATCGACGCGGCGCCCGATGCGGGCGCCGGCATCAGCGCTCCCTCCCGATCGGTCCGATCCGCTAGCTCGACGGTGTCGGGTGGGTGTTGCAGATCGCGTTGTAGGTCGAGATGGCCTGCGCGGTGACCGTCTGGAGAGGCGCCTGTATCGCGGTGCCGGCCTGGGCGGGCGTCGTGCCGGATGGCAGCGCCGCGGCCGCCGATTCCAATTGGACCTGGGCCGTCTGCAGGTCATTGAGCTGGGCGCCGGCCAAGGGGCCTGCCACTAGCCTGACCGCGGCGAGCGCCGACTTCGCCTCGGTGACGGCGGCCGGGTAGTCGGCGACGCTCTCCGTGGCGATGAGCCCTTGCAGCTTCGCCAGTGCCTTCGAATATGTATCGAGGGCCGGACAAAAGGCGACGGTCGGGTCCGGTGTCGCGGAGCCCGATGACGATGAACCGCAGGCCGCCAGCGACAGGGCGACGACCGCGATGGCAGCGATGAGACGATGCATGTGACGGAAGACCTCCACTCCAGGGTACGCACCATACGCTACCGTCTCGGCATGCCGCCCGAGGGATCCGCACCGACCTGGACCCGCGTCGTCTCCCGGCGCGAGGCGCGACTCGTCTTCTGGCTCGTCGTCCTCGCGCTCCTCGGGGCGATCATCACCCTGTACGCGGACGTCTTCGCCGTCTTCGCCGGGCCGGCCATCATCCTGTTCGTGGCGTGGCTGATGTCCTACGTCCTCGAGCCGCCGGTCTCGTTCATCCAGCGCCACCTGCCGTTCCGCGGTCGCGGCGTGGCGGTGGCCATCACCTATGTCGTGACCGCGGTCGTCGCGTTCGTCGTCATCGGGGCAGCCCTGGTCGCGGTCATCAACGCGGCGGTGGCGTTCAAGGACAACCTCCCGGCGATCATCGCCAAGGTCGGCGAGGTGATCAGCCCCTTGATCGATCGGCTGGGGCTCTCGCTGCCGAGCGGCGGAAGCGTGGTCGACGCGGTCCAGCGGTTCCTGGCCGAGAACGCATCCCAGATCGCCGATGCCGTCACGACTGCCGCCCGCAACCTCATCGTGATCGTCGCGGCGCTGATCACCGCAGTCATCATCTCGGTCGGGCTGGCCATGGGCCAGGTCTCGCTGCTGGGCTGGATGCGCCGCTTCCTGCCGTCGAGCACGTACCGCGACCTGACCGAGCTCGAGGGGGCGATCGCCGTCTCGTTCGGCGGGTTCGTCCGCGGCCGGCTGCTCATCGGCGCGATCTACGGCTCGGTCATCGGCCTGGCGGCGGTCGTGCTCGGCATCCCGTACGCGGCGCTCATCGCGGTGATCGCCGGGCTCATCGTGTTCATCCCGTGGATCGGCCCGCTCATCGGCTGGGCCGTCCTGCCGGCCTTCGCGCTCATCCTCGCGCCCGACGAGGTCGCGCCGGCGGCCGCCATCAGCATCGCGACCGCCGTCGTCATCCAGGTCGTCGTCACCCAGTTCGTCATGGCCGGGGCCGTGCGCATGCCGCCGGTCGCCGTCTTCGTCGTGGTCATCCTCGGCTCGGCGATCGCCGGGATCCTGGGTGCGATCTTCGCCATCCCGACCGCGGCGGCGATCCTGGCCGTGACCGACTACCTGCGCCAGCGCGACGTGCTGTTGCGTGCCGGGGATGGCGAGGCGGCGGCCGGGACCTGACCGGCGGGCAGACGGGACCTACCGCTCGAACCAGGCCGTCGTGTCCTGCGGCACCTTGTCCTCGTCGAGGTCGGCTCGCTGCTCGCGGGCGGCGCCGGCCGAGACCGCCACGCCGCGACTGTTGCCGGCTGCTTCCGTGGCACCCGACCAGTGCGCCTCGGCCAGCATCAGGTTGAGCGCCGCGATGTACGCCTCGATCGAGGCCGCGATGATGTTCGGTCCGCGGGCCTCGCCGCCGTACTCGCCGCTGCCGCGCTGGCCGCCGACATCAGGCGGCGCGATCCGGACGGCGACGATGCCGATCGTGTCGGTCCCCTCCCCGAGCGCGTGGATGTCGTAGGCGAGCAGGCGTGGATGACCGGCCAGCACGCCGGCCAGGGCCTCATCCACGGCGCGGTACAACGCGTCGATCGCGCCGATGCCCTCGGCCGAGGCGCGCCAGACATGGTCGCCCGAGGCGATGACCACCGCGCCGCGGCTGCGGGCATTGCTGCCCGACGACGCGGTCCAGCGGGAGAGTTCGAGCGCGTCGGCCATGTCGGTCATCGGGTCACCTCCGGGGGGTCGCCGTCGCGCCGCGGCTGGCCGGCGTCGCGGTCGTGAACTGCCGCTCGTCCCGGCGCCGCAGCTCGGAACCGGACTTCCAGATGGCATATTCGAGCGAATCGGCCAGCGCGGCGGCCGACGCGGCGATGATGTTGGTGTCGCTGCCCATGGTCGACCAGGTCCGCGCGCCGTCCATCGAATCGATGATGACCCGGGTCCGCGCCGCGGTCGCCGCGCCACCGTCGAGGATGCGCACCTTGTAGTCGACCAGGTGGACCTCGTCGAGACCCGGATAGAACGCGGACAGCGCCTTGCGCAGCGCGGCATCGAGCGCGTTGACCGGACCGTTGCCATCGGCCGCGGTGTGCAGGACCTCGCCCTCCACCTCGACCTTGACGGTCGCCTCGGCCAGCAGCTCGCGACCGTCGCGCTGCTCGATGAGGCAGGTGTAGTCGACGATCCGGAACGGCGCGACGTAGTCCGCCGCATGCCGCCGGATGAGCAGCTCGAAGCTCGCCTCGGCGCCCTCGAAGGCGAGGCCGTCGGCCTCGAGCTCCTTGATCAGGTTCGACAGCTCGCGCGCATCGACGACACCCTCGAGATCGAGACCGAGCTGCCGGGCACGGATCGAGGTGTTGGCACGCCCGCCAAGCTCGGAGACGACGAGCCGCCCGGCATTGCCGACCGCCGCCGGGTCGATGTGCTGGTAGCTCCGCTCGACCTTGGCGACGGCCGCGCCATGGACACCGCCCTTGTGTGCGAACGCGGACCTCCCGACATACGGCTGGTAGTCGTTGGGGGTCTGGTTGGCGATCTCGGCGACCGAGCGGGACAGGTCGGTCAGGTCGGTCAGGTCGCCGCCGCCTGCCGGCACGAGGACGTGCGGCGTCTTGAGCGCCAAGTTGGCCAGGATGCTGACCATGTTGGCATTGCCGGCCCGCTCGCCGTAGCCGTTGATGGTCGCCTGGACGTGGCGGATGCCGGCTGCCACGGCCGCCATCGAATTGGCGACCGCAAGATCGGCGTCGTTGTGGGTATGGATGCCCCAGGTGACCGCCGGCGCGTCCGGGTCCCCGTCGAGCGAGGTCCGCACGTCGCCGATGATCGCGCTCAGCTCGTCGGTCAGCGTGCCGCCGTTCGTGTCGCACAGGACGAGCGTTCGGGCGCCGGCCTGGCGGGCGGCTCGCAAGGTGGCCAGGGCGTAGTCGCGATCGGCCCGGTAGCCGTCGAAGAAATGCTCCGCGTCATAGACGGCCTCGCGTCCGCGATCGACCACGAAGCCGATCGAGTCGGCGATCATGTCGAGGTTCTCGGCCGGCGTCGCGCCCAGCACTTCGGTCACGTGGAGCAGCCAGCTCTTGCCGAAGATGGTCACGACCGGCGTCTCGGCGGCGACGAGCTCGCGCAGGTTCGGGTCGTCGGCCGGCGCGTTGGAGCGATGGCGGGTCATCCCGAACGCAGCCAGCCGCGCACCCTCCCAGCGCATCTTCCGGGCGGCCGAGAAGAACTCGATGTCCTTGGGGTTGGAGCCCGGCCAGCCGCCCTCGACGTAGGGCATCCCGTACTCGTCGAGCATCCGCGCGACGCGCAGCTTGTCGGCCAGCGAGAGGGTGATGTTCTCGCCCTGGGTGCCGTCGCGCAGGGTCGTGTCATAGAGGATGACGGGTGCCTCGGGTGCGCTCATGCGGCCACCCCCGCCGGCGCTTCTAGCGCCTCGATGACCGCGGTCGCGAAGCCGGTCGTCCCGACGACGACGAGCCCGTCGTTCGGGTTTGCGGGATCGGCCAGGTCGGCCGTTCGCCAGCCATCGTCGAGGGCCTTCCCCACGGCCGCCTCGACCGCGTCGGCAGCGTCTCCGCGTCCCAGTGACGTCCGCAGCAGCATCGCCGCCGACAGGATCGTCCCGGTCGGGTTGGCGATGTCGCGGTCGGCGATGTCGGGCGCCGAGCCATGGATCGGCTCGTACAGCCCGAACGTGCCGTGCTCGGTCCGGCGCACGCCGAGCGACGCCGACGGCAGCACTCCCAGGCTCCCGGCCAGGACCGCCGCCTCGTCCGACAGGATGTCGCCGAACAGGTTCTCGGTGACGATGACGTCGAAGTCGGCCGGCCGGCGGACCAGCAGCATCGCGCACGAATCGACCAGCTGGTGGCTGAGTGCGACGTCGGGGAACTCGACGGCGATCTCGTCGGTGATGCGCCGCCACAGTCGTGACGTGGCGAGCACGTTCGCCTTGTCCACCTGGGTGACCGAGCTTCGTCGCGTCCGAGCCAGCTCGAAGGCGAGCCGGACGATCCGGGCGATCTCGTGCTCGGCGTAGGGCAGCGTGTCCAGCGCGGACCGCGCGCCGGGCTCGCCGGACGCCTCGGTCCGGTCGCCGAAGTAGATCCCGCCGGTCAGCTCGCGGACGATCAGCATGTCCACCCCGGCAAGAAGCTCGGGGCGCAGTGGCGACGCGCCGGCCAGCGCCGGATGGACGCTCACCGGGCGGAGATTGGCGTACAGGCCGAGCCCGCCGCGCAGCGCGAAGAGGGCCTGCTCCGGACGGACCGAGGCGCTCGGGTCCGACCACTTCGGGCCACCCACGGCGCCCAGCAGGATCGCGTCGGCGGCCCCGCAGGCATCGACGTCCTCGGGCCGGATGGCGACCCCGAACGCGTCGATCGCCGCGCCGCCGACCAGGAACTCCGACCACGCGACATCGAAGCCGAAGCGCGCGCCCGCCGCGTCGACCACCCGGCGGGCGGCGGCCACGACCTCCGGGCCGACCCCGTCGCCCGGGATCGTCGCGACGCGATAGGTGACGAGGCCCGCCTCCATCACGGCAGGGTCTCGCCCTGGCGCGGCGCGACGAAGGCCACCGAGACGCCGTTGATCTCGGCCCCGTGGAGCTTGTTGACCGCCACGAGGTACGCGTCGAGCGACGCCTCGATGATGTTGGTCGAGAGGCCGTGGCCGGTCACCACGAGGGCGCCCGGTCCTTCATCCGATGAGCGTCGGCAGCGGACCAGGACCTGACCCTGGGCGTCCTCGCCCGCGGTCACGGCCTTGATCTCGTATTCGGTCAGCGTCGGGTGCCAGCCGAGGATCGGCTGGAGTGCCTCGTCGACCGCGTCGAACAGCGCGTCGACCGGGCCGTTCCCGGTCGCCTCGGCGCCGCGCTCCTCACCGGCCACGCTGATCGTGACCTGGCCGGTCGCGTTCCCGCCGTGCGACGAGGTGACGCTCCAGCCGACGATCGCGACCGACGCCGGAACCTCGGACGAACGCTGCTCGACGAGCGCGTGGAGGTCGGCATCGGTGACCTCCTTCTTGGCATCGGCGAGGGCGACCGCCTGGCGGTAGATCTCGTCGAGCGCGTCGCCCTCGAACTCGTAGCCGAGCTCGCGCAGCTTGCCCTGCAGGCCGCGCCGGCCGGACAGCTTGCCGATGGTCAGCTGACTGCCCGACAGGCCGACCGACTGCGGGGTCATGATCTCGTAGGTCAGCGGGTTCTTGATGACCCCGTCCTGGTGGATGCCCGACTCGTGGGCGAAGGCGTTGCCGCCGACGATCGCCTTGTTGGGCTGGATGGCAAAACCGGTGAGGTAGCTGACCAGCCGGCTGGCGGCGGTCAGCTGTTCCGTGGCGACACCGGAACCGAGGTCGGGGAACTGGGTCGGGCGCGTCCGGAGGGCCATCACGACCTCCTCGAGCGACGCATTGCCGGCACGCTCCCCGAGACCGTTGATGGTCACCTCGACCTGGCGCGCGCCGGCCTGGACCGCGGCGAGGGTGTTGGCCGTGGCCAGACCCAGGTCGTTGTGGCAGTGGACGCTGACCGTGGCCTGGTCGCCGACGAGGGCCACGACCTTCTCGACCAGCACCCCGAACTCGGACGGGATGGCGTAGCCGACGGTGTCGGGGATGTTGACCGTGGACGCGCCGGCCTCGACGACGGCCGCGTAGATCTGGAGCAGGTAGTCGAGGTCGGTGCGCGAGGCGTCCTCGGCCGAGAACTCGATCTCCGCGTCGCGGCCGAGCTGCTCGCGTCCGTAGCGGACCCAGCGGACGGCTTCGGCCAGGGCCGTCTCGCGGTCGATGCGAAGCTTGTGCTTGAGGTGGATGTCGCTGGTCGCGATGAACACGTGGAGATGCGGCCGTTCGGCGACCTTGATGGCCTCGATCGCACGCTGCGGATCGCCGTCCTTGCAGCGGGCGAGCGCCGCGACGGCGATCCCGCCGCGGGTCTCCTGGGCGATCCGACGGACGGCCTCGAAGTCGCCCGGCGAGGCGGCCGGGAAGCCGGCCTCGATGACATCGACCTTGAGCCGCGCCAGCTGACGTGCGACGTCGAGCTTCTCGGCGGCGGTCAGGCCAGCGCCCGGCGCCTGCTCGCCGTCGCGCAGGGTGGTGTCGAAGATGCGGACGCTGCCCGCCGGCACGAACGGCCCGGCGGGCCGCGGTACGGCGGCGCTCATCGGGCCGCGCCGGGTGTCGTCGCCGACGCCTGGGACTGGCCGGCCACCACTTCGACGGGGTCGAGGAACGGCATCTGGGCGCGCAGCCGTCCGCCGACTCGCTCGACGAGATGGTCGCGGTCGGCGGCGCGCAGCCGCTCGAACTCCTTGCGCCCGGACTCGCTCTCGGCGATCCAGTTGCGGGCGAACGTCCCGTCCTGGATCTCGGTCAGGACCTGCTTCATCGTCGTGCGGACATGGTCGTCGATGATCCGCGGTCCGCTGACGTAGTCCCCGTACTCGGCCGTGTCGCTGACGCTGAAGCGCATGAAGTTGAGGCCGCCCCGGTAGATCAGGTCCACGATGAGCTTGAGCTCGTGCATCGTCTCGAAGTAGGCGAGCTCGGGCTGGTAGCCGGCCTCGACGAGCGTCTCGAAGCCCATCTTGATGAGCGCCGCGGTGCCACCGCACAGGACCGCCTGCTCGCCGAACAGGTCCGTCTCGGTCTCCTCGGCGAATGTCGTCTCGAGCACGCCCGCCCGGGTCGAGCCGATCGCCCGGGCGTAGGCCAGGACGCGGTCGCGGGCGGTCTCCGACGGATCGCGGTGGACGGCGAACAGCGCCGGCACCCCGCCACCGGCCCGGTAGACCGAGCGGAGGAGGTGGCCCGGGCCCTTCGGCGCGACCATCCCGACGTCGACGATGCCGGGCGGGTCGATCCGTCCGAAGTGGATGTTGAAGCCGTGGGCGAACATCAGCAGATGGCCGGCGTGGAGGTGCGGCGCGATCTCCTCGTCGTAGACCGCCTTCTGGGCGGTGTCGGGGACGAGGATCATGATCACGTCGGCTTCCTTGACCGCGTCGGCGACGTCCGACACGCGGAGTCCGGCGTCCGCGGCGAGGGCGCGGCTCATCGATCCGGGCGCGAGCCCGACGACGACGTCGACCCCGGATTCGTGCAGGTTGAGGGCATGGGCGTGGCCCTGGCTGCCGTAGCCGATGATCGCGACGGTCTGCCCGGCGAGCGCCGCCGGATCCGCGTCGTTGTCGTAGTACATCGTCGCCGTCATCGCTTGATCGCCTCCTCGATGGATCCGGAGCCTCGGGCCATCACGACGGCTCCGGTCCGGACCAATTCCTTGATGCCATACGTCCGGACCAGCGCGACGAACGCGTCGACCTCGGATTCGGTGCCGGTCACCTCCACGATGACCGAGCCATCGGCCAGGTCCACGACCCGGCCGCGTGACAGCTCGACGAGCTTGAGGACCTCCGCCCGGCTCAATTCGGTCGCCCGGATCTTGACCAGGGCGAGCTCCTGCTGGACGGTCGGCTCGGCCGTCACGTCCTGGACCTTGAGCACGTCGATGAGCCGGTAGAGCTGCTTGGCGGCCTGCTCCACCGCGACGTCGTCGCCGTGCAGGGTGATCGTCATCCGGCTGACATCCTCGCTGTCGGTGTGGCTGACCGCCAGCGAGTCGATGTTGAAGTTGCGGGCGCGCATCAGGCTCGACACGCGGTTGAGGACGCCGGGCTTGTTGAGGACCACCGCGACAAGCACATGACGGCGGGTCTCACCGCCACCCGGCAGGGCGCGCGAGGGTGGGACGCTATGCGCGGGCACTGCGGCGACGCCAGCCGGCAGGCTGCCATCGGAAGACGGATCCGCGCTCATTCGTCCGCCCCGTCCCACTTCTCGATCAGGTCGGACAGCCCCTTGCCGGCCGGCATCATCGGGAAGATGTTCTGCTCCTCGGCGATCTCGAACCAGATGAGCGCCGGGCCGTCGACCGCCTGCGCCGCCCGGATCGCGTCGTCGACGTCGGCCGGGGTCTTCGCCCTGAAGGCCGGGATGCCGAACGCGTCGGCGAGCTTCGCGAAATCCGGTCCGGGCAGGCTCGACGAGTGGTAGTTGCCGGCGTAGATGATCTCCTGCCACTGTCGGATCATCCCGAGCTTCTTGTTGTCCAGCAGCGCGATCTTGACCGGGATGTGGTCGGCGACGAGCGTCATCAGCTCCTGGAAGGTCATCTGGAAGCCACCGTCGCCGGTGATCGCCCAGGTCTCGCGGTCGGGCCGGCCGAGCGCCGCACCCATTGCCGCCGGCACGGAGAAGCCCATCGTCCCGAGCCCGCCCGAGCTGACATGGCTGTTCGGGTTCCGGAAGCCGGTGTAGCGGGCCAGCCACATCTGGTTCTGTCCGACGTCCGCGACGTAGGTCGCCTGGTGGTCGGACAGCTCGCCGATGCGTTCGATGACGTAGTCGGCCGACAGGAGCCCGTCGCGCCAGGCGCCCGAGCCGTGCCAGCTCGAAGCCATCGATTCGGTCTTCCACTCGGCCAGCTGGGCGAGATAGTCGGTGCGCGTCGCAGGGTCGACCGTGTCGACGAGGCCGATCAGGGCCTGCAGGACGCGCTTGGCGTCGCCGACGATGGGCACCTCGACCGCCACGTTCTTGCCGATCTCGGCCGGGTCGATGTCGGCGTGGATGATCCGGGCGTACGGGGCGTAGGTCCGGACGTTGCCGGTCACCCGGTCGTCGAAGCGCATCCCGATGGCGATCAGGAGGTCGGCACTCTGGATGGCCCGGTTCACATGCTTCCAGCCGTGCATGCCCATGTAGCCGTAGGCCAGCGGATGGGTCTCGTCGATGACGCCGATCCCGAGCAGCGTCCACGCGACCGGGATCTGGGCCTTCTCGGCGAAGGCGACCAACTCGTCCCAGGCCTGCGCATGGAGGATGCCGTGGCCGGCCAGGATGACCGGGCGCTTGGCCGCGGCGATCTCGGCAGCGGCCAGCTTGAGCTGACGCGGATGGCCGTCCATGTTCGGCCGGAAGCCGGGCAGGCCGGCGATGATCTCGGCCTCGGTCGGATGGGTCGCCCGGGTCTCCTGCTGCAGGGCGTCCTTGGTGATGTCGATGTGGACCGGTCCGGGACGGCCGGTCCGGGCGATGTGGAACGCCTCGGCGATGACCCGTGGCAGCTCGTCGGCGTCGCGGACCAGGTAGTTGTGCTTGGTCATCGGCAGGGTGATGCCGTTGATATCGATCTCCTGGAAGGCGTCCTTGCCGATGAGCGCAGCAGGCACGTTGCCGGTGATGGCGACCATCGGCACGGAATCCAGGAGGGCCGTCCCGATCCCCGTGACGAGGTTCGTCGCGCCGGGACCGGAGGTGCCCATGCACACGCCGACCCGGCCGGTCACCCGAGCGTAGCCGTCGGCGGCGTGCGCGCCGCCCTGCTCGTGGCGGACGAGGACGTGGCGCAGCTCCGGGTAGTCGCCGAGGATGTCGTACAGCGGCAGGATCACGCCGCCCGGGTACGAGAAGAAGACGTCGACGCCCTGGCGCAGGAGTGCCTCGCACAGGACGTCCGCCCCGATGCGCGTCCGCCTGAGGTCACGACCCTCGTGCAGCATGCCCTTGCGGGCGCGCTCGATCGCCGCCGCCTCCGCAGTGCCGTCGTTGGGCACGTGGCTGCGTCTGGGCGCCGGAGGCGCGACCGGGCTTGCTGCCGGCCCTGGCGCCTGCGCCGGATCTCCCTTGGCGATCGTCATCTGGATGGGTCCTCCACGGCTCTGGAAAACGAAAGACCCTCGCCGCCCCGGCGAGGGTCCTGAAGGTCGATCGGTGGATGTCGCGCTAGCGGCGCTCGTCCCTCCGTGTCCCTCGGTCCCGCCGGGAGCCGGTAATCAGCCCAAGAAGGCCGCCAAGCCCCGGAAGAGAGAGGAGAAGGTCGAGCAGGGATACACCGGCAGGATCGATCGGGACATGCACGCGCCGGCCATCCGACGTCACGACGACGGCGACCTTGCGGCGATCCCCGGAACCGAACCAGGTCAATGCGGTCTCCACGAGCTCGTCGGCAGCGAAAGTGCGACGTGGCGGCAGTCTAGCAGGGATGCGCCTGCCGTCAACCGCACTCGACCGACACGCCGATGGGGCCGTCGAGCCGTCACGCCGGCATCGCGCGGAGCCGCTCGATGAGCCAATCCGAGCTCTTGGACAGGGCGTCGAGGTCGAGCGACTCGGTCGACGGCCGGTCCGTCGGCCGGCCCAGCAGGTAGCCCTGGCCGGCACCGATACCGAGCGAGCGGACCACGTCGAGCTGCTGTGGCGTTTCGATCCCTTCGGCGACGACCAGCGCGCCCCAGCGGTCGGCCAGGTCGCGCAACGTCCGGACGACCTCGAGCGATGCGTCGCGGACGGCACCGCCCTGGACCAGCGACAGGTCGATCTTGACGATATCGAAGCGGAGCTGGCTGAGCAGCCGAAGCCCGGCGTTGCCGGCGCCGACATCGTCAGCGGCCAGGCGGATCCCGGCGACCCGGCAGGCGTCGACGGCCTGGCGCAGCCGCCCGATGTCCTCGACCGCCTCGCGCTCCGTCAGCTCCAGCACGATGTGGCGGGGATCCAGGCCGTGGCGGGCGATCGTCCGGAGCAGCGCATGGACGCTGAAGTCGTCCATCTCCATGGTCCGCGGCGACAGGTTCACGGCCAGGATGCCCGGCAGGCGCAGACGCGAGGCCGTCTCCATGACCGTGTTGAGGCAGGCGATGTCGAGCTCGGCCGTCCGGCCGGTCGCTTCCGCCGCCTCGAACATCGACCCAGGGTCCGCGAAGCCGCTGTCGGGCAGGGGTCGGACGAGACCCTCGAAGCCGCGCGGTGCCCCGGTCGTGAGGTCGTAGATCGGCTGGAAGACCGCGCGGACCGCACCGGTCGCGGCGACCCGAGCGACCATCGCCGACAGCTCGGCCTGGGGTCGCTGGGCCATCGGCGCTTCGTGCCGGTCCGGGTCATAGGTCGTGACGCACGTCCGGCCGTGTCGCTTGCCCCAGAACAGCGCCGCGTCGGCCTGCGAATAGAGCGCTTCGCGGTCGCGCGCGAGACCCGGGATGGCGCTGATGCCGGCCGAGAACGAGATGGCCACGCTGTCCCGTCCTTCGGACTCCCCGTCGAGGCAGGCAGCCAGCAGGCGGCGCACGACCACGTGGCCCTGATCGGCGTCGGTCCCGGGCATGACGATGGCGAACTCGTCGCCGCCGATGCGGAACGCACGATCGGACCGGCGCAGGTAGGTCGCGATGGTCGCGGCGGCCTGGCGCAGGAGCCGGTCGCCCTCCGCGTGGCCGCGCGTGTCGTTGACCTGCTTGAAGTCGTCGATATCGATGATGGCCAGCGCGAGCGGCATCGAATGGCGGATCGCCAGCGCCCACTGGCGCTCGACCTCTTCCTGGAACCCGCGGTGGTTGCCGAGGCCCGTCAGGTTGTCGCGCAGCGATTCGGACCGCGCCCGGTCGTAGGCGTCCTCGAGGACCCGGCGCGCCTCTTCAAGACGCTCGGCGGGCTCGAGCACGCGTCGGGCGAGCCAGACCGTGACCGATCCCAGGGCGGCGCACAGGGCGAGCAGGGTGGCCGTCGGGGCGACCAGCGACGACCCGAAACCCCAGCCCAGCCCATAGATGACCGGCGCGGCGATGGCGATCGGGATCGCGAACATCGTGATCAGCGCGAGGAACAGCCGCAATCGGACCAGCCGGAGGTTGGTCGACTCGCCGAGGACGGTGTCGGGAGCGTGCTCGTCGTGTATCGAGATGGCTCCTGTGGTCGGGGCGGGCGATGGGTCGCATCGTTATACCCGGGGCCGTCGGTGTTGCGGACGAACACCGTGGTACTCCGGCCCGTAGGACCAACGGGTCCGTCCGTGGACGCGCGGAGGTCGCGACGATGGCGACGTGTTCATCCTCTACGCCGTCCTGGCGGGTCTCGTCATCGGCCTCGTGACCGGTGGCTCGGCCGCGCGGCTCGGCGAGCTCCAGTTCCGCTGGGCACCACTCGTCGCGGTCGGCATGGCAGTCCAGCTGCTGCTCTTCTCGACCACGCTGGGCGATGCGCTCGGCCCGTGGGCGCCACCCGTCTACATCGCGTCGAACCTGGCCGTCCTGGCTGCGGTCTGGCGCAACCTCGCCATCCCGGGGCTCCCGCTGGTGCTCGTGGGCGGTGCCACCAACCTGGTGGCGATCGTGGCCAACGGCGGCTACATGCCGGTCAGCCCGGGCGCCCTCGCCGCGATGGGACGCCTGCCCCGCGAGGGCTATTCGAACAGCCGGCTCGTCGAGGGCGTCGTCCTCGGTCCGCTGACCGACCTGTTCGCGATGCCGACCTGGGTCCCGGCGGCCAACGTGTTCAGCATCGGCGACATCCTCATCGGCGTCGGCGCGGCCATCGCGGTCGTGGCCGCGATGCACGGACGCGCGCCGCGGATGGATCGGGCGCCAGTCACGCCCGTTGGTGCGTCGCCGCACTGACCCGTCCGGGACCCGCCGCAGGTACGACAGGCGGATGGTCCCATCGGCCGGCTGCGCCCAGCGTTGACGACGGAGCGATGGACGCTTCGCGATGGACCACCGTCCAGGGCAAACCCGTCGTGAGTCGGGGACGCAAAGCCAGGGATCTTCCTTCGGGGAGACCGCCCGGTTGCCGATGGCCCAGCGCTCCCGACGATCCATGAGGTGGTGTCGTGAAGGCGAACCTGGCGCGCTTCACCATGGCCCTGTCGCTGCTGGCGAGCATGGCCCTGACACTCGGCGCGGGGATGAAGTGGCATTGACGGACTGACGTCCGTCCGTGCCGCGGCCGAACCGCGTCACCACGGCGACGACCGGCCGACGGGCCGCCACCGACGCCCGGAAACCAGCCGAACCGGGTCACCTCCGACCCGCGGCACGTCTGATCGGAGCGGCCTTCGGGCCGCTCCTTCCGTGTCCGCCGCGGCCGGTGGTGCGCGCCTGCACTGACCCGACCGAACAGGCGGACTGGTACTACCGGCGCATGTCGGCCCGGACGACGGTCCCCCACCGTTCGTGTCGGAGCGACGTCCGCTCCACGTGGACCACCGTCCAGGGCAAACCCGTCGCGAGACGGGGACGCAAAGCCAGGGATCTTCCCTCGGGAAGACCGCCCGGTTGCCGGCGGTCGACGAAGGTCTTCGAGACCAAGAGGTGGAACCGTGAAGGCGAACCTGGCGCGCTTCACCGTGGCCCTGTCGCTGCTGGCGACCATGGCCCTGTCCCTCGGCGCGGGAGTCAAGTGGTACTAGCCATGAACACCATGTTCGTGGCCGCCCCATTCGACCTCCGTAGCGACGATTCGCGACCCGGCCCGTCGGCCGGTCATCGCTGGAGCTGAGTCCGGGCCGGGTCGGCAACGACCCTCGGTGCGACTCGACAGGAGCGGCCTTCGGGCCGCTCCTTCGTCATGTCCGGCTGGTGCGGTCATGGGTGGAATGGGACTTTTGACCTAACGCGACCGGGCGGACCGCACCGGACACTGCGGGAGCACCCAAGCGGGGCCTACAGCCGCACCCAGGTCGAGATGGCGACAGCCTCCCCGGATACCACCCCCCAGGCACAGAACGCGCACCCATCGATCACGCCGCCGTCGCGGTCGTCGGCGTTCGTCGCTCCGAGCTGGCTCACACCGGCGGTGCGCGTCCGCGCGTTCACCCTGCTCATCGCCCTCGCCGCTGTCGCCATCTACGTCACGGTCGTCACCGGCCTGACGGCGCTGCCGGCGCCCTTCGCGATCCCGTGGCCGCTGGCCGCGCTCGCCTTCTACCTCGGTGAGACCAACGTCGTCGAGGTCCACTTCCTGCGCGAGCGGCACTCCTTCTCGCTGAGTGAGTTGCCGGGTATCGTCGGCCTGTTCTTCCTTGCCCCGAACGACTACCTGCTGGCGTGCCTGGTCGGGACCGGCTTCGCCCTCCTGGCGGACCGCGACCAGTCCGCGCTGAAGCGCGGCTTCAACCTCGCCCAGTTCGGGTTGGCGGCCGTCGTCGCGTTGAGCGTCTTCCACGCCATCGCCACGCCCGCCCTGCCACCCGGGCCACCCGGGCCGCAGGAGTGGCTCGCAGCATTCGCGGCCGCCGGGGCGACCAGTGCGATCGAGGCGACCCTCGTCGCCACCGCGATCTCGCTGTCGGGCGGGGCCTCGCAGTTCCGGCAGCTGCCCCAGATGCTGAGCTTCAGTGAGATGGTGGCGATGGCGAACGCGAGCCTGGCGACCCTGGCCGTCATGGTCGTCTGGGTCGACACGCGATCGATCGTCCTGCTCGCGGTGCCGACCGCGATCGTGTTCGTGGCCTATCGCGCCTACATGGGCGAACGCGAGAAGCACGAGCGGCTCGAGCTGCTGTACGAATCGAGCCGGCTGCTGCACTACGCGCCCGAGCTGGACTCGGCGATCGGCGCCCTGCTCGACCATGCCCGGCGGATGTTCCGGGCGGAGCGGGCCGACCTGCTGCTGTTCCCCGACCCGACTCTCGACGCGGCCCTGCGCAGCTCGTCCGGCCTGGCCGGCGGCCCGGAGACCATGGTCCCGGTCACCGTCGCCGCCGATGACCCGCTGCGTGTCCGGGCGTCGCGCGAAGGTCGTGCCTTCAGCGCCCTGCCCGGCCCGACCTGGACGACCGATGCGGTCGCGATCCGCGAGGCGATGATCGGGCCGCTGGTCGGTGAGCACGGCGTCATCGGTGCGCTGACCATCATCAACCGACTGGGCGAGGGCAGCAGCTTCGAGCCGGACGACCTGCGGCTGCTGGAGACGGTGGCCAACCAGGCCGCAGTCGCCCTCGAGAACGGCCAGCTCGAGCAGTCCCTCCACGAATTGTCGCGCCTCAAGGAGGAGCTCCGCCACCAGGCGTTCCACGACTCGCTGACCGGGCTGCCCAACCGGCCGGCCTTCGTCGAGGAGGTCGAGCGGCGGGTGGCCGAGGTCGGGCCCCAGGACCAGCCGCCGGTCGTCGTCTTCCTCGACCTCGACGACTTCAAGATCGTCAACGACACCCAGGGTCATGCCGCCGGCGACGAGTTGCTCGTCGCGGTCGCCGAGCGCATCGGGGCACAGCTCCGGCCGGGCGACCTCGTCGCGCGATTCGGTGGCGACGAGTTCGCCCTGCTGCCGGTCGCCGGCTCGAGCGTGGACGATGCGCTGGCGATGACCCAGCGGATCATCGCCGGGCTGGAGCTGCCGTTCCGGGTCCAGGGCACGGACGTCCTGGTCGGCTGCAGCGCGGGCATCAGCGCGGTCCGCGGCGACGCGCCGGTGGACGAGGTGCTGCGCAACGCCGACGTCGCGATGTATCGCGCCAAGGCCGAAGGGAAGCGTCGGGCGCAGGTCTTCGATCCGACCATGCACAGCTCCATCGTCGAGCGGCACGCCCTGACCTCCGACCTCGGCCGCAGCGTCAGCCGGGGCGACCTGACCGTCGCCTACCAGCCGATCGTCGCGCTGTCGAGCGGCCGGGTCGTCGGCGTCGAGGCGCTCGTGCGCTGGAACCACCCGACCCGCGGCCCGGTCGACCCGACCGAGTTCATCCGCCTGGCCGAGGAGAACGGCACCATCCTCGCGCTCGGCCGGTCGGTGCTCCAGACGGCCGCCCGCCAGGTCGTCGAATGGCACCGCCTGCCGGGCCTGTCGGTGCTGGGCCTCTCGGTCAACCTGTCGCCGCTCCAGCTCCAGCACCCGGGCTTCATCGACGAGGTCGCGGCCGAGATCGAAGCGACCGGGATCGACCCGCGCGACCTCACCTTCGAGATGACCGAGACCGCGATGTTCCGTGACATCGCCGCGACCATCGCGACCCTGGACTCATTGCGCGAGCTCGGGATCCGCATCGCGATGGACGACTTCGGGACGGGCTACTCGTCGCTGGCCTACCTCCGGCGGTTCCCGATCGACAGCCTCAAGATCGCCCGCGAGCTCATCGCCGGACCGTCCGAATCGGACGACCCTGAAGCCTGGGCGTTCGCCCGGGCGATCATCGCCCTGGGCAACTCGCTCGGCCTGCCCATCGTGGCCGAGGGCATCGAGACCCCCGAGCAGCTGCGGGTCCTGCGCCGGCTCGGCTGCGAGCTCGGGCAGGGCTTCCTGTTCGGACGGCCGGTCGCCGGCGCCGACCTCGAGCCGTACCTGATCCGCTCGGCCGACACCCGCGCCAGCGCCTGACCGAGGCGCATCCCGGGCGCCGGGCGAAGGTCTGGTACGCTCGGGCGATGACAGCCGCGACCCCCCGAACCATCGTCGAGAAGATCTGGACCGACCACGTCGTCACGCAGGATCCGGGCGCGCCCGCGGTCCTCGCGGTGGACCTCCACCTCGTCCACGAGGTCACCAGCCCGCAGGCGTTCTCGGGCCTTCGGGCGCGCGGCATCGGCGTCCGCCGACCGGGCCAGACCGTCGCCACGCCGGACCATTCCATCCCGACGACAGACCGCAGCCTGCCATTCATCGACGCGATGGCGCTGGCCCAGGTCAACCAGCTCGAGACCAACTGCACCGAGTTCGGCATCCCGCTGCACGGCATCGGCGACCCGGGCCAGGGCATCGTTCACGTCATCGGGCCGCAGCTCGGGCTGACCCAACCCGGGATGACCATCGTCTGCGGCGATTCGCATACCAGCACGCACGGGGCGTTCGGGGCGCTGGCCTTCGGCATCGGGACCAGCGAGGTCGAGATGGTCCTCGCCACCCAGACCCTCCTCCAGCGCGACCCCAAGACCTATGAGGTCCGGGTCGATGGCCGGCTCACGCCCGGGGTCAGCGCCAAGGACATCATCCTCGCCCTGATCGCCCGGATCGGCATCGGCGGCGGGACCGGCCACGTCTTCGAGTACACCGGCGACGCCATCCGGGCCCTGACGATGGAGCAGCGGATGACCGTCTGCAACATGAGCATCGAGGGCGGGGCGCGCGCCGGGCTCATCGCCCCGGACGACACGACCTTCGAGTATCTCCACGGCCGGGCGCATGCCCCGACCGGCCCCGCCTGGGACAGCGCGGTCGCCGGCTGGCGGTCGCTCCCGACCGACGACGGCGCGGCCTACGACAAGACCATCACCATCGACGCCGACACCCTCGAGCCGATGGTCACGTACGGCACGAACCCGGGCATGGGCATCCCGATCACGAGCGCGGTCCCCTCCCCGGCCGACCAGGCCGACCCGGGCCAGCGCCGGGCGCTCGAGCGCGCCCTCGAGTACATGGACCTGCGTCCGGGTCAGCCCATCCTCGGCCAGAAGGTCGATGTCGTCTTCGTCGGCAGCTGCACCAACGGCCGGATCAGCGACCTGCGTCTCGCCGCGGGCGTGCTCGAGGGGCGCCATATCGCCGACGGCGTCCGGCTGATGGTCGTGCCCGGCTCGGACGAGGTGAAGCGCGAGGCGGAGGCCGAGGGCCTGTCCGACATCTTCAAGGCGGCCGGCGCGGAGTGGCGCGAAGCCGGTTGCTCGATGTGCATCGCCATGAACGGCGACCAGCTCCAGCCCGGCCAGTACGCCGTCAGCACCAGCAACCGCAACTTCGAGGGCCGCCAGGGCAAGGGCGGCCGGACGTTCCTCGCCTCGCCGCTGACCGCCGCGGCCAGCGCGATCGCCGGCGTCGTCGCCGATCCGCGACGGCTGCCCGGCATCGAGACCCTCGCTGCGGTCGGGGGCCGCTGACCATGGCGGAGCCGTTCACCGTCTTCACCAGCGCGGTCGTGCCCATCCCGGCCGAGAACGTCGATACGGACCAGATCGTGCCGGCCCGCTATCTCAAGGTGACCGACAAGGCCGGCCTGGCCGAGGCGCTCTTCCGCGACTGGCGGTTCGAGGAGGACGGCTCGCTCAAGGAACCGCGCTTCATCCTGGACCGGCCGGAGATGGCCGGCCGGAAGATCCTGCTGGTCGGCGACAACTTCGGGGCGGGGTCGTCGCGCGAGCACGCGCCCTGGGCGCTGGCCGCGTGGGGCGTCCGGGCGATCCTGTCCACGTCGTACGCGGACATCTTCCGCAATAACAGCCTCAAGAACGGGGTCCTGCCGATCGTCGTCGATCGGGTCACCCACGAACGACTCTTCGAACTGCTCGCCGCGGACCCGAACGCCCAGCTGACGATCGACCTGGCCGAGCAGGGCGTCCTGCTGCCGGACGGGACGACCATCGACTTCGAGATCGACCCGTTCGCCAAGCGGATGATCCTGGCCGGCACCGACGAGCTCGGCTACCTCCTCGCCAAGGACGGCGCGATGGACGCCTGGGAGGCTGCCCACCCACCCCGGATCGATACGCTCGTCGGATCGCGCTGACCGATCCGCGGCCGGTGCGGAACCGCATGCGGGACTTCCTCGTCCATCGGCCATGACGACCGTCCGTCCACTGGCCCTCCTCGTCCTCCTCGCGATGGTTGTCGGGGCCTGTGCTTCGGCCGGGGCGCCGTCGGGCGACCTGCCGGGCGCGACCCCCGACCCGAACTCCACCGTGAGCACGGATGTCCCGGTCGGACCGGGCGGCGGCAGCCCGTTCGACCCGAACGGTGGCCGCATCGTCATCCCGAAGCCGGGTCAGCTCGGCGTCCACCCCGTCCCGGCCCAGTCGTTCTCCGCGACCGTGACCGGACGCCGGGTCGTCGTGACCATCGCGTACACGAGCGGTGTCGAGCCGTGCAACGTCCTCGATTCGATCATCGTCCGGACGGGCGTCCGCTCGTTCGAGATGACGCTGCGCGAGGGCCACGGCGCCGAAGACGTCGCCTGCATCGACATCGCCGAGTCCAAGCGGGCCATCGTCGACCTCGGCGAGCTCGAGCCGGGCACATACACGATCACCGATGGCACCGGCGTCGCCGCCCCGATCAGCCTGACCGTCGCCTGACGCACCCGCCCGAGGGCGGATCCGGGCGGCCTGTGCGACGATCGTCGCGTGAACGCGATCGACGCCATCACGCTGCTCCTGATCGTGGTCGCCCTCATCCTCGGCTGGCGGTCCGGCGCGATCCCGCAGGTCACCGGGCTGATCGGGGCGATCGCCGGCGGCGTGCTGGCCATCCTCGCGCTGCCGTTCCTCGCGGACATCCTGACCGGACTCGACCCGGCGCTCCGGCCATTCGTCGTCCTGATCGGGCTGATCAGCGCGGTCGCACTCGGTGAATCGGTCGGCGCGGCGATCGGGCGCGCGCTGGCCGCAAAGCTAGGGACTGGCCTGCTCGGGACGGCCGACCGGACGGCCGGGGCCGGCCTGGGCGTCATCCAGGTCCTCCTCATCGTCTGGTTGGCGGGCAGCCTCCTTGCCGAGGGACCCGTCCCCCGCCTCGCCGAGACGGCCGGCGGGTCGACGGCGGTCCGGACCATGGCCGGCATCCTGCCGCCGCCAACCGAGGTCGCCACCGGGCTCGGCGGCTGGCTCGACACGACCGGCCTGCCGGACGTCTTCGTCGGCTTCGAGCCGGTACCCGCTCCGCCGGTGGCGCGCCCGGACGATCCGGCCGCCCAGGCGATCGCCGCGCCGGCCGAGGCCAGCACGTTCAAGGTGACGGCCGCGACCTGCGGGCTGTCATCGGTCGGGACGGGTTTCGCCATCGAGAGCGACTACGTCGTCACCAACGCTCACGTCGTCGCTGGCGCCGGTGCTCGGGGCCTCCGCGTCACCCGGTTCGGTGGTGGCGTCCTCGACGCGATCCCGGTCCTGGTCGACCCGAGCTTCGACATCGCGCTCCTGTACGTGAAGGGTCTCGACGCTGTTCCGCTGGCCTTCGCCAAGGACGACCCGGGCCGCGGCGCCCTCGGCGCGACCCTCGGCTACCCGGGCGGCGGGCACCTGACGATCCTGCCGGCCGCCGTGTCGAGCCGCTACGCGGCCACCGGTCACGACATCTACGGCGGGGAGCGCATCCGTCGCGAGATCCTCGAGCTCCGCGCCGAGGTGGATCGCGGCGACAGCGGCGGCCCGCTCATCCTCGAGGACGGAACGGTCGGCGGCGTCGTGTTCGCCGAGGCCCGGACCGATCCGGAGGTCGGCTACGCGCTTGCCGCGACCGAGGTCGCGGGCCACATCGACCCGGCCATCGGACGGACGAAGGCCGTGGATACCGGAGCCTGCGTCGTCGAGCAGTGACTGACGCGCGCGCCCGTCGGTCGGTCCGCACCATCGCCGCGCTCATGCATCTGCGGCCCACCGAGCCCGAGTAGGCTTAGCAGGTACCACCACCGACCGATCGGCCGGCGACCCGCCGGCCCAGGAGATCCCAGATGTCCGACGCGCCCATCACCTCCGACCCCGCCAAGCGCCATTCGGCGGCCATCACCGACGGCCCGGACCGCGCCGGCGCACGGGCGATGCTCAAGGCCATCGGGTTCACCGATGAGGACCTCGCCAAGCCGATCATCGGTGTCGCGACGACCTGGATCGAGACGATGCCCTGCAACATCAACCAGCGCGAGCTGGCGACCTACGTCAAGGAGGGCATCCGCGCGGCGGGCGGCACGCCGATGGAGTTCAACACCATCGCCATCAGCGATGGCGTCACGATGGGCACCGAGGGGATGAAGACCTCGCTCATCAGCCGCGAGGTCGTCGCCGACTCGATCGAGCTCGTCATCCGCGGCCAGATGATGGACGGCGTCGTGTGCATCGTCGCCTGTGACAAGACCGTGCCAGGGGCGGCCATGGCCCTCGGTCGGCTCGACGTGCCGGGCATCGTGCTCTACGGCGGGACCATCAACCCGGGCGTCTACAAGGGCCAGCGGAGCGCGACGGTCGTGACCGTCTACGAGGCCATCGGCGCCTATCGAGCGGGCAAGATCACCCTCGACGAGCTGACCGAGATCGAGAACGCGGCCTGTCCCGGACCCGGCGCGTGCGGCGGCCAGTACACCGCCAACACGATGAGCACGGTCATGGAGTTCCTCGGGCTGTCGCCGGCCGGGCTCAACGGCATCCCGGCCGAGGACCCGGCCAAGGAAGCCGCCGCCCGCCGCACCGGCGAGCTGATCATGGATCTCGTCCGCCGCGACGTCCGCCCGTCGCACATCGTCACCCGGGCGGCGCTCGAGAACGGCATCGCCTCGGTGGCCGCGACCGGCGGCTCGACCAACGGCGTGCTGCACCTGCTGGCGATCGCCCACGAGTTCGGCATCCCGCTGGACATCGACGACTTCGGAGCCATCGCCGACCGGACGCCGCTCATCGGCGACATGCGCCCGGGCGGGCGCTACACGGCCCTCGACATGTACGAGGCGGGCGGTGTCGCGCTGGTCATGCGCGAGCTGCTCAAGCGACCCGGGCTGCTCCACGGCGACGCCCCGACGGTCGATGGCCGGACCATCGCCCAGGTCGCCGCCGACGTCACCGAGACGCCCGGCCAGCAGGTCGTCCACGCCATCGAGACGCCGCTCAAGCCCAACGGCGGGCTGGCCATCCTGCACGGCTCGCTCGCCCCCGACGGCTGTGTGGTCAAGCTGGCCGGCCACGAGCGCCGGCAGCATCGCGGCCCGGCGCGAGTGTTCGACTCCGAGACGGCCTGCTACGAGGCGGTCCGCGCCCAGCGGATCAAGCCGGGCGACGTCGTGGTCATCCGCTACGAGGGCCCGGTCGGTGGCCCGGGCATGCAGGAGATGCTGTCGGTGACCGCGGCGCTCGTCGGCGAGGGCCTCGGCGATTCGGTCGCGCTCCTGACCGACGGCCGGTTCTCCGGCGGGACCCACGGGCTGATGATCGGCCACGTCGCGCCGGAGGCGGCGCTCGGCGGCCCCATCGCCATCGTCGAGGAGGGCGACACGGTCGTCATCGATGTCGATCGCTCCGCGCTCGACCTGGACGTCCCAGCGGACGAGGTCGCGCGACGGTTCGCGGACTGGACCCCGCCGCCGGCGCCGTACCGCAACGGAGTCATGGCCAAGTACGCGGCGCTCGTCGGATCCGCGTCCCAGGGCGCCGTCACGACCGGCGAGCGGATGACCGCCAACCTGCAGGGCCGGTGAGGCCGGCCTGCGTCATCTGCCCATCGACGGCATCATGACGCCATGACACGGTTGCCTCCCGATCCGGCCGAGTACGACTCGCCGCGGGCCCAGATCGCCCGGGCCAAGGGCCTCGACCAGCCATACATCGCCGGCGGCCTCGACCCGAACCCGGGTCCCGGCCTCGAGGAGGAGCGCCACTACGGCAAGCTGCTCATCTGGATGGTGGCCGCGCTGATGTTCGGCGGGTTCGTCATCGGCGTCGCCCTCACCATCGCCACTGGCAGCGCCCCGCGGTGACACCGGTCGCCGCCCCATCGAGTGCCATCGCCGAGCCGGCCTGGACGACGGCGACCGACGATCTGGTCGAGATCCTGCGCGACCTGATGCGGATCCCATCGGTCAATCCGCCACGACCTGACGCTCCCGACGGCGAGCTGCTAGTCGCGCGCCGCATCGCCGAGATCCTCGTCGATGCCGGTCTCGAGCCCGAGATCGTCGAGCCGGAGCCCGGTCGCGGCTCGGTCCACGTCCGGCTCCGCGGCGACGGCACCGGTGGCGAGCCGCTCCTCCTGCTCTCACACCTCGACGTCGTCCCGGCGCCGCCCGAACGCTGGTCGCACGACCCGTTCGGGGCCGAGGTCCTCGACGGCTATATCTACGGGCGCGGCGCTGTCGACATGAAGGCCATGGTCGCGATGGAGCTGGGGGTCGTCCGGCTCCTCGCCGCCGAGGCGCGCGCCGCCGGGCTCGACCCGGCCCACGACCCGATCCCCGGCCTGCGTCGCGACGTCCTGTTCACCTGCACCGCCGACGAGGAGGCCGGCGGGCTGGCGGGCGCCAGATGGGTCGCGGAGCACCGTCCGGGATGGGTCCGTGCGGCCGGCGCGCTCAACGAGTGTGGCGGCGTGTCGGCGACCATCGCCGGCCGCCGGCTCTATCCGATCCAGGTCGCCGAGAAGGGCTTCGCCGCGTACCGCATCGCCATCCGCGGCACATGGGGCCATGGCTCGATGCCCCGCGACGACAACGCCGCGGTCCTGGCCGCGGCCGTCATCGAGCGACTGGCCATCCCCGGACCGACCCGGATCGTGCCGGTCATGGCGCGCTTCCTCGAGCAGACGGCCGCGGCCCTGCCCGACGAGGCAGCCGTGATCCTCGAGGCATTGAGTGGCGACGACCCCGTTCGCGCCGATGCGGCGCTGGCCGTCGCCTGCGACCCGATGTACGCCCGCGCCCTGCGCGCCCTGCTGCGCGACACGCTCAGCCCGGACGTCGTCCACGCCGGGGTCAAGTACAACGTCATCCCGGGCGACGCGGTGGTCGAGGTGGACTGCCGGGTCCTGCCGGGCACGACCGAGGCGGACATGCGGGCGCAGGTGGTCGAGCGGCTCGGTCCGGACCTGGCCGCAGTCTGCGAGGTGGAGCTGATGGTCTTCGGGGCGCCGGTCGAAGCCCCGGCCGACGGTCCGCTCTTCGACCTGCTGGTCTCGACCATCCGAGACCACGATCCCGACGGCATCCCGTTGCCGGTGATGGCGCCGTTCGCGACCGACGCCAAGCACACCGCGACCGTGGGCACGCCGACCTACGGCTTCTCGCCGCTCAGGCTCGACCCGGACGAACGATTCCTCGAGCGGTTCCACGGGGTCGATGAGCGGGTCTCGATCGACGCCCTGCGCTGGGGCCTGCCGGTCCTGTACGACGTGGTGCGCCGCTTCTGCGGCTGACGTCGGGCGGTCGTCAGCCGCGCGGGTCGCCCGGGTCGTCCAGCGTCTCGACGTGGACTTCCTCGTCGCAGGTCTTGCACGCGTAGATGGTGCCGGTCGCCCAGTCCGTCTCCGGGTCATGGTCGGCGACATCGTGATGCGAGCGGGGCTCGAGCTGGCCCCAGGTGCCGTCCGTATGACGATGCTGGATGCGCAGTGCGAGCTCGTTGATCCGACCGATGTCCATGGCGACCTCCTGTGTGGGCCGATGCTACTCGGGCGTCGAGCGGATGAGACGCCCGCGACGGCTGATGGCATGCGTCGCCAGTGCCGCGACGCCCATCGCCACGATCGCGCGCTCAGCCGTCGGCAGAGGCCGGACCGCGGACAGGAACTGGTCGGCCCGGCCGCGATCGACGACGCGAAGCACGGCGTGCCCCCGCTGGGTCAGCCGAAGCGTTCGCTGGCGCTTGTCCTCGGGCTCCTGATGGCGCTCGACGAGCCGCCGCCGGACGAGACCATCGACCAGCCGGCTCGTCGCGGACGGCGAGCGGCCGATGGCTTCGGCGAGTTCGCCGACGGTCAGGGTATTGCCGTCGGCCAGGACGTACAGCGCCGCCAGCTGGGTGAACCCGAGACGGAGCTCCCCGAGCTGGCCGGCGAAGCCGATGACGAGCTCACGCCAGAGTGCCCGGCCCATCGCCACGCGCTCGCTGATCTGGCGGACGTTGGGTAGTCGATTGCCGGCCGCGAGGACCGGCGCGGACAGGTCTGCTTCGAAGCGCCGGGCGATGGCGCGGGTGGGAGCCGGCCGGGTCGATGGCCGTGCCGGTGAACGCTCGTCGGACACCGCGACAGCGTACGGCAACAGCGATGATGTGTGCAACCATGCACGGTCGTCGCGCTCAGCGACCATGCGCGACGGGTAGGCTTCGTGCATGCGTCACCTCGCATTCGTGTGCCCGGGACAGGGCTCCCAGTCGGTCGGCATGGGCCGCGCCCTCGCCGACGGATCGCCCGCCGCCGCAGCCGTCTTCGCCGCTGCCGATGCAGCCCTCGGCGAACCGATCAGCGCAGTGGCCTGGGACGGACCCGCCGAACGGCTCGACCTGACAGAGAATGCCCAGCCGGCCATCCTGGCGACGTCCATCGCGATCCTCGAGGCCCTCCGCGAGCGATGGGCGGCCGAAGGTCTCGCGGCGCCGGTCCCGGCGTTCATGGCGGGCCATTCGATGGGCCAGTATTCGGCTCTTGTCGCGGCTGGCGCCCTGTCCGTCGATGACGGCGTCCGCCTCGTCCGCGAACGCGGCCGGCTGATGCAGACCTCGGGACAGGGTCGTGACGGAGCGATGGCGGCGATCATCGGTCTCGACGACAGCCGACTCCCCGAGCTGGTCGCGGGGGCCTCAGCGCATGGGGTCTTCGTCGTGGCCAATCGCAACGCTCCGGGCCAGGTCGTCGTGTCGGGCGAACGCCCGGCCATCGAGGCCGGCGCCGAGATCGCCAAGTCGCTCGGCGCCAAGCGTGCGATCGTCCTGCCCGTCTCGGTCGCGGCGCACTCGCCGCTGATGGCCGAAGCAGCCGACGGGATGCGCGTCGCCCTGGCCGGCATCGCCTTCGCCGACCCTGCGGTGCCCCTCCTGGCGAACGCCGACGCCCGCCCGATCGAGACCGCCGACGCGTGCCGGACCGAGCTGGTCGAGCATCTGACCGCCGGCGTGGACTGGATCCGCGCCATCAACCACATGACCGCGGCGGGCGTGACCGCCTTTGTCGAGATCGGTCCGGGACGCGTCCTGACCGGCCTCATCAAACGCATCGCGCCGGAGGCCGAGATCCTCTCGGCCGACGACCCGGCAGCACTGGAGCGGCTCCTCGTCCTTGCTGCCGTTCCCGCCTGAGTCGATCCCGTCTACAGAGGAGGACGCCACCGTGCGCAAGCCCGACTACGACCGTCGCGTCGTCGTCACCGGCCTCGGAGTGATCAGCTCCGTCGGCAATGACGTCGACACCGCCTGGACCAACCTGGTCAACGGCGTGTCCGGCCTCGGACCCATCACCCGCTTCGACACGACCCCATACGAGGCGAAGCTCGGCGGCGAGGTCAAGGATTTCGTGGCCGCCGACTGGATGGACCCCAAGGCGGCCAGGCGCAGCGAGTCGAGCATGCATTTCGGCGTCGCCGCAGCAAAGCAGGCACTCATCGACTCCGGCTTCGAGATCACCGACGAGAACCGCACCGAGGTCGGCGTCATCTTCGGTTCGGGCGCTGGCGGGCAGACGCTCATGCTTGACAATTACGTCTCACTCAAGGAACGCGGCTCGCGGACCGTCGCCCCGACATTCATCGCCAACGCCCTGACCGACAGCTGTTCCGGGATGATCGCCATCGAGACCGGCGCCATCGGCCACAACATGTGCGTGGTCTCCGCCTGCGCCACGGGCACCCACAACGTGGGCGAGGCTGCCGAGGCCATCCGGCGCGGCGACTGCATCGCGGTCATCTCCGGCTCGACCGAGGCGCCCCTCCTGGAAGTCGGACACGCGGGCTTCTCGAACATGCGCGGGATGGGCATGCCCCGACCGGGTGAGGCCCCCCAGACGGTCTCGCGGCCGTTCGACCTGACCCGCGACGGATTCGTCCTCGGGGAGGGCGCCGGCTCCCTGTTCCTCGAGGATCTCGAGTTCGCCAAGGCGCGCGGCGCGCGGATCTACGCTGAGGTCGTGGGCTACGGTTCCGCGGCCGATGGTTGGGACATGATCCAGCCGGTGGACCTGGGCGCGGGCTCCGCGCGGGCGATGAAGATGGCGCTCGAGCGGCGCGGCGTCCCGGCCGACGAGGTCGACCTCATCAACCCGCACGGCACCTCCACCCCGCTCGGCGACAAGCGCGAGACCGAGGCGATCTGGACCGTCTTCGGGCCTCGCTCGTCCGGCGCGGCGCGCGAGCTCGCGATCAGCGCGACCAAGTCCATGACCGGGCACATGATGGGCGCCGCCGGTGCCTTCGAGGCGTTCGCGACGGTCAAGTCGGTCTACGAGCAGTGCGCGCCGGCGACCATCAACTACCGCGACGCCGACCCCGACTGCGACCTGTGGGTCGTGCACGAGACGACCGCCCACCCCATCCGCTATGCGCTCTCCAACAACATCGGTCTGGGTGGCCACAACGGAGCCGTCATCTTCAAGCGCTACGACGGGGACTGACGCGTCACTACAATCAGGCAATCCCTGAGACATCGGAGCCCACTTGACTGAACAGGATCCCGCGCGCCGAGCGGTCGTGACCGGCCTTGGCGCGATCATGCCCATCGGCAATGACTTCCCGACCTACTGGTCGAACCTCGTCGCCGGCGTGACGGGCACCCGGACGGTCAGGCGGTTCGACCCGTCCGCCTTCGAGGTCCGCATCGCCGCCGAAGTCCTCGACTTCGATCCGACGACCGTCATGGACGCCAAGATGGCCCGCCGGATGAGCCGGTTCATCCAGCTCGCGATGGCGGCCGGCCAGGAGGCCGTACGCGATTCGGGCATCGACTTCGCGGCGATGGACCAGGACCTGCGCGACCGGGTCGGCGTGGTCGTCAACACCGGTGGCGGCGGCATCGAGCAGATCATCGACGGCACCCACGTCCACGACGAGAAGGGGCCGCGCTTCGTGTCGCCGTTCGCGGTCCCCGCCCTGTCGGGGTCGATGGCGGCCTGCATGCTGTCGATGGAGTACGGGCTGACCGGCCCGGTCATCACCCAGGTCGCCGCCTGCGCGACGTCCGTCATCGCGTTCCAGGATGCGCTCCGGCTCATCCGGTCGGGCGACTGCGATGTCGTCCTGACCGGCGGCTCCGAGGCACCGATCTGGCCGATGGGCCTCGCCGCCTTATCGAACATGACCGCGCTGTCCAAGCGGAACGACGATCCCGAGACGGCATCACGACCGTTCGACGCGACCCGTGACGGGTTCGTCCTCGGCGAGGGCGCCGGCGTCGTGGTCGTCGAATCGCTCGCGCACGCCCTGGCGCGCGGCGCGACGCCGATCGCCGAGGTCATCGGCGGGGCACTGACCGCCGACGCCTTCCACATCAGCGCTCCGGACCCGAGTGGTCGCGGCCAGACCCGGGCGATGACCCTGGCGCTGCGCAACGCCGGGGTGGCGCCCGACGAGATCGACTACATCGTGGCCCACGGCACGGCCACTCAACTCAACGACGTCACCGAGACGCGGGCGATCAAGGCGGCCTACGGCGACCACGCCTACAAGGTCGCCATCAGCTCGCCCAAGTCGATGATCGGCCACCTCGTCGGCGCGGCGGGGATCGCCTCGGCGCTGGCGGCCATCGGGGCGATCCGCGACCAGGTCATCCCGCCGACCGCGAACCTCCACACGCCCGACCCCGAGTGCGACCTCGACTACACGCCGCTGACCGCGCGCCGGGCCAAGATCGACACGGTCGCGGTCAACGGCTTCGGCTTCGGTGGCCAGAACGCGGTGACGATCTTCCGCTCGATCGAGGCATAGCGCGGCGCGCGGCGCGCCTGGCCAGGGATGAGCGACGGACCGGGTTTCGCCGCCCGAACCGATGCCGGGCTGGTCCGGAGCGGCAACGAGGATCGGTTCCTTGCCCGCTCGCCGGTGTTCGCCGTGGCGGACGGGATGGGCGGCCATCTGGCCGGAGAAGTGGCGTCGCAGCTGGCGATCGACGCGGTCGGCGCGACCATCGAGACCACGCCGGCGCCCGATGAAGCGGGGCTGGTCGATGCGCTCGAGCGATCCAATGCGGCGATCCGGGGCGAAGCGCGCGATCACCCGGAGCTGGACGGGATGGGCACGACGTGCACGGTCGTCGCGATCGGCGACGTCGTCCGCATCGCCCACGTGGGGGACAGTCGTGCCTATCGTTTCCGGGATGGCCGGCTCGAGCAGCTGACCCAGGACCACAGCCTCGTCGCCAGCCTGGTCCGGGAAGGTGTCATCGATGCTGCCCGGGCGAGGACCGACGCCCGCCGCAACATCGTCACGAGGGCACTCGGAGCCGAGGACGAGGTGCGCGTCGATCGGGTCGAGACGGATCGCGCGGCCGGGGACCGGCTCCTCCTGTGCACGGACGGCCTGCACGGCCAGGTGGACGACGCGGCGATCGCCGCGGTCCTCGCCGCGGCGGCCACGCCTGCGGATGCCGCGGACCGATTGGTCGGCCTGGCCAACAGGGCCGGCGGCGACGACAACGTCACGGTCATCGTCATCGACGTCGATCGCCTCGATGCCGGACGAGGAAGGGGCTGCCGACATGTCGGCGGATCCGACGCCGTCGAGCGCGGGACACCGTCGCGGGCGGCACCGGCTCCCGATGGCGATCCTCGTGGTCGCCGTCGCACTGCTGGCGATCGTCATCGTCGCCGGCGCGCTGGCCGTCGGCGCGATCCACTGACGTCAGGCAGGCTCTGCTTGGTCAGACCCCGGCTGGAGCATCGCGCAGGGGCCTGCCCTCGAACGCCTCGATGGCAGCGACCAGGTCGGGCGTGAGCGCGACCGGGGATTCGGTGGCGTAGTCGAAGCGGACGAGCACCGATTCGCTGACCGCGACGAGCCGCGGCGTTTCGCCCGGGGCCGCGGCCGTCAAGCGGTGCTCCAGCGTGAACGACGACCGCCCGATCCGGGTCGCACGCGACTGCACGGTGACCGTCTCGCCGAAGAACGCCTGGGCCCGGTAGGTGATCCTGGCCTCGGCCAGGATGAGGCTCTCGCCACCTTCGCTGCCCAGCGTGAACCCCTCGCCGGTGACGTCCGTCCAATACCTGATCCGGGCGATCTCGCAGTAGGTCAGGTAGGTCGCGTTGTTGACGTGGCGCATGGCATCGGTGTCGGCGAACCGGACCGGCACGGACACTTCGTGCGAGAACGATCCGGTGAGGTCGCGCGGGTCAGCCGCCACTGGGCCGCGGTGCAGGGGATGGTGCATGCCCCGAGTGTACGGACCCGCGCGGGTCGAAGCCACGGAGCCGGAGCGAGCTCGTCACCACGGACACGGACGACAGCGCCATCGCGCCGGCCGCCATCGCCGGGTTGAGGGTGATCCCGAACGCGGGATACAGCACGCCCATCGCGACCGGGATGAGCACGATGTTGTAGGCGAAGGCCCAGAACAGGTTCTGGCGGATGACCCGCATGGTTGCCCGGGACAGGTCGATCGCGGCCGCCACCGAGCGCGGGTCGCCGCCCACCAGCGTGACGTCCGACGCCTCGATGGCGACGTCCGCACCCGTTCCGATGGCCACGCCGAGGTCGGCCTGGGCGATCGCCGGGGCGTCGTTGATGCCGTCACCGACCATCGCCACGACGAGGCCGCGCGCCTGGAGGCGCTCGATCGTGGCCGCCTTGTCGGCCGGCCGCGTCTCGGCTTCGACCCGGTCCGGGGAGATGCCGACCTGGCGTGCCACGGCCTCGGTCGTGATCCGGCCGTCACCGCTGACCAGCCAGACCTCGATGCCGGCGTCGGTCAGGGCTCGGACGGCGTCGGCGGCGGTCGGCTTGATCGGGTCGCCGAGCGCGATCAGCCCCGCGGCCGCCCCGTCTACTGCGACGAAGGCGAGGGTCTGGCCGGCCGATTCGGCCGCGGCCGCGGCGTCGTCGAGAGGCGTCACGTCCACGCCGCGCTCGGCGACGAGCCGGCGGTTCCCGATGAGGATGGAGCGGGCGGTCCCGCCCGCCGGGGTGACGCTGCCCTCGACCCCGCCACCGGCCACTGCTGCGAACCCGGTCACGGCGGCGAACCCGAGCTCGTCCTCGTGCGCGCGGGCCAGGATCGCCGCCCCCAGCGGGTGCTCGCTCCCCCGCTCGAGTGAGCCGGCGAGGTCGAGCAGATCGGCGACGGACCACCCAGCGGTCGGCGCGACGCTGACGACCGACGGGCGCCCGAGCGTGAGCGTGCCCGTCTTGTCGAGCACGACCGCGGTCACGCGGTGGGCTGCTTCGAGCGCCTCGCCGCCGCGGATGATGATCCCGGCCTCGGCGCCACGCCCGGTGCCGACCATGATCGCCGTCGGCGTGGCGAGGCCCATCGCGCACGGGCAGGCGATGACGAGGACGGCGATGAACGCGGTCAGCGCGAAGGTCAGGCTCGGTTCCGGGCCGGCGATGAACCAGATGACGAACGTCAGCGCGGCGAGGCCGAGGACCATCGGCACGAAGACGGCGGCGATCCGGTCGGCCAGCCGAGCGATCGGCGCCTTGGAGCCCTGGGCCCGCTGCACGAGGTCGACGATCCGGGCGAGCGCGGTGTCGCGGCCGACGCGGGTCGCGCGCATGACGAAGCTGCCGGTCCCGTTGAGCGACGCGCCGATGACCTCGTCACCCGGCCCGACCTCGACCGGGATCGGCTCGCCGGTGAGCATCGACATGTCCACGCTCGAGCCACCCTCGACGACCGAGCCGTCCACCGGGACGACGTCGCCCGGGCGGACGCGCAGCAGGTCGCCGACCGCGACGACCTCGAGTGCGACCTCGCGGTCCTCGCCGCCGACGACGACGAGCCGGGCGGTCTTCGGGCTCAACCCGACGAGTCGCCGGATGGCACCGGCGGTGCGGACCTTGGCCCGGGCCTCCAGCCATCGGCCGAGCAGGACGAGGCCGATGATGATGGTCGACGAGTCGAAGTAGGTCACGGGCTCGATGCCGGCCGCGACGACGAGCTCCGGCCAGAGCGTGACGACGACGCTGTAGCCCCACGCCGCGGTCGTGCCGACGGCCACCAGGGTCTCCATGTTCGTCGTCCCGTGGCGGGCCGCTCGCCAGGCCGGCCGGTAGAACCGGCGACCGGCCCAGACCTGGATGAACGTAGCCGGGATGAGGGCGATCCGATTGAGCTGGGTCATGCCCAGCGACGCGGTCGGGCCGAACATCAGGACCATGATCCCGATGGCGACCGCGATCGACACCGACGCTGCGATGAGCAGGCTGCGCGCCTCGCGCTCACGATCCAGGTCGTCCTGTGAGACCTCGTCGGCAAGCGACAGCGGCGCCGAATCGGCGGCCGGGGCCCGTTCGCGGACGTCGTAGCCGGCCGATTCGATGGCGCCGACGAGCGACGCGCGATCGGCCAGGTCGGGCAGATAGCGGATGGTCGCCATCTCGGTCGCGAGGTTGACCGTGGCGGTCTCGACGCCCGGCGTCTTGTCCAGGAATCGCTCGATGCGGTTGACGCACGACGCGCACGTCATGCCCTCGATCGGGAGGGTCAGCTCGGCGGTGACCGGTTGCGGCATGTTCATACTCCCTGGGAGTATATCACCGGATCGGCTGTGCCAGACTTCCCGGGTGACCCGTCCGCTCGCCATCCACACCTCGATGCCCGGTCCGTGGGGCCCGTTCTTCGTGGCCGCGACGGGGAGCGGCGTGGTCGCCGTCGACTGGCTGACGACCAGGGCCGCGTTCGAGGAGCGACTGACGCAACGGCTGGGCGGACCGATCCAACCGATCGCCGAGGCGGAGCCCGACGATCCAAGGCGCGCCCATCTGGTCCTGGCACTCGACGCGCTCGATGCACTCCTGGCGGGTCGTCCGCACGCCACGGCCGTCCCGCTCGATCTCTCCGATCGGCCGACCTGGGACCGACACGTCCTCGGCGCGGTCGCCGGGATCCCATTCGGTTCGACGGCGTCGTACGGCGAGATCGCCCGCCGGGTCGGTGCGCCGCGCGCGGCGCGCGCCGTCGGTGGTGCGGTCGGCCGGAACCCCATCGGCCTCCTCATCCCCTGCCACCGGGTCATCGCCGCCGACGGCACGATCGGCGGCTACGGCGGTGATGCCTGGGGCAGCCGCGACGACCGCCTCGAGATCAAGCGCGCGCTGCTGCGACGCGAGGGTGTCGAGATCGGCCAAGGACCGTCCCCGGAAGAGTCGTCGCGCGAGCCGGGGTTGAATCACGGCGTGCGCGCGGTCATCATCGGTGTCCGGTATCCGACACCTTGCCCGTCACACGTGGACTGGTCGATGCGAGGGCCTCACCCCGACACTGTGACCAAAGCCCCCCATCCACCGGGCGAGCAGCGAGACAGGAGCGAGTCATGAACACCAAGCACCGTCCAGGCGAATACGCCGACTCGGGATCCGACGACGACACGGAGGGCCAGATCTTCATGCAGAAGGCGACCGGCGGCCTCGACGAGGACGACACCGAAGGCCAGAAGTTCCAGCGCACCGCGACGCCCGACGAGGACGACACCGAAGGCCAGAAGTTCCAGCGCACCGCGACGCCCGACGAGGACGACACCGAAGGCCAGAAGTTCCAGCGCACCGCGACGCCCGACGAGGACGACACCGAAGGCCAGAAGTTCCAGCGCACCGCGACGCCCGACGAGGACGACACCGAAGGCCAGAAGTTCCAGCGCACCGCGACGCCCGACGAGGACGACACCGAAGGCCAGAAGTTCCAGCGCACCGCGACGCCCGACGAGGACGACACCGAAGGCCAGAAGTTCCAGCGCACCGCGACGCCCGACGAGGACGACACCGAAGGCCAGAAGTTCCAGCGCACCGCGACGCCCGACGAGGACGACACCGAAGGCCAGAAGTTCCAGCGCAGCTGATCGACGACCGCACGTGGCGGCTCGGCCTCCGGCCGAGCGCGTCGCGACGCTCCGAGGATGACGCGACCGGGTGATCGAGACTCGCCGACACCACCCTGGTCGCGTCATCATGTCCGCGTGACCGGATGCTGACCGCCTATCGCCGGGTCTTCGGGAACTCCCGTCTCGCGCGACTCCTCGCCGGCGAGTTCATCTCGTCCATCGGCGACTGGCTCTACATGGTCGCCATCCTGATCATCGTTTACGAGCAGTCCCACGACCCACTGGCCCTGGGCCTCGTCGGTGCCGCACGCATCGCCCCGTACCTGATCCTGTCGGTGCCGGCCGGGATCGTGGCCGATCGCTTCGATCGACGACTGATCCTGATCGTCACGGACGTGTCCCGCGGCGCGCTTCAGGTCGTCCTGGCGCTCCTGGTCGTGACCGGGGCGCCGATCCTGTCGATCGTCGTCGTGGTCATCGTGGCGTCGTGCATCGCCACCTTCTTCGGACCTGCAATCGGGGCGTACCTGCCGTCCCTGGTCGATGACGAGGCGGACCTTGGCCCGGCCAACAGCGTCTGGGCGACGCTCGACAACCTTGCCTTCTTCGTCGGACCGGCGATCGCCGGTGTCCTGATCGCGGTCGGCGGACTTGCCATCGCCTTCATGCTCAATGCGGCGTCGTTCGCATTCGTTGCGATCATGCTGGCGACGTTGCCGAGCCGGCGCTCGCTCATCGCGGCCGCCGAGGACAAGGCCCGTTCAGAGGGCTCGCAGGAGGTCCGGGCGGCGGTCGCCAGCGGCTGGGGCACGATCGTGCGCCGACTGCCGGGCATCGTCGTGCTCGACGCCGCGACCAGCTTTGCCGGTGGCGCACTCGGTGTGTTGACCGTGGTGATCGCCGTGGACTCGCTCGGTGCCGGTGAGGCGGCGACTGGCTACCTAAATGCCGCGATAGGCATCGGCGGCATCACCGCCGGGGTGGTCGCCGGCGCTGTCGTCCTCCGACGACTCGATGTCGGGATCGTGGCGGGCTCCGTGATCGGGGCCGTCGGGTTGGTGGTCCTCGGCGCGACCCACGACCTCGCGCCGGCGCTGCTCGCCATCGGGGTCGCCGTCGGGGCGATCCTCCTGCTCGACGTCATCATGGCGACGGTCCTCCAGCGGCTTGTCCCGGACGAAGAGCGCGGTCGTGCCATGGGCATGATCCAGATCCCGGGCGGGATCGCCTCGATCGCCGGGGCGTTCATGGCGCCGCTGCTGGCCGACCGATACGGCGTCGCGACCACTCTCGGCGTGATCGCGCTCATCTCCACCGTCCTCGGGCTCGCCGCAGTCGTCGTCCTCCGCCCGACCGGGGTCCTGCTGAGCTCAGGGCTCGATCCGCGCCGGCTCGAGCTCCTCCGGGCGAGCGTGTTCGGTGGCGTCCTGCCGATCAGGCTCGAGACCGCGGCTCGACGGCTCCAGGCCGTCGAGGTGACCTCCGGTCAGACCGTCATCGAACAGGGCGCCGTCGCCGACCGCTTCTACATCATCGACGCGGGCACATTCACGGTCTCGCAACGGACCGGCGATGGAGCGCCGGTGCAGCTGCGGACACTGGGGCCGGGCGAGGTGTTCGGCGAGATCGGGCTGCTGTCATCGGTGCCGCGAACGGCGACGGTGACAGCCGACGAGGCGGGACGGCTCTTCGCGCTCGACAAGAAGGGGTTCCTGGGACTCGTGGATGCAGGGCCCGGCCTGACCACGCAGCTGCTGGACCGGTATCGCGGCACGTGGGACCGGACCTGACACGTCCGGTGTCCGAGATTCGACACGGATGCCGTCGCTCGTGGACTTGGTCCATTCCGGCCGGCGGCCCAGGATGACGCGAGATCACTCGCACTGAACCTCCTCCGAACGGGGTGACGCCCGGGCCTCCCGCCCGGGCGTCGTGCTGTGGCGAAACACATGCAGCGGCCGGCGGTCGGGCCATACACTCCGGAGAGGAACCGCATCGATGATGGTTCGCTCGAAGGGAGTCACAGCCGAGATGTCCGATCTGGGTTCTGGCGGCCCCGTGGGGAGCGAGACCGCGGCCATCGTCGAAGCCATCGGCCGGTCGCGCCTGTTCCGGGGTGTGGCCGACGAGGATCTCGCGGCCATCGCCCCGATGCTCCGGCAGCGCCGATACCGCGCCGGCGAGACGATCTTCCACGAAGGTGACCCGGGTGACGCGATGCACGTCATCGCCACGGGTCGGGCCAAGATCTCGATCGAATTGCTCGAGGGAGACGAGGCCATCCTGGTGACCCTCGGGCCGGGCGAGGTGTTCGGCGAGCTCGTGCTGCTCGACGGAGCGCCACGGTCCGCCGACGCGATCGCCGTCGAGCCCACCGTCACCTACATCCTCGCCCTGCCCGACTTCGGCCCGTTGATCGCCAACAATGACGCGTTTCGGTCGGCCATCCTGCACAACCTCGCCCAGGAGCTCCGGCGGCTGACGGTCCACGTGTCGGAGCTGCACTTCCTGGACCTGGCGGGGCGACTGGCCAGCCGGCTCGCGCGGATGGCCGACGAGGTGGCCCCCGGCCAGCGAGACGAGGTGCGGCTGGGCCGCGCCTATACCCAGAGCGAGCTCGCGGCGATGATCGGCGGCACGCGCCAGAGCGTGAACCGGGTCGTCGCGGAGCTGGTCTCCGAGGGGCTCATCCGGGTCGAACCGAGCGATCTCGTCGTCGTCGACGTCGCCCGCATGGCCCAACGCGCGCGATGGTGAAGCGGCGCGCGTCCGACGACCCGGCCGATGGCTTCTCGCCCGAGGCCCGTGCGCTCCTGCGCGAGGTCGCGCTGCGTGGCCAGACGGCGGTGCGCCTCGACGCGGATGTCGAGACCGCCCTGCTGCGTTCGATCGTGGACGCGACGGTCGGCATCTTCCGGGCGGAGGCGGCGTCGATCGCGCTGCTCGACGAGGCGTCGGGGAACCTCCGGTTCGTCGTCGCGGCGGGCGCCCAGGGTGAGCCCGTCGTCGGGCTGACGATCGCGCCATCGCAGGGTCTGGCCGGCTACGTCTTCTCGACCGGCGAGAGCATCGCCCTGTCCGACCCGAGCAAGGACCCGCGCTTCGGCCGCGGCGTCGCGGAGTCGACCGGCTTCATGCCGCGCTCCATCCTCGCCGTCCCGCTCGAGGACGGCGACCGAACGGTCGGGGTCCTCGAGGTCATCGACAAGCTCGACGGCCCGTTCTCCATGGAGGACATCGGCATCGCGTCGCTGTTCGCCCGACAGGCGGCGACCGCCATCCGCGTCGCCGCCCGGGCGCGCGAGATCCGGGTGGTGCTGGCCGACGTCCTCGCCTCGGACGAGGCGACCAAGGACGATGCCGCCGTCCGGGAACTCGTCTCGGCGGCGACACGACGTCACGCCGGCGACGACCGGTTCTGGGCCTTCGTCGACGCCATCGCGGGCATGCGCCACGCCTCTCCTGCCGACCGCGACCTCGCCATCGAGCTGCTCACGATCATCGGTCGCCACGGCGCCGCGACCAGCCGCGAAGCCACAGGACGACGGCTCCGCCCACGACGATGACCAGCAAGCAGATGCCGGCCTGGAGCGAGCCGTTCCAGACCGAACGTCGAGAGAGCCTCGGGCGTGGCGAGGCGGTCCCCGGCCTCGTCGAGACGGGCGGCTGGCTCGACGGCCGCGGCGCCGGCGTGACCGTCGCCATCATCGATTCGGGCGTGGACGGCGGCCATCCCGCGGTCGGCGGCAAGCTCATCCGGAGTCTCCGGGTGGACCTCACCCTCGAGGAGCCCGCGGTCGTGGACGACGAGGAGGCACGGGACGTCGTCGGCCATGGGACGGCCTGCGCCGGGATCATCCATGGCCTGGCGCCCGAAGCCGACATCGTCTCGATCCGGGTCCTCAACCCCGACAACAAGGGCAAGGGACTGGCCTTCGCGCATGCCATCGACTGGGCGGTCGAGAACGGCATCAGCGTCGCGAACATGAGCCTGTCGTCCAAGAGCGAGTCGCTGTTCGCGACGTTCCACGACCTGGTGGACCAGGCGTACTTCGCCAATTGCCTGCTGGTCTGCTCGGCCAGCAACTACCCGGGCGAGGAGAGCTATCCGTCGGTCTTCTCGTCGGTGTTCTCCGTCGCCGCCCACGACATCCCGGAACCGCTGACCTGGTTCTACAACCCGAACCCGCCGGTGGAATTCGGGGCATGGGGAGTGGACGTGCCGATCGCCTGGATGGACCGCGGCTCGATCGTCGCGACGGGCAACAGCTTCGCGGCGCCGCACATCACCGGGCTGCTGGCCCGCCTGCGATCGGTCTATCCGGGGGCGACGCCGTTCGAGGCGAAGACGCTGCTGGCACGATCGGCCGCCAACGCGCCGGGACGCTGACCGTCGCGGATCGAGCGATCAGCCGCGCGGGATCGGGCGCATCGGGTAGACGCCGATGACGATCGGCGACCGTGGGTCGAGCGAGAGCTCATAGCCGATCTCGCCGGCCTTCAGGAGCTCGCCGAGGAGCCCGCCCTCGCGCAGCGGCAGACCCACATAGACCCAGCCCGGGTCGAGCCGGACGGGCGTGACGTCGTCATCGCCACCGTCGATGCCGAACCGGCGGCGCAGCTCGTGCATCGGCACGTACGGGCGGCTCTTGATGAACCGGCGCAGCTGCGGTGCGGTGCACTGGCTGGCTGCCCCGAAGACCTGGTTCGGTGGAGTCATCGTGGCGACCGGACGATCGGGTTCCGGCCCGGCCTCGACGTGCGGCACGAGCGACGGCGCGGGCGCAGACGGCAAGGGCGTCACGGGCGGGTGTCGCCGAGACGCCGAGCGCGACCGGACGATCGGACGCCGGGACCGGGGCCACGGGGACTGACGGGGCGACCGGCCGCGGCGCGGGTTGGGGCCCACCCGCCGGGCTCACTCCCGCGATGCGACGCGGCCCGTCCGTCACGCCGTTGTCGTGACGATTCGGTCGGCCGTGATGGCGACGGCTCATCGGCCGTCCAGGCCGGGGCGCTGTTCCCGGTCGGGATCGACGACGCCGTTCCGGCGTCGATGGTTGGTGGTCATGGTTCTCGATGGGCTCATGAGCGGGGACGCATCGGGCGCGACCCGTCACCCGATGATACCGCAGCACGCCGCGGACGAGTCCGACGGCGGTCCCCGCGCGCTATCGTTGGTGCATCCGAACACCACGAGGAGCGAACGTGCGCCTGCGCGACAAGGTCTGCCTCATCACCGGCGCCGGGTCGGGCATCGGACGAGCGACCGCGCTGCTGTTCGCGTCCGAAGGAGCGACGGTCGCGGTCGCAGACATCGACCGCACGGCGGCGGACGAGACTGTCGCCCTGATCGCGGCCGCCGGCGGCACTGGGCGGGCCTACGACGTGGACGTCACGGACCCGGCCTCGACCGAGGCGCTCGCGACGGCCGTCGCCGCCGACTTCGGGCGGATCGACGTGCTGTTCAACAACGCCGGGATCGCGGGCGTCGGCCTCCTCCACGAGACGTCGGTCGAGCTGTGGGATCGGGTGATGGCAGTCAACGTCCGCGGCGTCTTCCTCGTGGCGCGGGCCGTCCTGCCCCATATGATCGCGGCCCACGCCGGTTCGATCGTGAACATGTCGTCGACCATCGCCGAGATCGGGCTCGCGAATCGGGCCTCGTACGCGGCCTCGAAGGGGGCGGTCCTGTCGCTCACCCGCCAGATGCAGGCGGACTACGCCGCCCACGGCATCCGGGTCAACGCGCTGCTGCCCGGGACGATCCACACGCCGTTCGTCGACCGCTACCTGGCCGAGAGCTATGACGATCCCGCGGCCGGGATGGAGATCCTCAGGAAGCGGCAGCTGATGGGCGAGCTCGGTCGCCCCGAGGACGTGGCCGCGGCCGCGCTGTACCTCGCGTCGGACGAGTCGTCGTTCGTGCTGGGCAGCGGGCTGTTCGTGGACGGCGGGGTCCGCGGCACGAAGTAGGGTGTGACGCTGCGGTCCGGACCCTCAGCCGTCGATCACGTACAGCTCGCGCGGCGCCTCGTTGAGGGCGATCGGGCCATCGGGCCCGCAGACCACGATGTCCTCGATCCGGGCACCGTACTCCCCGACCAGGTAGATCCCCGGCTCGACCGAGAACGCCATCCCCTCGCGGAGAGGCTCGGCGTTGCCGGCGATGATGTACGGGTCCTCGTGGCCCTCGAGCCCGATGCCGTGCCCGGTCCGGTGGAAGAACGCGTCACCGTAACCCTCGGCCTCGATCGGGCCCCGCGCCGCAGCGTCGACCGCCTCCGGCGTGATCCCCGGCCGGACCGCGCGCGTCGCGGCCGCCTGCGCCCCGTGGAGCACGCCGAACAGGTGCCGGAACCGCTCGTCCGGTCCGTTGGTCGGGTCGCCGCCGGTCACCCACAGGGTCCGGGTGATGTCGGAGCCATACCCGCCGATGGTGCCGCCGATGTCGAGGACGATCGGCTCGCCCGCCCGGATGACACGGTCCGACGCCTCGTGGTGGGGCGAGGCGGAGTTCGGGCCCGACCCGACGATCGCGAAATGGGCTTCCTCGTGACCTTCCGCGACGAGCCGTTCGCGAACCTCGCGCGACACGTCCGCCTCCGTCCGCCCGACGAGCCGGCCGCCGGCGATCTGCGCCACGACCCGGTCGGCGGCGCGAGCAGCCTCGGTCAACAGGGCGATCTCGTCGGCGTCCTTGACCACGCGCAGGCGCCCAAGGATGGGCGATGCGAGCTCGAACCGCGCGCCGGCCAGTCGCTCCTGGAGTCGGAGGAGGTGCCGCGCCGGCAGGTCGTCCGAGACCGCGATGCGCGCGGCCGTGACCGATCCGCCGTTCGCGTCGCGAACCATCCGCGCCACGAGCCCGTGGGCATCGTCACCCTCGTCCCAGGCGACGACCGGCAGGATCCCGGCGGCGGCCGGCGGGCAGGAACGGGCGGGCGTCGCCTCCAGCCGGGGTGCGACCAGCGTCCACTCCCCGTCGGTCGGGATGACCAGCATCGTCAGCCGCTCGAGGGGCATCGCCGGATAGCCCGCCAGGTAGCGCATGTCCGCACCGACACCGACCAGGATGGCTGCGAAGCCCGCCTCGCCGGCAAGGTCGCGGGCGGCGGCCAGCCGCCCCCGGAAACGATCGGTCGGGATGGTCGGTCGGGTCGAGATCATGCGGGTGTCTCCACTGTGGGCCCGGTGGCCAGCCACGCGGCGAGCTGACGCGGGCCGTCCTCGAACAGGCGACGATAGGGGTGGACGCGATCGGCACCGGCGGCCAGCGCTGCGCGGCGGAGGTCGACGTCGTCGTGCTGACCGACCGCAAGGACCGGCCGGCCGGCGGCATGGGCGGCGGCGACGGCGGTCAGCCCGTCGTATGCCCGCGCCGTCAGGTCGACGACCACTCGATCGACCTCGGCCAATGCGACATCCAGGGCAGCCAGGGAACGCACGGAGACCGGCTCCGCGTTCGCGCCACGCACGAGATCGACCAATCGCGTGGCCCAGATCAGGTCATCGGCCAGGATGGCGACGCGCACGGTCAGCCGAGCGTCTCCGCGAGGTGGTGGAAGACGTCGCGTGCGGTGACCACGCCGGTCGGGCGGCCGCCGTCGAGGATCGGGATGTGCCGGAACCCGCCGACGGCCATCTTGTGGATGGCGATGGCGATGGGGTCGTCATGGCGCAGGACGACGGGGTCGGGCGTCATGAAGTCGCGGACCTTGAAGGCGTCGAGGCGCTTGCCGGCGGCCTTCACCAGGGCGTCGCGGTCGGTGAAGATGCCGACGAGTCGATCGTCGACCACGACCAGGACGCAGTCGGAGTCCGCCTCCTGCATCCGGGCGATCACGACGTCGACGGGGGTATCCGGGCCGACCGTCAGCGGCGGCGGCGCGCCGAGCTCATCGAGGTGCTCGCCGAGCAGGCGACCCTGGAAGGACAGGGCCGGCTGGGGCACGTCACTCCCGGCCAGGTCGGCGCCGCAGTTGTCGCAGACCTCGGCCCCCGTCAGGTTGTCGAACCCGCAGACCGGACACAGCATGCTCACGTCTCCGAGCTTCCGACTATTCGACGGTCCACGTCTCGCCGCCGTTGAGGACCTCTTCCAGGTCACCCGCGCCGCTCCGGGCGATGGCGCTGGCGATCTGGTCGTCGATCAGGCGGTCGTGGGTCGGCCGTTCGACCGAGCGGAGCACCCCGACCGGGACCGGGAACGCGGGCCAGAACATCCGCGACAGCATCAGCGCGAGATATGGCTCTTCGGCATGCTCGTCGTGGACCAGCAGGTCCGCCTCGGTGACGCCGTTCTGGCCGATGGTCACGACCTCCGGGTGCAGGCCCTGGAGGCGGATGCCCTTGTCGCGGTCCTTACCGAAGATCATCGGCTTGCCGTGCTCGAGGATGAGCATCCGGTCCTCGCGCACGTCGCGCTCGGTGAAGTCGCGCCAGGCGCCATCATTGAAGATGTTGCAGTTCTGGAGGACCTCCACGAACGACGAGCCCTTGTGCCGGCCGGCGGCCTCGAGCGTGCTCTGGAGGTGCTCCGTGTGGGTGTCGACCGAGCGCGCGACGAACGACGCCTCCGCGGCGAGGGCGATGGTCAACGGGATGATCGGCGTGTCGACCGAGCCGAGCGGGGTGGACTTCGTGCGCTTGCCGAACTCCGACGTCGGCGACGCCTGGCCCTTGGTCAGCCCGTAGATCCGGTTGTTGAACATCACCAGGTTGATGTCGACGTTCCGGCGCATCGAGTGGATGACATGGTTGCCGCCGATCGACAGTGCGTCGCCGTCGCCGGTGATGACCCAGACCATGAGGTCGGGACGGGCCGCCTTCAGCCCGGTCGCCAGCGTCGGCGCCCGACCGTGGATGGTGTGGAAGCCGTACGTGTTCATGTAGTACGGCAGCCGCCCGGAGCAGCCGATGCCCGAGATGAACACGATGTTCTCGCGGGCGTAGCCGAAGTCGGGCATCACCTTCTGGGTCTGGGCCAGGATCGAATAGTCGCCGCAGCCCGGACACCAGCGGACCTCCTGGTCCGACACGAAGTCCTTGCGGGTCAGCTGGATGACGGCGGCGTTCTCCGCGCTCAGCGGCGGCTGGGCGGTCGCGGCGAGGGCCGCGTCAGCGTGGCCGTTCGTGTCGGTCATGATCGGTCCTCGTCTGCCAGCAGGCGGCGAGCCTCGTCGACGATCTCGGCGATGCGGAACGGCTTGCCGCGGACCCTGTCGTACCCCACGACGTCGATGAGGTACTTCGCCCGCAGCAGCAGCAGCAGCTGGCCCAGGTTGACCTCCGGGACCAGCACCCGGCGGTAGCTGCGCAGGACGGCCTCGGTGTTCGCGGGGAACGGGTTGAGGTGGCGAAGGTGGGCGTGGGCGACCGATTCGCCCTCGCCCTGGAGCAGCTCGACCGCGGAGCGGATGGCGCCGTAGGTCGAGCCCCAGCCCAGGACCAGCAGGTCGCCGGTCTCTGGCCCGAAGACCTCGAGCGGCGGGATGTCCGTGGCGATGCCGGCGATCTTGGCCGCCCGCAGGGTCTGCATCCGGTGATGGTTGTCCGGGTCGTAGCTGACGTTGCCGGTGATGTCGGCCTTCTCGAGCCCGCCGATGCGATGCTCGAGGCCGGGCGTGCCGGGCACGGCCCACGGCCGGGCGAGCGTCCCCTCGTCGCGCAGGTAGGGCCGGAAGGTGCCCGGGTCGGTCGCGTTCGGGACCGAGATGTCGGGCAGGTCTGCCAGGGCCGGGACCTTCCACGGCTCGGAGCCGGTGGCCAGGAACGCATCCGACATGTAGACGACCGGGGTCATGTACTTGAGCGCCAGCCGGCTCGCTTCGATGGCCAGGTCGAAGCACTCACCGGGCGTCGCCGGGGCGACGACGGGCATCGGCGAATCGCCGTTCCGGCCGAACATCACCTGGAGCAGGTCCGATTGCTCGTTCTTGGTCGGCATGCCGGTGGATGGGCCGGCGCGCTGGACGTCGACGATGACCACGGGCAGCTCGACCATGACGGCAAGGCCCATCGCCTCGGACTTGAGGGCGATGCCGGGGCCGGACGAGGCGGTCAGGGCAAGCGCCCCGCCGTAGCTGGCCCCGATAGCCGCGCCGATGGCGGCGATCTCGTCCTCGGCCTGGAAGGTCTTGACGCCGAACGTCTTGTAGCCCGACAGCTGGTGCAGGATGTCAGAGGCCGGGGTGATCGGGTAGGAGCCGTAGAACAGCTGCCGATCGGCCAACCGGGACGCGATGAGGAAGCCGAGGGCGGTGGCCTCGTTGCCGGTGATGTTCCGGTAGACGCCGGGCGCCAGCTTGGCCGGCTTGACGCGGTAGTGGGTGTGGAATGCCTCGGTCGTCTCGCCGAACGCGTAGCCGGCCTTGAGGGCGCGCTTGTTGGCCTCGGCCACGATCGGGCGGGAGCCGAACTTGCTGTCGATCCAGCTGGTCGTCGGGTCCATGCTCCGCTCGTACAGCCAGAACATCAGGCCGAGCGCGAAGAAGTTCTTGGTCAGGTCCTTCTGCTTGCTGGTCATGTCGAGCCCGTCGAGCGAGCGCTCGTTGAGGGTCGAGATGGGAACCTCGAAGACCGTGTAGGCCTTGAGCGACCCGTCCGTCAGCGGATTGCTGGCGTAGGCGGCCTTGTTGAGGTTCTGCTGGGTGAACGCGTCCTTGTTGACGATGAGCGCGCCGCCCGCGGGCAGGTCGCCGACGTTCGTCTTGAGCGCTGCCGGGTTCATCGCGACCAGGACGTCGGGCTGGTCACCGGGGGTGTGGATCTCCGACGACGAGAAGCTGATCTGGAAACCGGACACGCCCGGCAGCGAGCCGGCGGGTGCCCGGATCTCGGCGGGAAAGTCCGGCAGCGTGCTGATGTCGTTGCCGAAGACGGCGGCCGTCCGGGTGAATTGCGTCCCGGTCAGCTGCATCCCGTCGCCGGAGTCGCCGGCGAAACGGATGGTGACCCGCTCGAGTTCCCGGATGTCCGGCTCGAGCTCTGTGCTGGCTGTCACGCGCCTTCCGGCTCCTTCATGCGCTGGTGCGGTCGTGGCGGGAGGTTCAGGAGCTCCTCCGGGAACGACTCGGCCAGGTACTTGATGATGTCCGCCTGCCGGACGACGCCGACGAGCCGCCCGTCGGCATCCACGACCGGCACGTTGCGATACCGACCGGTCTGCATCAGGACGATCGCCTCGCGGATGGTCTGGTCGAGGTCGAGCGTGTTCGGCTGGCGGGTCATGAGGCTTTCGACCGGCTGGGTGAGGTCGACCTGACCGGCCACGATGCGGCCGAACATGTCGCGCTCCGTCAGGACCCCGACGAGCCGACCGTCCGGCGCGCAGACGAAGACCGAATCGCCGGTCCCGGTCCGCTGGATGGCCCGAAGGCAGTCGGCCAGCGAGGTGCCCGGCAGGACCGTCACAGGCAGTCGCCGACTGAGGACGCGAAGCCGCTCGTCGGTGAGGGACGGCACGCGGCGGGCGACGGCGGTCTCGGTCAGTTCGGTCACCGTGCGAGTGTAGTCCGCTTGGCCCGAAACGACCGGCGCTCTGGCGCGTCATGATGGTGGCGACCGGCCGCGACGGGCCGGCGTCGCCGATGCGGAGGTGCCGAGATGTCTGGTCTCGACGCGGCCGCGACCGTCGCCTCCGCGACGTAGGCATCCGCGGCCGCCCCGACCGATGGACCGCCGCCGCGCGACCGGGGTCGCGCTCGTCCTCGTCTCGGCCGCCGCGTTCGGCTCCGGATCGCTGTTCGCCCAGCCCGTCTACGCCGCCGGCGTCGATTGGCTGACCCTGTCGGCGTGGCGGTTCCTGTTCGGGGCCGGCCTGACCTGGATCTTCCTGCTGCTATCGGCGGAGCGCCGCCGCGCCCTCCGCTCCCAGGATCGTCGCGCGGTCATCGCCGGCATCGCCCTGGGGGTCCTGTACGTCGGCAACTCCGGGACGTATTACGCCTCGCTCGAGACGGTCTCACCGTCGCTGGCGGCGTTGGTGGTCTACCTCTATCCGGCGGTCGTGGCCGTCCTGTCGATCCGGTTCGGCCACCGGTTGCAGGGCCGGCGCGCGTGGATCGCCCTCGGAATCGCGCTCATCGGGGTGGTCCTCGCTGTCGGCGGCATCGACCCGAACGACGCACCGCCGGTCAGCGGCCTCCTGCTGGCGTTCGCCTCGTGCTTCATCTACGCCGTCTGGGTCGTCCTCGCGGCGCGGATCTCCGGTGAGCGCCGCGAGTCGGTCGCCGATGCGTCCGGTCGGGCCGGCTCCGCCACAGTCACCGTCGCCATCATCATGAGCGCGACCGCCACCGTCTACTGGGTCGGCGCCGTCGCGACCGGCCGGCCGGTCCTGCCCGGACAGATCCCATCGGACGCGTGGGTCGGGCTCATCGGGGTCGGCGTCGGGGCGACCTTCATCGCGATCCAGACGTTCTACGCGGGCGCACTCCGGGTCGGTGCGGCGCACGCCTCGCTCATCGCCACCGCCGAGCCGGTCTGGACCATCGCGCTTGCGGCGATCCTGTTCTCGGTCGCGTTGACGCCCGTCCAGCTCATCGGTGGCGCCTTCATCCTGGCCGGCGTGATCATCGCCCAGACCGGCCCGGCCTCGGAGCGGGCGACCCCGCTGGAGCTGCGCGTGGCCGACGAATAGTCAGCGAGCGCCGTCGGCGGCTCGCAGCATGGCCCGCGCCCCGCTTGCCAGGAAGCCACCATCGGCGCCCAGCCCGATGAACCGGAAGCCGAGGTCCCGATGGGGCCCCACGGCCGCGGCGTCGTAGAGCAGGATCCCGGCCGCCTTCCCGGCGGCCTCGGCGACGCTCGCCACGCGGCCGATCGCGGCCAGGTATCCGGCGTCGTCGAAGCGTCCGGGGACCCCGAGGCTGTGCGACAGGTCGGTCGGGCCGACGAACAGCACGTCCACGCCGTCGATTGCCGCGATCTCGGCGGCGTGCTCGACGGCGCTCGGCGATTCGATCTGGATGATCCCCAGGATGTGCGCGTTGATCGAGCGGACCTCGGCATGGGTCCGTTCGCCCAGGCCGGCGCCACGGGTCGACAGGGCGAGGCCGCGGGTGCCGTCCGGCGGGTAGCGCATGAACGAGATGGCCTCGCGTGCCTGCTCGGGCGTGTCAACGCGCGGGATCATCAGGCCGTGCGCGCCCAGGTCAAGAGCACGTCCGATGCGCAGTCGCTCGCCAGACTGTGGCCGGACCAGGGCCGCTGTCTGCGTGGTCCCGACGGCGTGGAGATGGCCGATCAGCTCCGACTCAGCGGTGACGCCATGCTCGAGGTCGATCATCAGCCAGTCGAACCCGACCCGGGCCAGGACCTCCGTCGCGACCGGCGAGCCGAGCGTCGCGAACGAGCCGTAGAGGGTCTCGCCCGCCTGGAGGCGGCTGCGAAGGTCGATGAACCCCGGCACCGGGGCGAGGGCGGTCGAGTCTGTCATGCCCGACATCATGCGCCGGGGCGGACAGCGGCCGCTCGCCTACGGACCGTTGACCAGGCCCGTCGTATCCACCGTTTCGAGGTCGCGGCCGGTGATGACGTCGAGCTCGTGCATCACGTCGTCATCGAAGCGCGGGTCGCTGGCGCCCGAGATGTACCAGGGCGAGCCGTTGTCGGCCAGGATCATCCCATAGTGCTTGAGCGCCTCGGCGATGACGCGGGCGGCCGGCGAGAAGCCGCTCGTGTCGTAGTCGGCCCTCAGGCGGACGCGGAGACCCATCGGCGGCAGTGACGTGGAACCCAATTCGCCGGCCTGATGAAGGGCCGGGTAGATGTAGCTCGTCCGGGTGTGGTTGGTCGTGAAGCGAAGGGCGTGGAGGATGGCGCCCGCGGCGACCTCGTCGTAGCGGACCAGTCCGGGCAGGATCGGCAGGCCGGCGGCGTCGGCGCTGGTCCAGCCTGCGGGCCGGAGCGCATTCGAGGTGAGGTCCCAGGTCGCGCCACTCCCCGCCTGCCAGGCGCCGCCGACCTTCCGCGCGGCGTACAGCTCGTACAGGCGGCAGGTATCAGCGTCGACCAGAAGCATGTGGGCATCTGAACCGCCCTCGATGAGCGGGTTCGCGGGGATCGGGTAGGGCACGTGGTCGGACTCGTCGTCATAGTCGAAGGTCACGGTGACGCCCGGGGTCGTGCTCGTGACGACCTGGTATGGGATGCCGTACCCCGCGTACGACCCGAAGTCCATGTGCAGGCCGCGATCGAGCCCGATGGACGAGATCATCGTCGCCGAGTCCGAGGCGACGGCGCGTCCGTCGATCGGCACGTTCCAGACGTTGGTCGTCGGGAAGATGGGGCATGACGGGGCGCCGGGCACGGTCGGGGCGGCGCCCGGGTCGCCAGGCGGCGGGGGCGGGGGCGGAGGAGGTGGCGGTGGCGGGGTGACCGCCGGTGCCGGATGGCTCGATGCCTTGAGCGGGTTCGTCCCGGCGCGGTATTCGGTGCCGTCGGTCCAGCCGTCGCCATCGGTGTCGGCGACCCTCGGCTTCGTCCCGAGCTTCTGCTCCATGACGTTCGAGAGGCCGTCGTGGTCCGGGTCTTCGGCGCCGTCTCGGATCCCATTGCCGTTGGTGTCGGCATGTCGCGGGGAGGTCCCGGCGAGGAACTCGAAGGCTGTCCGCAGGCCGTCGTGGTCGGTATCCTCGCGGCCGTCGCGGATCCCGTCGCCGTCCGTATCCGCGCGGCGCGGATTCATCCCGGCCAGGTATTCCTGTCGGTTGGTCAACCCGTCATGGTCGGGATCCTCACGACCGTCCGGGATGCCGTCGCGATCGGTGTCTGCGTGATATGCGCTCGTGTGCGAACGCGACCATTCCCACGTGTTCGGAAGGCCATCGTGGTCGCTGTCGGTGGCGGCAGCGACTCCCGCCGGCACGGCCATGGCGGCGATCACCAGCGTGGCCGCCATGACCGCTGCGCGTCGAACCCCCGGACGTCCCATGCCCGGCATGGTGCGGCCATCCCGGCCCGCGAGGGAATGCCTCGGTCGTCCCAGACCGGCGACTCCGTGGTCCGGTTCCGGCTGGCACCGCCGAGACGTTGAACCTTTCGGGCCGTGCCACCATCTGTTGTGGGTGAAGCGCCCGATCGGGCGCCGCTGGAGAACCGCTCATGCGGACGAGGCTGGTCGAACGGGCACGGGACGGTGACGACGTCGCCTTCTCCGAGCTCGTCGACCTGGACGGCGACATGTGCTTTGCGATCGCGTATCGGATCCTTCGCGACGCGGAACGGGCACAGGACTCCGTCCAACAGGCATTCCTCCTCGCCTGGCGCGAACTCCCGCGGTTGCGTGACCCGGAGAGCTTCGGACCATGGCTCCATCGGCTTCTCGTCAATGCCTGTTACGAGGAGCTGCGCCGACATCGACGCTGGAGCACACGGATCAGGGCACTGCCGGTCGACGGACCGGGCGGACCGGATCCGATCGTCTCGGTCGACGACCGGGATGCCCTCGACCGCGCCTTCGCGCGCTTGACGCCGGAGCATCGTGCGGTCTTCGTCCTGCACCACCACGCCGGGCACCCGCTGGCGGAGGTCGCCGATATCGTCGGCATCCCCATCGGCACGGTGAAATCCCGGTTGCACTACGCCACCCGAACCCTGCGCGCGGCGATCGTCGCTGACAGCCAGGTCGAATCCCCGGAGGCACGACTGGCATGACGACGCCGCGCGATCCCGACGCGATCATGTCCGCGTGGTTGGAGGAGGGGCCGACCCGGCTCCCCGACCAGACCCGCCGCGCGATCGTCGTCGCCATCCCGACGACAACACAACGACGGCGCGGCTGGCTCGCGCCCTGGAGGTCCTCGCCCATGAATCCGATCGCCCGCATCGCCATCGCGGCCATCGCCGTCGTCGCCGTCGTCGGTGGCGCGGCCTACGTCCTGAGACCGAACGGGCAGGTCGGCGGGCCACCGTTGACGCCCACCGCATCCCCAGCCACTTCAACGCCGCCGTCGGTATCGAGACTCTCCGACGTCCTGCAGATCGATCTCGGATCGGTCCCGGCGAATGTGAGGGCCACGACATCCACATTCACACCAGCGTTCACCTTCGTCGCGGGGCCTGGTTGGTCCCTGGACGGCAAAGGCCCGTCCCACGCATGGCTCTCGGACCCCAAGGGCGGATTCATGATCGTGCGGCCGGCGGAGATGATCGCCGTTGGCGGGTCGAAGGAGGCCGTTCCGGCCGACATCGTGGCGTGGCTCCGCGCTCGGTCGGACTTCGATCTCGCCGCGTCCACACCGATCTCCATTGGCGGGATCGAGGGGACGCTCCTTCGGGGCTCGGTTCGGCCGGGTGTCAAGAAGAACGCCGGACATGGGATCAACATCGCCTGCAGCGCGGACGTCCCATGCGACTTTGAGAACGGCAACGAGTTCGGCTTTGGGGACACTGATCAGTTCGAGATCGCCATCGTCAAGGTTCGCGGCGAGACGCTGATGTTGGGGATCTCCGCGCCGACCGCCGACTGGGACGCCGAAGGCCCGGCGCTCGAGGCGATCCTGCAGTCGATCACCTTCCCACCCGCAGGCGGCTGAGTATCAGTCCGGGAACGCCTCCGGCCCGCGCTCGCTGAGTTCGCGGGCCTCGCCGGAGGCGTCGTCGGCCGGCATCCACGAATACGGGTAGCGGGCGTCCTCCATGCCGGCCGCGGCGGTCGTGATCTTGAGCGGGTGGAATGTGTCGACCATGACCGCCAGCTCCTCGGTCGCCTCCTTGCCGATGGAGGCCTCCGCAGTCCCCGGGTGCGGACCGTGCGGGATGCCGGCCGGGTGGAGGGTGAACGACGAGATCCCGACCCCACGCCGGCTCATGAAGTTGCCGGCCACGTAGTAGATGACCTCGTCGCTGTTGATGTTCGAGTGGTTGTACGGCGCCGGGATCGCCAGCGGGTGATAGTCGAACTTGCGCGGCACGAACGAGCAGACGACGAAGTTCCGCGCGGCGAACGTCTGGTGGACCGGCGGCGGCTGGTGGACCCGCCCGGTGATCGGTTGGAAGTCGCCGATGTTGAAGGCGTACGGCCAGAGGTAGCCGTCCCAGCCCACGACGTCGAACGGGTGATGCCGGTAGTGGTAGGCCGTCAGCCGGTTGCGCATCTTGACGTGGACGCGGAACTCGCCCTCATCGATCCGGGCCGGCACCTCGTCGGGGAGCCGGATATCGCGCTGCGAGTAGGGCGAGTGCTCCAGCAGCTGGCCGTAGTCGTTCCGATAGCGCTTGGGCGGCTCGATCTCCGACGGGCACTCGAGGTAAAGCATCCGCTGCTCGCTGCCCTCGTCCGGGACGAGCCGCCAGGTCGTGCCGATCGGCAGGACCAGGTAGTCGCCTGGCCCGTAGCGGATCGGGCCGAAGACCGTGTCGAGCAGGCCGGACCCTTCGTGGACGTAGAGGAGTTCGTCCGCCTCGCCGTTGCGGTAGAAGATGTCCTCGGACATGGCCTCGGCGGGCCGAACGACGCCCATCACGACGTCGTTGTTGAAGAACAGCGGGATCCGGCCGGTGATCGCATCACCGCGCGGCTCGACACCGGCCGCGTCGATCAGCCGGTGATGGTGGTAGCCGTCGTCGGCTTCCTCGAGGGCGATGTCGGAGACCGGCTCGACCCGGTATGTCCGCGTCGGCGGCGTCACGTGATAGAGGAGTGACGACCGCCCGGTGAACCCCTCGACGCCGAACAGCTCCTCCGCGTAGAGCGAGCCGTCCGGCGCGCGGTGCTGGGTGTGGCGCGTTGGCGGGATGCTGCCGCGGGCTGCGTAGAACATTCGACTGGCCTCCCCGGGGTCCGAGGAGGCCAGTCTAGGTGGTCGCCGAGGTCCGGACGACGGGCTGATGGGGTGGCCGCTCCCAGGCCAGGATCAGTTCGGCGAGATCTGAAGCACGTACGGATGATCATCCGCCGTGACCCACACCGAGCCACCCGCCACGACGACGTTACCGCCATCGCCCCCGAGATCGAGGCGCCCGACGATATGTCCCGTCGCGGAGTCGATCCGGAACAAGCCGTCCGGGGTGAGGACCCAGACGGATCCGAGGCCCACAGCCAGGTAGCTGATGTCCGAGGTATCCAGGTCGACCGTGGTGATGACGTTGCCCGAGACCGGGTCGATCCGGACCACCTCCGACCGCCCGTTCGGCCCTTTCCCGACGCCGATCCAGACCTGCGTACCGTCTGACGCGACCGGGCCGTCCAGTGACACGAGCAGTCCGACCTTGTTGGTCGCAGCATCGATCCGCACAACCGAAGCCAGGCGGGGGAAGTCCACCCAGACACCACCGGGTCCGGCCGTCATGATCTGTGGCCCGTCGGCTCCGCCCCCACCGATCGGGATCGTCGCGACCACGCGGTTGGTCTTGGGATCGACGCGCGTGATCGCCCCATCGTGCTCGTCGGCCACCCACACGGCGCCTGCTGTCACGGCGACGCCTGCCGGTCCCGATCCGACCGGGATCGACGCGACCACCTTGTCGGCGACCGGGTCGATCCTCACGAGGGAGTCGCGCTGCCAGTCCGTCTGCCAGACGGCACCTGCTCCGGTCGTCACATAGCCGTACTGCATCGGGTTGGTAAGGACTTGTCCCGTGACGGCGGACGTCGCCAGATCCACCCGCACCAGGCTCGTGGGCTCGTGGACCCAGAGCGATTTCGCGTCGGCCGCGAACCAGCGCGGGCCGACTGGCTGGCCGACCTGGATCCGGCCGGCGATCTGCGCCCCGGCCGGGATGGACGCTTGCGCCAGCGCATCTGACGCCGAGGGCGTCGACACGGGCGTCGGTTGCGGTCCCGGCAGGCCGACATCGGATCGATCGTTCGGCGAGAACATGTAGACGGCGCCGCCGACCAGCAGCACGCCGATCAGGGCGGCCACGGCGACGCGGGCAGGCATATGCATGGCGGTGAACCTCCACGGGATCCGCAGATCCCGTTCCTGTGGTGTGGTTTCGATGCGGAGGAGCGCGGCGTCGACAGCGTGCGATGGCGCCCGTGTCGGCCCGGCCTCGATCCACGACCGAGCGGCGCGTTCGAGCGAGCGGTCGTCGGTCATGCGAGTCGTCCTCCGAGGATCGCGGCTTCGGACTCCGCGTCCGCCACGAGGGCGTCACGGAGTCCGCGTGTCGCGTAGTGCAATCGCGATCGGGCCGTGCCCGCGGGGATCTCGAGCATCTCGGCGATCTCCACGAGCGGCAGCCCGAGGTAGTGGTGCAGGACGAAGACCGCCCGCTGGTCGACCGGGAGCCGGCGGAATGCCCGCTCCAGTTCGTCGCGGTCGGCGATGACGGCGCTGCCGTCAGGGGTGAGGGGGCCGTCGACCGGCAGGACCCGGACGTTGGCCGTCCATTGGCGAGCCCGCTGCGACTCGTCGTAGCAGGCGTGGACGAGGATCCGATGGATCCATGCCTCGAACCGCTCGGGCTCCCGCAGGTGCGGGATCCGGCGCCAGGCAAGGACAAGGGCGTTCTGCAGAGCGTCCTCGGCGAGGGCCGAATCGCGCAGGATCCGTTGAGCGACCGCGTAGAGCGAGTCGCTGACCTGGTGCACCAGGACGGCGAACGCCTCACGATCGCCCCGACGGGCCTGCTCGACGAGGTCTCGATCCACCTCGATCTCCGGTCGGCCGCGACCTCCATGGCCGCGGACTACCCACTATGACGGTCGGGCCGTCGCGGAACGTTCAGAGGCGGAGGATCCGGACAGGTCCGAACTGGACCGCGGTCCGGAGGCCGGCTTTCGCCTCGTCCTCACCGGCAGTGTCGACGTGGTCGTGGTGAGCGCGCCGCGGACCTGGCGTCCGGCCGATATCCCGGTGCAGTCGGGCACCGCAACCGGCAAGGAATCGCTGTCTCACTCCGTCTCGGCGGGGCTATCATGCCGCAACGACACTGGCTATCCAGGGAGCGGATGGCCGGTTCGCCCGAAGCCCCGGTCGAACGAGTCGCCGCCCATCTGAGTCGAAGCCTCGGAAGAATCACCCCTCGATCGACCGATGCCCGGGTGCGCAGCGACGGCATGGCCGTCCGAAGTGCGGGGGACCCCGCGACAGGAGGAGCCTCGATGAGTTCCAGTCCCTCTCGCCATACGCGTCGCCTCTGGGCGGCGTTGATGGCCACGGCACTCCTCGGTGGGAGCATCGGCACGGCGACAGCCGCCGACCCGCAGCGAGCCGACGCGTCGGTCCTGAAGCAGGCCGACGCACGGCCGGTCCAGGCCGGCGGGACGCTGGTCGGCGACTTCACCAAGGCCGCCCGGCGGGACGGCAAGGTCGCCATCGTCGTCAAGCTGAAGAATGATTCCGTGGCCGCCTACAAGGGCGGCGTGAGCGGCTTCCCGGCCACGAACCCGAAGGCTCGGGGCGCCAAGTCGATCGATCTCAAGGGCACCGACACCGCCCGCTATCGCTCGTTCCTCAAGGGCAAGCAGGACGCGTTCACCGGCCAGCTCTCGAGCAAGGTCAAGGGCTCCAAGGTCAACGCCCGATACGACCTCATCCTCAACGCGGTTGCCGTGACCGTCCCGGACGACTCGATCGCGGCCGTGGCCAAGCTGCCCGGCGTTGCGGCTGTCTATCCGGACGTCGTGGAGAAGGTCCAGACCGACACCAGCCCGCAATTCATCGGTGCGCCGACCGCCTGGGGCAACCTGGGTGGCCAGGAGAGCGCCGGTGAGGGCGTCATCGTCGGCGTCCTCGACACCGGCATCTGGCCGGAGCACCCGTCATTCTCCGATCCGGACCCGTCGGGCAAGCCGTATGCGGCCCCGCCGGTCGCACCGGATGGTTCACGTGGCTGCCAGTTCGGCAGCACGACCCCGGGCGACGTGCCCTTCACCTGCAACAACAAGCTGATCGCCGCCTATCGGTTCATGGCGGTCTACGACGCGTTCGGACCGGACCTCCTGCCGGGCGAGAACCTCAGTGCCCGCGATGACGACGGCCACGGGACGCACACCTCGTCCACCGCGGCCGGCAACTCCGGCGTCCAGGCGTCGATCTTCGGCATCCCGCGCGGGACCATCTCCGGCGTCGCGCCGCGCGCCTACGTCGAGATGTTCAAGGTCTGCGGCGACGGCGGGTGCTTCGGCTCCGACTCCGCGGCAGCCGTCCAGGCCGCCATCGGCGACGGCGTCAACGTCATCAACTTCTCGATCGGCGGCGGCTCCAGCCCGTACTCCGACATCAGCGAGCTCGCCTTCCTCGACGCCTACAACGCGGGCGTCTTCGTCGCCGCCTCGGCCGGCAACAGCGGCCCGGCCGCCGACACCACCGATCACCGCGCTCCGTGGGTCACCGCGGTCGGCGCGAGCACGACCCCGCGTGCCTTCGTGGACACGGTCCATGTGACCGCCGATGGCGGCGCGACGCTTGATCTCGCCGGCGTGTCGCTGACCCACGGCGTCGGGCCCGTCCCGATCGTCGTCAATACGGCCGACCCGTTCTGCCTGATCGACGCAGCGCCCGGAACCTTCACCGGGAAGATCGTCGTGTGCCAGCGCGGCGGTGGCGGCGGCGGTCGCGTCGAGAAGGGCAAGTTCGTCTTCGACGGCGGCGCCGCCGGGATGGTGCTCTACAACACGGATGCGACGGTCACCGACCAGGAAACGGATAACCACTTCCTTCCGGCCAGCCACATCCAGTTCGACCAGGGCCAGACACTCCTTGCCTTCATCAGCGGCCACACCAATGTCAAGGCCACAATCAGCGATGGCGTGAAGGGCAGCCAGCAGGGCGACGTCATGGCGTCGTTCAGCTCGCGTGGTGGCCCGGCCCAGTCGCTCGGCGTCAGCAAGCCTGACATCACCGCACCCGGCGTCCAGATCCTGGCCGGCGCGTCGCCCCTCCATGTCGGCATCCCGTCCGGCCCGCAGGGCGAGCTGTTCCAGTCGATCGCCGGCACCTCGATGTCCAGCCCGCACATCGCCGGCTCCGCGGCGCTCATCAAGGACCTCCATCCCAGCTGGACGCCGGGCCAGATCAAGTCCGCGCTGATGACCACCGCCAAGACCAAGGGCGTCGTCAAGGAGGACGGGGTCACCCCGGCCGACGCGTTCGACGACGGCTCCGGCCGCGTCGACCTGAACAAGGCCGGCAGCCCGGGCCTCACGTTCGACGCCACCGGCGCCGACTACATCGCCCATGAAACCGACCTGTACACCACCAACTATCCGAGCATCTATCACCCGACGATGCCGGGCAAGATCACCCTGACCCGCACGGCGCATAGCGTCCTCGGCTCGAAGTCCGACTGGAAGCTGACCACGTCGAGCCCGTCCGACTTCAAGATCAAGGTCCCGAAGGAGATCCATGTGAGCGCAGGCGGTGACGCCTCGTTCAAGATCGAGCTCGACGCCTCCGCGGTCGCCCTCGGCGAGACCCGCTTCGGGATGATCACCCTGACCCAGACGGGCCACGGCAGGCACCGGGTCCTGCACATGCCGGTCACGATCGTCCGCGGCCAGGAGGACGTCACGCTCACCAAGTCGTGTGAGCCGACCGACCTGACCTCGCACGGCACCACGTCGTGCACGGTCACCGCGGCGAACCCGACCTTCGACGAAGTCACCTATTCGATCAAGGACCACCTGCCGACGGAGCTGAAGCTCGACAAGCACAGCGTCGTCGGCGGCACGGTCAAGCACGGCGACACGGTCGTCGCCAGCGGCACCATCCCCGCGTCCGATCCGGCTGACGTCCAGGCCGCCTTCGGCGGGTTCCTCTCGCCGTACGGCTACGTCCCGCTCGAAGGCTTCGGCGGAACGATCCCCATCGGCGACGCCGGTGACGAGACCATCACCAACTTCGACGTCCCGCCGTTCGACTTCGCCGGCGAGACCTGGACCAGCATCGGCGTCGTCAGCGACGGCTACGTCGTCGTCGGCGGCGGCACGGGCCAGGATGTCCAGTTCATCAATCAGCTGCTCCCCGATGCGGCGCTGCCGAACAACGTGCTCGCGCCGTTCTGGTCGGACCTCAACCCGGCCTTCGGCGGCAAGATCAACGTCAATATCCTGGGTGACGGTGTCGACGACTGGATCGTCGTCGAGTTCGACGCCGTCTCCGAGTACAGCGACCCGAGCCGGACCCACTCGATGGAGGTCTGGATCGGCCTGAACAGCGACACGAACCCGGGCGAGGACATCACCTTCACCTACGCCAACGCCCAGCCCGGCGGTGAAGGCGGCTTCGGCACCATCGGCGCCGAGAACAAGTTCGGCAATCGCGGGGCGATGATCTACGCCGACGGGACGGGCTCCCTCCCGGATCCGAACAACGATGTCCGGATCACGACGACCCCGGGCACCGTCCACGCCGCCACCATCACCTACGCCGCGAAGGCGCAGGGTGGTGGCCGACACGGCAAGTCGTGGCGCAACTGCGCGACGCTGACCAGCAGCGGGTTCCTCGGGACCAGCTACGCCTGCGTCAGCGGGACCATCGCCCACTGACCATCTCAACCACTGCGTGAGACCTCGAACGCCCCGGCACCGCCGGGGCGTTCGGCTTCCTGCGAGCCCGTCGGTCAGATCCCGACGATCTCGCTCCGGCGTTCGAGCAGGACCACGTCACGCCAGCGGCCCCGCGGGTCCATGCCCATCCCGAGCTGGACGCCGACGCGGCGAAATCCGACTGCCTCGTGCAGGGCCAGGCTCGCCGCGTTATCGATGAGGACGCCGGCCAGGAGTGTCCAGAACCCGGCCGCCTCGGAGGCCGGGATGAGTGCCTGGAGCAGGGCCCGTCCGACACCGCGGCCGCGCGCGTCGGCGGCCACGTAGATGCTCTCCCAGGCGACCCCGCCATAGACCCGGCGGGCGGAGTAGTGGCCGAGCGCCGTCCAGCCGACGACCGGCCCACCGCGTCCATCGAGGGCGACCAGCCGGCATTCCATCGGATGCGAGTGATCGAAGTGGTGCCAATCCGGGACCGCGCTCTCGAGCGTCGCATCACCGGTCGCGATGCCCTCGGCATAGATGCGCCGGACCGCCGGCCAATCGGCGGCGGTCATCGGCGCGATCGTGAGGCGCGGTTCGCGGTCCCGTGGCACGAGCTGGCCCTCCCTGGAGGCCAGCATCGTACCGTCGCCAAACCTGGACCGGAGGTCAGGGTTTGGCGGCCCCGGGTGCGAACGTCACGGACTTGAGCAAGTCCTTCCACGACGCCAGACCGAGGTGCGTGTCGGTGGTGAACGTGTCGTTGCCCCATCCGAAGCTGTACACGCGACCACCGGCCTCGACGAAGGCCAATGCCATGTTGCAGAGCATCTGCAACACGGCCCGTCTCGGAGCCAACGGGGAGGGATGGCCAGGTCGAGGGGTCACCGCCATCGCAACCGGCGGGATTGCCTTCAAGGGCGGCCTGCTGCCGCTCGAGAAGCGAGGCTTCGAAGGTGGTGCCCTTGGGGAGGACCTCCGACGAGCCGAAGACCGTCGTGTCGGTGCCGGTGATCTTGACCTGGTCGGCACCGTCGGCGGACTTCGAGGTCGTCCAGCCGGCGGCTGTCCCGATCGAGTGGTCACGTGCCTCGGGCGACGACGGGGTTCCGGAGCGATCCCAGGCGCTCCACGGCCAGCACGACCTCGTCGCCCGGTTGGAGATAGCGGCCGAGGGTCTGGTCGCGCACCTCGAGCAGGCAGCCGGTGCCGACAGTGCCGCTGCCGATGAGATCGCCCGGACGCAGATGCACGTCGGCCGACGCCCGCGCGAGCATGTCGCCGAACGAGAACTGGGCGTCGGACCAGCGACCCCGGCTCGTCTCGATGCCGTTGACGGTCGCGGTCATGGCCAGGTCGTAGCCGGTCCCGCGTCGCGCGTCGGCCAGCTCGTCCGGTGTCACCAGCCACGGCCCGAAGGAGCTTGCGAAGTCCTTGCCCTTGGCCGGCCCAAGGCGGACGACGGTCTCCTCGCGCTGGAGGTCGCGCGCCGACCAGTCGTCGAAGATCGTATAGCCACCGATCGCCTCCTCGGCGCGGTCGGGCGACAGGTCGAGCGCGGGCGTGTCGATGAGCGCCGCGACCTCCAGCTCGTAGTCGAGCTCCTGCGACGCGGCCGGGCACCAGATCGGGTCGTCCGGGCCGCGGATCTCGGAGGCGTTGCTGAAGTAGAAGACCGGCAGGCGGTACCAGGTCTCGGGGACCTCACCGCCGCGGCGCTGCCACATCGTCTTCACGTGACCTTCGAACGCATAGAAGTCGCGCAGCGACGTCGGCCGCAGGATCGGCGGGCCGAAGGCGAGATCGGCGACGTCCAGGACGGCCGGATCGTCGTCGCCCCGCGGCTCGAAGCCGTCGAGGATCTCGCGAAGGACCTCGACCCTCAGGCCGCCGGCGAGGTGGTCGTCGAGGGTCGTGAGCGGGCGCCGGTGCACCGCGGAGTCATGCTCGAGGGCAGGCCGGGCACGGATCGCCCGGCGTCGCGCCGCCTCGAGGTCGAGCCACCGGCCGGGCGCATGTCCCGCATCGACCGCGGCGGCCAGACGCCAGCCCGCGCCGGCCGGGGCGAATCGATCGCGGACGTGGGCGACCTTCATGATTCGAGTCTAGTCGGTGCTCGTCCTGTCATCGATAATCCGACGATGGCGCGACTCCAGGCCAAGCCTCTCGGAAGGCCCGATGAGGTCCGGACCTTCCCGAACGGTCGGGTCGAGATCTACACCCTCGACGATGTCGTCATGGGCTGGACCCGGTTCGAGCCCGGCTGGCATTGGGCCACGGACGTGAAGCCCATCGCCGGCACAGCATCGTGCCAGTACCACCACCTCGGGGTCTGCGTGTCCGGACGGCTCGGCGTGCGGATGGACGATGGCACCACCCTCGAGATCGGGCCGGACACGGTGTTCGACATCCCGGCGGGACATGACGGTTGGGTGATCGGTGACGAGCCGTGGGTGACCTACGACGTCGCCGGGATGCGGGCATTCGCCCGTTCGGTCGAGCTCGACGACCGGATCCTCGCCTCGATCGTCTTCACCGACGTGGTCAATTCGACCGCGACTGCCGAGCGCATGGGCGACAAGCCTTGGCGGGAGGTCATCTCGACACTGAACGAGCGCAGCGGGTTCGAGATCGACCGTCAGCGCGGCCGGATGATCAAGACGACGGGTGATGGCGTCATCGCCCTGTTCGATGGGACGGAGCGGGCCGTCCGGTGCGCGTCGACGCTGATCGACCAGGCCCACGAGCTCGGGTTGGGTCTTCGGGCCGGCGTCCACACCGGCGAGGTGGAGCTGCAGCCCGGCGACGTCCGCGGTCTGGCGGTCCATATGGCCTCGCGGATCCTGGCCTTCGCCGGCGATGGCGAGGTGTGCGTGTCGGGCTCGACCGTCGAGCTTCTGGCCGGCTCGAGTCTGACATTCGACGATCGCGGCGAGCATGAGCTCAAGGGCATCTCCGGGCGCCGGCGTCTGTACGCCCTGATCCGACCCTGAGGTCCGCGCCTGGAACGGCTTCAGCTCCATCAGCCAGACCAGGGCCAGGATCCCGATCCCGGTCGCCCCGGCCAGCTCCTCGACATATGCCCATCCCTGGACTGATAGGCAGGTGCCAGCGTCCGACCGACCAGTCGCGGAGGTCGACCCGTGCTCGACGTGCACATTCCCGGGTCGTCGAACGAGCCGAATCGGGCTCGCCGCCCGCCGACCAGTCCACCGACGGGTACCTGTCGAACACCCTGGCCGGTTCCTGCCAGGTGCCCGCCAGGGGAATGCGACGAGCGGCGACGCCGACTCGGCGGCCAAGAATGAACGCCGCACCGGCACCATCGACCAGTAGATTCGAAAGCCGCTCACGACGGGCGGCACCTGGGAGATGGGATCCGTGGATCGCGACCTCGTCGAGGCGGCACGGAACGGGGATCGGGACGCGTACGTCGACCTGATCCGCGCTCGGACCGACCGGCTGTTCGCGATCGCCCAGCGGATCCTGCGCGACATCGATCGGGCCGAGGATGCCCTCCAGGACGCGCTGGTGATCGCCTGGCGTGACCTGCGGGGCCTCCGCGATCCGGACCAATTCGATGCGTGGCTCCAGCGCCTCCTCATCAACGTCTGCATCGCCCAGGCGACGCGCGAGCGTCGGCGAACGGCGAACCTGCGGGTGCTGCCCGTCGACGACGGACCAGCCGCGCGCGACGAATTGCTGACCATCGTCGACCGGGACCTGCTCGAACGCGGGTTCCGTCGGCTGCCGCCCGACCAGCGGGCGATCCTCGTGCTCCATCACTTCCTGGGCTTCGCGCCGTCCGAGATCGCCGAGACGCTCGGCATCCCGCCCGGCACGGCCCGCTCCCGACTCCACAACGCCCATCGCGCCATGCGGGCCGCCCTCGAGGCAGACGCTCGGACCGTGGTCAAGGAAGGCAGACCGGCATGAACCAGCCTCGCGACATCGAACGCCTTCTTGACCACTGGCTCAGCGACGGTTCGTCGGTCGCGCCTGACCGCGTCCTCGACGTCGTCGCCGATCGTCTCGAACGTCAACCGCAGCGACCCGCCTGGCGCCTCGACTGGAGGCTCTGGTCCATGCAGAATCCGCGCAACATCGGCGCCGCGATCGTCGCGGTCGCCGCCGTCATCGTCCTCGCCTTGGTCGCGATCGGTCCGCGCCTCGGCGGCTCATCGGTCGGCAGCTCGCCGGCGGTTCCCACTACCAGTCCCGGCCTCACCGCAAGCCCATCGTCGGCGGCGGCGAGCCCTTCGACGCTTGTCACGAGTCCGCCGCAGAGTCCCGCCGCCGTGGACTTCCCCACGATATCGATCCCCATGCAGCCGGCGACGTGGCGCTACAGCGGCGCGGACCCGGGTTTCACCCTGGTCCTCACTGAGACCGGCTGGGAGCAGAGCCAGAACGACGACCGGGTCGCCGGCATCCGCGGCGGAGACGGTCCGTTCTTCTTCGATCGGATCGAGGTCCGTTACCTCATGCGTGCCGTCGATCCCGGCGACGGCTGCGCAGGCACGCAGACCGCGGGCGCCGGCCACACGGCCGCCGACCTTGTTGCTGCGATCCGCGCCCGCGACGGCCTGACCGTGACGTCGCCCAAGGCGACCACGGTGAGTGGCTATCCGGCGCAGTCGATCGATGTCTCGCTGGCCGCAGGTGCCGGGACGAAATGCACTCTTGAACTCCAACCCGCGATGGCGATCCTGACGACCACGGACGGCTCCGATGAATCGACGCTGCGCATCGACAAGGACGAGAAGGCTCGCCTGATCGCGGTCGACCTGCCAAGCGGCGAGGTCGCGGTCGTCGTCATCTCGTCTGCGGATGGCACCACCTTCGATGGACTGACGGCGAAGGCGCAGCCGATCGTGGACAGCATCCAGTTCGCCGGCGGCTGACAGTCCGTCATTCGGCGCGGGGGCCTCGCCTAGGGGTTCCCGCTCCGCATTCCGCGCTGTGAGCGCGCCCATTTCCAACGTTTGCGAGGTGGACGCTCCCTAGACTGTCGGACGACGTTCCCCACGAACGTCATGAGAGGCAGCGACGGTGGATCGCGACCGGGACCTCGTGGAGGCGGCGCAGCGCGGCGACCAGGCGGCATTCGTCGACCTGGTGCGCTCGACGGGCGACCGACTCTTCGCCCTCGCGTATCGGATCCTCCGCGACGTCGACCGAACCGAGGATGCCCTCCAGGACGCACTGGTGATCGCCTGGCGCGACCTCCGTGGGCTCCGCGATCCGGATCGGTTCGACGCGTGGATCAACCGGGTGGTCACCAATGTCTGCATCGCCCACGCGACGCGCGAGCGTCGTCGGACCGTGAACCTCCGGGTGCTGCCGGTCGACGGACCGGCCGCGCCCGACGACCTGCTCGGAGTCGGTGATCGTGACCAGCTGGAGCGTGGCTTCCGCCGGCTGACCCCCGAGGAACGAGCGATCCTTGTCCTCCACCACTACGCGGGCTACAGCCTCGTCGAGATCGCCGAGACACTCGGCGCACCGCCGGGCACCGTGCGCTCGCGACTCCACCACGCCCACCGCGCCATGCGCGCCGCCCTCGATGCCGAGGCTCGGACATCCACAGTCGGAGGTCGATCGGCATGACGGACGATCGAGAGCTGTCCCTCATCCTCGGCCACTGGCTGGACGACGGCCCCACGGAGATGCCCGACCGCGTCATCGACGTGACGGCCGTGCGGATCTCCCGGCAGAGACAGCTGCCCGCATGGCGCCTCCGCCCATGGAGGGATGCTCCCATGCGACCCGTTCTGCCCGTCGCCGCGGCGATCGTGGCCATCATCATCGCCATCGCAGGCCTGGATCTGATCGGCGCATTCTCCGGACCACGGGTCCGGACGGACGACCCGACCGCGTCCCCGAAGTCGACCGGCATGGCTTCACCATCGACTGCCGCCGTCGTTCCACCATCCGCCGATCCGACGGCACAGCCGACACCCCGGCCATTGCCCCTTCCCCTGGCGGGGACCGGACGTGTGCTGTTCGAACATTTCACACCGCGTGTCGGGACACGCCTCGAGCTCCTTCGTCCGGACCTCCTTGGCGAGGAGCTCCTGCCGACGGTCAGGGGCACCCAGGAAACCCCAGCGTGGAGCCCGGAAGGATCCCACATCGCCTACGCGGGCGTCGATCCGAATGACGCGTCCCCTCGGGAGCTGCTGTGGGAGACGGACGTGGCGGGGTCCACTCCACGCCTGATCTCGACCGTCTGTGAACCGCCGGCCTGTCACGACGAATGGGATCCCGCCTTCTCGCCAGACGGCACCCATCTTGCATATATCCGCACCACCGGGCCGGCCGGCGCCGATCCGACCGGTACGGTCGTGGCTATCCGGGACCTGGCCGCCGGGACGGTCGTCGAGCTCGACGCGACCCGGACGACCCTGCCGACGCGGGAAGCGAAACACCCGCGCTGGTCACCGGATGGCAAGAACCTCGTCTACCACGTGGTCTCCTGGGGCAACGACGGCCGCGCGACCGGGAGCGTCGTCGTCACGATCGGGACGGATGGAACGAAGCGACGCGATGTCACCAAGCCAGACCTCCTGGCCGGAGACGCGTCGTGGTCGCCCGACGGTTCGCGGCTGGTGTTCAGTTCGGCGCCCGTCAGCGGCTACTACGGGGCGACGTCTTCGGGCCTGACCTTGATGCACATCTATACCTCGGCGGCGGACGGATCCGATGCTCGTCGTCTTGACACGGGCGGGGATTCCGGGGCACCCAGTTGGTCGCCCGACGGGACCCAGATCCTGTTCACCCTCCTCGGCGCCGACAGCGGCAATCGTGGGACGGCCAACATCAAGGTCATGGACGCGGATGGTTCGAACATCAAGTTCATCGCCAAGTACAACGACTGCTGTCGGTGGTACGCGGTCCAGCAACCGACTCCATAAGGATGGTGCGGTCGCGCGGGAGCCTCGCTAGAGGTTCCCGCGCTTCGCCTGTTCGCGTTCGATCGCTTCGAACAGGGCCTTGAAGTTGCCGACGCCGAAGCCGCGCGAGCCGTGGCGCTCGATGATCTCGAAGAAGAAGGTCGGGCGGTCCTGGACGGGCCGCGTGAAGATCTGAAGGAGGAAGCCCTCCTCGTCACGGTCGGCCTCGATGCCGAGCTCCTCGAGGGTGTCGATGGGCACGCCGACGTCACCGACGCGGTCCGCCAGGTTGGCGTAGTACTCGTGCGGCAGGCCCGAGGAACTCGACGCCGTTGTCGCGCAGCCGCCGGACCGTCCCCACGATGTCCTCGGTCCGCAGCGCGATGTGCTGGCAGCCGGGCGAGCGATACCAGTCGAGGTACTCCTGGATCTGGCTCTTCTTCTTGCCCGTCGCCGGCTCGTTGATCGGGAACTTGATCCGGCCGTTGCCGTTGGTCATGACCTTGGACATCAGCGCGCTGTAGTCGGTGTGGATGACCTTGTCGTCGTAGTGGATGAGCTGGGCGAAGCCGAGCACGTCGCGGTAGAAGTCGACGAACGTGTCCATCTCGCCGAGCCCGACGTTGCCGACGCAGTGATCGACCTCGAGCAAGGACAGGCCGCCGGCGGCGGCAGCCCTCGACTTGACCGCGCGATAGCCGGGCGCGAAGACGCCCGAATAGTCGCTCCGGTCGACGAACGAATGGAGGACCTCGCCGTAGGTCCGGATCGATGCCTTGCGGAGCGTGCCGTCGTCGCTCTCGAGCTCGGTCGGGGCGAGGGCCGACACCGCGCCGCGCGTCGTCGTCTCGCGCCAGGCGGACTCGACGTCGTCCACCGCGAAGGCGATGTCGTGGACACCGTCGCCGTGCTCGCGGACGTGCTCGGCGATCTCGCCATCGGGCGTCAACGGCGCGGTGAACACGAAGCGGATGTCGTTCTGGACCATGACATAGCTGGCGCGGTCGCGAACCCTGGTCTCAAGGCCGGTGAACGCGACCGGGCGTGAAGCCCCACAGGGCGCGGTAGTAGGCCGACGCCTGGCGGGCGTTGCCGACCCAGAACTCGACGTGGTCGATGCCCTTGAGGGGCAGGAAGTCGGCCGCCTTGTCGTAGGCGTCCTTGTCGATCCGGGCGCCGGCCTGGTTGGCGGCTCCGGTCGAGATCGTGTCCGTCATCGCGGCTCTCCCCTGCTGCGGCGGGGCGGCACGTCGCGATCGAGCCGCGGCGGCCGGTGGTCTTGGCGTCCGATGGTACGCCTCGCATGCGACACTGGGCAGATGGACGACACCCTGCTCGAACGACTCCAGGCCGCCCGGACCGGGCTCGCGGCGACCCGATCGGCGGTCGAGGCCGGCGCCCCGTGGCCGCTGGCCCCCGTCTACGACGATTCGGACGAGGCGCGCTGGGGACCGGGCGAAGTGCTCGCCCACCTTGCCGAGATGGCGACCTACTGGCTGGGTGAGATCGAGCGTGTGCTGGCGGGCGAGGTGGAGCCGGTGCCGTTCGGTCGCATCGCCACCGACCAGGTGCGCATCGGCCTGATCGAGCGCGACCGGTCGCTCCCGCCACGCGAGCTGTACGACCGGATCGACGACGGGCTGACGCGCTTCGATCGTCGCTGGCGGTCCTTGACCCCGGCCGAGCTGACCCGACGCGGGATCCACCCGAAGCGGGGCGAGATGACCGTCGCGCAGATGCCGGACCCGTTCATCGTCGGCCACCTCGAGGGCCACGTCGTCCAGATCCAGGCGATCCTCGCGGACGCGGCCGCCCGCGACTGACCGGCGGCTCGAGCCGATCGTGTTCGTCCTCTGCGCGATCCCCATCGGGATCGTCATCGGCCTGCTGGCCGGCGGCCGGCTCGAGCGACTGGGCGACCTGCGCCTGCGCTGGGTGCCGCTGATGCTGCTCGGGCTCGCGGTCCAGGTCGTGATCTTCACCGACGCCGGCGGGCGGATCGTCGGTGACGCGGGACCGGCCATCTACGTCGCCTCGACCGCGCTCGTCTTCGTCGCCGTCCTGCGCAACATCGCGGTCCCAGGGGTCGCGTTGATCGCGGTCGGCGCCGGCTGCAACCTCGCGGCGATCGTCGCGAATGGCGGCTGGATGCCGGCCGACCCGGCGGCGGTGGAGTCGATCGGGGGGCTGGCGAACGGCTATACGAACAGCATCCTCGTGCCCGACCCGGCACTGCGGCTGCTGACCGACCTGTTCGCGCTGCCCTCCTGGCTCCCGCTGGCGAACGTGTTCAGCATCGGCGACGTCCTCATCGGCATCGGCATCGCCGTCACCATCGCGCTGGCGATGCGCCCAAGATCCGCACGGGCGGACGGCTCGAAGGCCTAGTCGGCCGGATCGTCGAGGACGTTCGCCTTCAGGAACGCGAGCGTGCGCTCGTAGGCGTCGCGCCGGTTCTCGCGGCGCTCCCAGCCGTGGCCCTCCTCGTCGTACCAATGGACTTCGTGGCGCTTGCCCTCGATCTCGAGCGCTTCGACCATCCGCTCGGTCATGAGCGGCACGACCCGCTTGTCCTTGCGGCCGTGGAGGATGAGCAGCGGCGCCTCGATGCGTTCGGCTCGATAGACCGGTGAGCCGCGCCGGTAGACGTCGCCGCGGTCGGGCGCGTCGGGCGAGCCCATCATCTTGTGGAGGTCGAGCCGGCCGAGGCGGTCGCCGTGGCGGTAGCTCTCGGCGATCTCCGAATCGCCGTAGAGATCGACGCCGGCGCGCCACAGCGACGGCTCGTCGACGAGGGCGCACAGCACCATGTAACCGCCGTACGACCCGCCGTAGATGGCGAGCCGGCCGTCGGCCCACGGCTGGTCGGCCGCCCAGCGGGCCGCATCGATGAGGTCGTGGACGTCAGCGTTGCCCCACTCGTCGTGGTTGGCCACCCGGAACGTCCGGCCGTAGCCGGTCGAGCCGCGGAAATCGACGTCGAAGACGGCGAACCCGGCCGCGACGAGGACCTGCTTGAACGGCACGAACGAGCGGAACGACTGGCCGGTCGGACCGCCGTGCGGGTAGATGATGACCGGCACGCGGGTACCGCCACGCTTGCCCGTGGCCGTGTTCGGTCGCCAGAGCGTGCCTTCGACGCGAAGTCCATCACGCGCGGTGACGACGACGCGCTGCGCCTTCGGGATGCGCGACGGCGAGAGTGCGTCGCGCAGGACGACCGGCAGCGAATCAGTGACCTGGCGCGGCCGCGCGTCATCCGGCGCGACGCCCGGGACCGGCAGCAGCCACAGGTCCTGCGGCGAGATCTCACGTTCGCCCGTCGCCGCGACCCATGCCCCGTCGGCGCTCCAGCCGACCGACCGCCAGACGCCGTCCCACGGGTTGATCCGGCTGCCGGCCGTCGCCGCGGTGACGGTCCGTGGCGTCTTCGGCGGACGACCGCGGCCGCGCTTCGGCTCCTCGCCGACCCCGATCTGGCCGACCAGGAGGTCCTGCAGCCCATCGTGGACCTCGACATGGACGAAGTGGCTGCCGTCCGGTGAGGGCAGCGGCGCGGACCCCGGCCCGCCACCCGGATCGCCGTGCTCGCGCTCGCCGGCGGTCAGGACGATCCGATCGTGGCCGTCGGCCGTCAGCCGGACGACCTGGAACCAGCCGTCGGCATCCGACACGTAGAGCAGGGAGCCGTCGTTGACCCAGCGGGCCGCGACGTCGTAGCTGCGCTCGCCGGCCACCACCCGGAGCGGTCCGCCGGCAGCGTCGATGAACGCGATCTGGGCCGTCTCGCCGACCTCCGGATCGAGTCGCGTCATGACCGCGAGGCGGGAGCCGTCGGGCGCCCATTCGAAGGCGTCGACGTCGACCCCGGTGGCGGTGACGGCGATCGGCCGCGGCGGCTTCGGCTCCGTCGCCGGTCGGCCGCGCCGCGGGACGGGTGCCTCGATCAGCCAGACCTGGCTCCAGCCGCGCCGCCGGGAGATGAACGCGAGGCGGTGGCCGTCCGCCGACCAGCGCGGCGAGCGCCCGCCACCAGGCTTGGCAACGACGTTGGTCGTCCGCGAGCCGTCCGCCTCGATCACCCAGATCTCGTCGTCACGCACGAACGCGAGGCGACGCCCGTCGGGCGACCACTGCGGATCGGAGACCGCCTTCTCCGACGCAGTGAGCTGGACCGGATAGCCGCCGCGCAGCGACATCGTGAAGAGCTGGCGAGCGCCGCCGGCCTCGGCCGTGTACGCCACGACGCGATCGCGCGGGTGGAGGCGGAAGTCGCGCGGTGCATCGACCGCGACGATCGCCTCGATGGTCAGGTTCGGCGACGGGGTCGTGGGAGCGGTAGGCATTCAGGAGACCTCTGCGGCCGCGGTCGCGGCGCGGCGGCGGAGCTCGTCCGTCCATGGCTCGATGACGGCGAGGTGGTCGAGGTAGTGACCGTGGAGGGCAGGGTAGACCCAGCTCCAGGCTGGCTCGTCGCGGATCGTCTCGGCGGTCAACTGGTGGGCCAACGGGAGCATGGCCTGCCGTGCGTCGCCAAGCCGGGCCAGGATCGCATCGCGCGCCATGGATGCCCATGGTTCCCGGCGTCGCTCGTTGAACGTGTCGAAGTCGCCGTCGTCGTAGTCATCGTCGGTCGGCCAGACGCCGGTGGCCATGGCCCGCGTCGTGTAGTCGATGGCGAGCTCGAGCCAGTCTGCGATGTGGCCGACGTGCTCGGCCAGCGACCAGTCCGGGCCACCCGCGTCGGACGGCGCGGCCCCGGCCAGATGCCACGCGGCGTCGTCGAGACCGGCCCAACTGAGGTCGAGCCGATCCCACAGGGCGCTCTCGTCGGCCCACATGTCGCGCCCGGCGCCGCGCAGGTCACGCGAGCGGATCGCGGCGACGGGCGCCACCCGGAGATCCATCGACTCGAGAGCGGTCATCGCCCCCCGGTCCGTCCGTCCGCGCCACGGTCAGCCCGGTCGGCGGACGGCGGCACGACCGACGCTTCGAGCTGGTCGCCGAGCTCGACCGTCCGCCGGTAGGCCGCCCAGACGGCCTCGGACAGGACGGTCCGCAGGCGCCCGGATTCGAGCTCATGGAGGGCCGCCGCCGACGTCCCGCCCGGCGAGGTCACCATGTTGCGAAGCTCCGCCGGATGCATGCCGGACTGGCGTGCGAAGAGGGTCGAGCCTTCGAGCGTCTCGATCACGAGGTCGTGGGCGATGTGGCGCGGAAAGCCGAGGTGGACCGCGGCGTCGATGAGCGCCTCCATGACCAGGAAGACGTAGGTCGGGCCGGTGCCCGACACCGCGGTCGCCATGGCGACCATCTTCTCGTCGTCGACTTCGAGCTGCATCCCGAGCGCGCTCAGGAGCGCGGCCGCCTGCGCGCGCTGGACGTCGGTCGTCTCGGGCGTCGCGTACCAGACGGTCACGCCCTTGCCCAGGCGGGCCGGCGTGTTGGGCATGCTCCGGACGACCTGGTCGTGGCCGAGCAGTCCGGTCAGGGCAGCCGTGGTCGCCCCGGCCAGGACGCTCAGGACGAGCTGGCCGCGGCCCAGGTGCGGGCCGATCTCGCGCCCGACCTTGCCCAGCATCTGGGGCTTGATGCCGAGCAGGATGACGTCGGCGCCCTCGACCGCCTCCACGTTCGAGCTGACCGTGCGGATGCCGTACTCACGCTCGAGGTGCTCGCGGCGCTCCGGCCGCGGATGGCTCGCCACGACCTGCTGCGGATCGACCAGCTTGCCGCGGAGCAGGCCGGCGATCATCGCCTCGGCCATGACGCCGGAGCCGACGGTCGCGATGGTGGATCGGGCCAGGGGGGACATCGCGCGGAGTATAGCCGCGGAGGGTGGCTCAGCCGACCTCGCCGCCGCTCGCGCTGGCCTCCCCGGTGAGGAAGAACCGGCCGGTCGTGGTGACCCGGGCGTCCCTGAAGCCGGCCCTACCCAGGGCGGCCTCCAGCTCTTCCGGCTGGTAGTAGACCTTGACGACCGTGAACTCGCGACCGTCGTCCAGCCGGCGGACCGACAGGTCGTCGGACGGCGTCGGGTGGTCCGCCGCGCTCGACTGCGGGTCCGGCAGCGAATCGATGAAGGCGAAGACCCCGCCCGGCTTGAGCCAGCGCCGGACGATCGCCAGGAACGCATCGAGCCGGGCGCGCGGGACGTGGCTCAGCCAGAAGCCGGTGAAGACGGCATCGACCGGGCGATCGGGCTCGGCCCACGCGTCACGCACGTGGAGATGCGCCCGCAGCCGATGGGCGACGAGGCGCTCGCGCGCGCGCTCGAGCGGACCGGGATTGCCGTCGTAGAGCGACAGCTCGCCCTTGACCGCAAGGAGTGGCGACCACCAGCCCGTGCCCGCGGCCAGCTCGACGATCTCGCCCGTGATCGGCAGGGCGTCCAGCCAACGACCCGCGACGTCGAGCTCGGCATTCCAGGCCGCGTCGTGGACCGGGCCGCGTTCGTAGCGGCCGCGGCGCAGGTACCAATCGTCGTATTCGGGGGCGCGCGCCTCGTAGTAGGCGAGCATCTCGGCACCGGGATCCGGCGCGCTGGCGGCGGCCGCCTCGACCGGCTTCGCGGTCGCTCCCCGCTCCTTCAACGCCTCGTGCAGCCGGAACCGCAGGAAGCCGTTGTCACCGGCCTTGCCGACACAGTCCGGGCAGAGCTGGGCCCACCCTTCCAGGTCGTCCGGCCCGCGACAGGTGTGGGCCGTGCCACACCACAGGCAGTCGAACGTCGCGCGGAACGGCATCTAGGGCGTCACCGGCGTCCACGAGCCGAACGGCGCGATGTCCCGGAACGCGTCCGGGTCGAAGATCTCGGCCAGCAGCTCGATGCCGTCGATGACCCGCGGACCCGGCCGGCTGAAGTAGGCCGACCCGTCGAGCGCAAAGACCTGGCCGCGGCGGACCGCCGTCAGCTCCTCGAAGCCGTACGGGCGCGGCGTCTGCGCCCATTCGGCCTGGGTCTCGGCCAGGTGGAACCCGCAGGGCATGAGCAGGAGCATCTCGGGGTCGACCTCGGTGACCGCGCTCCACGTCGTCTCCCGCGACCGATCGCCGTCGGCGCCGAGCAGCTCCCAGCCACCCGCCCGGCGGACCTGCTCGGGGACCCAGTGACCCGACGCGAACGGCGGATCGAGCCACTCGAGCGCGACCACCCGCGGCGATCGTCCGCCGGCGTCACGTCGGGACTGGACCTTGGCCTCGATCGCCGACAGCCGCTGGCGCAGCGATTCGACGAGGTCGATGGCGGCGTCCTCCGCCTCGGTCATCGCCCCGACCGTGGTGATGGTGTTGAGGATGCCCTCGATCGAGGTCGGCTCGAGGGACACCACCGTGATGTCCGCGTCGATCGCCCGGGCGACCTCGTTGACCTCGCGATAGCTGACCGCGCAGACGCGGCACAGCTCCTGGGTCAGGATGAGATCGGGTTCGGCGGCGGCGAGGGCAGCCTCGTCGAGCTCGTACAGCGACGAGCCGCCATGGACGGATGCGGTCACCAGCCGGTTGATCTCGCGCGACGACGTCGTCGAGAGGTCGTGGACGCTCCGGGTCATGACCGGGATGCCGACGACCTCCGGCGGGAAGTCGCACTCGTGGGTGACGCCGACGAGCTCGTCGGCGAGCCCGATCGCGCAGACGATCTCCGTGGCCGACGGGAGGAGGGAGACGATGCGCATCGCCGGGTCAGCTGGGCCGGTCCGTCGCGCCCCGGACCGGGGATGCGGTCAGCGCGGCTTCAGCGCGTCCAAGGCGGCGCGGGCCGCGGCCTTGTCCGTGAACCAGGTCGCATCGATCGCCGTGTAGCCTGCCCACTCGGTCGGTAGCGACTCCTCCGGGAAGATCGCGTTGACGGGGCATTCCGGTTCGCAGGCGCCGCAGTCGATGCACTCGTTCGGATCGATGAACAGCTTGCGATCCGTGCCCTCGTCGTAGTGGATGCAGTCGACCGGACAGACGGAGACGCACGACACGTCGAGCACGTCGACACACGGCTCGGCGATCACATAGGCCATTCAGGATCCTCCTCGAGGCTCACGCTCAGGCGCACGCAGCGCCGGTGCAGGAAGCGTACCACCGGAGGCACCCGGCGAGGGCATCGGCCACGGTCAGCCGGCCGCCGGGACGACCCAGCGGATGGGGATCTGCATCCCGCGCGCCCAGTGGCCGGGGATGTGGCAACCGACGAGCCAGGCCGTGGGACTGGAGGACGCGCTGGCGGGGACGGTCCAGACGACATCCACGCGCTGTCCGGACGTCACGACGATGCGCAGACCGGCGACGTCGGGAGGCACGGTGACGACCGGGGTCGGGCCGGGTGGATGGCCGACGGTGGCCGCTTCGGCCACCTCCCAGGCATCCTGGACCGCGCTGTCGCCGATGACCGCCTCGTGGACCTCGAGGCCACCGTTGATGACGTGCAGCAGGACGGTCTCGCCGGCGACGAGGTCGAGCGCGTCGGGCAGGAACGCGTAGTCCTTGGTGATGATGTTGACCTCGCGCGGCGACGCGGACCCGCCCGGCACGATCGGCGGGGTCGGCGACGGCGGTCCGGCGCTGCAGCCGGTGGCGACCAGCAACAGGAGTGCGACGGCAGTCGGGGCGGCCGCCCGCGCGCGGCGACCCGACCCGAGGCGGCGACGCACGACCGGGATCACGGCGGGGAACACGGCGCGAAGTCTATGACGCGCCGAACGGAACGACGTTCCGCTGGCCTTGACACGCTTCGGCGAGGCGGGGCACAGTGCGCCGCAAGCCGACCCACGGTCACCCAGGACCGTCCGTCGAGACCGCCCTCGAGGTCCCATTTGGCGATCCCGACCACGACCACCGACACCGCGTCAGCCGCGACGACTCCGACTGCCGTCCGACTCGAGTCGGTCGTCAAGCGCTACGGCGACGTCCTCGCGGTCGACGGCATCGACCTCGACGTCCGCGATGGCGAGTTCTTCTCGATGCTCGGCCCGTCCGGCTCGGGCAAGACGACGACGCTCCGGATGATCGCCGGCTTCGAGACGCCGACTGCGGGCCGGATCCTGCTCCACGGCGCGGACGTCACCGGGATCCCACCGTTCGATCGCGACGTGAACACGGTCTTCCAGGACTACGCGCTGTTCCCGCATATGACGGTGGGCGACAACGTGGCCTACGGTCTGATGGTCCGCAAGGTGCCGAAGCCCGAGCGGGTCACGCGCGTGACCGAGGCGCTGCGGATGGTCCGCCTGCCCGGCTACGAGGAGCGCAAGCCCAGCCAGCTGTCGGGCGGCCAGCGGCAACGCGTCGCGCTCGCCCGATCGCTGGTCAATCGGCCGAGGGTGCTCCTGCTCGACGAGCCGCTCGGCGCCCTCGACCTGAAGCTCCGCGAGGAGATGCAGATCGAGCTGAAGGCGATCCAGCAGCAGGTCGGCATCACCTTCATCTACGTGACCCACGACCAGGAGGAGGCGCTCACCATGAGCGACCGCCTGGCGGTCTTCAACAACGGACGGATCGAGCAGGTCGGCGCGCCGGCCGATGTCTACGAGCGACCGGCGACCCGCTTCGTGGCCGGCTTCGTCGGCACCTCCAACCTGCTGTCCGGGCCGGTCGCCGAGGCCATCATCGGACGGTCCGGGACGTTCACGGTGCGGCCGGAGAAGATCCACATCGCGGACCCGTCGACCGAGGTCGCTGCGGACGAGAACTCCGCGCTCGGGCGCATCCGCGACGTCGTCTACCTGGGCCCGGACACGCGCTTCATCGTCGCGCTCGATGCGGGCTCGGAACTCGTCGTCACTCGCCAGAATCTCGCGACGTCCTCGACCGAGGCGCTCGCGCTGCAGGGCCAGGCTGTCCGGCTCGTGTGGAAGCGACAGCACGATCTGCCCGTCGCGGACGGGGTCTGATCGGCTCGAATTGGAGGAGGAGGAGAGGGATGAAGACCAAGAAGATGCTGGGGCTGGTCGCGGGGGTGGCCATCCTCGCGTCGGCCTGTTCGGGTGGTGGGGCCTCCACCGCCCCGAGCGCGGCGGCGACCACGGCGGCCAGCCAGCCCGCGGCGAGCCAGGGAGCCTCGGCGGCACCGAGCGCTGCGGCGGCGACGCCCGGACCGAGCCTGCCGACCGCAGCCGATCTCGGCAGCCCGCAAGGTCAGACCATCAACGTCCTGGCCTGGCCGGGTTACGTCGAGAACGGGTCGACCTACCCCGAGTACGACTGGGTGACCGATTTCCAGAAGCAGACCGGCTGCACCGTCAAGCCGCAGACGTTCGGCACCTCGGATGAGGCGTACACGCTGTTCTCGACCAATCCGGAGCAGTTCGACGTCGTGTCCGCCTCGGGCGACGCCAGCCTGCGGCTCGTTCGCGGCGGTTTCGTCCAGCCGGTCAACACGGACCTGATCAAGAACTACGCGGACATCTTCCCGGCCCTCAAGAACAAGCCCTACAACACGGTCGACGGCGTTCCCTACGGCATCCCCCACGGCCGGGGCTCGAACCTGCTGATGTGGCGGACGGACCAGGTCAAGCCCGCGCCGACCACGTGGGCCCAGATGTTCGACCCGGCCAATGGCTACAAGGTCAGCATCTACGATGCGCCGATCTACATCGCCGATGCCGCCGTCGTCCTGATGAAGACGAAGCCCGAGCTCGGGATCAAGAACCCCTATGCGCTCGACGACACCCAGTTCGCGGCCGCCATCGACCTGCTCAAGCAGCAGAAGCCGTCGGTCACCCAGCGCTGGGTCGATTACACCAAGCAGATGACCGACTTCGAGTCGGGGACGTCGAACGTCGGGACGACGTGGCAGGTCATCGCGAACCTTCTGAAGGTCGAGAAGCCACCCGTCCCGGTCGACCTGATCAAGCCGACCGAAGGCGCCACCGGCTGGTCCGACACCTGGATGATCAACTCGAAGTCGAAGAACCTCGCCTGCTCATACGCGTTCATCGACTGGCTCGTGTCGCCCAAGATCAACGCGGAGATCGCCGATTACTTCGGCGAGGCGCCGGGCAACTCCAAGTCGTGCGAGCTGACGCCTGCCGAATTCACCCCGTCCGTCTCCGGCAGCACCAACATGGCCGACCACTGCAAGGTCTTCTACGCCAACGACGACGCCTTCTGGCAGGACGTCTGGTACTGGCAGACACCGGAGGCCACCTGCGTGGACGGCCGGACGGACGTCCAGTGCAAGGACTTCGGCGATTGGATCAAGGCCTGGACCGAGGTCAAGGGCTGATCCGACCCGGCACATGACCGCGACGACCGAGCAGCTGCGGCCGCCGCCTCCCTCGGTGGGGCGGCGCGTCGCGGCGTGGTCGCACCGGCATCCCCGGATCCGGCTCGGGCTGATCCTGGCGCTGCCGGTGGCCTGGCTCGGCGTCGTCTATCTCGGCTCGCTGGCGATGCTCTTCCTCAATGCGTTCTGGTCGACCGACCCGTTCACGTCGCTCGTCGTCCGCAAGTTCACCCTGGACAACTTCGTCGAGCTGTTCTCCACGGCGGTCTATCGCACCGTGACCATGCGCACGGTCGGGATGGCCGCGCTCGTGACCGGTACCTGCATCGTGCTCGCCTACCCCATCGCGTTCTACATGGCCAAGGTGGCATCGCCGCGGACGCGCGGGATCCTCGCGGTGGCCGTCCTCATGCCGCTCTGGGCGAGCTACCTCATCAAGGCCTATTCGTGGCGCCTGATCCTGTCCGATGGTGGCGTCCTCGACTGGGTCCTGAAGCCGCTCGGGCTGTCCGGTCCGGGCTTCGGCGACATCGCGATCTGGCTGACCTTCACGTATCTCTGGCTGCCGTTCATGATCCTGCCGATCTTCGCCGGCCTCGAACGGATCCCGAATTCGCTGCTCGAGGCGTCGGCCGACCTCGGTGGGCACGGCTGGATGACCTTCCGACGGGTCATCGTGCCGATGTCCATCCCGGCGGTCGTCGCCGGATCCATCTTCACCTTCGCCCTGACCCTGGGCGACTACATCGTGCCCGGCCTCGTCTCGACGACCCAGTTCATCGGCAACGTCATCGTCATCAACGTCGCCCAGGACCTGCCGTTCGCGGCGGCCTATTCGCTGGTGCCCTTCGTGATCATCCTCGTCTACCTGCTGATCGCCAGGCGCCTCGGCGCCTTCGAGGCGTTCTGATGCCCGGTGGTGGCCTCGGCCGAGTCGCGCTGCGGATCGCGACCGGGCTGGTCCTCGTCTTCATCTACATCCCGCTGGCGCTCGTGGTCATCTATGCCTTCAACGCGAGCGGGACGTCCGTCTGGCCGCCATCGGGGTTCACCCTCAAGTGGGTCGGCGAGGCGCTCGCGAACACCGGCCTGCAGCAGGCGTTCCTCACCTCGGTCGTCTGCGCGCTCGCCGCGACCGTCGTCGCGATGGTCCTCGGCGCGCTCGCGTCGCTGGCGGTGTCGCGCTATTCGTTCTTCGGCCGCGAGACGGTCTCGTTCGTGCTGATCCTGGCCATCGCCCTGCCGGGCGTCGTCACCGGGATGGCGCTCTCGACGACATTCGGCGCGCTCCACCTCCCGCTGGGCTTCTTCGCGATCATCGTGGGCCATGCCACGTTCTGCATCGTCCTCGTCTACAACAACGCGATCGCCCGGCTGCGGCGGCTGTCGAGCTCGTTCGAGGAGGCATCCGCCGATCTCGGCGCCGACACCTTCCAGACCTTCCGGTACGTGACCTTCCCGGCCCTCCGGTCGGCGCTGATCGCCGGCGGCCTGCTCGCGTTCGCGCTGTCGTTCGACGAGGTCATCGTCACGATCTTCATGGCCGGTGGGGTCAAGACGCTGCCGATCTGGATCTTCCAGAGCTTCCGGCTCGCCAACCAGGTCCCGTTGGTCAACGTCGCCGGGATGGCGGCGATCCTCCTGTCGGTGATCCCGGTCTACCTCGCGACTCGGCTCAGCGGCGGCGTGGTCGGCGCCCGAGGTTGATCCCGCTCACCACTTCATACCCTCGGACGACCCGGCGAAAGCCACCGCGACGACCATGAGATAGGTCGCGACCGCGACGAGACGATCGATGAATCTGCGCACCGGGCACCTCCACCGGCCGATCGGCCGGAGTCACCTGGCGGCCGACCCCTCCACAGGAGTGCCCGGTCCGAGACCGCCGCGCCCAGTATCGGTGGAGGCGCTTAGCTGCGACTTATCGGGCGCTGTCGTGGCCGGGCATCGACGGGGTCCGATCCGGCGACAGGTAGGCCGCGGGATCGTCCTTGAAGTCGAGCAGGCAGCCCTTGCCGCAGAACCAGTAGGTCACGCCGTCGTGCTCGAACGAGAGGAGGCTGGTCGCGGTGTCGACCTCCATCCCGCAGACCGGATCGATCGCGATGCTCATCTTCTCTCTCCTGTCGGTTACTCCCAGGGAGTATACGTGTCCCGTACCATCCCCGCGATGGGACCGACCGATCTCGAGCCGATCCGAGCAAGCCTGCTCTCAGAACGAGCGCGCCTGCTCGGCGAGATCGGGGAGGCCATCGTCGCGCCCGGCCAGATGACCTACGGGTCGCAGGCCGCAGCCGCCAGTCAGGTCTTCGCCCAGCAGCGCGACCTTGCTTTGCGCGACCGAGCGGAGACGCAGTTGGTCCTCGTGGACGAGGCGCTCGCACGATTCGAGACCGGCACATTCGGACTCTGCGTCCGCTGCAGCCACCCGATCGACCGCGACAGGCTCGAGGCGCTCCCGTGGGCCGCCCGCTGCATCGACTGCCAACGACTCGCCGCCAGGGAGCGCTGACCCGCCATGACCACGACCGACCCGGCCCCGCTCGTCACCATCGACGACATCCGCGCCGCCGCCGAGCGCCTGCGTGGGGTCATCGTCGACACGCCGCTGGTCGCCTTCGGGCGGCCCGAGGACCACAGATTCCTCAAGGCCGAGTCGCTCCAGCCGATCGGCGCGTTCAAGCTGCGTGGCGCCTACGCCATGATCGCCTCGTTGCCGCCCGACTCCCTCGCGCGCGGGGTCATCTCGTATTCGTCGGGCAACCACGCCCAGGGTGTCGCGCGGGCGGCGAAGCTGCTCGGCGTCCCGGCGGTGATCGTGATGCCGTCGGATGCGCCCGGGATCAAGCGCGACCGGGTCGCCGCGGACGGCGCCCAGATCGTGACCGTCGGGATCTCGAGCGACGAACGACGGGAGGTCGCCGAATTGATCGCCGCCCAACGCGGCCTGGCCATCATCCCGCCCTACGACGACGATCGGATCATCGCCGGCCAGGGCACCGTCGGGCTCGAGATCGCGGAGGCGCTGCCCGACGTCGCGGTGGTCCTCGTTCCGGTCGGTGGCGGCGGGCTCGCCAGCGGCGTGGCGACCGCGATCAAGTCGCTCCGCCCGGATGCGAGGGTCATCGGCGTCGAGCCGGAACTCGCGGCGGATGCCCGCGACTCGCTCGAGGCGCGCGAGATCGTCCGCTGGCCGGCCGAGCTCGTGTCGCGGACGGTCGCCGACGGGACTCGGACCCAGGCACTGGGCGCCCGGACGCTGCTGCACCTGCTCGAGTACCTCGACGGGATCGTGACCGTGTCCGAGGCGGAGATCGTGGCCGCCGTGCGCCTGTCCGCCGAGCGGAGCCGCCTCGTGGTCGAGCCATCCGGGGCGCTGAGCGTCGCCGCGCTGGCCTTCCATGCCCGCGAGCTCGGGCTGGACCACGACGATGGACCCGTGGTCGCGGTCGTCAGCGGGGGGAATGTCGATCCGGAGGCGTACCGAGGCTACCTCGACGCGCCGGTGCCGCCCGAACGCTGACGACGCCAGCTGTCGACTCTGCGTCGACACGTCCCGTGAGGCGGGCGGCCCCGGACCCACTTGACCGCCGCCCGGTCTACCCCGGGCGCTCCCCGCGTTCCTCGGCGAGGCGTTCCGCGAGTCGGCGCTCGCGGACCCGGATCCCGACGAGCTCGGCTTCCGCCAATCGGTCGGCCCGTGCCTCGTTCCGGGCTTCCGATCGCATCCAGCCCCAGATGACGAACATGATCGCGGTCAGGAACACCGCGTCGCCGGCGATCCACATGATCCCGGCCGCCAGCCGCTGGTCGTCGATGGCCGACATGCCCCACGGCCGGACGATCGTCAGGTAATGCGGATAGAGGACGTCCGTGGCGTTGAGGATGACGAAGGCCAGGAAGGTGTTCTGGGTCATCTGGGTGAACAGGTAGCCGATCCGGGCCGGGTGGCTCATCCGGTGCGGCGCCGGGTCAAGGGCGACCGCCGGCCACCAGAAGAACAGCGCGCCGGTCAGGAAGAGGAAGTGCTCGACGTCGTGGAGCAGCGGGTCCTCGAGCGACGCGTTGAACAGCGGCGAGAAGTGGATCGCCCACATCATCACCGCGAACATCAGCCACGCGGTCACCGGGTGGCCCATGAACCGGATGATGTGCGAATTGAGGACCGGCAGGACCCAGCGGTGGCGCGTCTCGGGTGAGCTGACTCGCAGGATCAACGTGACCGGGGCGGCCAGCGCGAACAGCGGGGCTGCGACGAGCATCAGCAGCACGTGCTGGACCATGTGGACCGAGAACAGCGACGTGTCGTACAGACCGATGCCCGAGACCAGCGCGAAGGCGAGGGCCGTGATCCCCGCCAGGAATGCGACCGTCCGCCGGCGTGGGACGGGGTTGCCCGGATGGGCGCGGTCCACCTGACGGACCGCCCACAGCCACCAGCCGACCGCGACGACGAGGCCGAGCGTCGGCAGCGGCTCGAAGGTCCAGCCGAGCAGCAAGGATGTCGCCGTCGGCGGCTCGGCCGGGACGGGCCCATGCGCGGCGACCGGCGACGCGGCCAGCAGCCAGCCGGCGACCACAGCGAGGCCCGCCAACGACCGATGGAACCAGCGATGAGCAACCATCGGCGGCATCGTCGCATGAACGGACCGTGAGGGCCGCCCTCGACAGAAAAGTCCGAGACACCCGAGACAATGGCGCGCGAGACCCGCGCTCTCCGGTTAGAATGGCGCCGGTTCGGCCGATGGCGGCTGACCGCGCCCCCGTCCGCCACCGGTCGTCGCGCCCCGTCCCAGGTGCGTCGACATCATGAGGATCTTGATGTCGAGTTCCCCCAGGTCGCGCTCCAGACAGACGGCGGCGTTCGCCCTGTTCGTGGGCGCCCTGATCATCGGCGTCTCGCTGATCCTCCTGTATTACGGCGTCAACGTGCTGGAGGCGGGCAACGAATTCCTGACCGGGCTCTACCCGCCGATCGCCGTGACGAGCCAGGGTGCCGAGACCCGCAACCTGTACACGGTCATCTTCCTGATCGCCGTGGCGATCTTCCTGGTCGTCGAGGGATTGATCATCTGGACGGTCATCCGCTACCGGCGCAAGCCGGGCGACACGGCCCTCCCACCCCAGACCCATGGCAACAACATCGCCGAGTTCGTCTGGACGATCGTGCCGACGATCATCGTCATCTTCATGTTCATCGTGTCCTGGCAGACGCTCAACTCGGTGGACGTCAGCTCGCCATCGGCGCAGACCAAGATCCGCGCCGTCGCCGGCCAGTTCCAGTGGACGTTCGAGTACCTCGACCAGTCGGGCACCAAGGTCGAGTACACCGAGTTCCAGCCGCTGACCTCCAAGGGCGGCGGCATGTACGTGCCGGCCGGCCGGACCGTCCAGCTCCAACTGTTCGTCAGCCCCAAGGACGTGATCCACGCGTTCTACGTCCCACAGTTCCTGTTCAAGCGCGACGTCGTGCCGGGGCGGACCACCGCCTTCGACTTCACCGTCGCCGAATCCGACGCCGGGCAGACCTTCCGCGGTCAGTGCGCCGAGCTGTGCGGCACCCTCCACAGCACGATGCTCTTCGACGTGAAGGCCGTGACCGCCGCTGAGTTCGACACGTGGCTCACCGACAAGATCAGCCAGGCCAACGCGACGCCCGCCCCGGCCCCGAGCGGCGCCGCCGGGGACGTCGTCAAGATCAGCGCCTCCGGCGTGAAGTACGAGCAGACCGAGGTGACCGCGAAGGCCGGCGCCCCGTTCCGGATCGAGTTCGAGAACAAGGACGCCGGCACACCGCACAACGTCTCCATCCACCAGGACTCACCGACCGGGACGGAGGTCTTCCAGGGGGCGATCTTCAACGGTGTCGCCACCAAGGACTACGACGTCAAGGCGCTCGACGCCGGCACCTACTCGTTCGTGTGTACCGTTCATCCGACGATGATCGGCACGCTCAAGGTCCAGTAAGGAGCGATCGATGGCGACGACCACGCTGACGCCAGCCGCCTCTCGCTCCAGCGCCCTGTACGCGTGGCTGACGACGACCGATCACAAGAAGATCGGGATCATGTACGTCGTCAACTCGTTCATCTTCTTCTTCATCGGTGGACTGCTCGCGTTGGGTGTCCGGACCGAGCTGGCCCAGCCGGGCCTCCAGTTCGTGACACCCGCGACCTACAACGAGCTGTTCACGATGCACGCGACGTTCATGATCTTCCTGTTCGTCATCCCGATGCTGGCGGGCTTCGGCAACTACGTCGTGCCGCTCCAGATCGGTGCGCCGGACATGGCCTTCCCGCGGATCAATGCGCTGTCGCTGTGGATGCTGCCGCTGGCCGGCGTCCTGCTGCTGCTCGGCTTCGTGACCGGCGGCACCGCGGCTGCCGGCTGGACGAGCTACGCACCGCTGTCCGAGGACCGGCCATTGGCGGCCGTCGGGGCCGGTCAGGACCTGTGGATCGTGGCCCTCGTGCTCATCGGCACGAGCTCGATCCTGGGCGCCATCAACTTCCTGGTGACGATCTTCAAGATGCGGGCGCCGGGCATGACGCTGTTCCGGATGCCGATCATGGTCTGGACGGTCCTGGTGACGTCCGTTCTCGTGCTGATGGCGACCCCGGTCATCACCAGCGCCCTGATCATGCTGTTCATCGACCGCAACTACGGCGGCGCGTTCTTCGACCCGTCGCGCGGCGGTGACGCGATCCTGTACCAGAACATCTTCTGGTTCTATTCGCATCCGGCGGTCTACGTGATGATCCTGCCCGCGATGGGCATGATCAGCGAGATCCTGCCGGTCTTCTCACGCAAGCCGCTGTTCGGCTACAAGGCATTCATCTTCGCGACCGCCGCGATCGGCGCGCTCGGCTTCTCCGTGTGGGCCCACCACATGTTCACGACCGGCGCGGTCTACCTGCCGTTCTTCAGCATCATGACCTTCCTGATCGCCGTCCCGACCGGGGTCAAGATGTTCAACTGGGTGTTCACCATGTGGCGCGGGCAGCTGATGCTCAAGACGCCGCTCCTGTTCGCCATCGGCTTCCTGACGATGTTCCTCATCGGCGGCATCAACGGCGCCTTCTCCGCGTCGGTGCCGGTGGACTTCGCGCTGCACGACACGTACTGGGTCGTCGCGCATCTCCACTACGTGCTGTTCGGCGGGTCCGTCTTCGGGATCATGGGCGGCTTCTACTACTGGTTCCCGAAGATGACCGGGCGGATGATGAACGAGACCATCGGCAAGGCGCAGTTCGTGCTGATGTTCATCGGCTTCAACATGACGTTCTTCCCGATGCACGAGCTCGGCCTGGCCGGGATGCCCCGACGCATCGCCGACTACTCCTCGACGGCCGGCTGGAACGACCTGAACCTGCTTGCGACGATCGGCGGCTTCACGATCGCCGCCAGCATGCTGCTGTTCCTGTGGAACATCTTCCTGTCGCTTCGGAGCGGTCCGATCGCGGGTGACGATCCATGGGAGGGCAACACGCTCGAGTGGGCGACCACCTCGCCGCCGCCCGCCTACAACTTCGACCACCTTCCGGAGATCCGGTCCGAGCGCCCCGTGTTCGACGCTCGGTGGGGTCGGGTGGCAGAGCATTGAGCACGCCCACTTCGATGACCGCCTACGACGACCTGCCGGTCGAGCACAACCCGCTGGCCTCGATGCCGCACGACTCGCACGGCGGCATCAGCAACCCCGTCCTCGGGATGCTCCTGTTCATCACCTCCGAGGTGATGTTCTTCGGCGGCCTCTTCGCGGCCTACTTCAACATCCGGGCCAACGCCGCCCAGTGGCCGCCGCTCAACCCGTCCGCCAACCCTCCGGCGCCATACCACCTGCAGGTCCTGCCGGTCGTGGTCGAGAACGGCGTCGCAACGTACTCGTTCGTGCTGATCGCCACGGCGCTGCTGATCCTGAGCTCGTTCTCGTGCCAGATCGGGGTCTGGGCCATCCGCCGCGACGACCGGACAGGATTCATCCGAGCGATGGTCATCACGGTCATCCTCGGTATCACCTTCCTTCTGATGCAGCTGACCGACTACGCGATCCTCGGCAACGAGGGGCTGACGCTCTCGTCGGGGACCTTCGGCACGACCTTCTACACGCTGACCGGCTTCCACGGAGCGCACGTCTTCGGTGGTGTGATCATGCTCAGCGTCGTTCTCTACCGCGGGATGGTCGGGCAGTTCAGCAGCAAGCACTACGATGCGGTCGAGGGCGCCTCGCTGTATTGGCACTTCGTCGACGTCGTCTGGATCCTGCTGTTCTCGCTGCTCTATCTGCTCCCCGGCAAGACACCGGCGGTCTAGGAGTCGACGCCCATGCATCCCCTCCGCCATCCGCGCAACGCAGCCATGATCGGGATCATCTTCCTGATCATCGGGGTCATCTTCTATGCGGTCCCGACGCTCCAGGGCCTGACCTCGCCGTACAACGACGTCGCCGCGGGCACGACCATGCTCCTCTTCCTCGGAGTGGCGATGGCGATCATGGCCTACGTCCTCGTCGCCGGCTCCCGGGAAGAGTGACGGCCGCGCGGCGCGACCGCTCCGCCTGACGCCGACGACCGATGCTTGAACGGATCTGGACCCGCCTCCTCGAACTGACGGCTGAGTTCGTCACGCCCGACTGGGGCAAGCTCATCGGGCTGATCCCGGTCGCCATCGCGGTCCTCGTCGTGTTCGTCCTGCTGTGGATGTTCCGACGACTGCGGACCGCGCCGAAGGCCCGCCGCGGGAAGCAGCGCATCGAGCCCCGGACGCCGGCGGGCATCCACATGCCCGGGCCGTCGTTCGCTCCGGCGTTCGCGGCGGTCGGTGCCTTCCTGCTCTTCCTCGGCCTCGTCTTCGGCGGCCTGACGCTCGTGCTGGGCGCCATCGCCCTGACCCTGACGCTGCTCTACTGGCTGGCCGAGGCGCTCCGCATCTTCGACCACGACCTCGGTGTCGACACGACGACGAACCTGCCCGTCGTCGTCGACAGCGGACCGCCGCCCGGCGTCCACATGCCCGGACCCTCGTGGCGGCCGTTCCTTGGGGCGTTCGGGATGTTCGCCCTGTTCCTCGGCCTCGTCTTCGGCGGCTGGCTGCTGACCGCGGGCGTGATCGCGCTCATCGCGACCCTCGCGGGCTGGCTGGGCGACGCTGTCAAGGAGTATCGCGAGGTGGTCCGCGCCGACACGACCGGACACCTCGAGAACCCGCCGCCGGGCAAGACGCCATCGCTGCTGTTCGGAAGCCTCGTGGCGCTCATCCTCATCGCCACCGTTCTCCAGCTGTCGGCATTCGCCATCGGCGAGACCGCGGCAGGCACCGCGGGCGCCTCGGCGGCCCCGACGAGTGGCGCCCCGGCTGCCTCGGGCGGCGCCTCCGGCGCACCGGCACCGTCCGGCGGCGGCGCTGCCGCCGACGTGTCGGTCCAGGCCAAGGACATCCAGTTCGTCGAGAAGACCTTCACCGCGCCGGGCGGCAAGCCGTTCACCATCGCGTTCGATAACCAGGACGCGGGAACGCCGCACAATATCGACATGAAGGACTCGACCGGCGCCTCGGTCTTCAAAGGACCGATCTTCAACGGCGTCGACACGAAGGTCTACCAAGTCCCCGCACTCCCTGCCGGTGCGTACACGTACGTGTGCGACGTCCACCCGAGCATGACGGGGACGGCGACGCTCCAGTAGCGGACCGATCACGGCATGCCGCGACGACCGATCCTGCTGGCCCTGCTCGTGGCCGGCATCGCCACGCTCGGCTTCATCTGGGTCGTCAAGTCCGGCCAGGGCACCGGCGAACAGCGGGCGGTGACCGGCGACAAGGCGCCCGCCATCGTCGGGACGACCCTCGACGGCTCGACGTTCGACCTCGCGAAGCATGCCGGCAAGCCGGTCGTCATCAACTTCTGGGGCCCGTCCTGCGTGCCCTGTCGCGATGAATTCCCGTTGCTCGAGGCCAAGGCCGCCCAGCATGCGGCCGAAGGGCTGACCATCGTCGGCGTGCTGACCGACGATCCGGTCGACCCGGCGCGCGAGTTCGTCGCCGCTTACGGCGGGACGTGGCCGACCGTGATCGATCCGGACAAGTCGATCAAGACCGCCTATCGCGTGGCAGCCCGGCCGCAGACCTACTTCGTGGACCGTTCCGGCGTCATCCGGGCGATCCAGGTCGGCGAGCTCACCGATGCCGATTTCGAGCGGTCCTTCGCGAAGATCGCCTCATGACCGACGGCGACCCGCTGGTCGTCGTCGACGGGCTGGTCAAGCGGTACGGCGGTCGGGCCGTCGTCGATGGCATCTCGCTCGACGTGCACGGCGGCGAGCTCGTCGCGCTCCTCGGTCCGAACGGGGCGGGCAAGACGACGACGGTCGAGATCATCGAGGGCTACCGGCGGGCCGACGGCGGGCGGGTCAGCGTCCTCGGGACCGACCCGGAGAGCGGCGGACGGACGTTGCGTGCCCGGGTCGGCCTGATGCTCCAGGGCGGCGGTATCGACCCACGGGCGCGGCCGCGCGAAACGCTCATCCAGTACGGCCGGTTCCACGCGGATCCGCGTGACGCGGACGAGCTGCTCGATCTCGTCGGGTTGCGCGGCGTGGCGAAGACCCGCTACCGGTTGCTGTCTGGCGGGGAGCGGCAGCGCCTCGGCCTCGCCCTGGCGCTGGTGGGGCGGCCCGACGTCCTCGTCCTCGACGAGCCGACCGCCGGGATGGACCCGGAAGCCCGCGCCGCGACCCGCGCCATCGTGGCAGCCGAGCGCGAGGCGGGTGCCGCCATCCTGCTGACGAGCCACGACCTGACCGACGTGGAACGCCTGGCCGACCGGATCATCATCATCGACGCCGGGCGGGTCGTGGCATCGGGGACGCCCGAGGCGCTGCGCGCCGGGGCTGCCGCGGGCCTGCGGTTCCGCCTGGACCGGGCTCTCCGTCCGGCCGATGCCACGGACCTCGAGCGCGCTCTCGCGGCCTCGCGCGCCGACGTGACGCTCGCGCCGGACGGGGACGACGGCCGCTACCGTATCCAGGGTGCGGCGCCGGACGCCGGGCTCATCGCTGCCCTGGCCGCCTGGTGCGCGGCCGCGGACCGGGTGATCGTGGATCTTCGGACGGCGGGTGGCAGCCTGGAGGATGTCTACCTCGACCTGGTGGCGGCGGGTCGGGACGAGCGCGCGGCGGTCGGTGCCGAGGCAACACCCGTGGTGTCCGAGACATGAGCCGCCCGGCCTCGCTGACCGCCGCGACCCTCTCCCAGACAAGGATGGAGCTCCGCCTGACGGCACGCCGCGGCGAGAACGTGCTCGTGACGATCGTCATCCCGGTGGTCGTGCTGCTGTTCTTCGCGACGGCCGGCATCCTGCAGACCGGGGTGCAGCGTCCGGTCGACTTCCTGCTCCCCGGCGCGCTCGCCCTCGCCGTCATCGCCACCAGCCTCGTCAACCTCGGCATCGCGACCGCCTACGAGCGCAACTACGGCGTCCTCAAGCGTCTCGGCGGTTCGCCGCTGACCCGCGGCAGCCTCCTCGCCGCCAAGATGGGCACGGTCCTCGTCGTCGAGGTCGTCCAGGTCATCCTCCTCGTCGCGATCGCGGTCGCGGTCCTTGGCTGGGGTCCCGGGCCGAGCGCGTCGATCGCGGTCCTCGTCGCGAGCCTGTTGCTCGGGACCGCGGCGTTCGCCGGTCTCGGACTCCTGCTCGCCGGTGCGCTCCGGGCGGAGGCGACGCTGGCCCTTGCGAACGGACTGTTCATCGCGTTCCTGCTCCTCGGCGGGATCGTCATCCCGGTGTCGCATCTCCCCGGACCACTGGCCGATCTCGCGTCCTGGCTGCCCGCGGCAGCGCTCGCGGACGCCTTTCGGGTGGCGCTGGGGTCCGTCGGTCCCGATCTGACGCGGTCGCTGGCGATCCTCGCGGTCTGGGCGGTCGTGACGGTCGGGCTGACCATCCGCACCTTCCGCTGGGAGTAGGTCGGGCCACCCATCACGGTCGCCCCCGTCGCCTGGGAGTCGACAACAAGGGGCCGAAGGCGCCCACCGTGTCCTCCTCGACGCCTTCCCGCGCCCAGGAGTCGTCATCTGGTGTCGAGGAAGGCGGATCCGGACCCTTCGACCCTCGGTTGTCGCCTGAGGGTCGACAGCGGCGGCCCGGCGCCGCGGGATCGCCTAGGTCGGCTCCTCGGGCAGGTCGCGCAGCCGGAGCACCGGTGACCCGATGAGGAACAGGACGCCGCCGATGGCCGCGATCGTCGTGAGCAGGATGGCTTCACGCACGCCGAGCGCCGTTCCCAGCAGACCGCCGAGCAGCGCGCCGATCGGCCTGACGCCGTAATTGATGAAGCGAAAGGCGCCACCGGCGCGGGCCCGGATCCGGTCGGGCGTCCGAGCGTAGATGATCGCCCCGACGTTGATGTCGAGGATCATCACGCCCAGGCCCGCCCCGAACTCCGACCCGAAGAGCAGAGCGAGGATGACCGGCATGGCCATCTCAGGGCCGGCCAGCGGGATGAGGAGGAGCGAGATCGGGTAGACGAGGAGACCCAAGGCGTAGGCCGGTCCGAGCCCGATCCGACGACCGATCCGCGTCGCCACGAGTGCCCCGATGACGCCGCCGATGGCCCCCGTCCCGAGTGCCAGCCCCAGCGCCCCGGGCGACACGCCGAGCGTCGTCGTCGCATACAGGATGAACAGGGCGCTGCTCGCGAACGTGAACAGGTTGACCGTGGCCACCGACAGCAGAGTCGGGCGCATGATCCCGTCACGGCCCACGAATGACAGCCCGGCCAGCAGTCGCTCGCGGTTCGAGCCTTCCTCGGGCTCGATCGGTGGTTCCGGGGCGCGGATGCGTCGGAGGAAGAAGACCGAGCCGAGGAAGGACAGGGCGTCGGCCGCCATCGCGATCGGGGCGCCCAGCAGCTGGACGAGGATGCCACCGATGGTCGGGCCGCCGACGGAGGCCAGTGAGCGACTCCCGTTGAGCAGCGCCATCGCCTCGACGTAGCGGTCGCGTTCGGTGACCGAGACGAACAGGGTGTTCCACGACAGGTCGAAGACGACCGCCAGGGTCCCGCTCAGGAACCCGACGACGTAGAGCTGGGGCATCGCCAGCGCGCCCAGCGCATAGGCGACCGGGATGCTGGCGATGAGGGCGGCCCGACCCAGATCCGCGGCGATCATCAGCCGCCGACGCGTTCGGACGCGGTCGAGCCAGACCCCCGCTGGGAGCGAGAAGATCAGGTGCGGGAAGAGCCCGACGGCTGTCAGGGTGCCCATCTGGCCGGCGTCCGCGCCCAGGGTCAGGACGGCGACGAGCGGCAGGCCGAGCTGAGTGACCTGGTCGCCGAAGACCGAGATCGTCTGGCCGAGCCAGAGTCGACGGAAGTCGGGGGCGTCCTTCAGCAGGGGTGGGATGAACCGATAGGTCGCGCGCGCGGTCACCGGGGGTCAATGGCGCCGCGCGGCCGGCCCGAAGGTCAGGAGGGCGGGTTCTGCTGCTGCTTCGCGACCTGCTCTGAGACTTGCTTGTCGATGTCGGCCTGTTGCTTCGCCCGATGGCGCCTGACCGCGTAGATCCCGAACAGCCACGGCCAGATGAGGGCCACGACCAGCCCGACGAGAGCCGCCAGAGCCCAGTTGGGCGATGACGGGGAGCCCAGGCCGGTGAGCCAGTACACCAGAAAGAAGGCCACGATCCCAAGGACGATCCCGGTGATCCGACGAATCATTGGTGAGAATCCCTCCATCCCTCGGGTGCCTCGCACATGCGGCGAAGCGCCCTTCGGTCGAGAGCCTAGGCTCCGCGCACGATCGACGTCAATTCGCAACGGTCATGAACGTTCGGGCCAGATGGACCACTCAATGGGTGTGACCGCGTCACCATGGCGCGGTACTCGAGGGAGTGACGGTGCGGGATCTCGTCATCGGGGCCCAGAACGGCGATCGCGAAGCATTCACGGCGCTGGTCCACATGACCAGCGACCGGATGTATGCGCTGGCCGCGCGGATCCTCCGTGACAACGTCCTCGCCGAGGATGCCCTGCAGGGCGCCCTCATCACCGTCTGGCGCCAGCTCCCCACGCTGCGCGACCCGGATCGCTTCGAAGCCTGGGTCAGGCGCCTGCTCGTCCACGCGTGCTACGCCGAGGCCAGGCGTCGGCGCTCGTGGTCGGCCAACGTCCGCGTCCTGCCGGTCGACGGGCCGGTGGCGCCGGACGGGATCTTGTCCATCGACGACCGCGACGCACTCGACCGGGCGTTCCGACGCCTGACCGTCGAGCAGCGGGCGGTCTTCGTGCTGCATCACCACGTGGGCCTGCCCCTGGTCGAGGTCGCCGACACGCTCGGTATCCCGGCCGGCACGGCCCGCTCGCGACTCCACTATGCGACGCGGGTGCTCCGCGCGGCCGTCGAGGCCGACACGGCACCGGTCGCCCACGAAGGACGGACGGCATGACCAGCGAACGTGACTTCGACCGACTGGCTCGCGCATGGCTCGAGCTGGGTCCCGACGAGGCGCCGGACCGCGTCGTCGCCGCCGTCCTCCAGGCCGCCGAGACGACGCCGCAGGTGCGGCGGCGGATCGCGTGGCCCACACGGAGGCCCTTCCAGATGAACCGTCTTCTGCTCCTGGCCGGCGCGGCCGTGCTCCTCGTCGCCGTGGTCGGCGGCGGGGCTTTCATCGGCGGCCGTGCCAGCGTCGCCGTCTCGGTGACACCATCCCCGACCGTCGCCCCGAGTCCATCATCGGCACCGAGCGCAGCGGCGACGACGCCGGTCCCGGCGGAACTCCAGTCGATGTGGGTCGGAGCGCCGCGCACGATCGCCGGCCTCCTCACGTCGAATCGCTATCGTTTCGAATTGAAACAGGACAGATTCCGCTTCCCGTTCGACAATCTCACTCAGGGGCAGCTGCCAGCAACCGCGTCGATCGCGGACGGGAATGTCCTTCGACTGACCTCGATCGACACGACGGGCGGCTGCAGCGTCGGTGACGTCGGGACGTACGCCTGGACGATGTCCTCGAGCGGGACGAGGTTGACGACGACCCTGGTCAACGACGCCTGCGCGACTCGCGCGTCGGCGGTCCCCGGCGACTGGTCGCGGGTCGGCTGCAAGAACCTCGACGACGGCTGCCTTGGTGACCTCGTCGATGCCGGCACGTACCCCTCGCAGTACTTCACACCGCGACTCGCGGCAGGGGCGTCATGGCTGCCGCAGTGGGGCGCGCTGACGTACACGGTCCCGGCGGGCTGGGCGAACTCAGCGGATTGGCCGAACAGCTTCGTCCTGACCCCGTCGGACGCCTACGCCGTTGAAGGCCCCCAGGGACAGCCTGACGGGTCCTACCGTGAGGTCGCGGCGTACCGACTGCCCTACGCGATCAGCCAGGACGCCGCTTGCACGGATCCGGCCGTCCCAGGGGTCACGGCCAGCGTCGATGGCCTCATCGCCTACATCCGGGGCCTGAAAAGTGTCGTCACCACCACGCCCGCCTCGATGAACATCGATGGCCACCAGGCCAAGTGGATCGACGTGAAGATCGCACCCTCGTGGACGAAGACGTGTCCGGGCGCGCCGAACGGCGCGCCCGTTGCACCGTTGCTGGGATCCGGCGATTCGAACGGGGATCACAGCGGCATCGGTGTCGGCGGTGCCGAACGGTTGCGCCTCGTGTTCGTGGACGTCGGGGGACAGGTCGCCCTCGTCGTCGTCGACTCGAGCGACCCGACCCGCTTCGACGACCTCGCTGCGCGGGCGATGCCGATCATCGAGTCGTTCAAGTTCAAGTAGTCGAGCTGCGTGTCAGAGCGCGTCACGCACGAGGCGGCGGCCGGAAACGACCGCCGCCTCGGCACGTCTGGCCGCTGTGGTGCGGGGAGTGGGACGCCTCGTCCCGACGGACGTGACGGCTGGCTATCCTCCCGGCTGACCGCCGCAGCGAGGACCGCATGATCCGGACGTCACCCTTCCACAAGCGGACCAGCGCGCTCAATGAGACCGGGCTGTGGGAGCACTGGTCCGGGACGCTGGCCGCCAACCGCTACCAGATGTCGGACAAGTTCGAGTATTTCGGGGTCCGCAACGCGGCCGGCGTGTTCGACTCGTCGCCGCTGTACAAGTACCGCATCACCGGGCCGGACGCGGAGCACTTCCTGTCCGGCGTCCTCGCCCGCGACATCCGGACCTGCGCGCCAGGCAATGCCCAGTACACGGCGTGGTTGGACGACCGCGGGTTCGTCATCGAGGATGGCGTGATCCTGCGCACGGCCGCCGACGAGTTCCTGCTGACCGCCGCCGAACCGAACCTCGCCTGGTTCGAGGACCTCATCGGGCGCGAACGGGTCGCCATCGAGGAGGTCAGCGACGAATTCGGCGTGCTCGCCGTCCAGGGTCCACGCTCGCGCGACCTCCTCGCCCGCCTCGTCCCGGAGGTCGCGACCATCCCGTTCTTCGGCCTGGCGACCGGGACCATCGCCGGCACGCCGGTCACGATCTCGCGGACGGGCTACAGCGGCGACCTCGGCTACGAGGTCTGGGTCCCGGCCAAGGCCGCGCTCAAGGTCTGGGACGCGCTATGGTCGTCGTTCGACGGCTATGGTGTGCTGCCGTTCGGGCTGGCCGCGCTGTACATGCTGCGGATCGAAGCCGGCTCTGCTCCTGCTCGACGTCGACTTCACCTCGAGCCGCTTCGGCTGGACCGACGAGGACCGCTCGACGCCGATCGAGCTCGGCTGGTCGTGGATGCTGCGCGGTCTCGCCGACGACGATCGCGCCTTCATCGGCCGGCGCGCCATCGAACGCGAGATCGCCGAGAAGACCTCGCGCTGGCGACTGACCGGGCTGGTCGTCGACTGGGACGATTACGACCGGACGTACGACCGGGCCGGGCTCATCCCGCCCAAGGACCACACGCCGATCCATGAGGAGTACTTCGTCTACGACGATGCCGGAACGCAGGTCGGCTACGCGACGAGCCTGATGTACTCGCCGATGCTCCAGCGCCACATCGCGCTGACTCGCGTCCGGCCCGAACTGGCGGCGCCCGGCACCGAGGTCAAGCTCGAGCTCGACGTGAACCACCGATACGAATATGTCGCGGCGCGGACCGCCCGCCTGCCGCTCTACAACCCAGCACGAAAGACGGCCTGACATGACGACCGACAAGCGCACCAAGAAGGCCGACCGCAAGGCCGCTCCGCCCAAGCCGTCCGCCTCCGACCGGAAGTACGACGCCATCGTCATCGGCGCCGGTCACAACGGCATGGTCAATGGCGCGTATCTCGCCAAGGCGGGCTTGAAGACCCTGATCCTGGAGCGCCGCGGCAATGTCGGTGGCGCCGCGATCACCGAGGAGCTCCTGCCGGGCTACTGGTTCACGACCTTCTCGTACGCCCTGAGCCTGCTCCGGCCGGAGATCATCCACGACCTCGAGCTGACCAAGCACGGCTTCATGCCGCTGTTGATGTCGTCCTCGTTCGCCCCGACCGAGGACGGCGACTACCTGTGGCTCGGCCAGGATCACGGTGAGAACCTCAAGGAGATCGCTCGGCACAGCAAGCACGATGCCGACGCCTACAACCAGTACTCGCATGACATGGAGATGGTCTGCCGGGCGATCAAGCCGCTGATGGACTCGGCGCCGCCGGACCTGTTCAGCGACGACCCGGACGAGCTGCTGGCGTTGGCGTCGCTGGGCGCCCGGTTCCGGGGGATGGACAAGCGGACCCTTCACAACACGGTCCGACTACTGACCGGCAGCGCGGCCGACTTCCTCGACGACTACTTCGAGTCGGACATCCTGAAGGGCTATCTCGCGTCGTCGGGCATCATCGGGACCAAGGTCGGGCCGTACTCGCAGGGCTCAGGGCTCGTGCTGCTGTACCACTCGATCGGCGAGCATGACGGTGAGTTCGGCGCGTGGGCGTTCCACAAGCGGGGCAACGGCGGCTTCACCCAGGTGCTCGCCCGCGCGGCCCGCTCGTTCGGGGCGGAGATCGTGCTCGAGTCGCCGGTCGCCGAAGTCATCACCAAGCACGGCCGGGCGGTCGGTGTCGCGCTCGCGGACGGGACGGAATACCACGCCACGACCGTGGTCAGCGCGCTGGACCCGCGGCGGACGTTCCTCGAGCTGGTCAACCCGCGCGAGCTCCCGACGGACCTTGTCGAGGCTATCACCCGGTTCCGCTTCCAGGGGACGTCGTCCAAGGTCAACTTCGCGCTCGACGGGCTGCCGACCCACCCTGCCCTTCCGGGTCGTGGCGACCAGTTCCGAGGATTCACCAACATCGGGCCGTCGATGGAGTACCTCGAGCGTGCGTTCGACGACGCCAAGTACGGCTGGTACAGCAAACGGCCGTACATGGACTGCGCGATCCAGTCGACCATCGATGCCGACATGGCGCCGCCAGGCAAGCACGTCATGAGCACGTTCATCGCCTATACGCCGTACAAGCTGCGCGAAAGCGACTGGGATACCGAGCGCCAGAACCTGGGCGACACGGTCCAGGCGACCTTCGAGTCGTTCTTCCCGGGCTTCAGCGACCTGGTGACCCACCGCGAGGTCGTCACCCCGCTCGACATCGAGCGGACCGTCGGGCTGTCGGAAGGGAACATCTTCGCCGGCGAGTTCCTCGCACCGCAGATGTACTTCTTCCGGCCGGCCCCGGGCTGGAGCCAGTACCGCACGCCCATCGAGGGCTACTACCAGTGCGGCTCCGGCACGCACCCCGGCGGCTGCGTCATGGGTGCCCCGGGCAAGCTCGCCGCGGAACGGATCCTCAAGGACCGCGCCCGGGCCTGACGGCGAGGCCGGCGGCGGCCCTGACACGCGTGCGAAAACCGGCGATCGCTCCTCAGGCGAGCGTTGGTCACGGATCCGCACCTCATCGTGGAGGCGGCGCGCTCACGATCCGGGTCTCGCGGGCGATGCTCCTGTCAGATGTGTCAGGAGCGGAGCATCTGACCAACATGCTCTGACCTACGCTCGCGTGGTGGGCATCTGACCGAAATTGGTCGATCCCGACTGGCAGCGCGTCGCGCCCTGACCGATCGCTCCGACGGGCGACGCGTGCCACCCATCGGCGTCCGGGCGCTGTGCCGTCGTTCATGGCACGGACAAGGAAGAACCCCGGGTGGTCGGGCCCGGGGTTCAAGGTATAGACGTTGGTTGCGGGGAGAGGATTCGAACCTCTGACCTTCGGGTTATGAGCCCGACGAGCTGCCGCTGCTCCACCCCGCGACCTATAACTGTAGGGCCCGAGCGGGTTCCGGTCAAACGCGGTCAGGTCGCGAAGGCCTCCTCGACCGCTTCCTCGAACGTCAGCGAGGCGCCTTCGGCCAGGCCGCGGTCGAAGTCCGGCCCCGCCGCGACGAGCAGGTGCGCCTCGTACTCCTCCCGGGCGGGCTCCCACTGGCCGATCGGAGCGCGTGCCAATTCGGCCACGATCGCGGCCCACAGTCGCCCAGCCATGACGGGCTGGCCGTGCTCGGCAGCCGCCCACGCAAGCAGGCTGAGCGCGTATGCGATCTGCTGGCGGTCCCCGATCGCCCGTGCGATCCCGAGGACCGTCCGACTGAGATCCCGTCCCTGCGCTGGCCGATCCATCAGGAGTGCGATCTCGGCGGCCGATAGGAGCGAGCCGATCCGGAGCCATCGCGAGCCGACCTGGTCGGCGAGCTCGGCGCTCTGGGTCAGCAGGTCAAGGGCCTCGTCGTGGCGGCCATCCTTGAATGCGATGTTGCCGAGCACCGACAGGACCTGCGACTCCGCCCAAGGTGACTGGCCGCGATGATGCGCCCGGCTCTCCTCGGCGAGCGTGCGCGCCAGCACTGTATCGCCCAGACGATTCGCCTCGACAGCGAGGCGGAACAGAAGGTGGCCGATGCCGAAGTCGTCACCCAGCTCGCGGTAGAGCTCGAGCGACTGCCGGTGGTAGACGGTCCCTTCCTCGAACCTGCCCGAGATGAACAACGCACCGCCGCGCGCACGCAATGCTCGAGCGCGTAGAGCGGTCGGCAGGTCCGCGCCCGCGAAGAATGCGGCGAACCAGCGTTCGCCCTCGGGAGGGTTGTTCGACACCCAGAACTGCTCGAGCGCGACCGCCATCGCCATGCCGAGCTGGTTGTCGCCGTCCGCCAGCGCCCGCTCGAGCACCGCCCGGAAGTTGGCCAGGTCAGGCAGGATGATCTCGTAGTTCTCGCCGCCTTCCGCTTCGACATGGATGTTGCCCGAGTCAGCCAGGGCGAGGTAGTAGTCAGCGTGCCTGGCGATGATGGACAGCGCCTCGTCCGACACCACGAACCGCTCGACCGCGAACTCGAGGATCGTCACGAGCATCCCGAGCCGGCCATCGTCCGACCGCCGAAGGAGGCTCTGCTCGAGGAGCGAGCCGATGGTCTCGATGTCGGCGTCGCACACGGCCTCGGCGGCCTCGAGGGTGAACCCGCCGGCGAAGACACCGAGGCGGTCGAACAGAGTGCGCTCGTCCGAGGACAGCAGGTCGTAGCTCCAGGCGATCGTCGCGCGGAGGGTGCGCTGTCGCTCGGGGGCGTCGCGGCGACCGCCGGTCAGGACGGGCAGGGCACGCTCCAGACGGGCGAGCAGCTGATCGGGCGGGAGGAGGCGCGTCCTGGCCGCGGCCAGCTCGATCGCCAGCGGGAGCCCGTCGAGCCGTCGGCAGATCTCGCGCACGGCCGCTTCCGGTTCCGCGCTGAAGGCCCGTTCGCGGAACAGCTCGATGGCGTCGACGGCGGGCAGCGGCAGGACCGGATACTCACGTTCGCCCTCGATCCGGAGCGGCGCGCGCGACGTCAGCAACAGGCGCAGGTTCGGACATGCGGCGATGAGCGCGGCCAGCGGCGCGGCGGCGGCCGGCAGCAGCTGCTCGAGGTTGTCGAGCAGGAGCAGCATCCGCTTCTCGTCGATATGCGCAGCGAGCCCGCGCGGGGCACCGATCGCCTGGCCGATGGTCGGCTCGATGAGGGCCGAGTCGTTGATGGCGGCCAGCGGCACCCAGAAGACGCCCGCCGCCGAAGCCTCGACACTCTCGGCGGCGGCCTGGAGGGCCAGCCGGGTCTTGCCCGAGCCGCCGGCCCCGGTGAGCGTCACGACTCGGGCGTCCTCGATCAACCGGGCGATGTCGGCGAGCTCCACGGTCCGCCCGACCAGGGCGCCGGTCTGGGCCGGCAGGTTGGTGGCGTTGAGCGAGCGCAGCGGCGGGAACGTCTCCGTGCCGAGCTGGAACAGCCGTTCCGGGGCGCCGAGGTCCTTCAGCCGATGCAGCCCGAGATCGCGACCAGGATCTCGACCGAGCGCATCGCGCGTCGTCTCGGACAAGACGACTTGCCCGCCATGGGCCGCCGCACAGATCCGGGCGGCACGATGGACGTCGATGCCGACATAGCCCTCGTCGGTCACGGTCGGCCTGCCGGTGTGGACACCGATGCGCACCCGGACGGGACCGTCGACTTGCTGGATGTCTCCGGCCGCGGCCACGGCGTCGTCCGCCCGACCGAACGCGACGAAGAACGCGTCGCCCTGGGTATCGACCTCCACTCCGTGATGCCGGGCGAAGATCGCGCGCAGCTCGCGCCGGTGCTCGGCGAGGAGATCGGCGTATCCCTCGCCGTGTTCGTGAAGGAGACGCGTCGAGCCCTCGATGTCGGTGAACAGGAAGGTGACGGTGCCGGCGGGGAGGTCGCGCATCGGCCAATGATGAGGCGTCAGCGCCGCCCCGGGCTCCGACCCGACAACCGACCCCGACCGACGATGAGACCGACGACCAGCGTCGTCGCCAGGAACGCGCTGAACACGTAGAACGGGATGAGGATGTCGCGCGCGGCCAGGACACCGGTGATGAGCGAGGCGGCGATGAACCCGACCGTCCCGGCCGCCCCGAACAGGCCCTGGGTCGTGGACGTCCGGCCGACCGGCGAGTTGGCCGCGACGACCGCGTAGAGCGCGGGGTTGAGCATCGCGTACCCGGTCGCCTCGATCGCGATGAGCGGAACCGCGAGGAGCGGGTCCGAGAGACGCGTGTAGGCCAGCCCCATTGCCACCGGCAGGATCGAGCCGACGACGATGAAGGCCTGGGCGCCGCGTCGGTCCACGACCCGGCCGGCCCACGGCGACAGGAGCAGGACCGGCAGTCCGAACATGGCGAAGGTCAGCCCGATGAGATCGAGGCTCGCGCCGAGGTGCTGGAGGAACAGGCTCCAGATGACCTCGTAGGTCCCGCCCGCGAAATAGCCGCCGGCGTTGATGATCAGGACCGCGATGAGGCCGCGATTCCAGAGGCGGCTCGGCGGGGCCATGTCGTCATCGGCATCGGCCGCCTCGGCGGCATCGGCCGGGTTCGTGCCGGCGACGTCGGCACGTGAGACGTTGGGAAACTCGGTCGCGTCCGGCGGCGGGGCAGGGTGCGTCCGGTCCTCGGTCTCACGCCCGCGCAGCCCGATCGGGACCGCCGCCAGCCACGCTGCCACGCCCCCGAACACGAAGACGAACGAGATCCCGCCGAACCGCTCCGCCCCCAGCGCGCCGATGGCGGGGCCGAGCAGCAGGCCGCCCATCTGGACCGCCCCGTACAGCCCGAACGCCTCGCCGCGTCGCTCGGGCGGGGTCGCGTCGGTCAGGTAGCCGCGTGCGGCCGGGTCGTAGAGCGAGGTCGCCAGCCCGGATCCGGCGCGCAGCACCAGGAACGCCAGCGGCCCGGTGAAGACGAGCGGCAGGATGCTGAAGACGCCGGTCGCGATCAGCCCGGTGACCATGAGCGGGATCCGCGCCGTCCGGTCGGCCAGCCAGCCGAAGACCGGCTCACCGATGAGCCGGGCGGCCGGCCAGGCCGCGATCACCAGCCCCAGGAAGGCCAGGTCGACCCCCTGCTCGGTGAAGTAGATGGGCAGGACGGGCAGCAGGGCACCGAATCCGAGCCACACGATGAACTCGGCCAGGAGCAGCGGGACGATGTCGCCCCAGCGTTCGGTCCACGCGGCGAGACGCCCGAAGGGCGTAGGGCGAGACATCGGCCGAGCCTACCGGGAGACCGTATACTTGCGGGCCCCCAAACCCGAACTTCCCGCTGGGAGCAACACCTGCCCATGACGTCCCCCATGGCGATCACGGCCGAAGGCCTGGTCAAGATCTATCGAACACGGAAACAAGAGGTCCGGGCCCTGGACGGGATCGATCTCGAGGTCGCCGAAGGCACCGTCCTCGGTCTGCTAGGCCCCAACGGTGCGGGCAAGACCACGACGGTCCGCATCCTGGCCACCCTCCTCAAGTCCGACGGCGGGCGGGCGACCGTGGCCGGTTTCGACGTCCGGACGCAGGCCGACCAGATCCGGCGGGTCATCGGCCTGTCGGGCCAGTACGCCGCGGTCGATGAGAACCTGACGGGACGCGAGAACCTGTGGCTGTTCGGCAGGCTGTACCACCTGCCGTCGTCAGAGGCCCGCAAACGCGCCGAGGAGTTGCTGGCCCAATTCGACCTGGTGGATTCCGGCGACAGGGTCGTGAAGACCTACTCGGGCGGGATGCGGCGTCGACTCGACCTCGGCGCTGCCCTGATCGGGCGGCCGCGGCTCCTCATCCTCGACGAGCCGACGACGGGCCTCGACCCGCGCAGCCGGATCGGCATGTGGGACGTGATCCGCAGCCTGGTGCGCGAGGGCACGACGCTCCTGCTGACCACGCAGTATCTCGAGGAAGCGGACGAGCTGGCCGACACGATCGCTGTCGTCGACCACGGCAAGATCATCGCGCGCGGCACGTCCGACGAGCTCAAGTCCCAGCTGGGCGGTGAGCGGATCGAGGTCATCGTCCATCGCCGCGACGACCTCCAGCGGGCGACCGCGATCCTGGCCGCGTGCGGCAGCGGCGAGGTCTCGCTGGACGAGCACACGCGCGAGCTGACGGTCCATGCCGAGGGCGGGGCCAAGACGCTCGTCCAGGTCCTGCGCGACCTCGACGACGCAGGGATCGCGATCGACGACATCGGCTTGCGCCGGCCGACTCTCGATGACGTGTTCCTGGCCTTGACCGGGCATGCCGCGGAGGAGTCCGTGGATGAGGAGCCCGAGTCCCGCGCCACGGGCGACGGGAGGGCGGCATGACTGCGGTGACACGGACAGCGCCGGGGCTCGGCCGCCGCGAGCGGATCGCCAGCGCGACCACCGACAGCCTCCTGATCGGCTGGCGCAACCTGAAACGGATCCCCCGGATCCCCGAGCTCGCGATCTTCGCGATCCTGCAGTCGATCATGTTCGTGCTGCTGTTCGCATTCGTGTTCGGCGGGGCGATCGTGATCCCGGGCGGTGGCGACTACAAGTCGTTCCTGATGCCCGGCATCTTCGCCCAGACGATCGTGTTCGCCGCGGGCACGACGGCCATCGGGATGACCGATGACATCGCCAAGGGCATCGTCGATCGGTTCCGGTCGCTCCCGATCGCCCACTCCGCGGTGCTCACGGGCCGGACGTTCGCGGACGTGATCTACAACGCCGGCATCCTGTGCGTGCTGATGGCGACCGGGTTCGTCATCGGCTGGCGCATCGACACCGGGATCGGGTCGCTCGTCGCGGGCTTCGGACTGCTGCTCCTGTTCGCCTATGCGATGGTCTGGCTGGGCGTGTTCCTGGGCCTCAATGTGCCGACCGTCGAGGTCGGCCAGCAGGTGATCTTCACCGTCCTGTTCCCGATCACATTCATCTCGACAGCGTTCGTGCCGCTCGCGGCATTGCCGACGTTCCTGCAGCCGATCGCCGAGTGGAACCCGACCAGCACGCTCACGAACTCGTTGCGCGAGCTGTGGGGCAACCCGAACCCGAGCGGCGGGACCAGCCTGGCGACGACGGAGCCGATCCTGGTCACGCTCGTGTGGGTGGTGGTCTTCATCGTCGTGTTCGGACCGCTGAGCGTCCGGAAGTTCCGCTCGATCAGTCGCTAGCCGACGCGCTCCTGGCTCTCGCGTCCTACCATCAGCGGGTGATGCCAGCCCCTGCGCTCCTCGCCGTCGGACTGCTGCTGGGACTCGTCGTGCTGCTCCCGGCGCGCCGGCTCCAGCTGGCCGGTCTGTCGAGTCGGGTCATCGGGCTGTACGCGGTGTGCGTCTGGGCGCTGGCCTTCCTGCTCGTCTTCCGGCCGGTGGCGGCGCGGTTCCTCATCCCGATCCTTGTCGTCGCCTACATCGCGCCCTTCGTCGTCGCGCCCGAACGGATCACGGGCATCGTCCGGCGGGGAACGGGTGGACGGAACGGGCGGGGAGATCCACCGCGGCCGCCGATGAAGAACGTCACGCCGCCGGACGACCCGACACACCCGGCGTGAGCGGCCCGGTCGCACTCCACGGCGGCGGCGAGTTCGAGGCGGGCGACGAGGCCTGTATCTCGGCTGTGCTGGCGCTCGCCGCACAGCGGGTCGGTGCCCGGCCGATCAGCGTTGCCGTGGTGCCGACAGCGGCCGCCCGCTCGAGTCCGGACCGGTCCGGTGCGCACGGCGTCGCCGCCTATGGTCGGGTCGCGCGGCGCGATGGCCTCACGGTGGAATTCGACGTGGCCCTCGCGGTCGACCGCGCGAGCGCCGGGGACACCGTCCTCGCGGCCCGACTCGCTGCGGCCGACGTCATCGTCTTCCCGGGCGGCGACCCCGACCTCATCCCGACCATCCTGCCCGGCAGCGCGGTCTGGGCCGGCATCGCCAGCGCCAACGACGCGGGCGCCGTGCTGGCCGGTTCGAGCGCGGGCGCGATGGCCCTCGCGCCGTGGACGTGGACGCCCGGCGGGGGAGCCGTCGGGCTCGGGGTCGTGCCGGGGCTGATCGTCGTCCCGCACGCCGATCAGGCCTCGTGGACGTCGTCGCTGGAGCGGTTCGGGGCGTGGGTGCCGGCCGGCGTCGGGTTGCTCGGGGCCGCGGAGCGGACCGCGGCGATCACCCTGGACCCGACCGCGGACCCGGTCGCATGGCTGGTCGTCGGTGAGGGCGAGGTCCGCTGGCTGGCGGCCCGCGACGGGACCACGGTCGTGCTCCGGCCGGGCGACCGTTTCGAGACGCCGGGGAGGCCCCGGCCGTGAGGACCGACCTCGGCTGGCGGCTCGACCCGACCGTCACGTTCCTCAACCACGGCTCGTACGGGGCGTGCCCGGAGCCAGTCCTCGCGTTCCAGCGGGCGCTGCGCGATCGGCTGGAAGGTGAGCCGGTCCGCTTCCTGTCGGGTGACCTCCCCGGGCTGCTGGACGAGGCGCGCGCGGCAGTTGGGCGGTTCCTCGGCGCTGACCCCGAAGGCCTCGAGTTCGTGACGAACGCCACGACCGGCTACAACACCGTCCTCAAATCGCTCCGGTTCGAGCCGGGCGACGAGCTGCTGACCGACGACCACGAGTACAACGCGACCATCAACGCGATGCGCGCGGTGGCGGACCGCGATGGCGCGCGGGTGGTCATCGCGCCGATCCCCTTCCCGACCGGGGGCCCGCAGGTCGTCATCGATGCGATCCTCGGCGCCGTCACGCCACGGACGCGACTCGTCGTCGTCAGCCACGTGACCAGCGTCACCGGGCTCATCTTCCCGGTCGCGGAACTCGTCGCCGAGCTCGACCGGCGCGGCATCGACACGCTCGTGGACGGCGCCCACGCACCCGGGATGGTGCCGGTCGGGCTGGACGCGCTCGGTGCCGCGTATTGGACGGGCAACGGGCACAAGTGGCTGTGCGGGCCGAAGGGTACGGCCGTCCTGTGGGTCCGCGAGGATCGCCGCGACCGGATCCATCCTCTCGTCGTGTCACATGGCGCCAACGCGCCGCTGGCCGGTCGAACGCGGTTCCGGGAGGAATTCGACTGGGTCGGCACGGCGGATCCGACCGGCTTCCTGGCACTCCCGGCCGCGATCGACTGGATGGCGGCGCAGGTCCCCGGCGGCTGGCCGGAGGTGATGGCATCGAACCACGCGCTCGCGCTCGACGGACGCGATCGACTCTGCGCGGCGCTCGGCGTCGAGCCGCCCGCGCCCGATTCGATGCTCGGCTCGATGGCGGCGCTGCCGCTCGACTGGGTCCCGGCCGACTACGACGTCGCCGAGCGGTTCGGACGACGGCTCGAGGCCGAGGAGCGCATCCAGGTCCCGGTCGGCGTCTTCCCGGTCCCGGCGGCCCGGACCGACGGCGTCCGCCCGACCGCGTCGATCCGGATCTCCGCCCAGCGCTACAACGAACCGGCCGACTACGACAGGCTGGCTGCGGCGCTGGTCGCGATGCGGTAGACCGTCCCGATGCCCCGACGACCCGCCGAGGCGGGCCGCCGGGGCTCGAGCCTAGGTAGCCGGCGTCGGCGCCGGGACCGTCGGGGTCGTCGGTGCCGCTGGCGCCGTCCCGGAGCCGCGACCGGATCCGCCGTTGGCGCCCATGTTCGGGCAGTTCGCGGTGGAGCCGGTGCCGTGCTGGCGCGGCGCGGGCGTGGTCCCCGAGCCACCGGACGGAGCCGTCGTGCTCGGTGCCGACGACGGATCCGGACTGGCCGCCGAGACGACCGCCGCGGCTCCGCCGATGAGGAGCAACGCCGAGAGCGCTGCGGTGAGGACGGTCCGGCGGATGCCGCTCGAACCGTTCGCGGTCGACGCCGCGGGTTCGGTCGCTGCGAAGGCGACCTCAGCGGGCGGCGTTGCCGGCGTGACCGGCGGAGTGGTCCATTCCATGGGTGCTCCTTGATATCGGATGCCTGGTCTGGGTGGCTCGATCACTGCATCTGCACCTCATCCGAGCGCCTCCCCCGGGGGCGAACCCGGTTTCGGATGCTGTGAGCGACCGCTGAGATGGTCGTGAGGGCGTCGTCAGGCGACGTTCAGGAACGCGACAAGGGGTCGTGGTGACCGCGGCCGGCCTCGGACGATCGGTTACGGGCGGCGGCTCTCCGCGGCATAGATCGCACCGAGGAACCGGCTCGGCACGCGTCCGATCCGGCGCGTGCCGATGAGCCCGGCCGCGGCCGAGAGCCGCTCCCATGAGCCGAAGGTGAACGGGTGGGGCACCCACGGATTGCCGTGATCCGCGTCGTATTCCACGACGACGAAGAAGCCGCCCGGCCGCAGATGGGTGGCCAGGGAGGTGATGACCGCCACCTGCCGGTCGCGTGGCACGAAATGCAGGCTGTTCGCGGCGACGAGGCCATCCAGGCCGGGGAGAGCCAATGGCCCGGTCAGGTCCCCGACGAGCGTCGTGAGGACCGTCGCCGGGAAGCGGTCTCGGACCGCCTCCTCGTTGGCCTGCAGCGCCCGCCGATCGCGGTCCACCGCCACGATCCGCCCGCCCGGGCCGAGGAGGTCGGCCAGCGCGAGCGTGAACGCACCCTCCCCTGCCCCGATGTCGGCCCACGTCCCGGCGGGACCGGCGGCCTCGACGGCCTGACGCAGCAGCGCGACGTGATCCGCGTGATCCACGCTAGCCGGTGCTCTGAAGACCCGCCGCCACGCCGTTGACCGTCAGTTGGACGAGGCGCACGACGAGCGCGCGCTCCGGGTCGTCGGGCGCCAGGCCGCGCAGCCGGGCAAGCAGCCGGACCTGGATCTCGGACAGCGAATCGATATACGGGTTGCGCAGCGCGACCGAGCGCTGGAGGACCGGCGCGCCGTCGAGCAGCCGCTCGCGACCGGTGACCCGTGCGAGGAGCGAGACGGTCCGTCGGTATTCGGTCTCGATGGCCGTCCAGCGGCGGTCGTCGCCATCGCGGTGGGCGAGCGCGGCATACAGCCGGGCGACGCCCATGTCCGCCTTGGCCAGGCTCATCTCGGCGTTGTCGAGGAGGCTCGACAGGAACGGCCAGTCGCGGGCCAGCCGGGCGATCGCGTCCAGTCCGGCCTCACCGTGCGCGGCCCGATACGCCTCGAGGGCGTGGCCGAGCCCGTACCAGCCGGGCAGGTTGATGCGCGCCTGTGACCAGGCGAATGTCCACGGGATCGCCCGCAGCGAGTCGATCGTCGGCGCCTCGTCGCGCCGGCCGCGCGCCGCCGGCCGCGAGCCGAGCCTGAGGTCGGACAGCTCGCGGATCGGCGTGATGTCGCGGAAGAACGAGGCGAAGCCGGGATCGTCGTGGACCAGCGCGCGGTAGGCGGCGCGCGAGGTGGCGGCCAGCTCGTCAAGGATCGGCGTGCCGATGACGAGGGCACGCTCGAGTCGGGCGTCGTGCTCGGGCGCGGAGGCGAGCAGGATCGCCCCGGTCATCTGCTCGAGGTGGCGGCGGGCGATGGTCTGGTCGGCGTAGTTGGCGGCGATGACCTCGCCCTGCTCGGTCAGCTTGAGTCGCGCGTCGACCGACCCCGGCGCCTGGCCGAGGATGGCCCGGTTGGTCGGGCCCCCGCCGCGTCCCAGCGCACCACCGCGACCGTGGAACAGGGTCAGCTCGACGCCACGCTCGCGTGCGACCTGGGCGAGCGCGGCCTGCGCCTGGTGGAGCATCCAGGCCGCCGAGACGAGCCCCGATTCCTTGTTCGAATCGGAATAGCCGAGCATCACTTCCTGCTTGTCGCCGCGAGTCGCGATGCCCGCGCGGTAGGCCGGGTCGTCGAGCAGCGCGCCGAGGATCGCCCCGGCATCGCCCAGCGCCTGGCTCGATTCGAAGAGCGGCACGACGTCGAGGACCGGCGGTGCGTGGTCGACGTCACCGGCCCGGTCGAAGGCCAGCCGTGAGAGCTCGAGGACATCGGTCACATCCGATGGCGCCGAGGTGAAGCTGATGATGTAGCGGTGGCAGGCCTCCGGGCCGAAGCGCGCCTGGACCGCGCCGATCGCCCGGAACGTGGCGAGGACCTCGTCCAGCGTGACCCCAGGCGACAGCTCGGTCGTTCCGGGTGCGCCGTCCCGGAGCGCCACGAGTGCGGCCTGATGGACCGCCGCATGCTGGCGGACCTCCAGCGACGCGAGGTGGAACCCGAACGTGCCGACCTGCCAGCGCAGCTCGGCGACCTCGCCGTAGGCCACGCGCTCCAACCCGTCGGCCACGAGTGCGTCGGCGATCTCGGCCAGCTCAGTCTCGAGCTCGTGGGGGCCGGCATAGCGCCCGGTCAGCGGCGCGGGCTCGCCGACCAGCGCGGACCGCGTCCGGCGCAGTCGCTCGGCGATGAACCCGAACCGCTGGCGATACGGCTCGTCGGGGAAGCGGCGGCGGAGCTGCCGGTCGGCCTCGGGCAGGTCCTCGGCATCGCGGGCGAGTCGCGACGCGAGCTGGCGGGTGACACGCTCCGGGGGTGTCGCCGCGGCCTCCGTCTGCATGAGCCGCGTTGCGACCGCCTCGTAGCCACGCAGCACGTGGTCGGCGTGGATCCGCAGCGTCCGCTCGGTGATCTCGGCGGTCACCCCCGGGTTGCCGTCGCGGTCGCCGCCGATCCAGCTGCCGGGCCGCAGGAACGCTCCGACGCGCGGCGGGCGCGTCCCCGTGCGCCCCGTGTCCGATGCGGGCGCCGGGGCGCGGCCGGTCGGCGGGTCCAGCGCCGCGTCGAGGGCGCGGTAGAGGCGCGGGATGACCGTGAACAGCGTCGCGTCGAAGAACGCCATCGCGGTCCGGACCTCGTCGAGCGGCGTCGGCCGGACCACCCGCAGATCGGACGTTCGCCACAACAGCGTGATCTCCTCGCGCAGGCGGCGCCGGACCTCGCGATCGTCCGACGGGGTCAACCGCGGGTCGTCCAGCCGTGCGAGCAGCACTGCACAGCGGCCGAGCGCCACCAGCGCCGTGCGGCGGCGCGCCTCGGTCGGGTGGGCGGTGAAGACCGGCGAAACGACGAGGCGGTCGATGAGCGCGTCGAGCTCCGCGTCCGTCCGGCCCAGCCGTCGCAACCCGGCGACCGCATCCGCCAGCGAGTCGTCGAGGACGCCGTCGCGCGCCGCCCGTTCACGGCGCCGCAACGTCCGCACCCGGCCGCGCGCCTCGGCCAGGTTGACGAGGCCGAAGTACAGCGCGAACGCCTCGATGACGGCCTCCGCGTCGGCCAGGCCGAGGGCCTTGAGCTCGTCGTCGAGGCGCGCCCGTTCGGCCGGGTCGTCGTCGCGTCGGAGGGCGATCGTGCGGCGTCGGATGCGCTCGACGGTGGCGAACAGATCGGGTCCGGCCTGCTCCGCGATGACCTGGCCGAGCAGCGCCCCGAGCAGCCGGACCTCGCGGGCGAGCGGGTCGCGGGCGCCTGCCGTCCCGATCCCGAGCGGCTCGGCGGCGACCGCGTCGGAGGCTCGCGGCGCGGCCCGGCGACTCATGCGGCCGCTCCAAAGGGACCGTTCCGGGACCAAGCCGTCACCGTGTCGCAACCGTCTCGACCGCAACCTTTCCCTAGGCTTGTATGGTGATGCCCATGCCGAGCGTCCCCAGCGGTGCCGCCGCGACCAGCGCGTCCCTTCCGGGGCGCCGTGCCGCGACGTCCAAGGCCGCGAAGGCGGGGCAGGTCGCGTCCGACGCTCCGGCGTCCGCCGCCGACGACCAGCTGCAGCAGCTCCAGTTCCTCCACGAGGTGGCCCGCCTGGCCACGACCGCCCGGACCTGGGACGAACTGCTCGAGGCCGTGGTGGACCGGACCCGGGACGTCCTGCACGCGGATGTCTCCTCGCTCTACCTGCTCGACCGGGATGGAGCGTACCTGACGCTGGCCGCGACGAACGGCCTCGACCGCTTCCAGATCAGCCGGGCGAGGGTGCCGTTCGGCGAGGGCGTGACCGGCCGGGTCGCCGCCGCGCGCGAGCCGCTGGTCATCACGGACGTCCGGGCCGACTCGCGCTTCCTGTGGGTCCGCGGCATCGACCAGCGCCGGTTCGTCTCGTCGATGCTGTCCGTGCCGCTGTCGTGGCACGACCAGACCGTCGGCGTCCTCAACGTCCAGACCGAGGAGACGCGGACGTTCAGCGACGACGACGTCGCGCAGCTCCGCGCCGTCGCGGACCTGCTGGCCGGCATCATCGAGAAGGGCCGCCAGCAGACCGAGGCCGAGGCCCGGGTCGAGGCGCTCAAGGCCATCGACCAGGCCCGCAGCGAGCTCATCGCGCTCGTGACCCACGAGCTCCGGACGCCGCTCGCGATCGTCCGAGCCTATGCCGACCTGCTCGCCGATGAGCCGCCTCTGCGCGGCCGCGAATCGCGTGACATGGCCCGGCGCGAGACGCGCGCCACCTGGCACCGCGCGACGCTCGAGCAGATCGAGCGGCTGGACCGCCTGGTGGACTCCATCCTGGCCTCGGTTCGAGTGGTGCCGGAGGGTCCCGCGACGGTGACCCCGGTCGATCTCGGCGCGCTCGTCGCCGAGGTGGTCACATCGCTCAAGCCGATCCTCGAGCAGCATCCGGTCGAAGTCCTGCCGAGCGTCCGGCTGCAGGCGCTGGCCGACCCGCCGCGGCTCCGCCAGATCGTCGAGCACCTCGTCGAGAACGCGGTCAAGTACGCGCCGCCGGGCACGACCATCCGGATCGACTGGACGCTCGATGAGGGCGTCGTCCGCCTCGGCGTCTCCGACGAAGGTCCGGGCATCCCGGACGAGTGGCGCGAGCGGATCTTCGAACCGTACGCCCGCCGCGACACGCATACCGCCAGGGGATCCGGGATCGGTCTCTACGCCGCGAAGCGGCTCGGGGAATCGATGGGCGCCCACCTCTGGTGCGAACCCGCCCGACCCCACGGCGCTCGATTCGTCGTTGCGATGCCGGCCGCCGTGGCCGTCTGAACCGCTAGAGCGAGGAACATGATCACGATGAGCACACGCCCCCTTCGAATCCTCGTCGTCGATGACGACCCGGCGATGGTGGGGGCCATCACCGCCCTGGTCGGCACCGAGGGCCACCAGGTCATCACCGCCTACGACGGCCTGACCGCCGTCAAGCGGTTCCGCGAAGAGCATCCCGACCTCGTCCTGCTGGATCTGGCGATGCCGGGTCCGGACGGCTTCAACGTCGCCGGCCAGATGCGCGCCGTCGGACAGGCGCCGATCCTCGTCGTGTCCGGCGAGAGCGGCGAGGCCGCCAAGGTCCGCGCCCTGGGCCTCGGGGCGGACGACTACCTGACCAAGCCGTTCGGCAAGGCCGAGCTGCTCGCGCGGATCTCGGCGGTCATGCGCCGGGTGGATCGCAGCGGCGGACCGTCCGGGACCGGAGGCGGGCCGCTGACCGCGGGCGCGCTGGTGCTGGAACCTGGCCGTCACGAGGCGCGGGTCGGTGACACTGCGCTGTCGTTGACGCCGACCGAGTTCCGGCTGCTGGAGGCGCTGGTGCGCGCGGGCGGCGACATCGTCCCGCACCTCCAGCTGGCACGCGCCGGCTGGCCGGCCGAGACCGACCCGGATCTGCTCTGGCTCAAGCCGCACCTGGCCCGCCTTCGCTCCAAGGTCCAGGCCGCCGGCGGACCACAGGTCGTGGCCGTCCGAGGCGTCGGCTATCGGATCGTCGTCGAAGACGAGGCGGCGGCTCCGGCGAACTAGCCGGAGCACCGTTCCTAAGGGCGAGGCCTAGACCGCGACCGCGATCGGGCGGCCCGCCACGTCGTGCGCCGCATCGGCACAGGAGACCTTGCAGCCGCGAGCGTCACGCCCGGCGATCGGGTTGAAGTGGAAGTACGCCTCGCCCGACGCGGTCAGGCGGCAGCCGCAGGCGGCACAGGTGACCGGGCCGTCGCGTCCGTCACGCACCGTGGAGGACGATCGGATCTCGGAGTCGGAGGGGTGGATCATCGGCGTACCTTCCGGGCTGGGCCAGGGCTGCAGGGCTCCAGGACGCATCACCCGCGGGTGACGCTGCCCCATGTTCGAGGAACCATAGGTTCCGAGGCGCCCGGCGTCGGCGTCGGAACGGGAACGATGGGGTTGCGGTGAGGTTGCGACGGGTCAGCGCTACGGCGTAGCCACATCGAGCCAAACCACGCGATCGACGAATGCATCGGCATCCGGATACGTGATGAGAAGTCTGTCGAGCGACTCGACGAGCCGGCCGATCCCATCGCGGGAGCGCGGAAAGCGGCGCGCGTTCGTCAGGATGATCCCGGCGTGGTGTCCCTCGATCTGGGCAAGCTCGACGGCGATCGCGAGAAGGTCAGCGACGTTCTCGGTGACGAGGGCACGTCTGTCATCACGAGCCGCGGCGACCAGGAGGCGGTCGGCCGTGCCTGCCAAACCTCTTTCAACGACCGATAGGACGTCGTGTCCGTCGGCGCGAAGCTGCTCAGCGATCTTGGGACTGTAGTGCTCGTCGAGGAGAAGCCTCACGCTTGGCGCGTGACCTGCTGGCGGTAGAGCTGCTCCTCACGCTCGGCCATCGCCTCGTTCATCTCGATCCAATGGTCGATCTCTTCCGGGAACTCGGCGTGGTAGCGGGCGGCCGACTCGACGATCGCCGGGGCAACGCGGAGGTAGGCCGCGGCTTCGTCGGCTGAGCCGTTGTTCGCCCGGACGGTCGCGATGACCTCCCAGACGTCGAGCCCGGTCCCGACGACGAACGGTCGCCGGCCGGCAGGGCCGTCGACGAAATCGATCCGCGGGTGTCGAAGACGACGGAGGCCCTCATCGAGCAAGCGCTCCGCGAGCGCGGTGCGCGTCATCCCGGATGCGGCCGCACTCAGGTCGAGTCGCGATGCGGTATCGGCTGGCAGTCGGAAGCTTCGGAGCTCGCGGGCGGCGTGCGAGGGCTGAGGTCGTTCGGTCATGTATCACAACGTATCACGTCAATGTGGGCTTGCCCATTCCGGTAGGGCAAGCAGCGCTCGTGAGATCGCACAGTTGGATGCCGACGGCACGTCGCCTGACCCCAACATGAGGCTTGACCGCACGGACCGACGCCATCACGGTTGAGTCTCACGCACCCGAGGGAGAGAACGTGGCGAACGCGTCAAACGAGGAGATCGTCCGTCGCTACTTCCAAGCGCACGTGGTCCATGACTACGACTCGGCCGGCGCCTTGCGCGACCCGGACTGGTTGCGTGAGTGGCCCCAGTCGGGCGAGCGGGTCCGCGGCAGCGCGAACGACCGGGCGATCATGGAGAACTGGCCGGGCGGCCGGCCGGGCGACTTGTCGGTCCGCGTCGTCGGAAGCGAGGACCAGTGGGTCACGACTCCCTCGAACACCATCCACCGCGTCGTCGGGAGCGGCGACTTCTGGTTCGCCGATGGGACGAGCCTCTACCCCGATGGCTCGACCTGGTTCCTCTCCGCGTTGATCCAGCTCCGGGACGGCAAGGTGTATCGCGAGACGTGGTACTTCGCCCCGCCGTTCGATGCCCCCGCGTGGCGAGCCGCGTGGGTCGAGCCGATGGGGTGAGCCGAGGGTCATCACCGCCAAGCGCCTGACCAACCGTGAGTTCGTCGACCGAGCCGATCCCGGAGGAACCCCATTGAGCGATCCGCAGGCCAACAAGCAGACCGCGATCGACTTCTACGAGCTGATGTTCAACGACAACCAACCGCGAGAGGCACAGGAGCGATACGCCGGCGCGGACTACCGGCAGCACAACCCGGGCGTGGGTGACGGCAAGGAAGCATTCATCGACTACTTCGACCGCATGGCTCGCGAGTACCCCGGTAAGCGGGTCGACGTGAAACGCGCCATCGCCGAGGACGACTACGTGGTCCTCCACTGCTACCAGCACTGGCCGGGCGACCACGACTATGCGGGCATCGACATCTTCCGGTTCGACGACAACGGCAGGATCGTCGAACACTGGGACGTCCTCCAGGTCATGCCTGATCCGGCGGAAGCGAAGAACGACAACGGGATGTTCTAGGGGCCACGATGGCCATCCATCTGAGCAAGTTCATCCGCGCGCCCGTCGAGGATGTCTTCGCGTTCTTTGACGACCAGGCGAACACGATGGAGTTCAACGCTCACGCGGTGAGCCTCGAGGTCGTGGACGTCCAGCCGGACGGTCGTCGGACAGTCGATATCGTGATGAAGTCGGACGCACTCGAGTGGATGCAGACGGTCGAGCAGGTCATCCGCGAGCGACCGACACGCCTGGTGACGCGCGGTGGCTCGTGGACCGACGAGCGGGGAAACTGGCTCCTCACGGTGACCACGGATCGACGCTTCACCTCGGAGGGCGACGGGACCCGCGTCGAGATCACCATCGACAGCCGCCTGGATCACCCGTTCCTTCGGCCCGCGCAGGCGATCCGAAACCGGCTTCGACAAGGGGCCACGCGGACCGAGTTCGAGCATCAGCTCGAGTTCATGGCACGTCGCATCGAGGGCCGACGGGGTACGACAGGCAACTAGAGGTGGATCGCTGAGGCCCCGCTCTGTGTCGGCTCGGGGGCGACGGCCCGCGTCGGCGCTGGTTCGAGGGTCGGCACGGTGGGTGCCACGACGGCATTCGGCTCGACCAGCCAGAAGCGCGCCGCCAGGTCTGCCTCGTCGAGGAGGCGGCCAGCGAGCTCCGAACCGGCCGAACGGTGCGCCTCGAGCAGCCGGATGAGCTCGATGACGCGCGTCTGGCCGTCCGGGCGATCGGACAAGGCCGTCGCCAGGCGCACCGCGCCCACGCTCCGCTCGTCCAGCGCGGCCGTGTGCCGGCCACTCGGGTCGTAGAGGTACGCCCGGCCGCCGGTCATGCCGGCGCCGAAGTTGGCGCCGACGGGGCCGAGGACGACGACGGTGCCGCCGGTCATGTACTCGCAGCCATGCGGGCCGATGCCCTCGACGACGGCCTCGGCGCCGCTGTTTCGAACGGCGAAGCGCATCCCCGCCCGCCCGACCAGATGCAGCCGGCCGCCGGTCGCGCCGTAGAGCACGGTGTTGCCGGCGATCGCCTCGGTCGCCGCGTCCGCGCCGAGGTCGGCCTCGGGCGCGATCGTGATCGAGCCGCCGGACAGGCCCTTCGCGACATAGTCGTTGGCCTGACCGGTCAGTCGGAGTTCGATACCCGGCCCGGCGAAGGCGCCGAACGACTGCCCGGCCGCGCCGCGCAACTCGAGTCGGACCGGACCGTGGAGCTCGCCGCGCTCGAGGGCGCCGGTGAGCCCGGCCCCGAACGAGCGATCCGCCGTGGTCACGCGCAGACCGTGGGCCGAGACCGAGCCCTGGCCTCGGAACGCCGCCGCGATGCCGACTTCGAGCGCCGACGCGGGCGCGTGGCCGATCTCGCGACCGGCCCCGGCCGGGTCCGCGCGACGGGCGGCCGAGGCGCCCCACGGCGACGCTCCGATGACCGGCGCCAGCTCGGCCCGGGCGATCGGCAGGGCCGTCAGCAGCCGCCGGCTCTCGCCGACGATCTCGCCCACCGACCGGGCACCGACGGCCGCCAGCTCGCGCCGGACGTCCTCGGCGATGGCCGTGAAGTAGCGCACGACCGCATCGGGCGTTCCCGCGAACTTGGCCCGCAGGTCCTCGCGCTGGGTGGCGATCCCCGTCGGACACGTATCGAGATGGCACTGACGCGCCATGTCGCAGCCGATCGCGACGAGCGCCGCGGTCCCGAACGCGAACTCCTCGGCCCCGAGCAGGGCGGCGATGAGCAGGTCGCGGCCGGTCTGGAGGCCGCCGTCCGCGCGCAAGGCGACGCGGTCGCGCAGGTCGTTCCGCAACAGCACCTGGTGGACCTCGGCCAGGCCGAGCTCCCACGGCGCGCCGACGTGCTTGATCGACGACAGCGGCGAGGCACCTGTCCCCCCGGCATGGCCGGACAGGTGGATGTACGACGCGCCTGCCTTGGCGACGCCGGCGGCGATCGTGCCGACACCCCGGCCCGCGACGAGCTTGACCCCGATGCGCGCCTTGGGGTTGATCGCGCGCAGGTCGGCGATGAGCTGGGCGAGGTCCTCGATCGAGTAGATGTCGTGGTGCGGCGGCGGGCTGATGTAGCTCTGGCCGGGCTGGCCGCGACGGAGCGCGGCGATGTAGGCGGTGGCCTTCTTGCCCGGCAGCTGGCCGCCCTCGCCCGGCTTCGAGCCCTGGGCGATCTTGATCTCGAGCTGGTCGGCGCGGGCAAGGTAGGTCGCCGTCACGCCGAACCGGGCCGAGGCGACCTGCTTGATCCGCGCGTCGTGGCGGCGGCCGTCGGCGGTCGGGGCGTACCAGGCCGGGTCTTCCCCGCCCTCACCGGTGTTCGCGGAACCGCCGGCACGCTGGATGCCGATGGTCAGCGCCTGGTGGGCCTCGGGGCTCAACGCACCGACGCTCATCGCCGACACGACGAAGCGACGGACGATGTCGCGGGCGGGTTCGACCTCGGCGAGGGCGAGCGGCGTCTTCGCGGTCCTGACGCGCAGCTCGTCCCGGGGGACGGAGCGCTCCGACGCCGGGCGCGCGAGGGCGGCGCGATAGCGGGCGAGCGCGGCGTCCGTGTCGCGTGCCGCGTCGATGTCGGCCTCGCCGTGGCCGGACAGGACCTGGATCTCCCCGGCGATCCGCGGCGAGAACAGGTGCTGCTCCCCATCGGCGCGGAACCGGGCGAAACCGGGGTCGGGCAGGCGCGGCTCGCGACCGGCGGCCGGCTCCGGGATGGCGAGCGCGGCGGTGCGGCGGCGGATCTGGCGGTCGGCCAGGTCGGCCAGCGTCGTGCGCCCGGGCCACGCGGCGGCGGTCGGGAAGCAGCGCGCCACGACCGATCGATCGAGGTCGACCACGTCGACCAGCGAGCCGCCGATGTACGAGGCGACCGCGCTGATGCCCATCCGGGCGAGCGTCTTGCGCAGACCGGCCTCGAACGCCGAGACGAGGCCGCCGACGGTGTCCTCGGGCGTGAGCGCCTCGGCGCCGCGGGTGCCGGCGAGCTCGGCGGCGAGTTCGATGGCGAGGCGCGGATGGACAGCCGTGGCGCCGACGGCGAGGACCATCGCCATCGCATGGACGTCGAGGATGTCGACCGCGCTCACGGCCACGTCCGTGCGACCGCGCAGGCCGGCGGCGGTCAGGGCGGTGTGGACGGCTCCGGTGGCCAGGATGGAGGGAACGGGCAGCCGATCGACCGACCATGCGGCGTCGCTGACGACCACGAGCGAGGCGCCGCGGCGGGAGGCCGCTGACCGCATCGGTCGCCAGTCGCTCGAGGGCGGCCTCCAGCCCGGCCGATCCGGCGCTCCGGATCCCAGGTCGCATCGAGCGTCCGGACGGTGGCCCGGTCGGCCCGCACGGCGGCGACCAGCCCGCCGATGTCCACGATGATCGGTCGCTGAAGTCGCACCGTGTGCGGGCCGCGCGGCGGGCCGCCCAGGAGTGCCGGCCGCCGGCCGAGCTCGACCCGCAGGTCCATGACGATGCGTTCGCGCTCGGGGTCGATGGCCGGGTTCGTGACCTGGGCGAAGGCCTGGCGGAGGTGGTCGGCGACCGGACGGTCCAACCGGGCACGACCCGGGGTCGGCGTGTCGTCACCCATGCTCCACAGCGGCTCGTGCGCCTCGAGCGCCATGGTCTTGATATCGAGCCGGGCGCGTTCGGCGTCGAGGCCGGCGAGGTAGCGCAGGACGTGGTCGGTGGCGAGGTGCTCGGCCGCTGTCCCGGCGCCGGCCGGTTTCGCCGCGAACCGATCCTCGTGCATCGGCCGGGGCGCGTCGTGGATCGGGAAGCTCCGCAGCGCGCGTGCCTTCGCCTCGGTGTCCTCGAGGATGGCCCGCCGGCCGGGCTCGACCAGCAGCAGCTCGCCCGGCCCCAGGCGGCCGCGGCGAACGGTCTCGGCCGCGGTGAACGGGACGGCGCCTGCCTCGGAGGCGACGGCCACGAGCCGGTCGCGGGTCACGGCGAAGGCCGCCGGCCGCAGTCCGTTCCGATCGACCAAGGCGCCCACCGTCCGCCCATCGGCGAAGACGATGGCCGCCGGTCCGTCCCACGGCGCCAGGAACCCGGCCGTCCGTCGCCGCAACGTGGCGACGTGTGGATGCGGGGCGCGGCGCAACCCGAGCGCTTCAGGGATGGCCGTCAGCAGCGCGGCGGTCAGGTCCCAGCCGGTCGCGGTCAGCAGCTCGAGCGCCTCGTCGAGCGAGAGGGAGTCGGAGCCGTCGTCGGAGAGCAGCGGGCCGGCCGCCAGGAGAGCTCCCGCGATCTCGGAGGTGGCGGCGTCCGCGGCCCGGCCGCGCACCTGTTCGCGGTTGCCACGGACCGTGTTGATCTCGCCGTTGTGCGAGATGGACCGGAACGGCTGGGCGAGCCGCCAGACCGGCCGGGTGTTCGTCGCGTAGCGCTGGTGGAAGACCGCGTAGCCGAGCGACAGCGGCGCGTGGAGATCCGGGTAGAGGTCGGGCAACCGGCCGCCGATGACCAACCCCTTGTAGACGACGGTCCGGGCAGAGGCGGACGGGACCGCGATCTCGGCGAGCTCGCGGCCCGCACTGCGGACGGCCGCTTCGAGCTTGCGTCGGGCGACGACGAGCCGCCGTTCGAAGGCGTCGTCGGTGACCGGGCGCGGGTCGATGTCCGAGCGCGACGGACGGGCGACGATCGCCTGGGCGAACGCAGGCCGCGACAGGGCGGCGGCGGAACCCAGCGCGTCCGGATCGACCGGCACGGCCCGCCAGGTGACGATCGACAGCCCCTCCCCGGCCAGGACGGCCCCGACGAAGGCACGCGCCCGCGCCTCGGCGGCACGCCCGCGTGGCAGGAACAACGAGAAGACGCCGGGCCGGCCGGCCGCCGCTTCCCCGGCCAGCAGCTCCAGCAGGGACCGGTCGAGCGGCAGCGCGACTCCCGCACCGTCGCTCGACTCGCCATCCGCCCCGAACGCCCCGCGATGGCCGAGCGCCGCCAGCCCCGCCAGGGCCAGCGGCAGCACCCGATCTCGCGACCGCCCGCCAGCGTCCGCGACGAACCCGACCCCGCACGCGTCGTGTTCGTAGCGCGCGTCGTACAGAGGGGTGACTGGACGATGACCGGACCGCTGGTGCTGGTTCACGGCAATGCTCCGGAGAGAGACGGACCGACCGCCGTCGAAGAGGGTCGACGGCGGCCGGCGTGGGAGGACTGTGACGTTGGGGCCGGGAGCGGCCCGGACGTCACACCTGGTAGGCGGCCTCGCCGTGGACCGACAGGTCCAGGCCCATCTCCTCGACTTCCGGCTTGACCCGGATCCCGAGGAGGACATCGACGACCTTGACGATGACGACGGTCCCGATCGCCGCGTACAGGATCGTCGCGCCGACGGCGACGGCCTGGGTGACGACCTGCTGCGGATTGCCGTCGAGCAGCCCGGAGTACGCGGCCTGGACCGTGCTCGAGGCGAAGATGCCGGTCGCGATGGCGCCGAACATGCCACCGACACCGTGGACGGCGAAGACGTCGAGCGCGTCATCGACGCGGGAGCGGGCCCGCAGCAGCGTCGCGCTGTAGCACAGGCCACCGGCGACGAGGCCGATGATGAGCGCGCCACCCGGGGTGACGAAACCCGAGGCCGGGGTGATCGCGACAAGGCCCGCGACGGCGCCGCATGCGGCCCCGACGACGCTGACCTTGCGGGTGTTGGCATAGCTCGCCAGGACCCAGGTGATGGTCGCCGCTGCCGCCGCGATGTTGGTGACCGTGAAGGCGCTGGCGGCGAGGCCGCCGGCGGTCAGCGCGGAGCCGGCGTTGAAGCCGAACCAGCCGAACCACAGGAGCCCGGCGCCGAGGACGGTCATCGGGACGTCGTGCGGCTCCTTGCTCTCGCCGTTCATGTGACGCTTGCCGATCATCAGCGCGACGACCAGGGCCGACACGCCGGAGCTGATGTGGACGACGGTGCCGCCGGCGAAGTCGAGCGCGCCGAGCTTGAACAGCCAGCCGTCGGTCGACCAGACCCAGTGAGCGATCGGCGAGTAGATGAGGATCGACCAGAGGATCGTGAACAGGACGAAGGCGCCGAACCGCTTGCGCTCAGCGAAGGCGCCGGTGATGAGCGCGGGCGTGATCGCCGCGAACATCAGCTGGAACATCGCGAACAACATGAACGGGATGGTCACGGCGTAAACGGTGGACGGGACCTGGCCGACGTTGTTGAACATCGCGTAGTCGAGGTTCCCGATCAGCCCCATCCCGTTCACGTCAGGGCCGAAGGCGAGGGTGAACCCGACGATCACCCAGACGACGCTGACCAGGGCCAGCCCGAAGAAGCTGTGCATGACCGTCGACAGGACGTTCTTGCGACGGACGAGGCCCCCGTAGAACAGGGCGAGCCCCGGCAACATGACCATGACCAACGCCGTGGACATGAGCATCCAGGCGGTATCTCCGGTGTCCATCGTCGACCTGACCTCCGACCAATCAGTCCCGGCCCGAATCCGGGCATGGCGGAACGGTAGGAGCCGGGTCGGTCGCGGGGCGGCCCCCCGGCAGGACCGACAAGGTGTCGGTTGGGTGGCGACGTGGGTAGGTTTGCCTCGATTCGGTTGCGGCTCGGGGTCGGCGTACCATGCGCGGCATGACGCTGGAACGCGTGACGCGAGCCGGGGCCCTGGCGGGGTTCCTCTTCATGGCGCTGGCCGGGCTGACGACCCAGGTCAGGTCGATCCGTGCCGTGCTGCCGTTCGGCGACGATCCCTACGACTTCGTGACCTCGTTCGGGGTCATCGGGATCGCGGTCGTCGGTGGGGCGACGATCGTGCGCTGGGTCGCCCATCTGCGGCGCGACCCGGATGCCGCTGTCGAGCGGCGGATCGCGATCGGAGCCGCCATCGTGTCGGTCATCGCGGCGGTCGGTGTCGCTTCGGACGTGGTGGCGCTGGCCGTCCTGGGCGTGCCGCCGGTCGATGGCGGAGTGCTTCTCACCGCCGTGCTCATCGTCGCGACCGCGGTCGCCTGCGCGATCGCCCTCGCGTGCGCCTGGGCCGCGCGGACCGAGCTCCTGCATGAGCCACTCCGCGGCGGACGACGAACCCGACCTGATCGACGACTTGGGAACCATCGCCGGGTCCTTCGGGGCAGCCGGCCTCTCGGCACGGCTGTCGCGCTGGGTCGACGCCTCGCCGTTCAGCCCTCGACGACACCGCGTCCTGGCCGGAGTCCTGGCCGCCGCGCTGGCCGGCGTGGGCGCCATCGTCTGGCACGCGTTGCGGGAAGGCGCCTGGGCGTCGCCGTCGGCAGCCGCCGTGTTCGGCGGGTTGATGGCGCTCGGGGTGATCGGCGCCTACCTGGTCGGGCTGGTGCCGCTCAGGCTCGTCCGGCCGTCGGGGGGCTAGGCGAACAGGTTCACTGCTCGGGCGATGACGAGCCCGATGACCGCGAACGAGATGAGCGCCTGCGTCCCCATCGCGACCTTTGCCCAGTGGGTCATCGGCATCGTGTCGGTCGGGCTGAACGCGTTCGCGTTGGTGAATCCGATGTACAGGTAGTCGAGGAATTCGGGGCGCCAGCCGTCCGGTGCGAGCTCGGGGTTGAGTTGTTGGGGGAACGCGAAATCCGGGTGGGCCGGCATGTGCCGGGCCCGCGCCACCGGTCCGCCGCAATCGAATTGCCAGTACAGGAGCGCGAACGCCACGTTATTGCCGAGCCAGACCTTGCCTCCCGCGATGAGCACGTTGACCGCGTTCTGCGTGACCGCCGAGCCCTCGAGGAGTCCGATCAGCAGCAGCACGGTCGCCGTCAGCGTGCTGATGAGGATGACCGCGACGAGCGCGAACGACGTCAAGCGAAGCCAGCGGGTCTCGCGGTCGATCCGACCCGGGTCACCGATCATCAGGGCGAGGAGGAGGAGGCCCTCGACGCCCGCCAGGACCCACCCCGGCAGCAGGGCGAGGTCACCCGGCGAGACCACCGCCAATGTCATCAGGGCAAGGACGGCGATCGCCATCGGCCAACGAGACTCTCCTCGGATCGGTTCGTCGGTCGTCATCGGTCGAACTCGTAGACGTGCACGTCGCGGACGTGCTCGTAGCCGATCTCCTGGTAGATGTGGTTCGAGGTCGGGTTCGCCGCGTCGGTGAACAGGAAGCAGAACCGGCGGCCGGCATCCAGAGCGTCCTGACTGACGGTGGCCACGACGTTGCTGGCATAGCCACGACCGCGCGAACCCGGCGGCGTGTAGACCGGACCGATCCGGATGCCGTTGGGCGTCGGGCCGCCGGAGGCGCACAGCGAGACCGGGGCGCCGTCCTCCCAGAGCCAGATCGTCCGGCCGCGCCCGGCGATCCAGCGATCGGTCATCGACTCGACCTCCGTCGGATCCGCCTCACCGAACGCGTCGACCATGAAGCCCTCCAACCAGTCGCGGACGAGGTCGCGGTCGGCTGGGCCGGCCAACCGGTGCGTCCCGGGGACCGGCGGCGGCTGCCGCACGGCGGTCAGGCTGAAGACCCGCTCCGCCATGTGGAGCCGCGCGGCGGGACCGCCGGCCGCTGTCCGCGCCGCCACGAAGGCCTCGACGACGCCCACCGGGCCGAGGACCCCCGGCAGGTCCTCGTCCAGCGTTGCGGTGGCGAGGGCCGCGATCGCCGCCGGTTCGTCGATCTCGGACAGGATGAGCCGGAACGGCGGTGTCCGGAGGGCGGCCGCGACGACCGTGCCGCGGTCCTCGACGGTCGCGAGGAACGGGGCGCCGGTGTACTGCTCGGGTGCTTCGCGGATGCTTGCGGCGATCCCGAAGATCAGGTTGTGCTCGGCCTCGCGCGCGACGAGGAAGTCGCCGGCTGCGGCGAGGAATGCATCGACGTCGGCGTGGTGGCGGACCTCCATCGGCGCAGCATAGGGTCCCGGGGCCGCTACAGTTGGATCGTGGGTGTCGAGATCGAGCGCAAGTTCCTGGTCCGCGACCTCGGATTCCTCGACGGCGTCGAGGGCATCCCCTACCGCCAGGGCTACCTGTCGACCGACGCGGACCGGACGGTCCGCATCCGTCGGGCCGGTTCGCAGGCGTTCGTCACGATCAAGGGTCGGTCGCGCGGCGCGACCCGGGCTGAGTTCGAGTACGAGATCCCGCTCGATGATGTCGATGCGCTGCTCGCGTTGTGCCTGCCGCCGATCATCGAGAAGGTCCGCCATCGCGTGCCGCACGCGGGTCGCGTCTGGGAGGTGGATGTCTTCGGCGGGGTCAATCAGGGACTGGTCGTGGCCGAGGTCGAGCTGCCGAGCGAGGACACCGTCGTGGACCTGCCGCCGTGGATCGGCGAGGAGGTGACGGGCGATCCGCGCTACTTCAACGCCAACCTCATCGCACTCCCGTTCCAGGAGTGGCATTGAGCACCGGACCCCAGGCGCCGCTGTCGTTCCTGAACGACGTCCTTCGCTTCGCCCTCGAGATCACGGGGATCGCGGCTCTCGCGGTCTGGGGCTGGTCGGCCGGTGGCGATGGCCCGCTTCAGCTCGTCCTGGCCGTTGGTGCGCCGCTGGTCCTGATCGTCATCTGGGCACTCCTGATCGCGCCGAACTCCGACAGCCCGTTGCCCCCGACGCAACGGATGCTCGTCGGGTCGGCACTGCTGCTCGTGGCGGCCGGCGCGCTCTGGGTGGCCGGCCACCGGGAGGTCGCTGCCGTGTTCGCGGTCCTCGATGTCGTCAACACCGCGCTGTACCTGGTGCTGCCCGAATGACCGTCGACCTGGTGCCGCCGCCGCGCGAGGTCAAGCGAGCCGGGTGGGATTCGAACCCACGACCAAGGGATTAAAAGTCCCGTGCTCTGCCACTGAGCTACCGGCCCGTGGACAGAGTACCGGACGGACTTGGAGCATCGCCTTTGTCAGATACCCGTGGGTGGGGTGGTCGTCCGAAGAAACCCGTTGCCGTGGACCGATCCGAGCTCGATCCACGCTCGGCAGGGTCGTCTCGAGCGCCCGTCAGGACCCGAATCCGTGACGACCATGCCACGGGTGGGTATATGACAAAGCGGGACGCGATCCCGGCCAGTTGACCCCCGGCGCGGGCACGTGACAGGCGGCCGACCCCGGTTCAGGCCTGCGTCACGACCGGTGTCGGCAGCGGCTCGCCACGAACCCCCGCCAGCAGGTTCGCGGCGGCCATCTCGGCCATCTTGGCCCGCGTCGCGCGGGACGCTGACGCGATGTGCGGCACGATCAGGCAGTTGTCCATGCCGACCAGCGGGTCGTCCATCGGGATGGGCTCCGGGTCGGTGACGTCCAGCGCGGCCGCCGCGATGACGCCCCGCCGCAGCGCGTCGGCCAGGGCGACCTGGTCCACGACCGGCCCCCGCGAGGTGTTGACCAGCACAGCCGTCGGCTTCATCCAGGCGAGGGACGTCGCGCTGATGAGGTGCCGGGTGGCTGGGCTCAGGTTGACGTGGAGGGACACGTAATCGCTTTCAGCAAGCAGCCCCTCCAGCGGGCGGTACGACGCGCCGAGATCCATCGCGACCCGTTCCGGCACCTCCTGGACGTCGTGATACAGGATCCGCATGCCGAACCCCCGCGCCCGCTTCGCGACCGCCTGGCCGATCCGCCCGAAGCCGACGATGCCGATCGTCGCCCCGTGGACGTCTGGCCCCAGAAGCAGCAGCGGGCCCCACGTCTTCCAGCGCCCGTCACGGACGTACCGGTCGCCCTCGGGCAGACGTCGGGCGGCGGCCATGAGCAGCGCCCAGGCAAGGTCGGCGGTCGTCTCGGTCAGGACGCCCGGCGTGTTCCCGACAGCCACTCCGCGCGCGGCGCACGCCGCGACGTCGATGTTGTCGAAGCCGACCGCGTAGTTGCTGACGACTCGCAGCTGGGGCCCGGCCGCGTCCAGGAACCCGTCGTCCACCTTGTCGGTCAGCAGGGTCAACGCCCCGTCGCAGCCGGCCACGCGGCGCAGCAGCTCGTCGCGCGGCGGCGGCAGGTCGTCCTGCCAGATATCGGCGTCGCACACGGCGTTGATCGCGTCGAGTCCCTCGTCCGGGATCCGGCGCGAGACGAAGACCCGTGGCCGCTCGCTCATACCCGGGCCGCGACGAGCGGCTCGACCAGCGTCCGGATCCGCCCGAGCGCCTCGATGAGGTTCGCCTGCGAGTTCGCGTAGCTGATCCGGATGTGGTCGTTGCCGAGCCCACCGAAGGCCGAGCCCGGCAGGACGCAGACACCGGCCTCGTGCAGCAGCCGGTCGGCCAGCTCCGCGCCGGACAGCCCGGTGCCGGCGATCGACGGAAAGACGTAGAACGCGCCGGTCGGGCGGTGGCATTCGATGCCGGGGATCGCGTTGAGGCCGTCCACGACCAGGTCGCGTCGTGCCCGGAATTCGACGACCATCGCATCCACATCGTCCTGTGGCCCGACCAGTGCCTCCACCGCACCCACCTGCGCGAACGGCGCCACGCCGCTGATGGTGTTGATGATGAGCTGGCCGTACATCGCGGTCAGGGCCTGGGGCACGATCGCGTAGCCCATCCGCCAGCCGGTCATCGCGAACGTCTTGGAGAACCCGTCGAGCACGATCGTCCGCTCGGCCATGCCCGGCAGCGAGGCGATCGAGACATGCTCGGCCCCGTCGTACAGGATGCGGCCGTAGATCTCGTCGGCCAGGACCCACAGGTCGTGCTCGATGGCGAGGGCCGCGATGCGCTCGAGGTCGCCGCGGGTCAGCACGCCGCCGGTCGGGTTGGCCGGCGAGTTGATGACCAGGACGCGGGTCCGAGGCGTGATGAGCGAGGCCAGCTCGTCCACGTCGAGCCGGAAGTCGTTCGACATCCGGATCGGGATCGGGACCGGCGTCGCGCCGACGAATCGGGTCAGCGACTCGTAGATCGGGTAGCCCGGGTCGGGCACCAGCACCTCGTCGCCCGGGTCGACCAGGCCGAGGATCGCGTACAGCATCACGCCCTTGCCACCGACCGTGACGAAGACCTGGGCCGGGTCGACCTCGAACCCTTTGCGCGCCGATGCGTCGGCGGCGATCGCCTCGCGCAGCGCGGGTAGGCCGGCATACGGCGGGTAGTGCGTCGCCCCGGCGTCGAGCGCCACCTTGGCCGCCTCCCGGACGTTGGCCGGGGTGTCGAAGTCGGGCTCGCCGATCTGGAGATGGATGATCGACCGACCCTGTGCCTCGAGCGCCCGGGCGCGAGCCGAGACTTCGAAGGCGCTCTCTGTTCCAAGGGTGCCCATCCGGGCGGCGAGACGCATGACCGGGACCTCCGAACTCAGGGGAGCATCTGTCGGAGCGCGAACCAGACGTTGGCGGGACGTTCGGCGAGGCGCCGCATGTACCACGGGTACCAGTATTCACCGTAGGCGATGAGGGCCTGGACGCGGTAGCCCGCTTTCGCAAGGCGGTACTGCTGGTCCGTCCGGATGCCGTACAGCATCTCGACCTCGAAGCCGTCGCGTGGGATGCCAGCGCTGCCGACCTGGTCGGCGATCTGCTCGATCAGCGTCACGTCGTGGGTGCCGAGCCCGAGGCGGACGGGACGGCCCCGACCGTCGAGAAGGAACCGGACCGCCAGCCCGACGTAGTTCGAGTCGACGCTGCGGCGGTTCGTGTAGGCGATCAATTCCTTCTCGTCGTAGGCGCCCTTGACGAGGCGGATGGCGGGGTCGAGCGGCCGGAGGCGTTCGAAGTCGGCAGCGGTCCGACGGAGATAGGCCTGCAGGCAGATGCCGGTGTTCGGCTGGACCGCTCGGAGACGCTCGTAGAGGACGATCGTCCGCTCGGCGTAGTCGCTGCCTTCCATGTCGATCCAGAGATATGTCCCGTTGGCGGCGGCGTGCTCGGCGATCCGGACGAGGTGGCCGAGGCAGGTGTCCATGTCATGGTCGAGCCCGAGCTGGGTCGGCTTGACCGAGACCTCGCCGTCGATACCGGCGGCGACGATCTTGTCGATGACCTCGATGTAGTGGTCGGCGACTTCCTCGGCTGCCTTGAGGTCGGCCAGGTTCTCGCCGAGCCTCGTGTACATCGTCCGGATGCCGGCCGCCTGGAGCGGCAGGGCTGCGGCCAGGGCGTCCTCCAGCGTCTCGCCCGGCATGAACCGGCGGACGGCCCGTTTCATGAAGCGAAGGCGTGGCAGGCGCTCCTTGAGCCACCGGTTCTTCGCTGCCCACAGGAAGACGCGGCGCATCGGTTCCTCCAGAGAAGTCGGGCTCGTTGGACGCTGTTCGGATGATAGGCGACCCAGGGGCTAGAATCGCGCCGATGACCCGGTACTACGACATCGATTCCGCGAACGCCGCCGTCGCCGAGCTCGACGACATCCTCGGCGTGCTGGCCGAGCAGCGGGCCGAGCTCGTCCGCCTCCGCGACGAGGTCATGGCCCGTGGCGGTGGTGGCGGCGAAGGGGCGCAGACCGCGATCGCCGAGCGTGCCGAGCGCCCGGAGCGCAGCGGCGGACCGGCCGACGACCCGGTCGATGCCCCGCCGGATCCGTTGCTCGTGGACGACCTCCGCCTGACCCGCCTGCGGATGCAGGGACTCATCGACCAGATGGCGGCGGGCGTCGCTCGGATCGACGCGCTCGGCCTGACGCTGCGCGACATCGAGCACGGCCTCGTGGATTTCCCGGCTCTCGTCTCGGGTCGCCAGGTCTGGCTGTGCTGGCAGCGTGGCGAGAGCGCCATCGGGTTCTGGCATGGGCATGAGGCCGGCTTCGCCGGTCGGCGCCCCCTCGCCGAGCTGGTGTGACCGACCGATCGGTGGTGGTCGGGCGCGATGGACGCGCCAAGGCCTATCGCCCCCTCCCCGCCGACGAGCGGGCCGCGGCCCGCGCCGCCGGGCTGGCCGCCTACGAGCAGGGCGACTTCTTCGAGGCGCACGAGCTGCTCGAGCCGGCCTGGATGGGCACCCCGGACCTCGCCGAACGGGCTCTCCTGCAGGGCATCATCAAGATCGCCGCGGCATACGTCCACGACGTCCGTGGCAACCCGGCCGGCATCGCCCGCAACCTGACCGGCGCCCGCCGGCTGCTGGACGAGGCGCGCACGACGGGCCCCGCGGAGAACGTCGCCGGGATCGACCTGCCGGCTCTCATCGACGCCATCGACGCCAGGCTCACCGACCTTTCCGAGCACCCCGACGGACCGACCCTCGGCCCGCCCGATCTCCAGAGGAGCGTCCCATGAGCATGCCCGCACCCGTCCCGACCATCGACGTCCTGGAGGCCGACCGGCGGCTGCGCGAGGATCCCGACGGTCCGCTCCTGCTCGACGTCCGGGAGGCGAACGAATTCCTCGCCGTCCGGGCGCCGGGGGCGGCGCTGGTCCCGACCTCGACGTTCATGTCCCGCGTCGGCGAGCTGCCGGCCGACCGGCCGCTGCTGGTGGTCTGCCACGTCGGCGGGCGGTCGGCCGCGGTCGCGAGCTACCTGATCCGGGCCGGACGCACGGACGTGGTCAACGTCGCCGGCGGGATGGACGCCTGGGAGAAGGCCGGTCTGCCGGTCCGGCGAGGACCGCTCCAGCCCGGCGAGGGCGACCTGCCGCCCGCCTGATCCGAGACGCTACCGGCGCCGCGCCCGGTGGAGGATGCGGGCGAAGAGCGCTCGGGTCTGCGCCTTGTGGGCAAAGGCGACGCCGACGAGGATGAGCAGGATGAAGTTGATCGCACCGACCGTGGCGGCGTTGAGATAGCCCAGCTGCTGGCCGATCTCACCCTCGATCTTGAGGCCCGGGACGGTCGCACCGACGAGGCCCAGCTGGAAGAACGGACTGAGCGGTGCCGTGTTCGCGCGGATGCTCGATGGCAGGATCGTGTTCGGGGCGGTCTTGCCACCGACGATGATGACCTCTGCGCCACTCACGACGGCCGGGGCGCCCTCCAGACCGGAGGCCGGCAGGTCGCTGACGGTCAGGTGCTTCCACTCGGGGATGTCACCCGTCGTCGTCGGGACCGCCCAGTAGACCTCGGACTTGGGACCGGTGCCGTCATCGCCACCGGCGAGGTAGATCGCGCCGTTGGCGCCCCAGCCCGATGCGTTGGTCCGGGCGACCGGCAGGTTCGCGGAATTGTTGATGTCCCAGCGGATGAGCTTGCCCTCGGCGGGGTTCGCCGGCAGGCCCTCGGCCGCCTTCTTGCCGAAGGCACCGCGCTGGACCGCGCCGGTCGGGCCGTTGGCGTCGCTGCCGCCGTACAGCCACAGGTAATCGCCGATGAGAACGGCCGTGGCGTCGGTCTGGGGGTAGTTGAGCGCCTGTTCCTTCGACCAGGCGCCGAGCTTGCCGGTCGAGTTGAGCAGCGTCTTGAGCGTGGTCGAGACCGGTCCGGCCGCATCGCTGCCGCCCACGAGCAGCAGGCCGTCAGGGGTGATCGCGGCCGCGGTGCCCATGCGCGGTTCGGGCAGGGCCAGGTAGTCCGCCGTGCTCCAGGCACCCAGGGCACCGGTCTGCGAATCGGGGCTGAGGACGAAGACGGTCTTCGTCGGGGCGCCGGTCTCATCCCGGCCGCCGATGACGTAGATGCTGCCGGCGACGTAGACGACGCTCGCGTCAGCGCGTGCCGCGGGGAGAGCCGGGCCCTCGGTCCACTTGTCGAAGTTGCCCGAGCCGACCGTCGGGGCGACGTAGACGGTGGACTGGGCCGTGGTCCCGTCCGTGCCGCCGATGTAGAAGACCTGCGTGCCGACCTGCAGCACCGAGCCATCCATCCGCGGTTGCGGCAGGTTCAATTCCTGCGGCGACGGCTGCCACGGCACGAGCGCGCCGGCCGGTGCCGGGCAGGGCAGGTCCTGGTTGGTCGGCGGGCACAGGTTGATCGGCGACCAGACGAGGACGCCGAGGTCGACCGTCCGGCCGACGGTCAGGTAGTAGGCCCGGTCCGGCAGGTAGCCGAGCATGAAGATGATGATGATCAGCCACACGAACGCCTTGACCGAAGCCCAGCCCCAGCCGTCGGCGTCGAGCAGCCCGAACAGGGCGCGACGTCGCGGTACTGCCGTGCCTGGTCCGAGCGCCTGCTGGGCCATCGTCCTCCATCCTCATCCACCGACCCTTCCGGCCGATGGCGAATTCACTGAATGGTCAGTGTCCCCGTCATCGTCGGGTGCACGGTGCACTGGAATGGATAGCTGCCGGCCGCGAGGGCTGGCACCTGGTACGACTGCGACGCCACGCCGTTGAAGGTGGCGCCGGTGAACTTGACCGCTCCGCCCGAGTCCTTGATCTGGATGTTGTGCGGGACACCGGCGTCCTGGTTGTCGAAATCGATGACGAAGGCCTTGTCGGCTGGTCCGGTCAGAGCGGTCGGATCGAACTTGAAGCCGCTGGCGACGACCTTGACCACGGTCGCGTTGGGATCGACCGAGGCGGCTGGGGCCGCGGAACCGGATGGCGCGGCCGACGCCGTCGTGAGCGCGTCCGACCAGCAGGCCGGGAACGGCGTCGAACCGGGAGCCGGCTTGTAGTTGACGTCCACCCAGCCGTTGAACGTCCGAACCTGGTTGGTGAGTGGGTCGACCTTCGGCTCGCCGAGTGATGGGTCGCGGATGGTGTACGTCTCGGTACTCGGGGCACGGATGAACGAGATGATGTCGTCGATCTGGATGTAATTGAGCGGGCCCGGCGGGTGACCGGTGTTGGACCAGACCGGCATGACCGAGTTGACGTTCCCGCAGGCATAGCGGCCGCCGGCGACCATCATGTTGTTGATGTAATCGACCGACAGATGCGCGTACAGCTTCTCCTGGCTGTTCAGGACCGGGCCGATGCCGCCCTCGCCGTTCGCACCGTGGCAGCGGGCGCAGTTGGCCTCGTACAGGTTGTAGCCGCGCTCGACCGAGGTGACCTGCTGGCTGTTGGCCTCGGCATCGAGCCGCGGCTCGCGGAAGCCGAGCGGCGCCAGCTCGTAGAACCAGTAGACGGTGATGAACAGGATCACCACGACGACGGCCAGGAAGCCGACCCAGCGCGCGTTCGAGGACTGGCGGACGACCTGGGCCGCGCGCTCGGGCGAGAGCTCGACGCTGCGGGTCGACGGCGGCGAGCTGAATCGCTCGACCGGCGCCGGCTCGGCGGGTGGACGGGGAACCGGAAGGTTCTGCTGGGGCTCCAGCTCGGAGCCGCCTTCGGGCGTATCGGTCATCGGGCCGCTGCCATCAGATGCAGCCCGTCGGCGTGCGCGGCGGGATGAGCCCGGGCTGGCCGAGCGCGACCGGGAGTGGCCCCAGCGTGATCTTGCCGGTGTTGATGGTCAGCACGCCGGACCCGTCGACCGTGATCGAGAACCGATCCATGCTCCGCGGAGCAGGCCCGAACGCCGCGCCATCCGCCTTGGTCCCGAGCCGGTCGTAGCGCGAGCCGTGGCAGGGACACTCGAACCAGAAGTTCTTGAGGCACGGATTGGGCTTGCAGCCGAGGTGCGGGCAGCGCTGGTAGAGCGCCCGGACGTTCAACGCCTCGCCGTTGCCGGTCGTGTCCTCGCCGGCCTGGAACCGCTGCTGGCCCGGGTCGTACAGGATCACGAACGCGCGTGCCTCGGGGTAGTAGGCCGGGAAGCCCTCCTCGATCGGCAGGGTGCTGTTCTGGAGCTTGACCGTGTCGAGGTCGCCGATGGTGATCGGGGCGCCGAAGCCACCTTTGAGGTTCGGCCAGGCGAAGGCGAGCGTGCCGGCCAGGACCTCGAGGGTCCACAGGCCGACGCCGGTCGCGAGGGCGGTCCGCATCAGCTGGCGGCGCGACAGCCCCTGGACCTGCTGCTTGCGCAGCGACTTGATCGCCTCCTTGGTCAGGGCGGCGGGCTTGTCGACGAGTTCGACCTGGTAGTTGCTCATGCGCTCGTGGTCCTTCGAAGGGTGGTCACAGGGCGAAGTGGAGGCCGGGGCTCGTGATGTACGGGATCACGAACGTGTAGCCGGGGCCACGGAAGAAGATCCCGACGAAGGTCACGATCAGTCCGAGGCAGCAGAACATCGTGAACAGCATCACCGCCGTCTTCCGCTCGGAGGGGCGGACGGCGAGGATGTTCTCACGGTCGATGTACGGGATGAGCGCCGCACCGACGAGCACGAACGTCGGGACGAGGACGCCGGCGACCGTCGGGTGGAAGTAGGCCAGCAGCTCCTGCAGGCCGAGGAAGTACCACGGCGCCTTGGCCACGGCCGGCGTGACGTTGCCGTTCGCCAGCTCCTCGAGGGGGGCGTTGATGAACAGGCCCATCATCAGCAGGAAGATGCTCATGACGCCGGCCGCCAGGAACTCGATGGTGAGCAGGTGCGGCCAGGTCATGACCGTGTCGTCAGGTTCCTTCTGGACCCGCACGACCGCGTCCTGCTTGACCAGCGCGAGCAGTCGATAGGGGCGCGCCGACATCGGCACCCGCTGCTTGTCGATCTCCGTCCGGCGCGCCGGATCGACCGGCAGCACGATCCGCTTCTCGGTCTCGGGCGGCGTCTTCACGTCACTCATCAGAGCGGCCCACTGATGCCACCATCCTTGCGGATGCGCCAGAAGTGGACGGCCAGGAAGATGGCAGCGATGAGGGGCAGGAAGATCACGTGGCCCACGTAGAAGCGCAGCAACGTGTTCTGCGCCACCTCCAGGCCACCGAGCAGGATGAGCTTGGTCGGCGTGTTGAACAGCGGCGCATAGCCGCCCATGTTCGTGCCGATGGTGATCGCCCAGTAGGCGATCTGGTCCCACGGCAGCAGGTAGCCGGTGAAGCTCAGCATGATGGTCAGGAACAGCAGGACGACCCCGACCACCCAGTTGAACTCACGCGGCGGCTTGTACGCACCGTGATAGAAGACCCGCATCATGTGCAGGAAGACGAAGAACACCATCAGGTGCGCCGCCCAGCGGTGGATGTTGCGGGTCAGTAATCCGAACGTCACCTGACTCTGGATCTCGAGGATGTTCGTGTACGCCTGGGTCGCCGACGGGACGTAGAAGAACATCAGGTAGACGCCGGTCACCGTCAGCACCAGGAACAGGAAGAACGACAGCCCGCCCAGGCAGAAGGTGTAGGCGAACTTGACGGCGTGCTGGCGGACCCGCACCGGGTGGATGTGCAGGAAGACGTTGTTCATGACGGCATACGCCCGCGACCGCTCGTCGCGCGGGTAGGGCTGGCGGAAGAGCGAGCGCCAGACGGCGCTCCGGCGGATGCTTTGGTCCACCCGCTCGAGGAAGCTCACCGGGGTCCTCCTGCCACGCCGGGCGTCCCGGCGAGTTGCGCGTCTCGGTACGACTCCTTATAGAGACGCCCGTCGGTCGAGATCTCCTGCAGCTCGAACCGCTCCATCGTAATGGCGTCGAACGGGCAACGCTTGACGCACAGTGCGCAGCGGATGCAACGCTCTTCGTCGAGGATCATCGCACCCCCGTTGTCCCAGCCGTACGCCTCCTCGAGCTCGGGCAGGACGCCTTCGGACTTGAGCGTGTTGATGTCGACCATGTGGATGACGCCCTCGGGGCAGACATCGGCGCAGGCGCCGCAGAGGACGCAGCGGAACGGGTCGAACCAGATGTTGAAGTTGCACATCAGGCAGCGGGTCGACTCGGCGACCGCGCCGTTGGCGTCGTAGCCGAGCTCGACCGGGGTGTTGAAGTTGACGACCGGCTCGGTCGAGGGCATCCGCGCCGCCAGCGGCACCATCGGGATGTGCTGGCGGGGCAGGACGTCGTAGAACTCGGGCATGTCGTGGCGCCACGAGCTGGTGATCTTGACGTTGGCGGCGACGGTCACGTCGGTCCGGCCGGACAGGTAGCGGTCGATGGCGTAGGCGCATTTCTTGCCGTGTCCGGCCGCCTCGATGAGCGTCGTCGGTCCGGTCACGAAGTCGCCGCAGGCGAACACGCCGCGGACGTTCGAGGCGTAGGTCGCCGGGTCCACCTTGACCCGGCCGCGGTTGATCTCGAACTTGGCCTCGACCGGCAGGAAGGTCAGGTCGGCCGCCTGGGACACGGCGGGGATGACGGTCTGGGCCGGGATGATGAACTCGGAGCCCTCGATCGGGACCGGCGAGCGCCGGCCGGATGCGTCGGGCTCGCCGAGGCGGTTCCGGATGAACCGGACGCCGGTCACCTTGCCGTCCTCGCCGAGGACCTCGATGGGGCTGGCGAGGAACTCCATCCGGACGCCCTCGCGCTCGGTCTCGCCGAGCTCCTCCTCGTCGACGACGAGCTCGGAGCGGGTGCGCCGGTAGACGATCGAGACGCGGTCCGCGCCGTGGCGCAGGCTCGTCCGCGAGCAGTCCATCGCGGTGTAGCCACCGCCGATGACGACGACGTCGGTGCCGACTTCGAGCGGCTGGCCGAGATTGGCCTTCTTCATGAAGTCGACGCCGTACTGGACACCCTCGAGGTCCGAACCCGGGATGTCGAGCGCGACCGCGTCCATCGCGCCGCCGGTGATGGCGATGCTGTCGTAGTCGCGCTGGAGCTCGTCGAAGGTGATATCCACGCCGATGGTCGTGTCGTAGACGAACCGGACACCGAGGCGCTCGACCAGCCGAACGTCCATCTCGATGGCCTCGCGCGGCAGGCGGAAGGCCGGCACGCCGATGAGCATCGTCCCGCCGGCGAACGGCAGGCTGTCGAAGACGGTGACCTGGTAGCCCTTGGTGGCCAGCTCACGAGCGACCGCGAGGCCGGCTGGACCTGCCCCGACGACCGCGACCCGCTCCTCGCGTGGCGTGATCTGGGGCATGACGTCCGGGATGCCCGAGGCCTCGTGCCACTCGACCAGGAAGCGCTTCATCGCCCGGATGGCCAACGGCCGGTCGATGTCACCGCGGCGGCAGGCTCGCTCGCACGGCGCCGAGCAGACATAGGAGCACATCGCGGCGACCGGGTTCGGGTCGCGCGACAGGATGTACCCCTCCTCGAACCGACCCTCGGCAGCGAGGTTGAGGTAGCCGCGGCAGTTCGTCCCCACCGGGCACGCTTCCTGGCATTCGATGTTGCACTGGAGCCAGGACGCGTCGACAGGTTGAACGAGGAATTCCTGGGGCTGCTCGATGACCAAGCGGGCGTGCCTTTCCCTGGTGCTCAGGACTCGGGCGCGAACGTGGGATCGGCCGGAGCGCCGACGGGTCGGAATCTACCATCCGACCCCGCGAACGCGCACGACCGAGCGCACGGCGGGACGATGCAGGGCCGTCACGCTCGCTCAACGGCGGTTCCCGAGCGGCACGCGACGGCGGATGGCCATCAGTTCGACCGTGCGCGCAAGTTGACGCCCGTTCCACTCGCAGCTACGCTGGCCCGGCGATGGTGCCGCGAAGGCGAAGGAGCACGAGCCCGGGGATGCGGACGGCGTGACGGCGAGCGAATTCAGTTTCCTGGCGCTCGGTCTGGTCCTCGGCCTCGTCAGCGGCGCCGCCATCATCGAGTTCGTTCGTGCTCGACCGCCCGCTCCACGCGAGGTCCGGCTGACCGTCTCGCACGACGCCATCCCCCGCCGCTCCGCGACCCTGGCGGACGACGCATTCACCTACGCGGGGCCGGAACCGGCGCGCGGCGGACCCGCCGATCGCCGGATGATCGGGTCGCCTCTGCCCGTCGGGGCGTCGGATCGTCGAACGACCGTTCGGTTCGCCCCGGCGACGGCGACGGCCGGGCCGGGTGGCGGCGGCGGTTCGGCAGCGATCCCCGGAGCCATCCCCATCGCCCGGGATCCGGTCACGCCGGCGCCCGGCCGGGTCATGGAGCCGGCCCTGCCCGGGATGGGTCCGCCCGGCCCACGTCCGCCACAGGCGAGCGGTCCCCTGATCGGCATCCCGATCTCGACTGGCGAGGATCCCGTGCTGTCGGCCATCGGGGACCGGCCGGTGCCCCCGCCGGCGACTCCGATCGCTCCGGTCGCGGACTCGATGCCGGCCACAGCGTCGGCGGCCGTCGGGCTGCTCGATCCACCGGCCGCGCTGGCCCGCCGCGGCTCCAAGCCGGCGGCCGCCCCCGCCGCCGCCCCCGCCGCTGCGGCCGCGGCATCGAGCCCGGCCGATGCTCCGGCGTCGACCGAACGCTGCGCCGACGAGCGGCGCCTCGCCGAGGAACGATGCGAGCTGGCGACCCGCGCCCGCGCCCAGGCCGAAGCCGCCGCCGATTCGCTTCGGCTCGCGCAGCGCGCCTACGACGCCCATGAGGCGGCCGCGGTCACGGCCGCGTGGGGAGCGGACCCGCGCGCCATCCACGACGCCAAGGACTCGGCACAGGGTGGGTTCCGTTCGGCGGTCCAGGCTGCGAAGACGCCCGACGCGCTCGAGAAGGCCGCCCGCGACTGGCTCAACGAGATCAACCGGATCAACAACGACGCGCATGACGCCTCGGCCGCCGCGGCCCGCGAACATGCCGCCGCCGCAGCGATCGGGGCGACCCTCGAACGCCTCGGGCTGGAGGCGGACGCCGCGCGGATCGGAGCCGAGAATGCCGACGCGGCCTGCCTCCAGGCACGCATCCTCGTGGCCGAATGCGATGAGCAGGCCACCACCGACGCGGCCGCCGTCCACGCGCCGGTCGCGCCGGGCGAGCCCTGGCCGCCCCGGCTCGAGGAGGACGAGACGCTCGACCTCGCCTTCCACGGCGGCGGGACGCCCCGGATCTTCCGACTCCTGCGCGGCGATCGACAGGCGATGACGACCCTCGTCGCGACGCTCTCGGATGACGACGCCGAGGCGCGACGACGCTGGCAGCTCCAGATGACGAGCCTCGTCGAGGCGATCGTCGCCGACGCGATCGAAGCGTCTGCGCTCGAATTCCCCGACGGCCACCCGTTCTGGGGCACCTTCAGCCGAGTCCAGAGTCGTGACGTCGTCCACGCCCTCGCCTCGCTGGGCTACCGGTTCGACGGCCTGGGGGGCTGGACCGACGAGCGCTACCCATCGCAGCGCGACATCTCGCTGGCGCTCGGCTACGCCGGGCTCGACCCGATGCGGGTCCGGCACTGGCCGACGGCGGAGGAGACGACCCACCTCTTCCGCGACGTCACCGTCACAGCCGATGAATACCTCGCGGAGACCGCCGGCGACCTGACCCTGGCCGAGATGGTGACGATGCTCGGGCGGCGGGCGGACGGCCTCGCCGACGTCTGGAACCACTGGGGCCGGATCCGGCCACTCCTGCTCGAGGAAGGCTGACCGGTCGCTCGGCGATCAGCCCGGGCCTTCGTCCTCGTCGTCATCGATGACCACCAGCCGCAGGCCCTCGGCCGCGGTCGCTCCGATCGGCTCGCCCTCCTCGGCCGCCCACGAGCGGATGCGGTCGGCCAGGCCGGCGGGGTCGTGGATCTGGCTGGCATGCGCCGCGAGCGCCGCGATCTTGCGGTCGATGGTCGCGGACACGTCCACCCAGGCGTCGCTGCGGTCCGACCAGAAGAGGTATAGGCGCCGGACCTTGTGGGCCGCCAGGCCGTCGCGCGCCAGCCACGGGAATGCCATCGGGTTGCGCGCGGCCGGATAGACCGCGTCGACGGCGGCCATCCCGGCCGCCCGATGATCGGTGTGGTTGATGCCGCCGCCCTTGTAGAAGATCGTCGACGGGTCGGTCGCGAGAACGGCATCCGGCCGGAACGTCCGGATCTCGCGGACCAGCTGCTCGCGCAGGGCGAGGTCGTTGGCGAGCGCGCCATCGGGCGCGTGCAGGTAGGTCACCCCGGCATAGCCGATGATCGCGGCCGCGGCGTCCTGTTCGCGCTCACGCAGGGCGGCCAGCTCGAGCGGGTCGGCGGTCGGATCCTCGCCGCCCTGGTCGCCGCTCGTGCAGCACACCAGCCAGCCCTCCGAGCCAGCATCGATCCAGCGCGCGGCCGTCGCGGCCGGTCCGAAGTCGGCGTCGTCGGGATGCGCCGCGATGACCATGAACCGGGCTGGTCGCCAGTCGTGGGCGACCCGTGGCTCGGTCACGAGGCGCGCGCGGCCCGGAGGTCGTCGAGCGCGGCCAGGACCGCCTCGGCATGGCCCTTGGCCTTGACCCTCGGCCAGACCCGGGCGATCCGCCCGTCCGGGTCGATCAGGAAGGTCGAGCGGATGAGGCCCATGTAGGTCCGGCCGTAGTTCTGCTTCTCGCCCCACGCACCGTAGGCGTCGGCGACCGGATGGCCCTCGTCGGCGAGAAGCGTGAACGGCAGCTCGAACTTCTCGCGGAACGTCCGATGGCTGGCCGCCCCGTCCGGGCTGACGCCCCAGACGTCCGCGCCACGCTCGCGGATGACGTCGTTGCGGTCGCGGAACTCGCACGCTTCCGTGGTGCAGCCCGGCGTGTCGTCCTCCGGGTAGAAGTAGAGGATCGTCCAGCGGCCGCGCTGGTCGGCCAGGCGGTGGATGGTCCCGGTCTCATCCGGGAGGACGACCTCAGGGGCGAGGTCGCCGACGGCGGGCATCGTCATGGCTCAGAGCGTAGCAGGCGATTCGACCACGAGCAGGAGGCCGCGCCGGAGGGTCACGCTGGCGTCTCGTCGAGCCACGAGGTTGGACACCCCGCGAGCGGGACCGAGGCGCAGCGTCTCGCCCGAGAGCGGATAGACGAGGCCGTCCGTGGTCACCCCCTCCGCGTCACCGCCGAAGGGCAGGAGCGAGACCATGGCCCCGGGGTCCAGGGCGAGGCTGCGGCGGCCGGGACCACCGTCCGGGCTCGGCGCGCGGAGCAGCGAGATCCGCGATCGAGCGTCGAGGAGGCACGCCGGCCGGCCGATGAGGTCCTCGCTCGCGAGGAGCATGACGTTCGCCAGCGCGTGGTCGACCCGCTCGCCACCGAGCGCTCCGAGGATGACCAGGCGCTCTGCGCCTCGCCCGACCGCGGCGACGACGGCGAGCTCGACATCGGTCTCGTCCTTGTCCGGCCGCGATCGTTCGATCGGCACGCCCGACGCGGCGAGGGCCGCGATCCCGTCCTCGCCCAGCGAGTCGCCATCACCGACCCACAGGTCGAGGACGACGCCGAGCGCCCGGGCGAGACGCGCGCCGCCGTCGGCCGCGATGACGAGGTCGACGTCCGCGTCCCAACCCGGCCATGCGACATCCAGCCCGGCGCGGGTCGGGGCGTCGCCGTCGGCGAGGATGAGGGCCACCATCGCCCAATGCTACGCGGCGCGCCAGCGGGCAGGCCCGGCGGCCGCCCCGCGCCGACGGGCGCCGTCCGTCCGGCCCGATGCTAGACTCCGGCGCGTGTCCGACGCACCCGTCCATCCCTCGGTCCAGCGCGTCCTCGATGCCGCCGCCCGGAAGGGCGTGACGCTCGAGGTCGTGACCTTCGACGAGTCGACGCACACGGCAGCCGAGGCGGCAGCCGCGGTCGGTGCGGAGCTCGGCCAGATCGTGAAGTCGCTCGTCTTCGTCGTCCCGGGTGACGCGGGCATGGAGTCCGTGCTGTGCCTGGTCGCCGGGCACAACCGGGTCGATCTCGGGCGCCTCGCCGCCATCACCAGCGCCCCCGACATCCGACGCGCGACCGCCCGCGAGGTCCACGACCTGACCGGCTTCGCCATCGGCGGGGTGCCGCCGATCGGCCTGCGCGGGCCGGTCCGGGCGATCATGGACCCGGACCTCGGCCGCTACCAGGTCGTCTGGGCGGCGGCCGGCCTGTCCACGACGGTCTTCGCGGTCCCGCCCGGGACGCTCCGGATCCTCGCCAATGCGACCGTCGCGCCGATCGCCGAGGAGCGGACCGCGGCCGATCGGGAGGCAGCCGCGGCGACCGCCGCAGCATCCGCTCCCCGGGAGTGACCGCCGAGCCGCGAAACGCCACGATCACCTACCCCGGCGGGCTGCGCGCTCGCTGGCGGTGGGGCGGCAGCGGGTCTGCCGCGGACGTCTTCGCGCTGTCCGAGGTCGGCGGGTCGCTCATCGACCTCGGGCCGACCGTCTCCGCAGACCCGGATGCGCTGTGTCGCGCCGAGCTGCGGGTCGAAGGACCGCGCGGTGCGTGGACCGTTCGCTTCGCGTCGCTCATCAGCGACGACCCGCGGGCGCTGCATTGGGACACTGCCGGTCTGCTGGTCGTCGCTTACGGGTTCCACACCTACGGCCTCGAGACGGCGACAGGGGAGGCACGCTGGGACCACCGCTCCGCGACGCCGTTGCTGGCCCTCCTCGGATCGCCCCGGATCGAGCACGTCATCGTCGCCGCCGAGCTCGAGACGTTCGCCATCGAGGCCGACGGGACCGTCGCCTGGCGGGTCGCCCATTCCGATGTCGTGACCGCCGCCGAGCTCGTCGGCGGGCGCCTGGTCGTGACCGGCTTCGACGGCCAGGTCAGCGCGCTCGATCCGGCCACTGGTCGGCGCGCCGGCTGACGGCACCGTCCGTTGTGGACGGACTGTGGATAACCCGCCGAAGATCGTCGGATTCGGTGGACGACTCGGATTGACCTGTCAGGGTCGCAGCCCCACCATTCGAACCAGCCCGGAGATGCCGAGCGAGACTAACGGCTGAGATCGCCTCAAGGCCCATGTCCCGTGGAGGTTTCTTCGGGCCCTTTCGTGTCCGGCGGGTATCATCGCGGCCGTGTCACCCCTGATCCCATTCGTCGCCGGGCTGGTCGCGCTCGTCGCCGGCGTCCTCGTCCTGCGCACCTACGGGCCGAGCTATCGGGTCGGCCGCCTTCTCGCCGCGACGCGGACCGTCAGCATCGCCGAGGCACGGGCGCTTGCGGCCGGGCCGGCGCGCTACGTCCGGGTCAGTGGCCGGATCGACGCCGAGCAGGAGTTCGAGGACGACGCGCATCGCCCGCTCGTCTTCCGCCGGACCCGTCTCCAGCTCCGGACCGACCGACGCTGGGTCACCTTCGAGGACTCGCGCGAGCGCGTGGACTTCGAGATCCACGAGGGCACGGACGGCATCGCGGTCGACGACAGCGCGCTCGACGCAGGACTCGTCGTCGTCTCGCGCGAGTCGGTCGGCACCGCCGCGGACGTGGCCGACCGCGTTCCCTCCGGGACCGCCGCGGCGACCCCGGTCCGCCTCCGGATCGACCAGGTCTCCTCGATCGAGCACGCCATCGTCCTGGGCGTGCCGAGCCTCGATGCGGCCGGTGTGCCGCGGATGTCGGCGGGTCTGGGCCGGCCGCTCATCCTCACCACGCTCGAACCCGACGAGGCGATGCGCGTGCTGGCCGAGGGCGAGCGCCGGCGGCCGCTGATCGCGACGGCCTGCCTCCTCGGTGGACTCGGGATGATCGCCCTTGCCGCCGTCCTGGCCGTGACCGGGGCCATCGCGTGAGGCGCGGGCTGGCGCCACTCGTCGCGATGGCCTGGTGGCTCGTCGTGGCAGCCAGCGTACTCGCGGCGTCGCCGACGCCGGCCCCGGCCGCCGGCGATCCGCGCAGCTCCGGGCAGGGCCCCGGCCTCGTCGGCGACCCGCTCTTCGCGCTGGCCGCCGTGATCACGATCGGCGTCCTGGCGGTGGTCGCGACCCTGGTGTACGTCCGACTCACGGCGAACCGGCACTCCTGACCAGCGCGACCCCGTGATTCGGGGGCGGGACCATCGGACTATTGGCAAGAACTGTGAGATTGGTAGTCTCGACGGACTGACTTCACATTTCTTCCTGATAGAGACCTTGTCAACGACGCTGCCGCCACGACCACCGGACGCGACCCTCTCGGTCACCAAGGCCGCCAGGCTCCTTGGTGTGCACCCGAACACGATCCGTGCCTGGAGCGACGCGGGCCGCCTGCGCTATTACCGGATCAACCCGCGCGGTGACCGCCGCTACCGGCTGGGCGATCTCCAGCGATTCCTCGCCGCCGCCGAGACCGGTGCGGTCGATGGTGTTCCGATGGTCCCGCACGGCACGTGGGGCGGCCGCCGAACGGTCGATCCCGCCGCCGCGGCCCGCTTCGCGAGCGGCCAGCGGGCGGTCGTGGAGCCGCCTCGCGCCGACCCGCTCGACGTGGAACGCCACCACCTCGACCTGGCGGTCGCATCGGCCGTCATCCGCACCGTCAATACGCTCGAGGACACGGACGAGGCGCTCGAGAAGGCCGTCCGCGCCGTCCGGGACGCATACGGTCACCACCTGGTCGCGATCTGGCAGGTGCGCGGCGACAGGCTGGCGCCGCGGGCCGTCGCAAGCGCGGACGTGGCCGGACCATTCCGGCTGGTGGAGCTACCGGCCCGACACGGAGTCATCGGCAAGACCCTGGAGCTCGCGGCCGGCCGCGAACGGACCGGCCGGAACCCGCTGCCGGCACTCCTGCACGACCACGACGACCCAGACGACACCCTGCCGTCGGTCCTCGGCGACGGCCGGCCGGAGCTCGCGGTCGCCATCCCGGGTGGTCGGGAGCCCTGGGGCGCCCTGCTCGTCGTCGGCGAGACGCCCGGGTCGCTCGGCCCGGCCGACCTCGACGTCGCCCGGGTCGCCGCCGACGCCGTCGGGGCGCTCATCGCGGGTGCCCAGCGCGCCGACGAGGTCGCCCACCTGCTCCATCGAGCCGAGGCGCTCAGCCGGGTGGCCAGCGACATCGGCTCGCGGCTCGACCTCGACCGCATCCTGTCGGGGCTGGTGGATCACGCGATGGTGCTGTTCGAAGGCGACCGTGGCGCGGTCCTCCTCCTGCGGCCCGACGGCCACCCGGTCGGCGAAGTCAGCCGGGGCCTATCCACGGCCTACCTCGACCGGATCCGCGACATCCCGGAGCGGTCACTCCAGCGCGCCGCCATCGCCGCCCGCCGACCGATGTTCGCGATCGGCTATCGCCACGACCCGCGGAGCGAAGGCGTCCGGGCGGCGGTCGTCCAGGAAGGGTTCGACACGCTGTGCACGGCACCGCTGCTCGACGGGACCGACCTGCTCGGGATGCTCGATATCTATCACGACCATCCCCACCACTGGACCGACGACGAGCTCGACACGGTCGGCGCGCTGGCGACCCAGGCAAGCGTCGCCATCCGGGCGGCGCAGGACTTCGAGCGGATGGCCACCTGGGCCGCCCAGCTCCAGTCGATCCAGCAGCTCGGGGCGCGGCTGAGCCGCCTGTCGAGCGTCAACGACATCGGCCGGTCGATCGCCAGCGAGCTGCGCCAGCTGATCGACTATCACAACGCCCGCGTCTACCGCCTGATCGGCCACGATCTCATCCCCGTCGCGATGCTCGGCCAGGTGGGCGAGTACATCGACGAGACGCCCGACCAGCTCCGGCTCGCGCTCGGGGAGGGCATCACCGGCTGGGTCGCCGAACACCGCATCGCCCAGAACCTCGGCGATGCGGCAGCCGATCCGCGCGCCTCGACGATCCCTGGGACCGAGGACGACCTCGACGAATCGATGCTCCTCGCGCCGATGGTCTTCGACGACCACGTGCTCGGGGTCCTGGTCCTCTCGAAGCTCGGCCTCGACAGGTTCACCGACGACGACCTCCGACTCCTCGTCATCTACGCCAGCCTCGCGGCGCAGGCGATGGCGAACGCCGACACCACCGAGCGCTTGCGCGAGCAGACCCTCGCGCTGGAGCAGCAGTTGCGCGGCCAGCGCGAGCTCCTCCAGATCACCGAATCGATCCTGACCAAGCACGACGCGCGGGCCGTCCTCGAAAGCGTCGTCGAACGCTTGGAGCGGCTCATCGTGTCGGACAACGTGGCCATCGAGATCGTGGATCCGTCCACCGGCCTGCTGACGCCGCTGACCGCCCGCGGCGTGGACGCGGCCGCCTACCTCGAGCCGTGGGAAACGGGCGAGACCGGCGTCGCGACCTGGGTCGTCGAGCACAACGAGCCCGTGCTGATCGGCGACGAGCGGCACGACGCGCGGGTCAACCACTTCCGATCCGACGGCGGGCCCGTTGACGGGAGCCTGATCGTCGTCCCCCTGCGTGGCCGCGGTGGCGCGATCGGCGTCCTGACCATCGAGCGACTCGGCCTGGCCAACACGTTCTCCGCCGAGGAGTTCGAGCTCGTCCAGCTGTTCGCGGCGCAGGTCTCGATCGCACTCCAGAACGCTGAGGTCTTCCAGGCCGTCGAGATCCGGGCGCGGACGGACGACCTGACCGGCCTGTACAACCACGGGACCTTCCAGGAATGGATCGAGCGAAGCGTCCGGGACGGAGGGCCGTTCAGCTTGATCATGCTCGACCTCGACGACTTCCGGACTGTCAACAACGACCGCGGCCACCAGGCCGGCGACGCCCTGCTGCGTCGGATCGCGACCGGGCTCGTCGGCGCCGGCCGTGACACCGACCTGGTGTTCCGCTACGGCGGCGACGAATTCACATTCCTGTTGCCGCACACGGATGCGGCCGGCGCGCTCCAGGTCGCCGAACGTGCCCGGCAGGCGGTCGTCGCCGCGGACCTGACGGTCACCGCCTCGATCGGGGTGGCGACCTTCCCGGTCGATGGGCAGACCGCGCCCGAAGTCCTGCTGTCCGCCGACCGAGCCTGTTACGTGGCGAAGCGCAGCGGGCGCGACGGGATCGCCACGGCGGCCGAGGGCCTCGCGCTGGCGGCCGAGATCTCGCTCAAGCCGCCGACGCCGGTCGACTCCGCGAATCCGTCGGAGGCGTGACCCGCCGTCACCCGGGCTTCCATCGAGGCGTCACTGTGGACGACATGCGCAGCCGGGGCCCCGCGTTCGACACACTCGCCCTCGTCCTCTTCCTCCTTGCCGTCGTCCTGCTGGCGGCGTGCGTTCCCGAACCGACGAACCGCGCCGAGGCGTCCGGTATCGTCGCCGCGGCGACCCCGACCCCGGAACCGACACCCGCCGGACCGACGCCGACACCGTCGTTCGTCCGGCCGACGCCGACTCCGCAGCCGACCTTCTTCGTGTATACGGTCAAGCGCGGCGACAACCTCGGCAAGATCGCCAAGCAGTACGGGACCGACGGCCGGAGCGTCGCCTACTGGAACCGTGTCGCGCACCCATCCCTCGACCCGGACTCCGACCAGTACCGGCCGGACTACCTGGTCGTCGGCTGGACGCTGGACCTGATCCCCAACACCGTCGTCGATCCGGAGAACCTGCCGCCGGGACCACCGACGCCCTCGCCCGACCCGACCGTGGTGCCCGACCCGAGCGACACGCCGATCGACTGACCGGTCTCGCCCGGTTGGCGCTATCGTGGCGCCGATGTCCGACGTCCCCTCCCCCGCTCCGCGGATCGTCGTGACCGTGGCCGTGCCCGCCCGCCAGGCGGAGCCCGATCTCTCTGAGCGACGCAATGCGCTCTACGCCGCGGCGGTGGCTCGGCACGGCGGCACGCCCATCGTCCTCGACGCGACGTCCACGCCCGGCGAACGCTCCGAGGCCTTCGCGACGATGCACGGATTGCTCATCAGCGGCGGTGCCGATCTCCATCCCGAGCGCTACGGGCGACCGAGTCGGGGATCGACCACGGTCGAGGTCGACCGGGACGCCCTCGAGGCCGAGGCCTGGGACGTCGCCCAGGCGCGGGCACTCCCGGTCCTGGGCATCTGCCGCGGGTTCCAGGCCATCAACGCGTTCTCGGGCGGCACGCTCCTCCAGCACGTCGACGGGCACCAGGGGCCGCGCTGGGGCAAGGGACCGGCGCTGACGCACCCGCTGCGGGTGGCCCCCGGCACCCGCCTGGCACGCATCCTGTTCCCGACCAACAGCGGTGGCGGTGTCCTGAAGGTCAACTCGTATCACCACCAGGCGGTGCGGGCGAGCGAGCTGGCCCCGGGCCTGCTGGCCAACGCCTGGGCGAGCAGCCCGGCCGGCGACCTGGTCGAGGGTCTCGAGGCGGCCGACGGCAGGTTCGTGTTCGGGCTCCAATGCCACCCCGAACGGACCGAATCGACGCCGCCGGCCTTCGAGCGGCTATTCGGCGTCTTCGTGGACGCCGCCCGGGGACCGGCCGACCAGCGCTAACGCTTGGGGCGTGGCCCGCGACGACCTCGTCGCCTATGGGTCGACAACGACGAGCCGACGACCATTCCGGTGCCTCCCACGGCACGGATCGTCGCCTGTGAGTCGACGGAACGGCTCGTAGAGCGGGGCTGGGCCCGCTTCGGGCCGTGGTTGTCGCCTGTGAGTCGCCAACGGAGGTTTGCCGGGGCCTCGTCATCCCCGCCGCCGCGGACGCGCGAGAGTGTCCCTGCGGTGCCCACGATCGTCCTCTTCAGGAGGTAGGAGTTCGGCCTGCCGGGACGCCCCACCGCGATCCTTCCGGAAAAGCCGAAGCGGCGCCGGGAGGAGGCTCGGCGCCGCTTCGGTGGGCGATCGCGGTGGCGGGAGGAGGCACGCCAGCGCGATCCGTTGGAGACGGGTGGGTCAGTTCGCCCGGCGTGGGTTCCCGTCGCGACCGCCGAAGCGACCGGTCTCCTGCATCCGGCGCAGGAAGAGGAGCTGATTCAGCTGTTTGAGCGACCAGTTCAGATCCGAGATCGGCAAGCCGCAGATGAATGCGGTCAGGCTGGTCGCCTCAGCCGGGCTCATGCCCTTCATCAGGAGGAGCCGATAGACCGACCGGGTCGCCGGCGGCACCGGAGCCGGGGTCGCGATCGGCTCTGTGCGTCGCCGTGTCGCCGTCCGGGTGGGAGCGGGACCAGACCCGGCCGCGGAGGCCGCCGCGACCCGGGGCGAGGACGAGCCGGGGCGAGATGATCGCCCTTGCCCCCGTGACCCGCGCGGTGCCTGGCCGGCCATGTCCCACGTGTCCCCTGCCTGCGTGTCGCCCGGACGGTCGGGTCCGGTACGGTACGGGCATGTTCACGGCCGTCATCGGGTGCGACGATGACCCGGCGGTCCCAGCCCACCCGGTACTTGCGGACGCCGCCACGAGTGGCGCGAGGGCACCTCTCGCCGGACAGCGCATAGACTCGGCGCATGCGAGTCCGCGCCTTCGAGCTTCGCCTCATCGCCGTCGCGCTCGTCGCCTGTTGGTCGGTGACGGCGGCGCTGGTGCTCCTGGCGTACCGACCGGGCGGGCCGTTCGACGTCATCGTGGGCCTGACGGCGATGACCCCGATCGCGATCGCCGTCGCCGGTGCGATCTGGCCGCCGGTCGCGCGCGGCAATGTCGCGTTCCCCGCGCTCGTCGGGCTGGGCGTGCTCGCGTTGCTGTGCCTCGTGCCCTCCATCACCGGCGTCGTGACGCAGCTGCTGACGTACGGCTCGCGGACGCTCCTGCCGTCGTTCGAGGCCATCTACCCATGGCTCGTCGCGCTTGTCGCGACCAGCCTGTTCAGCGGGTTCGGGATCGCCCGGCGGCTGCAGGGCGGGACGGCCGTGCGGCGCCGGCGGCTGCTGGCCGGGGTTGGCATCGCGTTCGTCATCACCGCCCTGTCCGGCGTCCTGTTCGCGACCGTGGCCGTCGCCAACGACGTCGCGCTGCGCGACACGCCACCGGATGCATCACGGTTCGGGCCGACCATCGGAGCCGTCCAGCCACCGATGTGCGATGGGCCGCTGGCCGCCGGCTCGACCGCGCGCCTGGTCCTCCACCTCGACGCGACCGTCGATCTGCGACCGCTCGGCGCGACCGACCTCACCGGCGTCCGCGTCCATGACGACTTCCGCTGGCTCGCCTACGTCGCCTCGAACCGCCAGCTCGGCCAGTACGGCTCGGCCCGAGTCGGTGAGGGCGCCTGGACGACCGCACCCGGATCGGGCTGGGCGTCGGTTCCGCAGGCGAGCGTGGCCGACGACGCGGTGGACGTCCAGGCACTGGAGGTGGCGCTCACCCCGGGCTACCGGGCGACCGCCGAGGACCACGGGGTCGAGGTCATCGAGGGCGCCCGCGCGCGTCGCTGCCGGATCGCCATCGACGGCACGACCTTCCGCCAGGCCTTTCCACAGGTCGCCTGGCTGGTCGGTGACGCCGACCTTCACCGCTGGCGAGGCCAGCTCGATTACTGGGTCTTCATCGACGGCGAGCTCGGCCAGGTCGCCGGCAGCGCGAACGGCGAAGCGGGCGACATCGTGGCGGACGCGTTGAGCGGCACGATCGACGTCCGGATGACCGCCACGGAGCGTGGTCGCGACTCGGTCATCTATCCTCCCGTCCAATGACCATGGACGACGAGCGCGAGCGTCACTCGGGCAAGCGCGACCGCCTCGCCCGGCTCGCCCGTCTCGTCGCGTTCCTGCAGGCGCACCCGGACGGCGTCCCGATCAAGGACATCGCCCAGCGCGTGGACATGTCCGTCCGGACGGTCTATCGCGACCTCAACGCCATCGAAGGCGAGCTGCACCTGCCCGTCTGGGGCGAGGACGGCGTGTGGGGCATCGACTCGTCGAAGGCCTTCCTGCCGCCGCTCAAGCTCACCCAGCAGGAGGCGATGGCCGTCGTCCTGTCCGCCCGCCTGATGGTCCGCTACGTCGACAAGTACGACCCGGACCTTGCGGCCGCCTTCGAGAAGCTCGAACGAGGATTGCCGCCCGCCCTCGCCGAACACGTCGAACGGACGCTCGACGTCCTGTCCAAGGCCCCACGCGACGAGCGGTTCAGCGAGAACGTCCGGCTCCTGACGCGGGCCTGGGCGGAACGTCGCGTCGTCACCTTCGACTATGCGCCGGCCCGCTACGAAGGCGGCGCGCTGCCCCGGCGGGCGACCGTCCGGCCGTACCTGCTGGAGCCGTCGCTGCAGACCCACGCGCTGTACCTGATGGGCTTCGACGAGGAGCGTCAGGCGCTCCGGACCTTCAAGGTCGAACGGATCAGGACCGCGGCCCTGATGCCTCACACCTATGAGCCACCCGATGCAGCCGAGACGACATCGGCGTTGCGCGCAGCGTGGGACATCATCGCGGATCAGCCGGCGGCCGAAGTCGTGTTACGGTTCACCCCCGCCGTCGCCGACCGTGTCCGTGAGGCGACGTGGCACCCGACCCAGGCCGTGCAGGCCGAGCCCGACGGTTCGCTTCATTGGTCGGCGACCGTGTCGGGCACGATCGAGATCCGCCTCTGGATCCTGTCCTGGGGCGACGACGTGGAAGTACTCGCGCCGGAGTCGTTGCGGGACGACGTCGCCGACACGCACCGGCGTGCCGCGGCGCGCTACATGGAGGTGGCCCCATGAGGCACCTGGCAAGTCTCGCGCTCGCGTTCGCGCTGCTGTTCTCGCTCGCCCCTGCAACGAGCGCAGCCTCGACGAACGATCTCGAGCACCTCGTCCTCGACCAGATCAACGCGGCTCGCGTGGCGAACGGTCTGGTCAGCTTGCGCAGCGACGGTCGGCTGTGGGACTACGCGGGCACCCGGGCCACGACCATGGCCGCCCGGAACGTCCTCTCACATACCATTGCGGGTTCCCTCAGTGGAGGTCTCAACGCCCGCCACATCAGCTGGTACGGTGTCGGCGAGACGATCGCCTATTCGTCCGGCGGGCGCACCGCCGCCGCGGCCAAGGCGCTCGTGAAGCTGTGGCGGAACAGCCCGCCCCACTGGACCCTCCTGATGAGCGACAGATACAACTACGTCGGCGTCGGGCTGGCCTACCGGTCCTCGAATGGGCGCCTCTTCGGGTCGGTCGTGCTCACCGAATCGAACGACCACTCGGGCGCCCGAGCCACCATCACCGGCGCGACCCGGACCGGCGATGACATCATGTGGACCTGGAAGGCTTGGGACCTCGCCCTCCAAACGCACACCGCAGGGCTCCGCGACATCACCGTCCAGACGCGGCGCGACCACGGTGGCTGGGTCACGGTCTTCGCCCACACGACGACGACGTCACGGCTGTCGCTGAATAAGGTCCACGGCCATTGGTATGGGCTGCGCGTTCGCGCGACGGACATGCGCGGGAATGTGGGCCCGTGGTCCGCCGAGCGGCGCGTCTGGGTGCCGTGACTCGTCGTCAACCGTTCGCGTCGGTCAACCTCATCAGCGATCCGATCCACGGTTACGTGGAGCTGACCAAGACCCTCGCTCGCGACGAGTCGACGGCGGCCGGCCTGCCGGACGAGGACGTCGCCGAGGAGGACCTGCTCGACACGGCCTGGCTCCAGCGCCTGCGTCGGATCAGCCAGCTCCAGAGCGCGCGCTGGGTCTTCCCGACGGCCGAGCACTCGCGCTTCACGCACGGCCTGGGCGTGATGCACGAAGCGGGTCTGTGGGCGCGGTCGCTCTACCCCAGCCTCCGAGCGGCGCTGGTCTCGACCGGCGCCGCCGGACCGATCCCGTCCGAGGGTCTGGTGGTCGAGACACTCCGGATGGCGGGCCTGCTCCACGACGTCGGGCACGGCCCGTTCGCCCACTTCTTCGACGACCACGTCCTCGCCGGGTTCGCCGCCCCACCCGATTCGCGCCGGGTCGGCGACAAGCGGCTGACCCATGAGGACCTGTCGCAGCGGATCATCGAAGACGAGCTCGGATCGCTCCTGCGCGGTCTGCGGCGTGCCCCCGGCGCAGTCGCCGAGCGCGACGCGTTCGCGGACGGCGAGACCATCGACCCGGCCTGGGTCGCGTTCCTCGTCTCCAAGCCTGCCCTGGCCGATCCGGCGATGCCGCGCTGGGTCCGCTGGCTGCAACCGCTGTTGTCGGGGGTGTTCACCGTCGACAACCTCGACTACGTGCGACGGGACGCCTACCTGACCGGCGTCGCGGTCGGCCCGGTCGACGTGGAGCGCCTGCGGCGTTACTCGTTCATCTCGGAGCGCGGCCTGACCCTGTTCGAACCCGGACTGCCGGCGCTCGAGATGTTCCTGACCTCGCGGCGGTTCATCTACCAGCAGGTCTACTTCCACCGGACCGTCCGCGCCATCGACCTCGACCTGGGTGAGGTGTTCGGACCGTCCGTCCGGGCGATCTTCGGTGACGGCTCGCCGGCCGACCGGCTGTCGGCCTACGCCGACCTCGATGAGTACGGCCTCCTTCACCAGGCCGCACGCTGGGCGCGTGGCGAGGCGGTCGCGACCGCCCCGACGCCGGGCGACGGCACCGTCACCCCGGACATCGCCGACGCGTGGCGAGCGATCCTGCTGCGCCGGCCGACCTGGCGTGCCGAGGCCGAGATCCGCGCTGAATATGAACGCGGCGAGCGGCCCCTGGACCTGGTCGCGAGCCTGGGCACGGCGGAGCCTGGGCGGGTGGCGATCGACCTGGCCGAAGTCGATGCGCGACCGGCCGATGCGGCGGCGGCCGACGGCCTGCTCGCGCTCGAGATGCGCGACGGGAGCGTGGCCCCGATCTCGGCGGCCCTCGCATCCATCCCGGCTTACTGGCTCATCGGCAGGCGCTATCGGAGGCGGCGATGACGACGTTCGGTCTCGTCCACGGGGCGTTCCACGGAGCGTGGTGCTGGGAGCCGCTCGAATCGGAGCTGCACCGGCTCGGACACGACACGGTGGCGATGGACCTGCCCTGCGAGGACGCGTCGGCCGGGAACGCGCGGTACGCGGAGGTCGTCGCCGAGGCGCTGGGTGACCGCGGGCCGGTCACGCTCGTCGGGCATTCGCTCGGTGGCCTCACCGTGCCACTCGTCGCGGCGGCACGACCCGTCGAGCGGATGGTCTTCCTGTGCGCGTTCATCCCGCGGCCGGGCGAGCCGTTCTCGACGCAGTTCGGGGATGACGGGATCTTCCCGGAGACGCCCGAGTCGACCTGGCCGATCATCGCGGACGGTCGCATGACCTGGCCGGCCGAGCGGGCCATCCCGGCGCTCTACCCGGATTGCACGCCCGAGGTCGCCGCCTGGGCCGCCTCTCGACTGCGCGAGCAGACCCAGACGCCACACCGCGAGCCGTGCCCGCTGGAGGCGTGGCCGGACGTCCCGTCGTCGTCCATCCTCACCCAGGACGACCTCGCCGTCGGAGCGGACTGGGCAAGGCGGGCGGCGCGCGACCGGCTGGGGACGACCGCCGTGGAGCTGCCGGGCGGCCACTCGCCGTTCCTGTCGCGACCCGCGGCGCTGGCCGAGGTCCTCGACCGCATCACCCGGCGGTAGCCAGGGTCAAGGCGCCGGGCTGGCGCTCGGCTTCGGCTTCGATGGGGCCCTGCGCTCGGGGAAGACCAGCTGCGGATCGACCCGAGCGATCTCGAAACCCGGCAGCTTCATGTGCTTGGCGCCGACAGGGTCCATCTCGAACTGCGCCGTCTCGGACGGGCTGAACAGGCCGTAGTGGAGGTGACAGCCGGACGCCCGCCCGGTCCGGCCCTCGTAGCCGAGGAGCGTTCCGGCGGTGACGGTCTGACCCTTCTTGACGACGATCTTGCCGAAATGCGCATAGACACTGCGGTAGCCATTGCCGTCATCGATGACGACGACGATCGGCAAGGTGACCCACAGCTTCTTGGCATCCAGCCGGGCGTAGTACTTCGACAGGTCGCCGATCCAGCCCATGTGATCGTCGTAGTGGCGGCCGGCCGCCAGGACGACGCCGTCATGGGCAGCCACGATCTTGTCGCCGCAGAACGTCGCGAGGTCGATGCCGTCGTGGAACTTCTGGCCGTCCACGAGCCATCCGCCCCACGGCGTCGGTCCGAACGGCAGCGTCAACCGGGCGTTGGCGAGTGGCCAGCGATAGCCGGTCAGACCGTCGATCCCGGGGGCGGTGATGGGTGCCTCCGCGGACGCCGACGCAGCGGCGGCGGGCGATGCGGACGGGTGGCCGAGCGCCACCAGCGCTGACGCCGCGGGAGCCGCGTCCGTCGCGCCGGCCACTCCACCGGCGACCGTCTTCGGGGGTGCCACGCCGTTCCCGGCGACGATGATGCCGATCCCGATGCCGACGGCGATGGCGACGCCGAGAGGGCCAAGGAAGCGCCTGCGGCGCGAACGGCGTCGGTCACGGAGCACGGGCGAATGTATAGCACCATCCGTGGGTCGTCCGCTCAGCGGCTTGGGGCTGTCGGGCACACGCGGGCGACGTTGACCCCACCGCCGCCGGCCACGGATACTCGCGCCGAGTACGAGGAGGACGACCGTTGCACTGTCCGGCATGCGGGACCGCCAACGAACCCGGCAGGAAGTTCTGCGGGGAATGCGGCACGGCCCTCGCCACGGCCTGCCCGGCGTGCGGCGCCTCGAATGCCCCGGGCGTGAAGTTCTGCGGCGAGTGCGGCATGGACCTGCGGGTCACCGGTTCGGGGGGCCCGGGCGAGGGTCATGAGGCACCCACCGCCGAACGCCGCCTCGTGTCCATCCTCTTCGCGGACCTCGTCGGGTTCACGGCCCTGTCCGAATCCCGCGACGCAGAGTCGGTTCGCGAGCTGCTCGACCGGTACTTCGAGATGGCCGCTCAGATCATCGGCTCATATGGCGGGACCGTGGAGAAGTTCATCGGCGACGCGGTCATGGCGGTCTGGGGCGCCCCGACCGCGTTCGAGGACGACGCCGAGCGGGCCGTCCGCAGCGCCCTCGACCTCGTCGCCTCGGTCGAGAACCTCGGGCATGAGGTCGGGGCGGACCTCCTGTTGCGGGCGGGCGTCCTGACCGGCGAGGCGGCCGTGACCCTGGGAGCGACCAACCAGGGGATGGTCGCCGGCGACCTGGTCAACACGGCATCACGGCTCCAGTCGGTGGCGCCACCGGGCAGCGTCCTGGTCGGCGAGTCCACCTACCGGGCCGCGGCGGAGGCCATCGCCTTCGAGCCGGCGGGCGAGCAGCTCCTCAAGGGCAAGGCCGCGCCGGTGCCGGCCTACCGGGCGCTCCGGGTCGTCGCCCGCCGCGGCGGGGTCGGCCGCAACGAGCAGCTCGAGGCGCCGTTCGTCGGCCGCGGTCCGGAGCTCCGGATGCTCAAGGATTTCCACCTGGCGACCGGCACGGAGCGGCGCCCGCGGCTGGTCTCGATCATCGGCCAGGGTGGCATCGGCAAGAGCCGGCTGGTCTGGGAGTTCCAGAAGTACATCGATGGCGTGACCGAGGTCGTCTACTGGCACCAGGGCCGGTCCCCCGCATATGGCGAAGGCATCAGCTTCTGGGCGCTGGCCGAGATGGTCCGCGGCAGGATGGGCATCACCGAGTCCGACGACCCGCCGGCCGCCAGGGACAAGCTGGCGACGGCGCTCGCGGAGTGGGTCCCCGACGAGACGGAGCGTCGCTGGATGGAGCCACGGATGCTCCAGCTGCTCGGCGTCGAGTCAGGTGAGGGGGACGAGCGGCCCGATCGGGAGTCGCTCTTCGCGGCCTGGCGCGTCTTCTTCGAGCGGATCGGCGAACACGGAGTGGTCGTGCTCGTCTTCGAGGACCTGCAGTGGGCCGATGACGGGCTGCTCGACTTCATCGACCACATCCTCGATTGGTCGCGCGATCGGCCGATCTACATCATCGCGCTGGCCCGCCCGGAACTCCTCGATCGCCGACAGGATTGGGGCGCGGGGCGGCGCAGCTTCACGTCGCTCGTTCTCGAGCCACTCGCGCCCGCACAGATGCGTGAATTGCTCGCCGGACTCGTTCCGGGGCTGCCCCAGTCCGTCGTCGAACGAGTCCTCGAGCGAGCGGAGGGGATCCCGCTGTATGCCGTCGAGACCGTCCGGATGCTCCTCAGCGAGGGCCTGGTCGCCTTTGACGACGGCGTCTATCGACCGACCGGCGACCTCTCCGAACTGTCCGTGCCCGCGTCGCTGCACGGGCTGATCGCATCGCGGCTCGATGGACTGGATGGGGCGGATCGGTCGCTGCTCCAGGCGGCCTCGGTGATGGGCAAGACGTTCCGTGTGGATGGCCTGGCTGTGGTCGGCGGCCTGTCGGAGGACGAGGTCGCAAAGCGCCTGCGCGCACTCGTCCGACGCGAGATGCTGACCCTGGAAGTCGACCCGCGGTCACCCGAGCAGGGTCAGTACGGCTTCGTCCAGGGCCTCATCCGCGAAGTCGCGTATGGGACCTTGGCGAAGCGGGACCGACGCCGGATGCACCTTGCCGCCGCGCGCTACTTCGAATCCCTCGACGACGAGGGCATCGCCGGGGCGCTCGCGGAGCACTATGTCGCGGCCTACCGGGCCCAGCCCGACGGCCCCGAGGGGGCCGCCGTCGCCGCGCAGGCCCGGGTGGCCCTCCGTGCTGCGGCCGAACGGGCACGATCGCTCGGCTCCTACCTCCAGGCGACGCGTTTTCTGGAACAAGCCCTCGACGTGACGAGCGAGCCACACGAAGAGGCCCAGCTCCACGCGGCTGCCGGGGAAGCATCCCTCAACGCAGGGCTCATCGAACCATCCATCCGGCACATGGGCCGGTCGCTCGAGTTGACGCGCACGATGAACGACCGTCCGGCGTTGCTGACCGCGATCGTGTCCTACGCGACCGCCGTCAACTTCTCTGGTCGCATCGTCGAGTCGGCGGAGCTGCTGGAACCGGCCCACGACGAATACCGGGATCTATGCGACACAGCCGAATACGTCGGCCTCGCCGCAGAACTGGCGCGGACGTACATGCTGCTCGGGCGCGACGCCGAGGCGATCCAGATCGCCGACGAGATCCTGCCGACCGCCGAGCGCCTGGATCTGACGCGCGAGACGATCCAGCTCCTGATCACCCGCGGACCGGCCCTCGCGAACATCGGACGACTGCGCGAAGGGATCGTCACCCTCGTCGGCGCCGTGGAGGCCAGCACGTCATACGGCATCGTCGACGCGCAGGTGCGCTCACGCCTCAACCTCAGCTACGTGGCCGCCGGAGAAGATCCGCGACTGGCGTACCGCGTGGCTCGCGAAGGCATCGACCTCGTGCGCCACCTGGGGATCCGGGGCTGGCCGTACCTGCTGAGTAACGCCGCACAGCTCGCCGTCCGGTTCGGAGACTGGGACTGGGTCCTGCCCGAGGTCACCGAGGCTGCCCAGACTGACGACCACGTCTCGGTACGGTGGCGTCTGGCCGAGATCCGGGGCCTGCTCGGATCTGATGTCGCCGACGAATTGCAGGCGCTCGATGACGCCGTCAAGGACATGACGGAGGTCCAGACGCAATCCGCGGTCGACGAAGTGCGGGCGTCCGTGGCACTCGCACGCGGCGACCTCGTGGAGGCGCTCCAGGTGGGGCAGCGGTCGTATCGACGTGGCGGCATCACCCCCGATTCCACAGCCCACGTCACGGCGGGTCGGGCCGGAGCCTGGCTCGGAGATACGGCGGCGGTCAGGGACGCTCTGGTCGTCCTCGCCGGTCAGCCCGGACGCGTGAACGCGGCCGCGCGCCGGGAGATGACATCCGCACTGGCGATCCTCGAAGGCCGGCGCGATGAGGGGGTCGCGGGATCCATCGACGCGATCCGCCGCTGGCGCGAGCTGGGCCTCGAATTCGAGGCAGCGATGTGCGCCCTCAGCCTGGTCACGATGGTTGGTCGTGACCGGCCCGACGTGATGGCGATAGGGATCTATGCCGGAGGTGTCTTCGAACGGGTCGGGGCGGTCCTGCACCTCGCGCTCCTCGAGCGCGCGATGGGGGCGGTCAACTTCCCCTTGCTGCCACGGCGCCACGCGCCGGCGGCCGAGGACAAGGAGGCCTCCGCGACTCCTGCCGAATAATGTTTGCATCATCCAGTCGGAATGCGTAAGGTTTGCAGCATGAACCGCCACACCTTCTCGGACGAGTCCAAGAAGAAGCTCTGGCGGCCCTGCCGGGAGGCACGGGCCCTGGGGCTCTAGACGGCGCGTCCGACACGACGAACCGGGGCCTCCAGGGAACGGAGGCTCCAGGGGCCGCGGCACCACGACGGTGACCGCGGCTTTTTCGTGTCCTGATCCTCCGAAACCGGGCGGCCCCTCCACCACATGGAAGGGACCACGACATGGGCAGCATCCTCATCCTCGGCGACGGCCCGCTCGGCCGGGCGGTCGAGGTCACCGCGCACGAGCGAGGCGATGAGGCCCGCGCGATCGGGCGCCCGGCGGACGGGCGCCATCGGACGGCCGACCTCGGCGGCGCGGACGTCGTCGTCGAAGCCTCGCGCGGCGATGCGGTGGCCGCGAACCTCGTGACAGCTCTCGACGCCGGCTGCCGACGATTCGTCATCGCGACGACCGGCTGGTCCGCGGACCGCGTGACCGTCGAGGCGCTGCTCCGCGAGCATGGTGCGGCGGCCGTCGCGGCATCGAACTTCAGCCTCGGGGTCGTGCTCTTCGGCCGGCTGGTCGAAGCCGCGGTCGGGCTGTTCGGCCCGCTCGACGGGTTCGACCCGTACCTCCTCGAGTGGCACCGCCGATCCAAGCGCGACAGGCCGTCCGGCACGGCTGCCGACCTCGCGCGGCGGATCGCCGACGGACACCCGCGGCTCACAAGCGCCGACGAGCTCGAGGTCGTCTCGATCCGGGCCGGCGCCTCGCCCGGGATGCACCTGGTCGGCTTCGATGCAGCTGGCGAGACGGTGGAGCTCCGGCTGACCGCCCGGGACCGCTCCGCCTATGCCGCCGGGATCCTCGCCGCCGCCGACTGGCTCGCCCGCTCTCCCCGCACACCGGGACTCCACTCCTTCGACCCCATCGTCGACGAGCTCATCGCTCGCCGGCCCATCGCTGCCTGAAAGGACCGACCGATGACGACCCCCACTCCGGCCACCCGACCCATGCTCCGCGGCGCATTCACCGCGCTCGTGACGCCCTTCACCATCGACGGCGACCTCGACGAGGCCGCCTTCCGTCGGCTCGTCCGCTGGCAGATCCTGGCCGGCATCGACGGGCTCGTCCCGTGCGGCACGACCGGCGAGTCCCCCACCCTATCCACGGACGAGCGGGAACGGCTCATCGCCGCGACCGTCGAGGTCGTCGCTGAACGGCCCTCGCGCGATCGCGTCCGGGTCGTCGCCGGGACCGGCAGCAACGACACCGCATCGACCATCCGGGCGACCCGGCGAGCGGCCGAGCTCGGCGCCGACGCCGCGCTCGTCGTCGCGCCGTACTACAACCGGCCGGACGGCCGGATGCTCGAGGCGCATTTCCGGGCCATCGCCGACGAGGGCGGCCTGCCCATCGTCGTCTACAACGTCCCCTCGCGGACCGGCACGAACGTCGACGCCGACACGTTCCTGCGGCTGGCCGAGCACCCGCGCGTCATCGCGGTCAAGGAAGCCAGCGGCAACCTCGAGCAGATCGCCCGGATCTGTCGCGAGCGCCCGCGGGATGTCGCTGTCCTTGCCGGCGACGACGCCTGGACGCTGCCGATCCTGGCGATGGGCGGCGATGGCGTCGTGTCGGTCGCGTCGAACGAGATCCCCGGCGAGCTCGTCGCCCTGTGCGCGGCGGCCCGGTCGGGCGACTGGGAGGGCGCCCGCCGTATCCACGAACGCTGGCTGCCGCTCTTCCTCGCCAACTTCCGGGGTGGCCCGAACCCGGTGCCGGCCAAGGCCGCGCTCGTGTCGATGGGCCTGCTCGAGACGGATATGGTCCGGGCGCCACTCCTGCCACTCGAGCCGACGGCGGTCGCCGCGATGGACGCGACGTTGCGCGGACTCGGCCTGGTCGAGGCGGCCGGCGGCCGGTTCAGCCCGCGGGTCACGCCGCGGGAGGCCGTCGCATGATCGCCGAGCTCACGGGCTCCACAAGGGTGGCGGTCGACCAGCCAACGATCCTCGACGACCTCGAGGCCGGACGACTTCGGGCGGCCGAGCCCGATCCGGCCAGCCCCGGCGGCTGGCGCGTCCGCCCGGACGTCAAGACGGCCATCCTCGCCTGCTTCGCGGACCGGACGACGGAGGACAGCGCCGCCGGGCCGCTGCTCTTCCGCGATCGTGCCGCCGTCCCGCCGCGGGCCGACCTCGCCGGCGGGCCGTGGCGGATCGTGCCGGGTGGCACGGCCATCCGGCGCGGCGTCCATCTCGGCGATGGCGTCGTCGTGATGCCGCCGTCGTACATCAACGTCGGCGCGTGGGTCGGCAACGGGACGATGGTCGATTCGCACGTCCTCGTCGGCTCGTGCGCTCAGATCGGGGCAGGCGTCCACCTCGCGGCGGGCGTCACGATCGGCGGCGTGCTCGAGCCATCGGGCGCCCGTCCGGTCATCGTCGAGGACGAGGCGTTCATCGGCGCCGGCAGCGCGCTGCTCGAGGGCGTACTCGTCCGTCGCGGCGCGGTCATCGGGGCCGGGGTCACGCTGACCGGCACGTCGCGCATCTACGACCTCGTCCGCGACCGCGTCCTGCAGGGCACGACCGACGCGCCGCTCGAAGTGCCGGAGGGCGCCGTCGTCGTGCCGGGCGCCAGGACGCTGGCGGGTGCCTTCGCCTCGGAGCACGGGTTGTCCGTGGCGGTCGCCCTGCTGGTCAAGGACCGCGATGCCGGCACGTCCGCCCGGGTCGCTCTCGAGGAGGCGCTCCGATGAGCCTCGACCTCGTCGAGACGCCACCGCGGCGTGGTCGCCCGCCGGCACGCAACGAGATCCTGCGGGCGGGTCGGCTGGCCGGGCTCGAAACCGCCGACCTGGCGGCACGCTTTGGCACACCGCTCTACGTCTACGACCTCGACGTCATCGAGCGCCAGTTCGCGGCGCTGATGGCCGTCCTGCCACCGGTCGTCGACCTCGCCTACGCGGTCAAGGCGAACCCAGCGCTGAGCATCGTGACCCACCTGGGCCGGCTCGGCGCGGGTGCCGACGTGGCATCGGGCGGGGAGCTGGCGACCGTCCTCCGCGCCGGGATCGCCGCGGAACGGATCGTGATGACCGGCCCGGGCAAGCGCGACGACGAACTGCGGGCGGGCGTCTCGGCCGGCGTGCGGGCGATCACCGTCGAGTCGCCCGGCGAGCTGGCACGGCTGGAGGCGATCGCGCGAGAGACCGGCCGTGTCCAGCCGGTCCTGCTTCGCGCCGCCGTCTCCGAGCACGCCCGGCTCGAACGGGTGCGGCTCGTCGGCGACGACGGTGCGGGCAAGTTCGGGATGGACGCCGGGGACCTGGTCGCCGCGGCGGAGCGGGCGGTGTCCTCACCCCACCTCGACCTGCTGGGCCTTCACGCGTTCGGGGCGTCGAACGTCCTCGATGCATCGGCGCTGGTCGAGCACGTCGCCAGCACGGTCCGCCTGGCCCGACGACTGGCGATGCGCGTCGGCATCCGGCTGCGACTGATCGATGCCGGTGGCGGTCTCGGCATCGCCTACGAGCCGCACGAGGAATTGCTCGACCTCGTCGGACTGGGTCGCGGGCTCGCGACGGCCGTCGCCGACTGGGCGTCGGACCCGCTCCTGGGCGACGCCCGATTGCTGCTCGAACCGGGGCGGTTCCTGGTCGGACCGGCCGGGGCGTACCTCGCCCGCGTCGTGGACCGCAAGACCGTGGACGGCTCGGTCGTCGTCATCCTCGACGGCGGCGTCCATCACGTGCTGCGGCCGGCGCTGGTCGGGCAGGAGCACAGGATCCGGGCCTTCGGTGGCGGTGGTTCCGGGCGGATGGTCCCGGTGACCGTCGCCGGTCCGCTGTGCTCCGGGCTCGATGTCTTCAGCCAGGGCGCCGTGATGGTGCCGCCCGAGGTCGGCGACCTGGTGGCAGTGCTCGATGTCGGCGCCTACGGCTTCACCGAATCGATGCCGCTCTTCCTGTCGCATCCGATCCCGGCCGAGGTGGCCGTGCGGGGTGGTCGGGCTGCCGTCATCCGCCCGCGGCAGGACCCCGGGGAGTGGCTCGACCGACAGGTGATCCCGGACTGGTGAGCCGACTCGATCGAACGGTGCGTCCGCGCACCGACCCCCGAACGAACGGACCCGCCGCTCGTTGCCAGGAATACGGGGTCTGGCTCGCCGCAGGCTCGTGGCGACGTCCGGGAGGATACTGTCTGTTGCCGATGACCCTTGCCCTCCTGGCCGCGCTCTCGCAACTCGCCGATGGCCTCGCATTCCAACTCGCGAACGGCCACGGCATGGAGCTCAACCCCGGTGCGGCGACGATGAACGGCGCGTTCGGTCCGATGACGATCCTGGTGATGAAGGTGGCCACCGCCATCATCCTGGGCATCGGCTCGTACGCCCTTCTCCGCCGGGGCCGCGGCCGGCGCCTCGTCCTGTGGCTCGCCGTGGTGGGTTACGTCGGGGCGATCACGGAGCTGCTCGCGGTGGCCTGAGGCTCGCGCGGATCCCCGCGCGCATAGCGAGTTCTTCATCGTTCCGAGCACTGCATCGCTACCGGCCGCGGCTACCGTCGAAGACGATCGATCCGGACTGGGTCGAGCCGTCAGAAGGAACGCCGCCGCATGCTCCCCGACGCCACCGACGTCACCGACGTCACCGACGACCTCCCGCTCATCGCCGAGCGCCTCCGGCTCGGGCTTCCGCTGCGCGGTTTCGACGGTCGTGAGATCCCCCTTCGGACCCCTGCCGGTGCGTGCCTGGGCGCCACTGAGGCGGCGCACCTGCTTCTGTTGTCGGGCGCAAGTCTGCTCTCGGCCGACTATGCCGACCCATTCGTGTTCGCCGCTCTCGCCCGCGCCGGCGACATCGAGACCAAGGCGTGCATGGCCGGCGACTCGCCCGAGGTCGTCGTCGCCAAGGTCACCGCGGTCCTCGTCAGCGCCGCAGTCCGGGCGTCGGTCATCGCTCGCGGCCCGGACGTCAGCCCGAGCGCGATCAACCGCGCGACCCTGTCGTGGTACGAGATGAGCCACCTGCGCCGGCGCGAGCTGCTGATGGGCTGCGCCGCCCAGACCGACCAGCGCCGATCCGCGTAGCGGGGGGCCGGGACGGGCGCCGCGGCCAGCCGCGGTATCATCCGGCCGTCCGCCCGTAGCTCAGTGGATCAGAGCGACTGACTTCGGATCAGTAGGTCGGGGGTTCGAATCCCTCCGGGCGGGCCAATGTCTTGAGTCGCGACATGTGAGTCACATGAGTCGGGACATCCGAGTCACTGTGATCCTCCTGTCGCCTGAGACCCCGGCCAACGGCCGGGGTCTCGTCGCGTGTTGCGCCAGTAACCCTTGGCGGGCTCGATGCGGTGGGTCGAGAGGATCTCGCCGGTGTCGAGCGCGACGACCGTGACCTCGGCCTCATCGACGATAGCCAGGACGCGTCGTCGGGCGTAGGCGGCCCCGACCTTGAGGTGATAGAGGCGACCGGCCCGTCGCAGGGTCATCGCGCCCTTGCTGTCGGTGATGTCGTAGCGCAGGCGGAAGTGGCCGGGTGCGCCGCGACCGACGGGATGCGCCTTGGGCGTCGCCCGGTAGGCCTCGCCCGGGGTGACCCGCCTGGTCGCCCGGTGCGGCCGGAGCTCGTTGTACGCGTGGCGGAAGGCATCGAGCTGGTGCTGGAGCTCGGCGATCGTGCGTGCCGCCGGCTGCTGCCCGAGCCAGCGCTTCAGGGTCTGGTGGAAGCGCTCGATCTTGCCCTGGGTCTGGGGGTGCCCCGGTGCCCCGTTCTTCTGGCGGATGCCGAGGTAGGCGAGCAGGTACTCGAAGCCGTTCCGGCCGCCGGTGAAGCGCGAGGTGTAGACCGCGCCGTTGTCGGTGAGCGTGGCGGCGGGCCAACCGTGGGCGTCGCCGGCCGCGCTGAACGTGGCCACCACGTCGTCACCACCGACCCGCCGGAAGACTGTGCAGGCGAGCAGGTAGCGCGAATGGTCGTCGAGCCAGCTCAGGATCTCGACCTCGCTGCCGTCGGCCAGGCGCCAGTGGGTGAAGTCCGACTGCCAGCACTCGTTGGGCGCCGCGGCCTCGAAGCGGTGCCACGAGCTGCGCGGGCGCTTGCGCGGCTCCGGCGTCACCAGCCCGGCGGCGTGGAGCACCCGCCGGATGGTCGAGGTCGACGGGACCGGCTGGCCCTCGCGGCCGAGGTGCCAGGCGATCGTGACCGGCCCCGCGTCAAGACCCCGGGCGGTGAGCTCGGTGCGCAAGGCGACGATCCGCGCCCGGATCGCGTCCGGCGTCCGGCCCGGGTTGGTCAGCGGTCGGCGGGAGTGAGGCTCCAGCGCGTCCAGCCCGCCGTCGCGATAGCGGCGGACCAGACGCGTGAGCTGTTGCCGGCTGATCCTGTACTCGGCCGCGGCGGCGGTGACGGACAGCTGCTTGGAGACGACCTTGAGGACGGCCACCCGATGCTTCGACATGGGCCCGACTGTCACGCATGTCGCGACTCATCTGACTCGCATCACCTGACGCATATGTCGTGAACTCGGACACCTCCGGGCGGGCCAATGTCATGAGTCGCGACATCGGTGAGTCACATGAGTCGGGACATCCGAGTCACTGTGATCCTCCTGTCGCCTGAGACCCCGGCCAACGGCCGGGGTCTCGTCGCGTGTTGCGCCAGTAACCCTTGGCGGGCTCGATGCGGTTGGTCGAGAGGATCTCGCCGGTGTGGCGTCCCGCTCGACGACCAGAAAGGTCCCGCCGCGGCCGACTCGTGGTGCGCTCCGTTCCTGTGCGCGCGTCCGTGATCGCAGCCTGTTCGATTCGCATTTCGAATCGAATCGCAGTCGAAACAGCTGATCCTTCAAGCGTCCGATGGTGTCCGGCTACGGCCAGAAGGCGCGCAGGTCATTGGCGTTGCAGGCGGATTTTAGACAGCCGAGCCCCCACGCAGTCTCGATCGTGTGCAACAGGGAGTAGTGGGTGTAGCGGGTTCCGGACGTGAATCCGGCAGGGACGCCGGGGCCGATCACGACCGTCGCGACCTTGCCACCGCCACCCGTACTCGTCGAGCCCTCGTCCCAGGTCAGGAAGATGACGCTCCCCGTCATCGCCGTGCTACTCAGGATCTTCGGCAGGAAGCCCTTCAGGAACGTGTCCCCGGTCTTGACCGAACAGTCGTGCATGTCGTTGCACAGGTTGGGGACGATCAGTTCGTAGTCGGCCGCCGTCGGACTGAAATGGCTGAAGTTCTGGATCTTGGCGCAGCGCGTCGGATTGCCGCTGATATCGGTGAAGCTGATCGCCGGGTTGTGCTTACGAGCGTAGGCCCCGCTGCCGTCCGGCCCCCCCGAGCTCGAGCTGCCCGTGAAACAAGGCTGGTCCGGCAGGTTCTCCGCATAGACCCGCCAGTCGCGCCCGTGTGCCTCGATCTGATCGGCCAGGTTCTTGCCCGACAGGTTGTATACCCCGTCGTCGTTGACGCCGTTGGTCGACCCACTGAAGAGCGCGATGTAGTTCGGCTCGGAGGGGTGGTCGACGGCGGTGTAGTTCGTCGCAAGGCCGTATCTGTCGATCAGGCTGTTGATATACGGAGCGTTGGGATTGCCGACGATCGACGCGGACTCCTCGTTCTCCATGACCACGACATACGCGTGGCGGAATGCGGGCAAACCGGCTGCCGGGGTAGTCGGGGTCCTGGTCGGCGTAGCGCCCGGGGTCGGGCGCGGCGTGACAACCGGCGTCGAGCCAGGCGTTGCCGCGGGTGTCGGGGAAACCCCGGCGGACGCCGAGGCCCCGTCGGTCGGGGGTCCGGTCGAGCCGCCAGGCGTGGCCGGAGCGACAGACCCAGAAGCGCTCGGGTCGATCAAGGGCAGAGCGGACACGCCGCCACTAGGCGAGGCGCCGGCGACTTCGCTCGCAGCAGGCGTGCCCGACCCCCGGAAGAAGAACAAAGCCGCCACCACCGCCACGACCACGACGACGACCAGACCCGCGGGCAGCAGCCTGGGTGACATGGGGCCGGACGGGCGCGGAGATGCGGTCAAGGTCGCTCCATTCCTGAAAACAAGCTCCTAATGCCGCACAACAAGTACGCCGAGTCAGTGGCGGTCGCCGCGCCACTGGAACTCGGCGACCTGGACGTAGGACTTCGTCGTGCCACCGGCCATGAGCACGGCGATCGGGGTCCCTTCGGGTGGCACCAGCAACGACGCCTGCACGATCGAGTAGCTCCCGTCCGAGCATTGCCCGACGGCGACCGGCTCCGCGCTGCCGATCCGCGCGGTGATGTCGACGAACCCGGGACCCCCGGAATCGCAACCGGTCACGCGGAAAGCGAAGTGGTCCGGCGCACTGCCGTCCGGCAGCGTCGCGCGTGCGAACGTGGTCGAGGCCACCTCCTGCGGGGTCGCCTTCCGCGGCTTCTCCGGCCCGGGCTGCGGCTCCAGCCCGACGACACCGGTCATCGTCAAGGACGGCTGGCTGGCATCGGCGCTCGAGTAGACCGGCACGAGCTCGACCTCGGTCGGGGCGTCGGTGACGTTCCGCAGCTCCACGACGAGGTGGATGGTCTCGAGAGCGAGCGGGTGATAGCCGACCTCGAGATAGGTCCGGCCCTGACCTTCCAAGCACTCGGGCACCTGCTGGGCCGGCCACGAGCTCATGGACCCGCGTTCGGTGGCGGATACCTCGAGACTGGCTTCCCAGGGGTCCTTCGGCGGCGCGATCTCGGCCTGGACGATGAAGTCGCCCGTCGCGCAGGACGTGGGAACGAAGGCCACGCGGACTGCCGGCTGCCCGTTTGGCATGACGGGCGCGGGCGCGGGCGCGATCCAGGTGATTCCCGCGTCGTTGACCGGAACCGAGAAGGCGGTGCCGGCCAGGTATGACAGGCCATCGACATGCACCCCGGCGCTGGGCGCCGCCGACGGTGCAGGTCGGTTCGTCCTGGTCGCGGCTGGCGAGGTTGTCAGCGTCGTCGGATCGCATGCGACGAGCGACAAGGCGGCGACGACCGCAGCGACGACCAGGCGGAGGGACATGACCATCCGACGGTACAGCATCCGCACTGACCCACAGCCGAACGTCGGTCGATCCCGGCGTATGATCGGTGCCGGACCACCGACGACCCATCCCGCGTCGTGTCGGTCCCCAAGAGGTCACGATGCCGAACGCGCCCGAGCGACCGTCCGGCGGCGCGGCGAGCGGCGATCCCGGACCGCCCTGGCGGTCGGCCTTCCGTGTCGTCGGCCGCTTCCATCGCGATGCCCGGCTGTTCCTTGTCACGACGTTCGTCGCCGGCGCAGCGCTCAGCCTGTACTGGATCGACTTCAACCTCTATCTCGCGTCGCTCGGCACGTCGACCGCGACGATCGGGATCATCGCGACGATCGCCGCCGTGGCCGGCGCCGTGGCCGCGTTCCCGGCCAGCGCGGCCTCGGACCGCTTCGGGCGGCGGACGATCATGGCGGCGGGGATCGTGACCGGCCTGGTCGCCCTCGGCGGTCTGTTGATGACCGAGTCCCTGCCGTTGATCGTCGTCTTCGCGGCTCTCTGGTCGGCAGGCTCGATGGGGCTCCAGGTCGTCCAGTCGCCATTCCTGACCGAGCACAGCGATCCCGACCACCGCAACGAGCTGTTCGCCGTCCAGTTCGCCATCCAGAACGTCACCAACATCATCGCGGCACTCCTCGGCGGCTTCGGTGCGGTCGCGATCGCGAACCTGGTCGGCCTCGACCCGTCGGGTCCGGGGACGTATCGGGTGATCCTGCTGTTCATGGCGATGCTGCTCACGGCCTCGCTCGCCACGGTCGGGCTCCTGACCGACGATCGGCCGCGAACGGTCGCCGGTCCACGGCTCGTCACCCTCGGCGAACCGGCGGCGTTCCCGACCGATCCGCGCCGAGCGCGGGCCAGGTTCGGCATCGTCATCCGCGATCGAGGGCGATTCATCCGCCTCGTCGTGCCGGGTTTCCTGATCTCGGTCGGTGCCGGTCAGGTCATCCCGTTCCTGAACCTGTTCGTGCAAAGGAAGTTCGGCCTGGACCTGACCTCACTGAACGCGGTGTTCGCCATCACCAGCCTTGGCACCGTGGCGGCGATCCTCGCCCAGCCGCGGCTTGCCCGCCGGTACGGCCAGATCACCTCGGTCGTCATCGTCCAGGCAGCGAGCATCCCGTTCCTGGTCATCCTCGGCTTCTCGCCGGTCCTCTGGATGGTCGTCGCATCGATGGCCATCCGGAACTCCCTGATGAATGCGGGCAACCCGATCTTCAACGCCTTCGCGATGGAGCAGGTCACGCCGTTCGAACGGGCGACGCTGGCCGCCGCGATGAGCGTGCTGTGGCAGATCGGCTGGATCATCGGCGGGATCTGGTACGCGGTGCTCCAGGCGACGATCGGCTTCTACCCGGGCTACACCGTCGACTTCATCACGATCGTCGCGCTCTACTCGATCGCCACGGCGCTCTACTGGATCTGGTTCCGGCCGGTCGACCGGGCGGTCCTGGCCGCGCGACTGGCCACCTGATCGGCGCCCGCTCAGGCGCCGGGATCGACCAGGATCTTGGGTCCCTGCCCGGCACCATCCGGCCGCCCGCCGGCCAGGACATCTGCGACCTGGTCGAGTCCGACCGTGGCAGCGACCAGGGGATGAGGGGCGACCGAGCCATCGCTGAACGCATCGATCGTGCCCGCGAGGCCGGCGGACGCACCAAGGATCCCGACGGCCGTCACATCCTTGAGCGCCAGCAGCCGAGTGTCGAACCGGCTCGGGCTGCCGGCGAGTCCGATGCAGACGACGCGGCCGCCCGGCTCGACGAGATCGAGGGCGAGCTTCGGCAGGTCGGGCGAGTTCGACGCATCGATGACCGCATCCCAGGGTCCGGTTGGCCGCTCGTCGTTCTGCCAGACACGATCGAAGCCGAGCGTCCGGGCGAAATCGATGGAGCGCCGGGAGCGACCGAACAGCTGCACCTCCGCTCCGATCGCCCTGGCGAAGAGCCCGGCCAGGAGTCCGATGGCGCCGAGCCCGAGGACGAGGACCCGGTCTCCCGGCGCAAGGTTCGCCGCACGCACGGCGCGCAGAGCGTTGCCACCTGGCTCGACGAGCGCCCCTGCCGCATCGTCGAGCGTGTCAGGCAGGGCATGGAGGGCCGCCGCCGGGACCGCCAGCTGTTCGGCAAGGGCGCCGGGCCACCCGCCCCGGATGCCGATCTCGGCCCTGTCGTCGCAGACCCAGTGGAGCCCCTTCAGACAGCGCCGGCAACGTCCGCAGCCGATCATCGTGTCGCCAGTCACCCGCCGACCGACCCAGCCCGGATCCACCTCGTGACCGACGGCCGACACGGTCCCGCACCATTCATGCCCGAGGCGGATCGGGTAGCGGGCGTGGCCCTGGTGCAGGTAGGCCATGTCACCGCTGAAGAACTCGACGTCCGTCCCGCAGACCCCGACCCGGGCGACGTCCACCACGACCTGCCCCGGTCCGGCGCTCGGCGGATCGACATCGACGACGGTGGCAGTCCGCGGACCGGTGACGACGAACGCTCGCATCGACGCCAAGGGTAGCCCAGCACCCCCCGGTCGGCGATCAGGGGTAAGGTGTCCGCGCACACGGATGTGTCGGGCCGGAACGGGCTCGTCGGACGAGTGGGGTCAGTTCCGACGACGCCGCGCCATCGATGTGCCGGCAGCGCGACCGCGGAGTCCCACGTGAAGAACCCCACGCTCACCCGTCTGACGCTCACCCTGGCGATCGCCTTCGTCGGGCTGATCCTCTTCGCCGCGACCCTCGGGCCGACAGCGGCCGGCCCGCTCGGCGCAACGGCCGGCGCGACGGATGCCCGGTCGTCCGGCTTCGGGGCGGCCGCGAACGGGACGAGCCTCGACGCCGGTGGCACCCCGACCGACGCCGCGTCGAGTGAGCCGCTCACGCCGATGCCGACCGTCGTCGGGTCCTCCATGCCGACCGAAACGCCGGCCACCACCCCGACGCCGACACCGACACCGACACCGACCGCGCGTCCGACCCCGAAGCCGACCGCCCGCCCGACGCCCACGCCGCCCCCCGCCTGGGTCACCGTCGTCGATGACACGTTCAGCTCGGGCCGGGTCCCGAGCCACTGGTCGCTGTACGACGCCGCGTACGGATCCGGTGCCCAGAATTGCGCCGCCCCGTCGCACGTCACGGTGTCGGGCGGCATCCTGCATCTGATCCTGTCGTACGAGCCCGATGGCGCGGGCAGCGCCGACTGCGGCCCCGGCTGGTATTCGGGCGGGATCTCGCTGTCCGGACACAGCTCGGTCGATCAGCGGGTGACGATCCGATTTCGGGTGGTGAGGAACGGGGCCGCCAGCCACTTCATCATCCCGATGCGCTGGCCCAATGGTGACGGGACATGGCCGGCGGCGGGCGAGGAGGACTACTGCGAGACGAGCGACATCGGCGAGTGCTCGACGTTCCTCCACTATAGCCCCGACAACCACCAGATCGCGGGACGCTTCTCGATCGACTTGAGCAATTGGCACACCATCCGCACGGAACGCCGCGACGACCGCGTGCGCATCTATGTCGACGACATGACCCACCCGGTCTGGACTTACAGCGGATCGCCCGACACCCTGCCGGACACCCTCAAGCACGTCGTCCTCCAGCAGGAATGTGGGTCGTCCTGCCCGAACGGGACGTCCGGGACGGAGGACATCCAGATCGACCGGATCACGGTGGCGGACCCGGGCTAGCTGGTCCGGACCGTCGCCGTCTCCGGCATGTCCTCGATGACCAGCCAACCCTGGCGGACGGCATACATCACCGCGCGAGTCCGATTCGGCACGCCGAGCTTGTGGAGGATCGACGAGAGGTGGTTCTTGACGGTCTGCTCACTGACGCCGAGGACGGCGGCGATGTCGCGATTCCTGAGGCCGGCCGCGACGTTCGTCAGGACCTCCAGCTCGCGTGGGGTGAGCGGATGTGACGCCGCGTGTTCCCCTTCGAGCGAATCGCGGACACCATCGAGGATCCGCTCGACCAGGTCGGGCCGACCGACCAGTTCGTCCTTGAGCGGGTCCTCGCCGTCGGCGACTCGCCGGATGGTCGAGACGAGCTCGGCCGGCTCGGCCGTGGAGGCGACGTGGGCGATCGCCCCGATCTGGGCTGCGCCGACGATGCTCTCGTCGTCGTCGCCGCCGAGAACGACCAGCACAGACTCGGGTGCGTCCTGGTGCAGCCGGCGCGTCGCCTCGGTCTCCTCGGGTTGACGGAACTCCGCATCCACGAGCACGACGTCCGGAGCCGTTTCCCCGATGGCCGCCATCGCCTCGCCGGTGGTGCGGACGTAGGCGAGGACGTCGATGTCAGGTTCGCGATCGAGGATCTCGCGAACCCCGACCCCGAGGATCGCACGATTCTCGATGACGACCATCCGGATCGGAGGATCGGAGGGAGGACGGGTCGACCGGCGGCTTCGGGCCAAGGCGAGCAGCCTCCTGACTCTGACGGGGCGGGGGTCCCGGCATCGTAGGTCGGTGGTGCGCGCCGCGCATGACCCATATCGGCCGTTCTGGAGCGACCCTTTCGTTCATCCCTGGGCGGGATGCCGCCCGGCCGGGCGACCCGGCTAGGACGCAGCGGTCCAGCGATCCAGCCAGTCGAGCACGGTCTCGTGCCACTGCACCGAATTCTCGGGCTTCAGGACCCAATGGTTCTCGTCCGGGAAGTGGAGGAACCGCGACGGCACGCCCCGCCGCTGGAGGGCGGTGAACATCGCCAGTCCCTCGACCTCGCTGACCCGGTAGTCGAGCGCCCCATGGACGATCAGCATCGGCACCCGCCACTCGGCGATGTGGTCGGCCGGGTTGTCCTTCGCATAGCCGGCCGGGTTCTCCCACGGGGTCCCGCCGTGCTCCCACTCGGGGAACCACAGCTCCTCGGTCGCGAAGTAGGCGAACCGTTCGTCGAGGTTGCCGTCGTGGCTGACCAGGCAGCGCCACGGCTCGTTCCAGACGCCCGCCATCAGGTTGATCATGTAGCCGCCGAAGCTCGCGCCGAGGGCCGCGGCGCGCGTCGGGTCGAGGAACGGATAGCGTTCCAGCGCCGCGGCGTAGCCCCTCTTGAGGTCTTCGAGCGGCTTGCCGCCCCAATCGCCACTGATCGAATCGGTGAACCCCTGGCCGTACCCGGTCGAACCGTGGAAGTCGATCATCACGACCGCATAGCCGTGGCCGGCATAGACCTGCGCGTTCCAGCGGTAGTGCCAGTCGTTCCCGCTGCTGCCCTGGGGCCCGCCGTGGACGATGAAGGCGACCGGATACCGGCGGGCCGGGTCGAAATCGGCCGGCTTCACGAGATAGCCGTGGACGGTCTCGTCCTGCCAGCCCGGGAACGAGAACTGCTCGGCCTCGCCGATCGCGACGTCGCGCAGGCGGGCCTCGTTCAACCGGGTGAGTCGCCGATGCCGGCCATCGGCGAGGACGTGGAGGTCGGCCGGGTCGGCGAGCGAGTCGAGGCTGTAGAAGATCGAACGTCCGGCGACCTGCACCCCGCCGACGTGGCCCTCGCCGATGATCGCCGTCACGGCGCCCGTCGCGACGTCGATCGCGAACAGGCCGCGCTGCCCGGTGTCCTCGGCCAGGGCGTAGAGGGTGCGACCGTCGGCCGACCAGGCGAGCGCCTCGACGCTGCGGTCCCAGCCATCGGTCAACCGACGGGTGTCGCCGGTCGGCCAGCCCCGGACCATGACCGTCAGCTTGTCCGCCTCGAAACCCGGGCGGTCCATCGCCAGGTAGGCGAGCAGCGTCCCGTCCGGGCTGAACGACGGGTCCGTGTCGGTCGCCCGGTTCTCCGTCGTGAGCTTGTGCGGCCGGGCGCTCGCGTCGACAGGCACCACGAACAGGTCCAGGTCGGTGCTCCAGGCCTCCTCGCGCCCGACATCACGGGCGGTGAAGACGAGGTTCGCACCATCGGGCGTGAAGGTGAACTGCTCCCTGCCGCCGAACGGCTGACTCGGCGCGTCGGCGTCCATCTCGGGCATGACATCGACCGGCGGCCCGCCGTCGACCGGCTGGACGAAGAGGTGGCGACGGCGCCCGGTCTTCCAGCGGTCCCAGTGCCGGACGAAGAGGCGATCGTGGATCCGGCCCGTCGCGAGCGTGGGCGCCTCGCTTCGTGACCGCTCGTTCGTGGCCGTGAGCGTGTCCGGGCCGCCCGGGTCCACCTGCGCCGCGAACGCCAGCGACCTGCCGTCCCGCGACAGCACGAACGACTCGACATCGACCGGCGAGTGGGTCACCGGGACGGGCGTCCCCCCGTCGATGTCGACCCGCATGACCTGGCGCTTGCCGGTCGGCGGTCCGGCCAGGAAGTAGACGCTCCGCCCGTCCGGCGCGACGATCGGGTTCGAGTCGCGGGCACCGGTCCTGGTCAGGCGGCGCAGCCCGGTCCCGTCCGCGTTGACCGACCACAGACGGGTATCAAGGCGGTTCTTGCCGGGAGCGGCGCCCGCGATCTGCAGGATCGCCCGGCTGCCGTCGGGCGAGACGACGAAGGTCTCGAGCCGTCGCAGCGCGACCTGGTCGCGGATCGTGTACGCCCGTCGCTGTGCCATCGATACCTCGTGGTCCGCCGCCGATCTGGCGACCAGGGCGTGAGGCTGGATGGTACGCGCCGCCCGAGCCGGTGGTGTCGTCGTCTATGCGCGACGCCGACCGGCGTCGACCTTCTCCAGTCGGAGCGCTTTCATCGGGCAGCAGTCGACCGCTCGTCGCGCCTCGTTGAGGCGTTCGCCATCGAGCGCGTCGGGCGTGACGATCGGGTAGCGCCAGTCGTCGAGCTCGATCAGGTCGGGCACGAGGTCGCCACACAGGCCGAATCCGTCGCACAGGATCCAGTCGACCTTCAGCCGGACGTCCACCCTAGGCCGCCTCGATGCGGGCGCCCGTGATCGAACATCGTCCGGTCCGTGCGTGATGGCTGAACTCGTCGCCGAAGACGTCGAGCGCGCTGACCATCAGCTGGGCGGCGCCGTCGGGGTGGTGGCACGCGCCGCGGCCCTGGACCATCGATGTCCAGCGGGCGATATCGTCGATCTCGTCGGGGCGGGCCTGGCCCTTGGCCACCCGCAGCGTCGCGTCCCCGATGGCGCGAAGGCCGTGGACGCACGGGCCGCATTGGCCGGCACTCTCCGCCGCGAGGAAACCGATCACCTGCGCGGTCGCCGACACGCCGCACACCCCGGTCGACAGGAAGCCGACGAGACCACACCCGAAGGGCACGCCGTGGGCGGTCATGAGGGCGGGATCCAATGGCAGGTCCCAGGTGTCGCCGACCCGTCCCCACATCCCGAAGTAGCCGCCGAAGATGACGGCCTGGATCCTATCTGCCCGAGCGCCGATCGTGGCAGCGACCTCGGCGATGGTCGTGCCGTACTCGATCTCCCGGACACCGGATTCGATATCCGGACCGGTCGCCGTGACCAGTGCCGTGCCGGGCGTCGCGAACCGTCCGACCGACCGGTACCACCCGTCCCCATACCGGGCGATGAGCGCGGCGTAGGCGAGGCTCTCCACGTTCTGGACGAGCGTCGGCACACCGGCCACGCCGCGTTCCGAGACCCGAGGCGGCGTCATCGTCGGGCGGGCGTTGCCGGTGTTGATGAAGTTGACCGCGGCCGTCGCCTCGCCGGCGACGTACTTGACCGGTGGCTGGACGAGGCGGACCCGCCGCCGGAACTCGCCCCGCCGCTCCTCGATCGCACCGCCCAGGGCGGCGACCGCGCGGCCGTGCTCCTGGCCGACGTAGAAGATGATCTCGTCGGCGTCGATGGCATCGGCGGCAAGGACGGCACCATCGATCACCAGGTGCGGTCGCAGTGCCATGAGAGTCCGGTCTTTGTAGCTGGCCGGCTCGCCTTCGGCACCGTTGGCGACGACGACGGCCCGCCCGCCGGGGCGCTCCGCGAGCGCGCGCCATTTGCGCCCGACCGGGAAGCCGGCGCCGCCACGACCGAGGAGTCCGCTGGCCTCGAGCAGGCCGATCACGTCCGGGGCGTCGACCGCCGACGGGAGCCGTCCGAGTCTCGCCCGATGCGCGTCGAGTCGCTCGGCAGCGCCGTCGACCGGCGGGCCGGCAAGAAGCCGATCGATGGTCCGAGCCGTGATCAACAGCTCCTCCGTGATAGGTCCGGTCTGCGCTGGACGCGACCGGGGTCATCCAAGGTCACACATCTCTGAGGCATCGGACAGGGAGAAAAGTTTCCCCCTACCGACACGAATGTGTCGGGAACGGCGCCTCCAGCGATCGTGAAGCGCGTACTCTTCGGGTTCGACGAGCCGAAAGGAGAGACAGACCGTGTGTTGCGCCGTCGCCGTCCTCGGCATCCTCGGGCCGCGATTCTTCATCCTCTACTGGTGGCTGACCGATCCGGCGCGCTGGTATCTCGTGTTCGGCGGCCCGCTGGCGCCGGTCCTCGGCTTCCTATTCCTTCCCTGGGCGACCATCATGTACGTCGTGGCATGGGCGGCCGGTGGGTTGAGCCTCGGAGGCTGGCTGCTTGTCGGCCTTGGCCTGCTCATCGACCTTGGGACATACGGAGGCGGGGCCTACGGCAACAGGGACCGCGTCCAGTCGTATTACAGCTGACAGTCGGCATCACGCAGGAGGAGACATCGTGGACATCCAAAGCGACGCCAGGCGGCTGGCCACCATCGCGACCGTCTTCATCTGGGTCGGCTGGGTGGCGGTCATCTACGCCCTGATCGCAGGCGTCCTGTGGTGGATCGACCTTGCCGGACGCCCGGCCTTCAACTTCATCGAGGCCTTCGCGATCTCGTCGGCGGCCATCGGCGTGCCGCTCTTCCTCTCGCTCATCGTGACGTCCTTCGGCTACGCACTCCGGCTCCTGGCGCTCCAGGCCGCCGCTTCCTCGAAGTGATCGGGCACCCCTGACGACGCTGATGGCGATCCGACGACTGGCGGCCCTCGCGACCCTGCTCCTGCTCGTGGCTGGCTGCAGCTCGGCCGGGACGGCCGACAACGCAGCCGACGGACCCGGCGGCGAACTACAGGGGTCCGAATGGGTGTTGCAGTCGTACGCGGTCGACGGAGCGCTGACGATCGTCGCCGATGGTCTGTTCGCGGACGCGGAATTCACGGCGGGGCGCGTCAAGGGCTTCTCCGGCTGCAACGACTACGACGCCGTCTATCGGAACGTCGGGCGGGTGATCCTCATCAGCCACCCGGCCGTCACGTTGAAGGCGTGCCCTGATGCCGAGGCCGCGTTCGAGACGTCGTTCCTGACCCTCCTCCAGCAGACGCGCTTCTACAACATCCGCGGCGATACCCTCACCATGCGGGGGCCGGACCAGTCCGTCCTGCTCCTGTTCGTCGCCGCGCCGGCCAACCCGTTGCTCGGTTCGTGGGTCGTCGATTCCTTCGAGAGCGCCCCGAACACGGTGTCGGTCCCGCTGCCCGACTCGAACCTGACGGCCGTCTTCAACTTCACGAAGGTCGCTGGATTCGCCGGCTGCAACTCCTACACCGGGCCGTATACGACCAATGGCAACGTCGCCGCGATCGGACCGCTGGCCACGACACGGGCTGCCTGCGCCGAGGACGTCATGGCCCAGGAGACCGCCTACCTCGCGGCGCTCCAGGGCGTCGCGCGGGTCGAGCGTCGCGGTCAGACCCTGCTGCTCCAGGACCGCAACGGCAGCATCGTGGTGGCGCTGGTCAGGCCCACCACCCCGGAGCCCTCGGCGAGTCCGAGCGCGGCACCGTCCGCGACGGCACAGCCGACACCGTCACCGTCCGCCACGGCCACGGCGAGTCCGAGCCCGACGCCCGCGCCGACACCGACCGCCAAGCCCACCGCGACCCCGGCACCGACGCCGACACCGGCCGCGAGCGGCACGCCGGCACCGACCGTCCAGCCGCCGGCGTCGCTGCCCGTGACCGCGACCTGCACCGTGGTCGCATCGACGAACGCGACGGTGGCGACGATCGTGTACCCGGCCTCGTGGCATACCCTGACCGCACCCCCGGCCCAGGCCTGTCGCTATTTCGACCCGAACCCGATCACGGTTCCGGCCGATCCGGCGACGCTGGTGACCGCGGTGATGATCAAGTCCGATCCGACCGCCTCCTACACGGATGCGCTCACCGCGGCGACGAACCCGACGGCGTGGAACGTCCTGGTGAACCAGCCCGTGACCGTGAGCGGTCTGCCGGCAACCCGGATCGAGGCGACGTCCACGGCCGGCAGCGATGGCGTCGCCGTCGGCCAGACCCGCTATGCGTACCTGATCGATGCCGGCGGACACCCCGTCTGGATCGAGACCATCGGGACCGTTGGCGATGCCGCGTTCAACACCAACGTGACCGTGGTGAACCTCATCGCCTCGCAGTCGACGATCATGGTGCCGCCGGCGAGTTGACGACTCGGCGACCCGGCGCGGACGAGCGACGAGGCACACGCCCGGATGCCATAGTGGGCCGGAGATGACGATGAAGGCTTCGCCGGGCATCTCGGCGACGGGGCGCGAGCGCATCGAGGGCTGGGTCCCCGGCCTGCGTGTCGCCCGGACCTACGAGCGGACGTGGCTGTCGCGTGACCTGATCGCCGGCATCGTGCTGGTGACCCTGCTCGTGCCGCAGGGCATGGCATACGCCGAGCTCGCCGGCCTGCCGCCGATCACCGGTCTGTACACGACGGTCGTCTGCCTCATCGCCTATGCCCTCGTCGGGCCGTCACCGGTCCTCGTCCTTGGTCCGGATTCGGCGCTCGGGCCGATGATCGCGGCCACCATCCTGCCCCTCGCCGGCGGCGACGAGCAGCAGGCGATCGCCCTGGCCGGGATGCTCGCCCTCCTGGTCGGAGCGGTGACCGTCGGCGCAGGGATCGCGAAGATGGGATTCGTCGCCGACCTGCTCTCCAACCCGGTCCGGACCGGCTACCTGGCCGGCCTCGCGGTCGTGATCCTCGTCAGTCAGCTGCCGAAGCTGTTCGGGTTCAAGGTCGACGCCGATGGCCTCGTGGCCGAGCTCGTCGCGTTCCTCCAGAACCTCGACAGGACGAACCCGTGGGCACTCGGCATCGGCCTGCTCAGCCTTGCCATCATCCTCGGCTTCAAGCGACTCGCACCGAAGGCACCCGGCATCCTCGTCGCCGTCGTCGTCTCGATCGCACTGTCCATGCTGCTCGACCTTGCCGCCCACGGGGTGGCCGTCATCGGCGTCCTGCCGCAGGGGTTCCCGGTGCCGTCGCTGCCGCACGGGACGCTGTCGGACATCCCGTTGCTCATCGCCGCCGCCATCGGCATCTCGCTGGTGGCGATCGGCGACACCATCTCGGTCTCCGGCGGGTTCGCCGCGCGGAGCGGCTACGAGGTCAACGGCAACCAGGAACTGGCCGGCATCGGGACCGCCAACCTCGCCGCCGGCCTGTTCTCGGGATTCCCGGTGAGTACCAGCGGTTCCCGGACGGCCGTGTCGTCCCAGTCGGGCGCGAAGACGCAGCTGACCGGACTCGTCGCGGCGAGCCTGGTCCTGCTGATGCTCCTGGTGGCGCCCGGCCTCGTCCAGGCGATGCCCCAGCCGGTCCTCGCCGCGGTCGTCATCGCCGCCTCGCTCAGCCTGTTCGATGTCGTCGGGCTGCGCGGCCTCTTCCACATGCGCAGGACGGAGTTCGCCCTGGCGGTGGCATGCGCACTCGGAGTCGCGTTCATCGGCGTCCTCCAGGGCATCGTCATCGCGGTGACCCTGTCTGCGCTGTACATCTTCAAGCGGGCCTGGGCGCCCTACGCCACCGTCCTTGGACAGGCTCCAGGGGTGCCGGGCTATCACGACATCCGGCGCTACCCGGATGCGGTCCAGGTCCCCGGCCTGCTCATCGTCCGCTGGTCCGCGCCGCTCTTCTTCGCCAATGCGAACGAGTTCCGCGACCGCATCCGGAATGCCGTCAAGACGTCCGAGACGCCGCCGTTGTGGATCCTCGTCGCAGCCGAGCCGATCACCGACATCGATACGACGGCCGGGGCGATGCTCGCGGACCTCGATCTCGAGCTCAATGCCAGCGGCATCCACCTCGCGTTCGCCGAGCTGCAGTCGAACGTGCGCGACGACATCGGTCGGTACGGGCTCCTCGAGGTCATCGAGGAGGGCCACTTCTACCGGTCGGTCACCGAAGGCGTCGAGGCCTACCGCCGTGAAACCCGAGGAGATGCCACGTGACGTCCCGGATCGAATGGGTTCGGCAGAGCTGCCGGATGCTGAACGGCATCGCCGACGAGTTCGAGCGGTCGCAGCCGTTCGCCGGCCTGACCATCGGGACCGGCATCCACCTCGAGCCCAAGACGGTCGCCCTGCTGCTGACGCTGAAGGTCGGCGGGGCGAACGTCGTCGCGACGGGCAACCTCAATTCCACGCAACCGAGCGCCGTGACCTACCTCCGCGAGCACGGCGTGACGGTCATCGGCGGTCCGACTCGCGACCCGGTCGAGCGTGACGGGCACCTCGCCGAGGTCCTCGCCCATGAGCCGCAGATCCTGCTCGACAACGGCGGCGACCTGTTCGTGCGCTATCTCGCGCACCCGTACGCCGGTCTCCTCGGCGGGACCGAGGAGACGACCTCGGGTCGTGCCCGGCTGGCCCTCCTGCGCGACCAGATCGGCGTGCCGGTCCTGGTCATCAACGACAGCCCCATCAAGCAGTTCGCCGAGAACCGCCATTCGGTCGGCCAGGCTGTCGTGGAGTCGTTCCTGCGGATCACCAACCGGGCGACGAACGGCCGGCGGGTGACGGTCTTCGGCTACGGGGCGTGCGGCAAGGGGGTGGCCCTGAACTTCCGCAACAACCACGCGCTCGTGTCGGTCGTGGAGATCGACCCGGTCCTGCGGCTCGAGGCGCTGTTCGACGGGTTCGCCGTGCCGGACAGGGACGAGGCGCTCCGCTCGGCGCAGATCATCGTCACCGTGACGGGGCACGGGACGTGGTCACCGCCGCGGACCTCGGGCTGCTCGCAGACGACGTCATCCTCGCTCAATGCCGGCCACTTCCCGGCCGAGATCGATGTCGAGGGCATCCGCGCGGCACGGGACGTGGTGGATGCCCCGGCCGGCGACGAGGGCATCGCGACGCTCGGACTCGCCGACGGACGACGGATCCACGTCCTGACCGAGGGCCACATGGTCAACCTGGCCGGGCCTCGCCCGATCGGCAACTCGATCGATTCGATGGACCTTGGGTTCAGCCTCCAGGCGCGTTGCCTCGAGGCGGTCGCGACCGGCGCCGTCGGTCCGGAGTCGTGCGTCGTCCCGGTCCCGCGCGTGATCGACGAGGCGGTGGCGAGAACGTACGTGGAGCTCGCGAGGGCCTGACCCCTCGACGTCGCGGCACGAAGCCCACCCCACCCCACTTCGTTGATGCCACTCGAGAGCATCAACGCGGTGACCGGACACGTTCGCGGGCCGCGGTGACCGGACACGTTCGCGGGGCCGCGGCGACCGGACACGTTCGCGGGCGGCGCATGTTGCGCAGGAGGCGGCGCCCGCCGATATGCTCTCGAGTGGCATACGAGAAGGGCGTCGCGCGCGAGGTCCGTCCGCGGGCGCCCTCAGTCGGCGTCGAGCAGCTCGAGGACCGGGGCCATCGCCTCGAGCGCCGCGATCGTGCGCGGCCAGAGCATCAGCTCGACCTGCGTGTAGCCGGCGGCCCGGAAGGTCCGCAGCGCGTCGGCGATCTCCTCGGCCGACCCGCTGACAGGCACCGCGAGCACCTCGGCCGCGCCGGTCACCGAGGTCGGCTCCACGACGATGCCGGCCGACCTGCCGATCGTCGCAGGATCACGACCCACCTCGGCGCACATGGCCTCCAGTGCGTCGATTCGAGGGCGGAACTCTTCGACATCGCTCCGCTCCTGGACGTACCAGCTCCAGATATCGGCGTGGAGCGCGGCCAGCCGCAGCATCTTCGGACCCCCGGCGCCGATCATGATCGGGATCCGACCCGGGCGCGGTCCGACCGGTCGCTGCTCGAGGTCGCGAGCCGCGTGATACGTGCCGTCGACATCGGCACGCCCGGCTCGCAGCAGCCCGACCACGATCTCCAGCGCCTCCTCGAACCGCCCGAACACATGGTCCTCGGGCAACCCGAAGGCGTGCGCCTGGCCACCGGCGTGCCCGGAGCCGAGACCGAACACGAAGCGGCCGCCACTGATCTCGTCGAGCGTCTCGACGGCCTTCGCGGTGATGCCGGGGTTCCGATGGAGTGCCGACATGACCCATGTCCCGACCTTGATCGTCGATGTGGCCGCGGCGACGGCGCCGGTCATCGCGACACCCTCCCACCAGCCGGTGACCCGCCCGCCGGCCGGTCGCCACAGGAGCTCATCGGGGACCCAGACGGTGTCGAACCCGAGCGTCTCGGCACGGAGCGCGAAGTCGCGGATCTCGGGCCAGCGGGGCGTCGCCCCGTCGACCCAGGATTCCTCGACGGGCAGGACCAGACCGATCTCGAGGGTTCGCACCCACCGAGTGTATCCGCCGCTCGAGGGCTCGCTCCTGTACGGTTCCGGGATGACCGACACGACCGATGCCTTCGAGACCCGAGCGCGCGACCTGCTCCGCGACGCGCCCCTCATCGACGGGCACAACGACCTTGCCTACGCCCTCCGGATGCGGGTCGGGATGCGCACCTCGGAGGTGGACCTGATCCAGCCGCAACCCGAGCTCGACACGGACATCCCGCGGCTGCGGTCCGGGCTGGTCGGTGGCCAGTTCTGGTCCGTCTGGGTCCCGGCCGACCTGCCCGAACCCGATGCGCTGCTCCAGTCGCTGGAGCAGATGGACGTGGTCCACGGCCTGGTCGAGCGTTACCCGGACACATTCGGCCTGGCGACGACCGCCGACGAGGTCGAGGCCGTCTTCGCGAGCGGACGGATCGCCTCGCTGCTCGGGCTCGAGGGCGGCAGCATGATCGGGTCGTCGCTGCCGGCGCTGCGCAACGCGTATGCCCGCGGTGTGCGCTACATGACCCTCACCCACTGGCGCACGACGCGCTGGGCAGATGCGGCCACGGACGCCCCGGCTCACGACGGGCTGACGGCGTTCGGGCGCGAGGTCGTGCGCGAGATGAACCGCCTGGGGATGCTGGTCGACCTCAGCCACGTCGCGCCGTCGACCATGGCCGCCGCCCTGGACGTCACCGAGGCGCCGGTCGTCTTCTCGCACTCGGGCGCCCTCGCCGTGTGCGACCACCCGCGCAACGTCCCGGACGAGATCCTTCGGCGGATGCCCGCCAACGGCGGCGTCGTGATGGCCGTCTTCCTCGGCGCCTTCGTGTCGCAGGCCTACCGGGACCACGCCGCTCGCGCGGAGGAAGCGGTCGGAGATGACCGGGAAGCTCGCCGGGCGTGGCTCGCGGCCAACCCGGGGCCGCGCGTGACCATGCCGGAGGTCGCCGACCACATCGACCATCTGCGCGATGTCGCCGGCATCGACCACGTCGGCATCGGCAGCGACTTCGACGGCGGCGAGCCGCTGCCGGACGGCCTGAGCGACGTGGCGGGCTACCCCGGCCTGATGGCCGAGCTGCTGCGACGCGGCTACTCCGACGACGACGTCCGCAAGATCGCCGGCGGCAATCTCCTCCGAACGCTGCGCGGCGCCGAGGCCGTCGCCGCCCGCCTCCAGGCCGAGCGCGGGCCATCCGAGGCGACGATCGAGGAGCTCGACGGGTCCGAGTAGCCCTCAGGCGTCCGGACGTCGCCGGTAGCGGATCTCCCAGACGACGGTCCACGACAGGCCGTCGTCCCCCGAGCGCTGCCACTGCCAGCGCATCGCGTCGGGCCCGACATCGAGCCAGACCATGCGCTGGACGACCGGCGCACCGTCGACGACGGCGTCGCGCTGGAAAGCGATGCGGCCATCGACCTCGACACCGACGAAGTCGAGATAGGCGCCCGTCGAATCGACCCACGTCTGGCGCCACTGGCCGACCCGCGGGTCAAGGACCGACATGCTCCGACCCGACAGGACGGAATCGGGATCGCGACCATCGAATGACTCCTCGATCACCCGGTCGTCCAGGACACGCCGGATGGCATTCGTCCCTTCACCGCCACCGTCCCACGACACATCCCACGTGCCGAGCCAGAAGTCGAGGGCGTCAGGTCCGAGGGTCATCGCCCACCAGTCCGCAGGCGCGGCAGGACGTCGCCGGCGATCCGCTCGAACGTGCCGCGCTGGCGCTCGTCGGGCGGGTAATACAGGACGAGCTCGTCCATCCCGAGCTCGAGGATCCGCCCGGCCATCTCCTCGAACCGCCCGACCAATTCGTAGCAGTCGTAGATGCCGCCGCGCGGACGTGCGTGGGCGTCGTACATCGTGTACGAGCGGGCGAGCGTCGCAGGGTCGCGCCCGACCGTCACGCAGATGTCGTCCATCAGCCCGGTCCGGGACCGAGTCTCCTCGACCTGCTCGTCGAACGTGCCAAGGAAGGAGAGGCTGCTCCAGGTGTCGGCTCGGCGGGCGGCGTGGCGCATCATCACCGGACCGAGCGCCCCGATCGTGATCGGCGGCCGAGGCGACTGGACCGGTCGCGGATCCATGATCGCGCCGGTCACCCGGTAGTAGGCACCGTCGAACGAGGTGACCTCGTCGCGCAGCAGCCGGTCGACGATCTCGACGTACTCGACCAGGCGTTCCACGCGCTCCTTCGGCTCCCAGTCGTCGACGCCGACCATCGGGTAGGACGGGTCGCCGACCAGCCCGGTCCCGAGACCGATCTCGAGACGGCCGCCCGAGATGTGGTCGAGGGTCATCGCCCCCTTCGCGAACACCGCCGGGTTCCGGAACGGGATCTGGGTCACGCAGGTCGCGAGCCGGATGGTGCTGGTCGCGCCGGCCAGCCCGGTCAGGGCCGTCCAGCCCTCGAACCACGGGCTCGGCGGGTTGGTCCAGTCGACGAAGTGGTCGGGCAGCGCCACGACATCGATCCCGAGGCCCTCGAGCCGGATGACCCGCTCGCGCAGGACGTCCCACGGGACATTGGGCAGGCACAGGACCTCGAAACGGATCGACGCAGGCATGCGGCATTCTGGCACGCGGCCCATCCGGAGAGCCCGCCGCGGCGTACCTTAGGTCAACGATGGAGACCCGCTACGAGATCGAACCCGAGCGGATCGGCCGCCCCAGCGACCGACGCCGGTCGATCGCGGCCATCGTCGTCGGTGTCTTCGTCGTCGCGGTCGTGCTGCTGAAGCCGTGGGACGCACCAACGGCGCCGTCCCAAGCGGTCCGGCCGACGAGCGTCCCGGCCATCGCCGACGCCAGCCCGGACGGGCCCGGCCTCGACGGCCGGCCCATCGCCGTCGCACCGGCCGCAGCCCCGACCTGGCCCGCCGCGCGCGCCCCGACCGACCTGGCGACGCAGACCGCGAAGGAGGCCGAAGGCGCCATCGCCTCGCTCGCCCGGCACGCGGGGACGTGGGGCGTCGGCAACGCCGGCGTCGGGCCGCGGATGCTCCGTGACGAGCCGTGGTCGGACTGGACGCCGGTCAGCATCGAGATGGTCGATGGCAGCCCCCTCCACGTGAGCCAATGGCCGGGCACAGACCTGTGCACCGGCTACCCGACCATCTACGACCGGCCGACCCTCGTCGCCGTGACGACTCCGCGTGACGTCAGCGTCGACTGGAGACTGGAGGGCTGGTGGGCCGAGGGCGGCACCGCCGCCTCCCTGGCCGGGTCGGTCGTCCAGATCTCCCCGCCCGGTCGCTCCGGGATCTCCTATCTCGAACGCGTGGACCAGGCACCCTGGCCGCCGGGCCGCTACGAGTTCCACGTCGTGACGGCCTCGGCCTCCGTTTCGCTGACGGTCTGCCTCACCCGGCGGGGCTGAGCGGCGACGGTCGGGTCCTGCCGTCGCGGCCCCGCGAGACCGGGGAACCGCATCGCCACGGCCGCCGTCTCCGGCTCATGACCGCCCCCACTCCGGGCGGCGAAGCCAGACGAAGGCGGACTCCCATGGCACAGTCACAGACGCTTCGAACCGTCGGCGCGGGCGCGCTCGGTGCGTTCATCGTCGCGGTCGCCGCTCTCTCCGTCCGGACCGGTCCGGTCAGTGGGGCGCCGGCGGTCGATACCCCGGCGACGCACACCATCACGGTCTCGGCGACCGGCAAGGTCACGGTCGTCCCCGACGTGGCGCGCCTGTCCCTCGGCGTCACGGCCAACAAGTCGACCGTGAAGGCCGCGCGCGAGGCCGGCGCCAAGGCGATGACCGACATCATCGCGGCGCTCAAGGCGCTGGGCATCGCCGACGCCGATATCCAGACGACCAATGTCAGCCTCTACCCGCAGTACGCCAACAGCTCGCCGGCGAAGGTGATCGGCTACCAGATCAGCGAACAGGTCCAGGTGACCGTTCGCGATCTGGACAAGGCCGGTGACGCGGTCGACGCGGCGACGGCAAACGGCGCGACCGACGTCAACGGCATCTCATTCGAGGTCGCCGATCCGGTCAAGGCCCAGAACGACGCGCGGGCAGCCGCCGTCGAGGCGGCCCGGGTCAGCGCCCAGGCGATGGCGACCGCCGGGCACGTGTCGCTCGGGACGGTCGTCTCGATCACCGACGCGACCCAGGTTTCGCCGATCTACTACAACACCTTCGGCGCCTCGAAGGCGAGCGGCGCGGCGGATATCGCGACCCCGGTCCAGCCCGGCACGCAGGATCTCAGCGCGATGGTCACGGTGGTCTTCGAGATCAGCTGACCCGATGGTCGGCGGGCGCTGACGCTACCCTCACTCGGTGTCGTCCCCGCCCATCGACCCATCCGAGGAACGCATCGGACTGGCCGCCGCGATCGCGGCGGCCATCATCTATGGCGCGGCCTATCCGGCGACGGCGGTCGCGCTCCGCTCGTTCTCGCCACTGGCGGTGGCCGGCCTGTCGTGCACGCTCGCCCTGATCGTCGTGGTCGGCCTGGCGGCGGCCGGGATCCTGCCGCGACCCGGCCTCGGGTCCATGACGTTGCCACGTCTGAGCCGGCTGGTCGTCCTCGCGCTCCTCGGCGGCGTGCTGTTCATCGTGGGGGTCAACGTCGCGGTGGCCATCACCGGGCCGACGATCACCGGGTTCGTCGCCCCCCTGTACGCCGTCTTCGCGACGCTGTTCGCGGTCCCCCTGCTCGGTGAGCGCATCCGGCCCAGGACGATCCTCGCCTTCGCGCTGGCGTTCATCGGGACGGGCCTGCTGGCCGGCGCCATCCCGGCCGGCGCACCGCCTGGCGGGATCGCGCTCGGTCTCATCGCGGCGGCGATGTTCGGACTGTACGTCGTCCTGGCGCGGCGCTGGGGCGCGCGCTATCGGCTCGATGGGACCCTCATCACGATCGCCAACCTGCTCGGCCGCGGTCCGGTCCTGCTGGTGGCGGCATTGATCCTTGATCCGGCCAAGGTCGTTCCGGCCAGTCCGGATCCTGCCGCTATCGTCGCGCTCCTCACCATCGCCTTCGGATCGAGCGCGGCGGGGAACCTGCTGCTGATGGCGTCGGTCCGGCGCGTCCCGGCCGGCCGCGCGTCGGGCGCCCTGCTGCTGACGCCGGTCGCCTCTGCCGTCATCGCAGCCGTCGTGCTGGGCGAGCGGCTCTCGCCGATGGGCCTCGTCGGGGCAGCCTTCATCCTCGTCGGGATGGCCCTCGCAAGCGGGCTGCTCGGTCGCCCTAGCCGGTCGACTTCGCCTCGCTGATCTCGATGAGGTGACCGTCCGGGTCGCGGAAGAACGCCCGGATCTCCCACGCGGATTCGACCGGGGGCGCCAGGAAGACGGCTCCCCGGCCGGACAGCGTCGCATAGGCCCCCCGGCAGTCGGCCACCCGGATGGTCATCGAATGGGCGACCGTGTCCGGATCGGCCGGCGGCGCGAACGTGACCGTCGGCTTATCGGCCGTCGGGCCGCCGCCGGTGACCAGCAGCAGCCATGACCCGAAGGCGCGCAGCACGCACGACGAGCCGCCGTACTCGCGATGCACCTCGGCCCCCAGGACGTCGCGGTAGAACGTCCGGGCCAGGGTCAGGTCGGCCACGACGAGGATGTGGGTGAGCTCCATGTCGTCGGTCGGGAAGGATGCGGCCATGTGCCGGAGGGTACCCTCTCGCGATGGAGACGGTCCGGCGATGGTGGACGGCGTTCACGAGCGGCCCGGCGTACCCCGCGACACCGGCAGACACGAGAACGGTGGACATCGTCGGGCTCCGCCTGCCGGTCCGGGCCAGCGTGGCGATGGCCGTCGTCACCTTTGCCCTGCTGTTCGACTACTCGCGGACGTTCTTCCCGGACGGCATGCCGAACGATCGATCGCCGGCGGCCATGGTCGCGACCGCGCTGGAGCGCCTCGTGCTGTTCGGGCTCATCCCACTCGGTGTCGTGGTCGCGGGCTTCCGCGACCGACCCGGCCGCTACGGGCTGACCCTCGGCGACTGGCGCTGGGGGGCCGGGCTCGTCGTCGCCGGCTGCCTGGCGATGACCCCGGTCGTCTTGTGGTTCGCGACACTGCCTGATGTGCGGGCCTTCTACGGACCGAGCTCGGCGCCGCTCGGGACATTGGTCGTCACCAACGCCATCGACCTGACCGCGACCGAATTCGCGTTCCGCGGGTTCTTGATGCTGACGCTCGTCCGGCTCATCGGGCCATTCGGCGTCCTCGTGGCGACCATGCCGTTCGTCTTCTCGCACCTCGGCAAGCCGGAGCTCGAGCTGTTCTCGACGCTCGGTGGCGGTCTCGTCTATGGCTGGCTGGCATGGCGAACCCGATCGATCGTGTGGGGATCGATCGGGCACACCTACATCGTGACGCTGCTGATGCTCGCCGCGGCGGCGAGCACGCGGGTCGGCTAGGCGGTCAGGCTTTCGAACCCCAGGTCCGGACCTCCGCGTCGAGGTCGAGCGGCAGGATCGAGCCGTGCTCCTCGTGCTCGCCCCACGACTCGCGCGGGACGCGCCACATGATCTCGAACTCGTTGCCGTCCGGGTCGTGCCCGTAGAGCGACTTCGAGACGCCGTGGTCGGATGCGCCGCCGAGGGCGCCCGCTTCCGACAGGATCCGGGCCGCGTCGGCCAGATCCTCGATGGTCGGGACCTCCCAGGCGAGGTGGTACAACCCGACCGACCCACGCGGGGCGCGCTGCGCGGTGGGACCGACCGAGAACAGCCCGAGGTCGTGGTGGTTGGCGCCACCGGCCGCCCGCATGAAGACTGCCTGGCCGCCCATCTCGTTGGCGACGACCTCGAAGCCGAACACGCGGCCGTAGAACTCGGCGGCGACGGTCGCGTCGCGGACGAACAGGACGGCGTGGTTGAGAGCCGAGACGGGGATGCTCATGGCCGCATTCTGGCCCGGGGCCGGCGCGGTGTCGACCGACGTCATGCCGCCTCGGGCAGGGCGACCGGGGCGCCGACGAGCTTCCAGCCGGACTGCCAGCTGCCACCGTTGGCGATGTTCAGGCTGATGTTGAGGAAGGCGAGACCCTCGAGCTGGCGCGCCCGGGCGAGCGGACCGACATCGACCGGGTTGAGACCGATGGACCCGACGAGCTCGAGGACGAGCGCCCGGGCGGCAGGGTCGTCGGCGGCGACGTAGCCGTCGAGCTGGACGCCCTCGGCGATCGGGTCGGCCTGGTGCGAGGCGAACAGCGTGTTGAAGGCCTTGACGACGGTCGCGCCGGGAAGCAGCGCGGCGAGCTCCTCGGCATTCGAGGTGGCAGTGTCGATAGCCGGGCCGTCCGCGCCGAAGGACATCCGGTTGGTGGCGTCGATGACGACCTTGCCGCTGACGGTATCGCCGATCTCCGTGGCGATGTCGGAGGCGCTGCTGAACGGCACGGCAAGGACGACCACGGACGAGGCGGCCGCGGCGTCACGGTTCGAGGCGGCGAGGGTCGCACCGGTCGCGGCGGCGACGGCTCCGGCATCCTCCGGATCGCGCGAGGCGATGGTGACGGTGTGGCCCGCCCGGACGAACGCGGTGGCGAGCGAGCGGCCGACGTTGCCGGCCCCGATGATGGCGATGTCCATGGACGTGATCCTCCGACTTGGCTTGACGAGTTGGTCCTCATCAAGCAGACTTTGTTGTAGGCACAACGATAGAGCGGTTAGTTGGTATATGTCAATACCAGTTTTCGGAGACCAAACATGACGACCGAAGAACGGCGCCGGCCGGCGGTCGGGGCCCAGATCAAGCGCTGGCGCACCGAGCGCGCCATGACCCTCGCCAATGTCGCCGAGCGGAGCGGGCTCAACGTCGGTTACCTATCGCAGATCGAGAACGACAAGGCGTCGCCGTCACTCAACTGCCTCGCCTCGATCGGGGAGGCGCTCGACGTGCCGATCGCCTGGTTCTTCCTCGAGGAGCTGCCCGAACCGACCGTCGTCCGTGCCGCGGAGCGGCCGGTCAGGTCACGCGACGGCCTCGGCCGGATCGAGCGGGTCGATGGCGGCGATACCCGCGACCTGGTGATCGTCGAGGGCATCGCCCCGGTCGGTGGGCGGGCAGGACTGCACGCTCATGCGGGCGACGAGCATCACCTGATCCTGCGTGGCCGCTGGCGGATGTCGCAGGGCGATCACACGGTCGATCTCGAACCGGGCGACTACATCCGCTGGGACGGCACGGTCCCGCACGACGCCGAGGTCATCGGTGACGAGGAGGGCCACATCCTCATCGTCACGTTGCGCGAGCGCAGCTGAACCTGCGCTGCCGGCGCCCGGTCGCTAGTCGCGGACCACGGCAGGTGCCGAGGCCGGTCTGACCGTCGCGGTCGCGGATCCGGCGGCCGGCGCCGGTCGAGCTCGGAGTCGATCGAGTTCGCGCAGCATCGGTTTGGCGCCGAGCCGACGCGCGATCGCCTCGGCTTCCTCGATCAGGTCCGCCGCGGCCGGGTCGCTCGTGCCGAAGGTCGCCGCAAGAGCGGCGCCGCCCAGCACCTGTCGATACGGCAGTCCCATGTCCCGATAGGCCTCGAGCGTTTCGCGGAACGCGCGCAGCTCCGATCCCGTGGGCACCGTCTGCGCGGCGATCCCGGCACGGATCAGACGGATATCCAGATCGAACAGACGGCGGTGGAAACCGGTCGCCACGAAGGCGTCGAGCGCCTGCGCGGCCCGTTCGGGATCCTCGGCGATCAGCGCGATGACGCCGACCTGCCGGAACTCGTCTGGAGCATTGAGCGAGTCGACACTGGCGGCAGCCATGAGCAGGTCACAGGCCTCGGTGAGACGGCCTTCGGCCAGCGCCAGCTCGGCGCTCAAGGTGCCGATGCTCGATACGAGGCTCGAATCGCCGGATTCGTGCGCCCAGGCCAACAGGTCGTGAACCTCGTCAGCGACATCGTCGCCGCGATAGGTCCGGACGGACGCCAGGTTCCATCTGGCCAAGATCCGGCCAAGATCGTCCGTTGGCCGGTCCAGTTCCGCCACCCATCCCTCCAGGGCCCAGTCCCAGTCGCCGACCTCGATCGCGTTGGATGAGGCATTCATCAGCAGGGTGCGAGCGTGCCCGAGACGACCGAGCTTGGTGGCGGTTTCGAGCGCCTCGCGGCTGATCGCATACGCCGACACTGGATCGCCCTGCTCGCTTGCGCCGAGGTTCACCCGTCCACGGAGAGATGCAGACGTGAAACCGTTCTCATCGGCCAGCCGGATGCCGGCCCGTTTGGCGCCTTGACCCTCGTGGTAGCGCCCGGAGTTCGCGAGCGCGCTCCCCCGGGTGATCAGCAGGTCGGCGACGAGCGCCAATGCGTCGAGACGCTCAGCTGCCGGCAGGGCACGGTCGGCGACCAGGATGGAGCGTTCGTTCTCGTTGAGGAAGAACCAGACGCGGGAGAGCTGGGCCAGCAGAGCGACCCGATCGGTGTCGAGAGGGGCCCCGACCGGTGCCCACCGCGCCGCAGCCGGTTCGAGCAGGCTCAGACTCTCGTCGATCTTGAAGTTGTGAGTCAGCGATGTCGTGAGCGAGATCGTGGCCCGGAGCTCAGCGGTATCGTCGGATCCGCGCCGGCGGATATCGAGTGCCGCGCGCAGGCGCTCATGGGCGAGGTCCGCGAGACCGCCATCGTAGGCGGCGAGCCCGGCCTGCTCCAGGAGGTCGGCGGCATCGGCCTGATCCGACGTGATGGCGCGAGCCTGGTCGTAGAAGGTCGCTGCCTGGGCAAAGGAACCGAGCTCGATGGCACGCTCTGCAGCTCCCCGCAGCGCGATCCGCGCCTGGGCCGCGACCGCATCAGCCTCGGCGCCATCCGGGCTGTTGGCATGCGCCGCGAGGTAGTGGGTCGCCAGTGCTCCGGCCAACTCATCGGTGCCGAGCGACTCGAAGTAGCGTGCGGCGGCCAGATGACCGGCCTTCCGGTGCTTCTTCGACAAGGTGTTGTAGGCGACCTCGCGGATGAGTGACTGGACGAAGGCGTACTGGCCGCGTTCTGGTGATCGCGGATCGGCCATGATCGTCAGCAGCTCGCGTCGGACCAGCCCTGGCAGCCGGCCCTCGAGGTGACCCGGGTCCTCGCCGGACACGGCGGCGAGCGCGGCCACCGAGAAACTCTGACCCAGGATCGCGGCATGCTGCAGGAGCGTCCGGTCGGGCGGATCGAGGGCGTCCAGCCGGGCCCCGATGAGGGCGGTGAGCGTCTCGGGGACTGCCACTGTGGTCAGATCGTCGACGGGACGATAGACACCGCCCTCGGACACGATCTGCCCATCGGCGACGAGCATCCTTACGGTCTCGACCGCGTACAGCGGTATCCCGTCGGCCCGCTCGACGATGACCCTGGTCACGGCGTCAGGCAGGCCGGGGACGAGCCCGGCCAGCAAGGCCTGCATCGCTGGAGGGGACAACGGCTCGAGAAAGGTCGACACGAAGTTGCGCTTGGCGGCACCCCAGTCGGGCCGGCGATCGAGCAGATCGGGGCGGGCCAGGGTCAGGACATAGATCGGAAAGCCCTTCGACCACTCAAGGAGGTGCTCGATGAAGTCGATGGTCCCCGCATCGGCCCAGTGCAGGTCCTCGAAGACCATGACCACTGCCCCGGTGGACGCCAGTCGCTCGAAATAGGTCCGCCAGGCGGCGAAGAGCTGGTCCGCCGCGACGGTGACACCGTGCCCGAGCAAGGCAAGAAGCGCGGACTCGATCCAGCGCCGCTCAGTCTCGTCGGCCACGATCGCGGCGACGCTTTCCGCGACCTTGGTCCGGGTCGTCGCCTCGTCGTCGGACTCGGCCAGACCGGCTCGCTCCCGGACCATCTCGCCGAGCGCCCAGAAGGTCACCCCTTCGCCGTACGACGGGGAGCGTCCGTCATGCCAGTAGATGTCCTCGGACACACCGTCGAGGTACTTGGTGAATTCCCAGGCGAGTCGGCTCTTGCCGATCCCGGCCGGCCCGATGACGCTCACCAGGCGGGCCCGTCCCTCGCGGCTCGTGGCGTGGAACAGGTCCTTCAACAGGCGCAGCTCCTCGTCGCGACCGACGAACGGGGCCTCGAGCACGTCGGCGCGATTGCGCCCGCCGCGCTCGGCCACGACTCGGAGCGCACGCCAGGCCGACACTGGAGCGACCTTGCCCTTCAGGGTCTGGTCCCCGAGCTGCTCATAGGCGATGGCCGCCTCGCTCGCTCGCACCGTCCCCTCGCCGACCAGGACCGTGCCGGGCGCCGCGACCGACTGGAGGCGCGCCGCCGTGTTGACCATGTCGCCCGCGACCATCCCCTGGTTGGTCGCCCCGAGGGTCACCGCGGCCTCCCCGGTCAAGATGCCGGCCCGTGCCTGGATGGTCGGCCCCAGCGCCCGGACCGCATCGACGAGCTCGAGTCCAGCGCGAACGCTCCGTTCGGCGTCGTCCTCGTGGGCGATGGGCGTCCCCCAGACCGCCATGACGGCGTCACCGATGAACTTCTCGACAGTGCCCCCGTAGCGCCCGATCACGTCGGAGGCGATGTCGAAGTAGCGTGACAGCATCTCGCGGGTGTCCTCGGCGTCACGCTCCTCGGCGAACGGAGTGAACCCGACGAGATCGGCGAACAGGACCGACACGAGGCGGCGCTCGGCCTCCGGTGTCGGGTTTCCCGCTCGTGATGCCGGGTCCGATGTCGGGGGCAGCCGGGCGTCGTCGCGGGAGACGGCGGGGGTCCCACCGGCCGGCCTCGGGCCTGCGATCAGTGGCGTCGCGCAGTCGCTGCAGAACTTGGCCGACGCACCGTTGGCGGCCCCGCACGATGGACAGACGCTGGCAAGAGGCGCTGCGCACTCCATGCAGAACCTGGCCCCGAGGCGGTTCTCCGTTGCGCAGTTCTGACAGATCAACGCGATCCGTCCGAGCGACTCGACCATCCGATCACGCCGTGAGTGTAGCGAAGCCTCTGCTGAGCGCGAGGCGCTCGCGAGGGCGCACCACCCTCGAGCCGATAGCCGATCCTGCGCGGCCGCACCGGAGGTCACATCGACGAAGAGGGCCACGTCCTCATCGTGACCCTCCTCGCCAAGTCGTGAGCTGACCCGCCGTCGCGGGTCGGTCGGTCAGGCGGCTCCTCCGGGAGTCTCCTTCGCCGTCCGCGGATCCCCCAGCTGGACGATCGCCCGGACGAACATCACGCCGGCGCTGATGGCGAAGAGAGCGAAGCTCCCCCAGAAGATCGGCTTGGCCCACTCGAGGTTTTCGACGCTGATCAGCTTGCTCGGCAGATCGCCCAGATATGCCTGGTCGGCAGCTTCCATGCCGTAGACCTGCGGAACGATGTACAGGACGGACGCGATCACCAGGAGGATGCTCAGCAGGCGGAATGCTCCGAAGTCCTCGTCCGGGTCACGGACGATCTTGATGACGAGCGCCCAGAAGAGGATCAGCACGGACAGCGGCCCGGTGATCGGCAGACCGTCGCCCTCGAAGTAGAGGTTGGGCATGAAGAAGACCATGCCCAGGCCCAGGGTGATCACGAGCAGTGCATCGCGGATGAGCACGTACGACAGCCACCAGACGTCGCCGCCGAAGCGGAGGGTGAGTGACTGGAGGAACCGGATCACGGCCGGCCGGGCGAAGTGCATGACCAGCGTGAACGTCCACAGGATGGGCAGGACCGCTGCCACGGACAGGACGAGCCAGGATGCGGCGCCGTCGGTCAGGGCCTTGGCAAGATCGTCACCAGTCATCGGGTGGCCTCCGGGGTGGTGGTCGCCGGGCGTCCGCCGGGCGAGCGCAGGTTGTAGAAGACGGCGAACAGGCCCATCACGCCGACCGCCGCTCCGGACAGGTAGCACAGGGGCAGCGCAACGTCCGGGTTCAGGTTCGAGACGAGCATCGGCACGAGCGCCTCGACATGCTGGCCGTGGAGCTGGGTCATCTGGACACCCAGGAGGTACGGCACGATGTAGAGCGTTCCTCCGAGCCCCAGCAGCAGAAGCTGCCAACGGAAGGAGGCCGTCTCGTCACTGTGGCTGATCAGCTTGATCACCATGACGGCGAACGCGCAGACCGCGGCCAGCCCCCCGGTGATCGGCAGGGCCTGACCGGACACCACGTCCGGGTAGAAGAAGATGAAGCTGCCGAGGAAGACCTGGACGACGATGATGTCGCGCAGGCCGATGTAGATGATCCACCACAGGTCGGCACCCAGTCGGAGGGTGAACTTGCCGGTGGTCCGGACCATGTAGCCGCGGCCCAGGTGGAGGGCGATCGCAAGCAGCCACAACACGACGAGCGCCGCGGCGATCGTCCCTTCGATGAAGGCCTCCCCGAACCCGAAGAAGCCTGGGACCTGCTCTGGTGTCATCGTGCGCCTCCAACGGTGTCGTGCGTCTCTGCCGGGTGGGTCTGGATCGGGACGGGGTGGTCGGGGCCGCGGCCGGCGCGCACCTCGACGGTCGGCCCGACGTAGATCGCGTCGCAGCGGAAGCAGCGATCGGCCTCTGCCCGGGCGGTGGTCGCATCGAAACCGACCTGGCTGGCCGCGAACGACCCGGGCTGGATCATCGGCAACGGTGCGTGCGCCCGCGGGCGTCGGGCCAGGTCGAGGCTGAGCGTGCCCTCCGGCGCCGTCCGGTAGCGGACCGTCTCGAGGATCTCGGCCTCGCCGTCGATCGCTCCGCTCAGGTACTCGTGGATGGACGCGGCAGCCCGGCGGCCCGACGCGACCGCGTCGATGATGGTCTTCGGACCCGACACCACGTCGCCGCCGGCGAAGATGCCGGCCCGGCCGGTGGCCAGCGTCCGCGGGTCGGCGACGATGCCGGCCCAGCCGCTGACCTCGATGCCGGCCCCTTCGGGCAGGATCGATGGGTCGGGCTCCTCGCCGACCGCGACGAGGATCGTCGCGACCGGGAGCTCCTCGTCCGTGCCGGGCACCGGCTCCCAGGGAGTGCGCGGATCGCCCGCCACCGGGGGAGCGGCGGGCGCCGCGCGTGTCTGGATGCAACGGATGGCGACGACGGCGCCGTCGCGGCCGACGACCTCGACCGGCGCCAGACCGGTCCTGACGATGATGCCCTCGCGCTCGGCGGCCTCGATCTCCTCGGCCTGGGCGGGCATCTCCGCCCGACCCCGCCGATAGACGACGGTCACCGGCGACGCACCGCTGCGCCAAGCCGAGCGCGCCGCGTCCATCGCGGTGCTGCCACCGCCGACGACGACGGCCGGCCCGGTCAGGCGCGGCCCTTCGCCGAGATTGACCTGCTTGAGGAAGAGCGTCGCTGGGACGACCCCGTGGACGTCGTCACCCGGCACGCCGAGCCGACGGCTCTTGGACGCACCGGTCGACAGGAAGACCGCCCGATAGCCCTGGCTCTCGAGGTCGCCCAACGTGAAATCGCGGCCCATCGCGGTGTCGACCTTGAGGTCGACGCCGAGGCTCACGATGCGGGCGATCTCGGCCTGCAGGACATCGCGCGGCAACCGGTAGGCGGGGATGCCGATGGCCATCATCCCACCGGGGATGGGCATCGCCTCGAACACGGTCACCGGGTAGCCCAGCCGGGCGAGGTAGTACGCGGCGGACATGCCGGCCGGGCCGCCGCCGACGATGCCGACCTTCTCGGTCCGCTTGACCGACGGCGGTTCGACGGCGGGCAGGTTGCCGTGCTCGGCCGCGAATCGCTTGAGGGTCCGGATGGCGATCGGTTCGTCGAGGACGCCACGGCGGCAGGCACCCTCACACGGGGCGGTGCAGATCCAGCCGCACACGGACGGGAACGGGTTGACCTCGGCGGCGACCGCGTAGGCCTCGTCGTAGCGGCCCGCGCCGACCAGGCCGATATACCGGCCCGCGTCCGTGCCGGCCGGGCAGGCGACCTGGCAGGGCGCCTTGGGGATGGCCGGACCGTCCGCCTTCATCGACCGCCAGACGTGCCAGGCCTCCGTGCGCTGCGCGGTCTGCCAGCCGAACAGGTCGCCCCACGGCGAGGGGTGCTCGCGCTTGAGGGCCTCGCGGGTGACGCTGGACAGGGGCAGCCACGCCTCGCCACCGGGTGCCTGGACCGTCGGCCGGTCGATCGGTCCCTGCCGTGGCGCGAGCGCCGTCTCGCCCGGTTCGGCCACCAGGGTCATCACGACCACCGGACACTCGCCGATGCAGATGCCGCAGCCGACGCATTCGCCGACCTGGACCGGGTGCTCCATCATCCAGTTCTGGGGCGTGCCGAAGCCGGCCGTCTCGATGCCCGGCCCGGTCGGCCTGGACATGTCGAGCGCCTCGACCGGACAGGTGTCCATGCAGATGCCGCAATTGATGCAGCCTGTGTGGTCGATGTCGATGCGGTAACCCATGAGCCGCCTCCGTCGTGTGACGGATCCAGCATCGAGGTCGGGGCCTCGGCGCACCACGCCCCGCGGGGTGGGCCGTGACGCTCGAATGGGTGGGGCCGAACGGGCCGAACGGCACGGGCCTGAGGTCAGTCGCGCTCGACGAGCCCCTCGCGCAGCGCGAACGTCGCGACCTCCGTCCGGCTCTGGGCGTGCAGCTTCTCGAGGATGTTGCGGAGGTGGTACTTGACCGTGTTCTCCGAGATCTCGAGCTCGGCCGCGATCTCCTTGTTCCGGCGGCCGGCGGTCACGAGCCGGAGAACGTCGAGCTCGCGGGCGGTCAGCCGCTCCGGCGCCGCCTCGTCCGGCGTCGCACCGAGGCTCGTCAGGTGGCGGATGATCCGGGCTGCCGTGGCCGGGGTGATCGCCGCCTCGCCGCGCGAGACGGCGTCGATCATCGCGCGGAGCTGGGACGCCTCCAGATCCTTGAGCAGGTAGCCCCGGGCGCCGGCCTGGATCGCCGCGAACAGGTCGCTCTCGTCCTCGCTGACGGTCAGCATCACGATGGGGATCTCGGGTCGGATGGCGGCGATGGCCCGGGTCGCCTCGACGCCCGACATGACCGGCATCCGGACATCCATCAGGACCAGGTCCGGCTCGAGTCGCCTGACGAGATCGACCGCTGCGAGCCCGTCCCCGGCGCGCCCGACGACATGGTGCCCCCACGCCTCGAGCAGCGACGAAACGCCGTCACGGAACAGGGCGTGGTCGTCGGCAAGGACGATGCGCATCACATCGTCCCCGACGCGATCCCGGCTGGCTGCACGCGCTCGGCCGGCGCAGGGACCGCGAGGTGGACCCGGCAGCCGCCCTCGGCCGCGTTCGCCCATTCGACCATCGCCCCGATGCTGTCGGCCCGCTCACGCATCGCCCGGAGCCCGTATTGCGGACGATCGGCATGACCGGGTGATGCCACGATGCCTCGACCGTCGTCGGAGATGACGACATCGAGCTGCCCGTCATCGAGCGAGAAGAGGACCTCGGCGCGGCGGGCTCCGGCATGCTTGCGCACGTTGGTGAGGGCCTCCTGGACGATCCGGAAGACCTGCGCCTCGACGTCCGGCGCCAGCTCGAGCCGGCGGGCGGCGTCCGGCGCGTCGACCCGGATCGCGATCTTGGCCGCCTCGGCGAAGCGGACGACGTAGTCCTCGACCGAGGCGACGAGGCCGATGCCGGGCACCACCGGGCTGCGCAGGCCGATGATCGCCTCGCGGACGTCGACGTAGATGGAGCGGGCCGCGGCGGCCAGCTCGCCGAGGGCGCTGCGGGCCTCGTCGGTTCGGCCCGCGGCCAGCAGTTCCTCGATGGCCTGCGACTTCGTATTGACGTAGCCGAGGACCTGGGCGAGGCCGTCGTGCATCTCGCGGGCGATGCGTTCGCGCTCGGCCACGACCGCGAGCTCGCGCAGGCGGGCCTGGAGCCGGGCATTCTCGGTGGCGATGGCGGCAAGGTTGGCGAGCGACGACAGCGTCTCGACCTCGTCCGCCGCAAGCCCATGTTCCAGCCGCGAGCCGACCATCAGGAGCCCGATGGTCGCGCCGGCCCGCTGGAGCGGCGCCTCGAGGCGAGCCGTTGCCAGGTCGGGTCGCACGAACCGGGTGGCATCGTCGCCGGCGAAGCCGCCGGCGCGGTCGAAGGCATCGTCCGGACCGCTCGTCGCGGTCAGCCGGCCGATCCCGTCCTGACCGTACAGCAGCAGGATCGCGACGTCGGCAGCGAGGAGTTCGCGCGCCTGGCCTACGATCAACCCGAGGATCTCGTCGAGGTCGGGCAGCGCCGCCACTGCGACGCTGACCCGATGGAGCGCGCGTGTCGAGGCCTCGCGCCGTTCGAGATCGGTGTTGCGCGCGCGGAGTTCGGACGACAGCCGGTCCATCCGGCCGAAGGCCATCCGCGTGAACGCCCACGCCAGGACGGCCACCAGCATGACCACGACGATGGTGTCGAGCGGGAACGGGAACATCTCGTCGAGCAGACCGTCGCTGACCAGCTCGATGATGGCCACGGCGACGACCGGGGCAACGACGCTGAGCCAGCGCAGGTGTCGCATCCGCCTAGCATGCACCCGGCCCGTCACGCGGGATCATGCCGAGCGACCCGAACCGGTCAGCCGAACGGCCCGCCCGACCCTGCCGTCTTCGACCCCCATCCGCAACCTGTAGCCCGGTGCCCGCGCTGGGCCCGGGCGGTATCCTTGCAGGCGACCACATGTGTCCACCGCGGGCCAGCTCCCCGACCCCCGCCCGCGGCCCAGCAACCTTAGTCAAGGTGGTGCCCATGAAACTCGGTGTCGCCAAGGAGACGGCGCCCGGAGAACGGCGCGTCGCCCTGGTACCCGAAACGCTCGGCAAGCTCAAGGCGGCCGGGCTGGAGATCCTCGTGGAGCGCGGCGCCGGCGCTGGCTCGTCCATCCCGGACGCCGCATACGAGGAAGCGGGCGCCACGATCGTCTCGACCGACGCGCTGTACGCCGATGCTGACGCGATCCTGCGGGTCGCCAAGCCGTCTGCAGCCGAGGTCGCGCGGATGCGCTCCGGCCAGGCCGTGTTCGGACTGCTGTCGCCGCTCATCGACCCCGCGACGGCCAAGGCCCTCGCCGAGCGCGGTGTCACCGCGGTCAGCCTCGATGCCATCCCGCGAACGCTGTCACGCGCCCAGACGATGGACGCGCTGTCGTCGCAGGCCAACGTCGGCGGCTACAAGGCGGTCCTCATCGCGGCCAACGCCTACGGCCGTTACTTCCCGCTGCTGACCACCGCGGCCGGCACGGCCAAGCCGGCCAACCTGCTGATCCTGGGTATCGGCGTGGCCGGGCTCCAGGCGATCGGGACGGCCCGCCGCCTCGGCGCCGTGGTCAAGGCCTACGACGTCCGGCCGGAAACCCGCGAGCAGGCCGAGAGCCTGGGCGCACAGTTCGTCAAGCTCAAGACGACCATCGACGCGACCGGCGCCGGCGGCTACGCCCGCGAGCTGACCGCCGAGGAGCGGGCCGCCCAGCAGGCGGAGCTCAACGAAGTCATCGGCGGGATGGACGTCGTCATCACCACCGCCCAGGTCCCCGGCCGCAAGCCCCCCGTCCTGGTCACCGCCGCGGCGGTCGCCAAGATGAAGTCGGGCTCGGTCATCGTGGACATGGCCGCGTCGGCACTCGGCGGGAACTGCGAGCTGTCGCAGGCCGGCGAGACGATCGAATCGCCCAACGGCGTCACGATCATCGCCCCGGACAACCTGCCGGCTTCGATGCCGGCGGGCGCATCGGCGTTCTACGCCCGGAACATCTCGGCACTGCTGCTCGGGATGGTCAAGGACGGCGCCCTCACCCTCGATTTCGAGGACGAGGTGACCAAGTCCACGGTCATCAGCCAGGGCGGCGCGATCGTGTCCGAGCCCGTCAGGAAGCTGCTCGAGCCGGCCGCACCGGCCGCTGGAGGCCCCGCGTGAGCGACCAACTCCTCACCTCGCTGGCGATCTTCACCCTGGCGATCCTCGTCGGGTTCGAGGTCATCAGCAAGGTCCCCGCGACCCTGCACACCCCGCTGATGTCGGGCGCCAACTCGATCCACGGCATCGTCCTCGTCGGCGCGATGATCATCGCGTCCGAGGCGGACAACCCGGTCAGCTACCTGCTCGCCTTCATCGCGATGGTGTTCGGGTCGATGAACGTGGTCGGCGGCTACGTCGTCACGGATCGGATGCTGCAGATGTTCCGCAAGAAGCCGACGGCCCCAAAGGCCACCACCGAGGGCGCCGACGGCGCTCCCGGCGCATAGCCGAGGAGCGAGTCGATGTCTGAACAATGGATCTACACCTTCGTCTACCTCGCCTGGCTGGCGGGGGCCTCCTGCTTCGTGCTGGGCCTGCACCGCATGAACTCCCCCGCCACCGGTCGGAGCGGCAACCAGCTCAGCGCCGCCGGCATGGTCATCGCGGTCACGGCGACCCTCGTCTGGCTGCTGACGCGTGAAGGCGGTCTGAGCGGGATCGCCATCGGCATCATCGTGGTCGGCTTCGCCATCGGCGGTGGAGCGGGCCTGTACCAGGCCCGGACCGTGAAGATGACGGCGATGCCGCAGCTGGTGTCGCTGTTCAACGCGGTCGGTGGCGGCGCGGCCGCACTCGTCGCGATCGACGACTTCATCAAGCTCAACTCGGGCGCCCCGGTGGACACGACGATCTTCGTCGTCCTCGGTGCGCTCATCGGCTCGGTGACGTTCAGCGGATCGCTCATCGCCGGCGGCAAGCTCCAGGGCCTCATCCCCGGCCGGCCGCTCTACGTCCCGGGTGGCCAGCTTGTCACGGTCACGCTCGCGGTCGTGGCCCTGCTCGGCACCATCGCGCTCATCCTGGGCGCGACCGGCACGCTGGCGCTCAGCAGCTCGGTGACGCTGGCCCTGCTCGGGCTCGTCGTCCTGGCCGGGCTGATCTTCGGGATCACGATGGTCCTGCCCATCGGCGGCGCGGACATGCCGGTCGTCATCAGCCTCCTGAACTCGTTCACCGGGACGGCCGCGGCGATGGCCGGGTTCGTGCTCGGCAATCCGGTCCTGATCATCTCGGGCGCACTCGTCGGTGCGTCTGGCGCCATCCTGACCAAGCTCATGGCCGATGCCATGAACCGGTCGGTGATGAACATCATGGTCGGTGGCTTCGGTGGCGGCGATGACGCGGCCGGTCCGGTCGGGGCGGGCGGCCAGTCCGTCCGCGAGATCGGGGCGGACGACGTCGCGATCCAGCTCGCCTACGCCCAGTCGGTGATCATCGTCCCCGGTTACGGCCTCGCCGTCGCCCAGGCCCAGCACGCGGTGCGCGAGCTGGCCGAGCTCCTCGAGGCGCGCGGCGTGGACGTGAAGTACGCCATCCATCCCGTCGCCGGCCGGATGCCGGGGCACATGAACGTCCTCCTCGCGGAGGCCAACGTGCCCTATCCCCAGCTCAAGGAGATGGACGAGATCAACCCCGAGTTCGACCGCTGCGATGTCGCCTTGGTCATCGGCGCCAACGACGTCACGAACCCGGCCGCCCGGCGGCCCGGCTCGCCGGTGTCGGGGATGCCGATCCTCGACGTGGATCACGCCAAGTCGATCGTGGTCATCAAGCGCTCGATGGGCAAGGGCTACGCCGGCATCGACAACGAGCTGTATTCGGACCCGAAGACGGGGATGCTCTTCGCCGACGCCAAGGACGGTCTCGCCCAGCTGACCGCGGCGGTCAAGGCGCTCTAGAGTCCGGTCGTCCCGCGCCCGGCCGGATCGGTCAGGCGCTCGGGACGACCGCCGCGGTCCGCGGCACCGTGGTCGTGTCGTGCATGTGGAGCGGCGCGAGGGAGCCGAGACCCTCGGCCACGACGATGGCGTCATCGCCGGTCTCGAGGATGAAGTCCGATGGCGGGTTGACGAACGCCCGGCCGCCGCGATTGACCGACAGGAGCGTCGCCTTGTGGTCGCTCCGCAGGAGCGAGGAGACCGCGTCGATGGACTGCCCGATGTACTCGTCCGGCAGGGTGATCCGGTAGAGCTCGGAGCCCTCGCCGCCGGACACCATGTCGGTCACCAGCGCGGAGAGTCCCGGGTAGAGCGCGGATCGGGCCAGCAGGTGCGAGGCCATCTTTGACGTGACGAGGAGCTCATCCACCTCGGCCCGCCAGAAATGCGGTTCGTGACGCGGGTTGTTGACCTCGGCGACGGTGCGGACGTGCGGCGCGATCGACGAGATGGCCATGACGACCAGGATCGAGTGCATGTCCGCCTCGTCCGACCCGTCCACCGGGAAGATGAGCGCCGACGACGCCGCCTCGATGCCCGCCCGCTCCAGGTCGCCGGCGTCGGTCGCGTCGCCGCGAACGAAGTAGACGCCCGACCCGGCCGGGTTCTTGTCGACGTTCGCGAGGACGACGACCTTCTGCTTGTAGTCGTCGCCGCGCAGCTCGTCGATCAGGTCGCGGGCGGTGCTGTTCCAGCCGCACACGATGATGTGATCCTTGTGTCCGGCGGCCCCCAAGCCAGCGCCCTCCTTGAGCAGGAAATCGATGACCATCGCGACGATGGACCCCGTGATCAGTCCGAGCATCGCGACCCCGAACAGGATAAGCAGCCAGCTGACCGCCCGCCCACCCGGCGAGGTGACGAAGCCCGCGTTGCCCTGGCCGAGGACGGTCGCGACCCCCCAGTTGAACGAGTCGAACAGCGATTCGATGGTCATCGGCTTCTCGAGGACCGTGATCAGCAGCGCCGCGATAGCGACGACGATGATGATCCCCTCGGTCAGCGTCAGGAAGAACCGGCGGTCCAGCTGACCGGTGACCCGGCGGAGATGCCAGGCGACGCGCCGGATGATCGGACTCGCCAGGATCGGCATGGGCAACGGGACCTTTGCCATGCGGCCGATCGTGCCACAGGACGGCGGTCCGCGTCAGGCGGTCGGAGGTGCCTCCGGTGTCGTCACGTCCACGATGTCGGCCGACAGCGCGACGACCAGGTCGGCCGGCGCGAGGTGGAGGTTGACCCCGTGGGCGCCGCCGCCGATGGCGACCGCAGGCTGCCCCATGGCCGAGGCATCCACGATGACCGGCCAGGCCCGCGTCGAGCCGAACGGGGTGATCGCGCCACGCTCGTACCCGGTCACCTCCCGAGCCTCGTCGGCGTCTGGCAGTGACAGGCGCTTGACCCCCAGGTGGGCTCGCAGCTTGGGCCAGTCGAAGCGTCGTCCGCCGGGGACGAGCACGAAGACGTAGTCCTCGTCGCCACGCCGGACGACGATCGTGCGCAGCAGGGCGCCCAGGCCGATGCCCTGGAGTCCGGCACTCTCCTCGGCGCTGTGGGCGCGCTCGGTGCGGACGACCATGTAGGGGATGCCCGCCGCATCAACGGCCTCGATCGCTCTCGTCCGCTCGGTCACCGGTCAGAGTCGTGCGAGCGACCGTCCGAGCCGGCGCCGAAAGTCGGCGTCGCCGACGCCACGCCAGGTCGGACCGAGCCGGCCGCGGAGACGCTCGACCCGAAGGTCCTTCGCTGCGGCGAACCGCTCGATGGCGGCGCCCTGCCCTGGTCGGAGGTCGGTCAAGGCCGCGGCGGTCGTCCTGGCCCGCTCGGCGGCGGCGTGGAAGTCGTGGATGTCGCCAAGCTGGTCCTGGAGCACGACGATGCGCCGGATGAGCTCGGTCGCATGCGGTTCCATCGGTTCCCGCAGGAATTCGAGGGTGTAGCGCGACCACTTGGTGGCGATGCGCAGGGCATGCAGCGTCGAGACGTCTGCGTCCGGCAGGGCGGGCTCGAACGCCCAGACCGCCTGGTAAGCCTCCCAGGCAACAGCCGGGGCGCGCATCCGGACGGTCGTCGGGGCATACGGCTCGACCGCCCGTGCGCCGGCGCCCGGGGTCGTCAGCAGCGTCTCGTGATCGTCCACGAAGCCGGTGAACCAGGCCGACCGGAGTCGGTCGACGAGTTCTGCGTGGCGCGCTCCCCGTTCTGCCGTCCAGGCGTCGAACAGCGGGGTCAGGGCGACGCGCTCGCGCTTCGAGCGACGTTCACGAGAGGCGAGGAGGATCGCGATCTGGACATCGAGGTCGCGGACCTCGCCGAGGAGCGCGCCGAGGACCTTCAGCTGTCGCACGTGGTCGCGCACGACCGGGCGCTCGAACGCGTCGCCGAAGACCCGCCAGCCGGCGCGCACGCGGCGGCTGGCGACCCGCATCGCGTGGACCTCCTCGGGGTCTTCGCCGGCGATCGTGCCCGGAACGCGGGCAAGCATCCGCGACATGTGGAAGCGCAGGATCTTCCGGCCGGCCTCGGCCCAGGGATCGCCGGCGGCGACCTCCGGGTTGCGCGCGATCGCGAGGTGCTCGACCGCGACCCGCGCCGCCTGGGCGATCTCGACGTCGGAGATGGCGGCCGGATCCCAGCCCGGACCGACGGCCCGAAGGGCACGTGGAGGCGCGGGCGTCTCGTCGCTCGGTGAGGCGACGTCCGATCGTTCGGCGAAGGGGGCGCTGGTCATCACATGGCTCGCTACGCGGTGGCCGCCTGGGCGACACCGGCGACGCCGGTCGGCTCGTCGCCGGTCCGGATCTTGAGCAGCTTCCGTCCCTCCTCGACCACGATGAGGCTGAGAGCCACCAGCAGGCAGATCGCCCACTGGTCGGGTGTCAGGCTCACGGTGCCCAGGATCTTCTGGAGGAACCCGAGCTCGGTCGCCAGGATGATGGTCAGGACGGACAGCCCGGTCGCGATGAGCAGCGGGCGATTCCCGAGGATGGAGCCGCTGAACAGCGATTCGCTCTCGTCGGCCGTCTCGAGCGACGAGAACAGGCGGAACAGCGAGAACGTGGTCACGCCCATCGTGCGGGCGATCGCGTCGCCGAAGTTGGCGTCGCCCCAGGCCAGGACGCCGAGGGTCCCGGCAGCCATCACGAGGCCACAGAACACCAGCCAGCGCATCAGCCGCGGCGGGATGATCTTCTGCTCCTTCGGCCGCGGCGGGACGGCCATCAGGCCCTCGCGCGGCTTGCCGTAGCCCAGGCCGATGGCCTGGAACACGTTGACGGTGAAGTTGAGCCACATCGTCTGGAGCGGCAGGAACGGGATGCCACCGAGGATGTTGAGCAGCGACGAGCCGAGGAACGTCGCGATGAAGCCGAACAGGCCGGCCATCTGGAACCGGATGAACCGGAGCAGGTTGTCGTACACGGCGCGCCCGAGACCGACCGCCTTGACGATCGTCGCGTAGTTGTCGTCGGTCAGGATCATGACCGCGGCCTGCTTGGAGACCTCCGTCCCGGTGATGCCCATGGCGATGCCGATGTCGGCCTTCTTGAGGGCCGGGGCATCGTTCACGCCGTCGCCGGTCATCCCGACGACGTGGCCCTTCAGGCGGAGGATGTCCACGAGGTGGACCTTGTCCTCGGGGGACACCCGGGCGATGACCCCGATGCCGTCGATCTGGCGCATCGCCTCGTCGTCGCTCATCGCGCGGAAGTCGGCGCCGGTGATGGCGCGACCCTCGATGCCGAGCTGGTGGGCGATCGCCTCGGCGGTGACGGCGTGGTCGCCGGTGATCATCCGGACCTGGATGCCGGCCGCCTTGGCCTCGGCGATGGCCGCCTTCGCCGCCGGTCGGGGCGGGTCGACGATGCCGACGATGGCGAGGAGCGTGAGCCCATCGATGGCCGGCAACAGGTCGGCGTTCGGGTCGAAGGTCTTCGGATCGAAGTCCTTCTGGCCGGTGGCCATGACCCGCAGGCCCTGCGTGCCGAGTCGTTCGTTCTCGGCGAGGTAGTTGTCGCGGACCTTGGCGATCGGAACGAGGCTCCCGTTCGGCCCGAGGACGCCGACTGCCCGCGCGAGGAGCTGGTCCGGGGCTCCCTTGATGTAACCGCGGATGACGTCCTTGCCCCTGGCATCGGTCATCTTGTGGAACGTGGCCATCATCTTGTAGGCCGCGTCGAATGGCAGGGTCGCGACGCGCGGGTACCGCTCGCGAGTCAGCGCCGGATCGACACCGCCCTTGGCGGCCAGGACGACGAGCGCGCCTTCGGTCGGATCTCCGACGAGCCCTCCGTCGCGGACCTCCGCGTCGGCGCATAGCGCCATCGGCAGCAGGTACGGCTCGAGCGGGACGTCGGACTGGCCACCCGCGTGGCTGATCTGACCGATCGTGGAGTAACCGTCCCCGGTGATCGCGTAACGACCGCTCGTGGTGGCCATCTGGACGGCGGTCATCTGGTTCAGGGTCAGGGTGCCGGTCTTGTCGGAGTTGAGTGCGGACGTCGACCCGAGCGTCTCGACCGAGCGCAGCCGCTTCATGATCGCGCCGGTCGCGGCGAGGGTCTGCGAACCCTTCGACAGGATCGCCGTGGTGACCGCCGGGAGGGCGGTCGGGATCGCCGCGACGGCGAAAGCGACCGCACTGAGGAACAGCTCCTGCGCCTGGACGCCGCGGTACAGCCCGAGACCGATCGAGATCACCAACGAGATGCCGGCGATGATGAGGATCTGATTGGTGAGCGCGTCCAGCTGCTTGGTCAGGGGCGTCTTCTCGATACCCGTGGCATCGAGCATCCCGCTGATGTGGCCGACCTCGGTCGCCATGCCGGTCGTCGTCACGAGGATCGTGCCCGCGCCACGGGTGACCTGGCAGTTCATGAACGCCATGTCCACCCGGTCGCCGAGGGCCGCGTCGGCCGCGACGCCGTCGACCTGCTTGGGCGTCGGGACGCTCTCGCCGGTGAGCGCGGATTCGTCGATCTCGAGCGTGGCCGCGGTCAGGATGCGCGCGTCGGCCGGGACGAGGTCACCCGCCTCGATGTTCACGATGTCGCCCGGGACCAGCTGCTCCATCGGGATCTCGGCGAGGTCGCCATTCCGCCGGACCTTCACCTTGACGACCATCATGCTCTGAAGGGCCGAGGCGCTCGCTTCGGCTTTGCCTTCCTGGTTCATCGCCATCCAGGCGTTGAAGACGGTCAGGAGGAGGAGGAAGACGCCCGTGTAGAACTGGCCGGGCAGGAACAGGCAGATCACGCCCGCGACGAGCAGGACCAGCTGCATCGGGTCGGCATATTGCCGGGTGAATTGCTGCACCTTCGAGGCCTTCTTCGCCTCGGTGAAGGTGTTCGACCCGACCTTCGCGCGGCGGGCGTCCGCCTCGGCGGTGGTGAGACCGTGCTCGACGTCGACGCCCTGCTGTTTGAGCGCCTCGTCCGGGGTGAGGGCGTGCCACGCGGTCGCGGCGGCGGCGCCGCTCGCGGGCGCGGCTGTCGTCCGTGCTGCCGCGGTCATGCTTTCTCCTCATGTGGCAGCCGGACTTGCTGCCAGGAGCGACCCGGAAGGGCGCGATGAACTCGGCGATCCGCTTCGGTCCCAGGTCGGCCATGCCGGCTTTCTCTCCCACGTGAGTCACCGGCAGGCACGCGCTGCGCCTCGACCCGGACACGCATTGTGGAGACTTGTCGGCTGCCCGGCAAGGGCTGTGCGGCCCGAGCCACTCGGCCCGATCAAGCCGGTTGCGCCTCGGTGAGCTCGATCCGGATGCGCTTGTTGATCCGGCCCTTGGATTCGTAGCCGGTGACCCGGATGCCACCGACCTCACGGGTGTTGGCGACGTGGGTCCCGCCGTCGGCCTGCAGATCGAGCCCGACGATCTCGATCGTGCGGATCTGCTCGATGCCCTCGGGCAGCAGGTTGACCTTGGTCCGGATGAGGTCGGGGATGGCGAACGCCTCGTCGCGCGGCAGGACGTTGACCCGGACGTCACGCGCGGCCGTCAGTTCGGTATTGACGGAGGCCTCGATCGCGTCCACGAGATCGCCCGACATGCGTTCGAACTCGAAGTCCATCCGGCCCGACCCGGGTTCCATGTTGCCGCCGGTCACGAGCGCACCGTAGTCGCGCCAGACGACGCCGCACAGGGCATGGAGCGCGGTGTGGGTGCGCATCAGCGCCAGTCGCCGAGCCCACTCGAGATCCACCCGGACGAGGTCGCCGACGGCCGGCGGGTCGTCATCGCTCGGCTCCAGCTCATGGACGATCTCGCCACCGACCTTGCGCGCGGCACGCACCGTCCAGGACCGCCCGTCGCCGGTCCGGATGACCAGGCCGCGATCCGACGGCTGGCCGCCGCCGCCCGGGTAGAAGACGGTGCGATCGAGGACGAGAAGGTGGCCGGCGTCACCGGACTCGACCGCGACGACCCGCGCGTCGACGCTCTGGAGGTACGCGTCCGTGTAGCACAGCTGCTCGCCGGTCGGGGTCATACCGGACCGCGGGTCACTGGACGTTGAGCGTCCCGATCATCGTCGGATGGACCGAGCAGACGAAGGCGTACGCGCCGGCGTCGAGGGCCGGGACGTCGTAGGTCCGTGTCTCGATGCCGTTGAAGATCGTCCCCTTGAACAGCTCCGCGCCGGTGGATCCGCCCTGATGGAGCGAGACGTTGTGCGGGACCCCGGCGTCCTTGTTCTCGAACTGGATCTGGAACGGGGTGCCGGCCGGGGCAGTCACCGTCGCCTGGTCGTACTTGATGTTGGTCGCGCTGATGACCACCAGGTTCGGGTTGGCGGAGCCGCTCGGGGCGGCCGAGGCGGAGCCGGATCCGCTGGGGGCGGGCGCCTTCGACGGTGCGGGCGCGTAGGTCCAGCCGGCGTCGGCCGTGGTGCAGGCGGCGACGAGGATCACGGAGAGCACGGCGGCCGACAACAGGCGCGCATGACGCATGGAGCTGGGACCTTTCATGGTCGCGAAGTGGTGTTGCCCTGAAGCGTAGGGAATTTACCGCGCCGCGCGACGTCGTGTCGTCTGGTTCGTGCGGAGTGGTTCGGGGCGGTCTGGTCCGGCACATGGTACTGCTGGGTCCCCCCACCCCAGTACCAATGGGTCGGTTGTGGCGGGGACGACCGGGCGCCTAGGCTCCGTGTCCACCCCTTTTCGGGGTGCGCATCTTGTTTCAAGCACAGACCGGAGCCCTCGCATGGTCAAAGATCTCATCCATCGTTCATGGCGCATCGCCGTCACTGTCGGTCCCCTGGTCGCCATCGCCTTGTCGCTGGCTGCCGGGATGAAGTGGCGCTGAGCTAGTACCCCTTCATCGCCCCCTTACCGGAGCCTATTTTCCGGCGAGGTGAACCGCGAACCCGCTCGAGACCCGGAGACCTCCCTCCGGGTTTCGCGGCATCTCCGGGGTCTTCGGTGGCTCAGTGCCGCTCGGTCAGCCCCAGACGGATCGCCACAGCCGCGGCCTCCACCCGGCCGGAGACCTCCAGCTTGGCCAGGATGTTGCCGACGTGGACGCCCACGGTCTTCTGGCTGATGAACAGGCGCTCACCGATCTCGCGGTTGGTCCGGCCCTGAGCGACGAGGACGAGGACCTCACGTTCGCGCGTGCTCAGCCCGAACGCGTCCGTCCGCCGTGTCGTCGCCGGTGGATCGCCGGCGACCGCACGGACCAGGTCGGAACGACCATTGGTGTGACCGTCCACCGCTCCCCCATCGACCGCGACCAGGCGGCCCTCGACCACCGCCGGCAGCCCGGGTGAACCTGGCGTCGCATCCCGTTCCACCACGGTGGCGACCTCGGTCGGCAAGGTGATCCGAGCCCGACCCGCCAGCTCGACCAGCTCACGCAGCAGCGGCCTCGCGCCGAGACGCAGGCCGATCTCCACCGCGGCCAGCAACGGTCCCTGGGCCTGCGCCCGGCCGGACCGGCTCGCCGCCGACAGCAGCGCCGCGGCCTGGCGCCAGCGGGCGAGCGCCTCATCGTACGGTGACTCGAGGGTCGCCCAGCCATCGGCGACCCGTTTCCAGACATCGGCCGAATCCTCGCCCTCGGAGCGTCGCTGGAAGGCCCGTGCTGTGGCCAGCGACGCATCCGCGACGCGACGCGATCCGGCGGTGGCCGGGGCCCCGCTGGCCTTGACCGCGCTCGCCGCGGCAGCGAGGACGGCAGCGGTCCGCTCGCGCGCTGCCGCGAGCGGGGCGAGTTGGCGATTCTGGCGGGCCTCATCGGCCATCGCCGCATCGACCTGCGCGACCATGGCGGCCATCCGCGCGACGAGCACCCATTCCTCCGTCTCGCGGACGCTCGCCCACCCCCGGTCGACCGACCGGCTGGCGTCGGCCACGTCCCCGCGCCACAACGCGAACGACGCCGCGGCCAGGTAATACGGGGCGGCCAGCTGCGGCTCGCGGACCGCCGCCAGCTCGAGCACGGTCTGACCGAGCAGCCGGGACGCCTCCTCGCCGGCGTCGGTCTCGATCTCGACGGCGGCCAGGACCAGGACCGCCTCCATGTGGACGACGCCGACCGATAGCCAGCTCATCGCCCGGAGGCTCATCGTCCGGACCTCCTGCCAGCGGCCGAGGAAGAACAGGGTGTCGACCACGTTGCCCGCCAGGAAGTTGCCGTAGACGGCCTCGAGGCCGGCCCGCCGGGCATCCTCGATGCCGCGGTAGGCGACGTCGACGGCCTCGGCCCGACGGTTCACCAGGTCGAGGACGGTGGTCAGGTTCGCGCGCGCCCGGAAGAGCGCATCCGGGTCGTCCAGCTCGAGCGCTGCGGCCTCCGATTCGCGCAGGAGATCGATCGCCGCGGCCGGATCGCTGCCCCACGCGAGCGCGACCGCGAGGGTCGTCGTCGCATGGACCTCCTGCGGGCGCGCCGGCGGGTCGCAGGCTCGGGCGACCCGGATCGCCTCGCGCGCCAGACGTTGTGCGTCCGAGAAGACACCGTCGAGCATCTTGAGCTGAGCGAGTCCGGCCAGGACCGTGGCACGTTCAGGGCTTGGTTCGCGCGGGATCAGCTCGACCGCGCGGCGTGCCGCCAGCATCGCCCCGGCCGGGTCGCCGCCCGCCCGTCGCACCTGGGCCAGCCGCTCGTGGAGCAGGCCGAGCCGGATCCGGTCCCGCCGGGCATCGAGCCCGGCGATGGCCGCCTCGAGGAACGCCGTCGCCCGCGGGATCCGCCCGACCGCGAAGGCCGCCTCCGACGCCCGGACCTGGAGGTCCACCCGATCCGATGGCGGGGCCGAACGACGGCGCGATCCGACCCCCGGCGCCAGGGCCTCCGGCAGCGACAGGGCCACCTCGAGGGCCTCGAGCTCGTCGGCGGCGGCGTGGCGCGAACCCGCGAACGCTGCAGCTTCGATGACCGCCGACCTCGCTGCGTGAGGGTCGTGTGCGGCGAGCCAGTGCGAGCCGACCGCCGACGGCGGTCCGCCGAGACGCTGGGCCAGCGCGGCATGGAAACGCGTCCGGGGGACCGGCAGCAGGTCGCGCGCGACGGCATGGCCGATCGACTCGTGGCGGAACGCCAGCCCGCCGTCCACCTCGACGACGAAGCCGTTCTCGAGCGCCTCCTCCCAGCCGGCCCACAGGTCGGCGTCGAGCGCGCCCGCGCCGGTTCGCGGGCTGGTCACCGAGCGTGGCACGGCACGGTCGCTGTCGGCGTCGAAGGCGGCCGCCACCCCGGCCAGCTGCTCGGGCGTGAGCGGCCGCTCGGCCAGTGACATCAGGCGCAGGACGCGCCGGCACTCCCGCGACCGGACCGCGAGCCGGGCGATGATCAGGTCGTCGAACGATCCGGTGAGCGACGCCGATGGCAGCTCGCGTCGGGCGGCCAGCAGCTCCTCGGCGACGAGCGGCAGGCCGCCGGACCGTTCCGCGACGAGCAGCAGGAGGCTGGCCGACGCACGCTCGCCCTCGATGCCCTCGATCAGCGCCGCCAGCTCATCGCGATCGAGCGGGTGGAGGACGATCCGTTCCGGGGTGTGCGGTCCGGTCTTGATCGCGGCGAGGTCCGCCATCCATGGATCGTCGCGCGCGACCGCGTCCAGCTGATGCGACCCGACGATAGCCAGACGCTGGTCGCGCGAGATCCTGGCGAGGAACGTGACGAGCGCGCGCGTCGCTGCATCGGCCCGATGGAGGTCTTCGAGCGCCAGGACCACCGGGCGCCGTTCGCCGAGCCGCCCGAGCAGCCCGAGGATCCCCTCGAGCGTGCGCGCCTGACGACGCTCCGGAGCAGTCCCGCCACCGCTCCAGGCCGTCCGCTTCACGACCTGGAGGACCGGCTCGAGGTCGGGCAGCAGCCGGACCACCTCGGGCGCGGCCGGGCCGAGCAGGTCGGCGAGCTCGTCGACGGGCAATCCCCGCAAGGTCGGTCCGAGGGCCCGCACGATCGGCCCGTACGGCTCGTCGGCCCGGGCGGGCCAGGCGGTGGCGCGCAGGACCGTCATCGGCTCCCCGAGCGCGTTCATCCGGGCGATGGTCTCGTCGATGAACCGGGTGACGCCGACCCCGGCGGTCCCGTCCAGCAGGATGGTCCGCGCGCGTCCACCCGCGGCGTCGTCGAGTCCGGCCGCGAGACGGGCGAACGCGTCGTCACGACCCACGAAGCGCGCGCTCGAGTGGCTGGCGGGCATGGCGGCATTCTACGGTCCGCGTCGGCTAGGCTGGCCGTGCCATGACCGCACCCCGGCGCGAGCCCCATCCGGCCAACACGCTCAACGAGCTGCCCGGAGAGGAGTGGCTGTATTTCACGAAATCGCTGCTGACGACCGCCTATCCGTCCGAGCTCGGGCACCGGGCGCGGCGGGCGCACGGCGCGAACAAGCCACCCCGCCTGATGGCGCGGTTGATCGAGTTCTTCACGCGCACCGGCGACCTCGTCCTCGACCCGTTCGCGGGCGTCGGCGGCACGCTCCTGGGAGCGGCCATCGCGCGCGGCCCGCGTCGGGCGATCGGCATCGAGCTCGATCCGCGCTGGGCGGCGATCTTCGCTGAGGTCGTGCGCGACCTGTCGGCCGAACGCGATGGGCTCGGGCCGGAGCTGGCCGACCTCGGCACGGCCGATCCGGGCGGGCCTCGGCCGTTCGACCCGTCGGGGCTGGACCTCCGCGTCGGCGACGCGCTGGCGGTGCTGCCGACGCTCGACGCCGAATCGATCGACTTCGTCGCGACCGACCCGCCATACAACCTGCAGCTGCCGATGACCATGGCCGGCGGCGTCCTGGCCGAGGCGCATGCGAACCGGCGGACCGACTACGCCATGATCACCGACTCACCGCTCGACCTGGCCAACGCGGCCGACTATCCGGCCTTCCTCGACCGGATGGAGGTCGTCTTCGGCGAACTGGCCCGCGTCCTGCGCGACGGCCGTTACCTGGTCGTCATCGTGCGTGATGCCTACCAGGATGGACGGTACGTCTTCACCGGTTCGGACCTGGCGGCCCGGGCGACGGCCGTCGGCTTCATCCCGAAGGGCGATCTCATCTGGTACCAGGCGGGGACCCGGCTGCGGCCGTACGGCTATCCGAGAGCGTTCGTCCCGAACATCGTCCACCAGCACGTGCTGGTCCTGCGCAAGGACCGCCGGCCTCAGGCCTCGCGGCGACGAGCCTCGAGGTAGGCATCGAAGACGTCGCTGTCGACGTCCGCTTCGCCCATCGTCCAGGTCTCGGCCGCGGCGGGCATCGTGGCGACCGCGACGTCGGGCGGCGCTCCGTCGGCGTCGACGATCTCGCCGAGCACCATCTTGTGCAGCCAGCCCTGCTGGCCGTCCGGACTCAGCACCAGCCAGTACGCCCCGTACTTCTCGAGGAGCTGGACCTCGTCGCCCTGGTCGAGGTAGCCGATCTCCGCGCCACGGAGCTCGTCCGGCGAGTCGAGCAGGCGGACGACGCGGTAGCGGATGACCCGTCGCTCGCGGCCGGCCAGCGGACCGACGAGGCCCTCGCCGAAGGTGAGCCGCGGCGCCGGCGTGCTGTCGCGGATCGGATCTGCCTTGCGCGCCTGGATCAGCGATGGGCGCCGCCAGCGGGGCATGAGCGCTTCCTCATCCAGCAGCGACGACGGTGGCGACGGATCATCGAGGAGCGCCCGATCGGTGCGGCCGACACCCACCTCGGACGCCGCCACCGGCAGCGCGACCGCCGAGCCGACGAGCTGGTGCGGGACCACGCCGAGACCTGACGCCGCGGCAGCCGCAAGGACCTCGTCGGGGACCTCGTCGTCGCGGCGGCGCCGACCGAAAAGCCCGAAGGCCATGGCCGTCGCGACCACGCCGGTCGTGGTGACGAGCGTCGGTGCGAGGCTGAAATGGGGGAACGTCGGGCCGCCGAGACCGACGATGGCGAGGACGCCCGCGACCGGACCCCAGGCCTTGCTCGTCCCGCCGTCGCCCACGCCGCCGGATGGGTCCGTCGGGATGTCCGCGCCACCCGGGTTCCCGCCGCCGGGACCGGCATCGGTGCCGCTGCCGGCGCCGCCGCCGAGGAGCGCCGCGGTGAGAGGAGCATCACTGGGCTCGGGGGACGGGCCGAACGAGGGCTGATCGGTCGGGACCACGTCGCTCGTCTGGGTCGGCGACGGGGTCGGCGTCGCGGCGACACCCACGGCGAGCGGCGTCGTGGTGCTCGCCGGCCGGCTCGTCGCACGTGCGGTCGCACGCGCCGTCGGCTTGGGCGTGGCGGCCGGCGTCGGGACGGGGGTCGGCCGAGCCGTCGGCCGGGGAGTCGGGGTCGGTGCCGGGGTCGGCTTGGGCGTCGGCGTCGGCGTCGCGGTCGGTTTGGGCGTTGGCGTCGGGGCCGGGGTCGGTGTCGAGGTCGGCTTGGGCGTCGGAGTCGGGGTGGGTGATGGCCCACCGGACGTGAGGACCTTGATGGTGCCCACATCGAGGGTTGCCTGGCCGCCGTTCGTCGCCAGCGCCGTCAGGACGACCGCGTGCGTCCCGGTCGAGGCGGTCCCGGACCAGCGGAACGTGACCCCGTGAGCCCAGTCGCCACCCGCCACCCGGCTCATCGTCAGGTCCCGGTCACCGATCCTGACCGCGACCCGCTGCGCCGGGCTGCTGGCATCGTTCGCGTAGACGACCGTGATGACGAACGTCGTCGTGGTCGACCCGATCCTGGGCGTGACGGTCGAGGCGGACAGGGTGGTCCCGGTCGCTGCGGCTGACATGGGCGCGGCGAAGACGGCGAGCGTGAGCGCGACCACGGCCGCGACGGCGACCCATGACCACGCTCGGTGCGCTGTCCATCGACGGTTCCTGACGAACACGAATCAGCCTCCCGGCCCGGGCCATCGCCCGATGCGAGGTCGAGGATGTCGTGCCGGCGGAGCGACGGGCAATGGTACGGGGGTCCCGGTCGGGCAAGCCGTCAGGCGACGGCGGGCCGTTGGTTGTCCGATTCCGTTGCACCCTGCCACCGCCGGACGACCGGTCCGGTGGGGTCCGGACGGGGCCGTGGGCCGACCGCCGCGGGTGGATGACCCGGAATGCTCATGGCCCGTCGGTGGGCGAGACCGTACGGTCCGGCCATGCAGCTGATCACCCCGACTCGACCCCAACGACAGTCTGGATCCCTGGTCATCGGGACCCTGCTGGGAGGCGCCTTCGTGGCGGCCGGTCTCAGCATGTCGTTCCTGGCGCTGGGAACCCCCGTCGTGTCCAGCCTGATCCCGGGGTCCCGCTCCGGGACGGTCGTGGTCCTGGCCGTCTGGGCACTCGCCGTCATCGCCGGCGGCGCGCTGCTGGTGGCTGGGACGAACCGGCTCGCGATCATCGCTGCGGCCGTGCGCCCGGGGGCCAAGCGGCGACGCTCACCAGTCGTCGCGGCCCTGGGCTCGCTGCCGCCGGACGTCTTCGTGGCGACCGACGTCGTGCCGACCGCAGGCCGACCCATCCCCGAACTCGTGATCGGGCCGTTCGGGGTGGCCGTCATCCACGAACTCGGCCGACGCGACGCGATCCGCCAGATCGGGACGGCGTGGGAACGCCGCACGCGCGAAGGCTGGGTCCCGGCCGAGCATCCGCTCGACGCCGCCGAGCGCGACGCCGAACGGGTCCGCCACTGGCTGACCCACGGCGATCTCGACTTCATCGTGCGCGTCCACGCCGCGCTCATCACGCCTGACACCTCGATGCTCCGCTCGCCACTGTGCGCGGTCATCACAGAAGCCCAGATCCCGGCCTGGATCGCGGCCCTGCCGCGCCAGCGGTCGCTGTCCGAGGGCCGGCTTCAGCAGGTGGTGACGCGGATCCGGGCAGCGGTCCCGAACGAGGCGACGCGCCGCGGCTGGTAGTCTGGCCCCGATGGGGGAGTAGCCCAGTCGGTTAGAGGCGCCGAGCTTATACCTCGGATGTCGGTGGTTCGAGTCCACCCTCCCCTACCACGATCAGGCGTGGCCGGCCTCCTCGAGGCGGCGCCGATCGGATGTCTCGAGCTGGAACGTCGAATGCTCGATGTCGAAGTCGCCCGACAGGCAGCGGCATAGTTCGTCGAGCACGGCCGGCGCGTCGGCGCCCGGTTCCAGCGTGACGTGCGCGGACACGACGTTCATCCCCGAGGTGATCGTCCAGGCGTGCAGGTCATGGACGTCGCCGACGCCGTTCGCCTCCAGGATGTGGGCGCGCACCTCGTCGAGGTCGATGCCCTTCGGGGTCGCCTCAAGGAGCACGTCGACCGCGTCGCGCAGGAGTCGATAGGTGCGCGGCAGGATGAGCAGACCGATGAGCATCGATGCGACGGCGTCCGCCTGCAGCCAGCCGGTCAGCATGATCGCGACGGCCGCCACGATGACCGCGACCGACCCGGCGAGATCGCCCATCACCTCGAGGTACGCGCCGCGCATCGTCAGGCTGTGGCGCTGGGCGTCCCGGAGGAGCAGCAGCGAGACGCCGTTGGCGATGAGACCGAGGGTCGCGACGGCAAGCATCAGCCCGGAGGCGACCTCGGGCGGCGATGTCAGCCGGCGGAACCCCTCGACAAGCACGAGGACGGCGATGAGGAACAGGAGCACCGCATTGACCACGGCCGCCAGGATCTCGAGGCGCAGGTAGCCGTAGGTCCGCTCGACGTTCGCCGGCCGACCCGCGAACCAGACGGCGAGGAGGGCCAGGCCGATGCCGGCGACGTCGGTGAACATGTGTCCGGCGTCGGCGAGGAGGGCGAGGCTGTTGGCCAGCAGGCCGCCGATCAGCTCGACGACGAAGACGCCGATGGTGATGACGAAGACGGCGACCAGCCGCGGGGAATACTCGCTGGCTGCGGATGCGTGGACGTGCGGCATCAGGCGAGAGTACCCGCGGCTCGGCCCGCGTGGTCGGGACCGATGGGCGGCCGGACCGTCAGCTGCGCAGGAGCCGTCCGGCGATCGCCCGGAGGCTGAACGAACGAGAGCCCCCGCTGCCGGTGGCCGATCCCGCAGCTCGTTCGCCATCGAGGTCGACACCGCCGGGGGCGTAGGCGCGCGCGGGGAGCGTGGCCGTGAATTCGCGCTCCTCTTCCGTCTGGTCGGCTTCCAACGGGAGCTCGTCGGGGTCGAACGGGCGGTCTTTGGCGGGCACCGGGCCCGGCGGCCGGGCATATGCCGGGGCGCCGTACAGGTTCGGCAGCGCGACGGGCTGCTCGTCGATGGACACGCGCGAATCCCTCGAAGTGCGACCGCGCGTCCGGACGGTCCGGGCGCGCCTTTGAATCTGCCGCGGAGCGTACCGCGGATGGCGGCCCGTGGGCTAGGCGTCGGCGCACATCGGGCCGGAAATGGTGCGCTGCCGCACCACTCAGCCGAAGAGTGGCCGGATCACCTGGACCGCGACGACCATCACCAGGTAGGCGATCGGGACCGCGGCGAAGAAGCCCAGCGCCGCGCTCCAGCCGTTCCGCCGGGCGACCGTGCCCGAACCCGTCGGCTGGGGCACGACGAGGTAGGTCACGACGCTGCCGATGACCAGGACGAGGACGATGTAGACGGCGACCGCGAGCGTGCGCAGGTCGCCGCCGGGCAGGTCCGCGCCGCGGCTGAGCGCGATGTCGTAGACGACGTACAGGATCGCCAGCACGATCGCCACGCTCAGGCTCGCGGCCACGGCCCGGACGACCGGGCGAGGAGCATGCCGGAACTGGCGCCAGCGGATCTCCGCCCACGACCGTCGGGGCGGCAGCGTCGCCGGGTCGCGACGGTCGGTCATCCCTGGCCCAGGATCGCCAGCGTCCGCCGCGGCGGCAGCGTCTCGGGCGTGTGGCGGGCGAGCAGCTCGACAGCCTCGGCGACGCGGTCGAGCTCCTCGTCGGTCGTGAAGAAGCCGACGCTCAGGCGGACCGCGTCGAGACCCGGGATGGTCCGGGCGATCGCGAAGATCCTCGACCCGAGCTCGTCGAGCGCGGCCTCTGCGGTCCAGCCGGCGATCCGGAACGTGACCAGTGTCGCCATCGCGTGGCGCGGGGTCAGGAGCGTCACGCCGGGGATCGCGGCGAGTCGATCGGCGGCGGCGGCGGCCATCGCCCGCCCGCGCCGATAGACGAAGTCGAGCCCGACGTACATCGACAGCCAGCCGATCGAGCGGGCCATCCCGACCACCGACGGGCGGTGCCAGCCGGTCGAGTCGAACCGGCGGGCGTCCGGCCACCATGTCGCGCGGCCGGTCCCGTCCACGGCCTCCAAGGCGAACCAGCTGGCCAGCGACGGGGCCAGCCGGCCGATGAGCGCGGGGGCCACGGCCAGCGCGCCCATCCCCTCGGGGCCGAGCAACCACTTCTGGGCCGGCACGGCGTACAGGTCCGCGCCGAGGTCCTCGAGTCGGACACCGATCGCGCCGGCCGCCTGCGCCCCGTCCACGACGACCAGCGCGCCCCGCTCGTGGGCGATGTCGGCGATGGCCCGGACCGGCATCACGGCACCGGTCGTCCACAGCACGTGCGAGATGGACACCAGCCGGGTATCGGCGGTGATGGCCGCCTCGAAGGCCGCGATCGTGCGGGCGTCGTCGCCATCCTGGCCGGCGTCGACGATCGCGAGGTCGACGTCGTACCGGTCACGGACCGCAGAGAGCGGCCCGATCCCGCCGGCGTGCTCCTGGGCGGTCGTCACGGCGCGGCCGCCGGTCCGCCAGTCGGGCAGGAGCGTCGCCGCGTTCATCCCGTCCGTGGTCGCGTGGTTCAGCGCGACCGCCCCGACGTCCGTGCCGAGGACCGCGGCCACCGCCGCCCGGGCCTCGTCGAGCCGCCCGGTGAGTTCGATGAAGTCGTCGGGATGACCCCGCCCGACGTCCCGTTCGCGGGCGGCGACGTCAGCCATCGCGGCGGCCGTCTCGGCGGGCAGCGGCCCGACCGACCCGGTGTTGAGGTAGATCCCGGCGGCCAGCGAGGGGATCGCCGTGCGGACCGCCGCCAGCTTCTCCGGATCGGGCATGGAGGGGTCCACCACGGCCCGTATGATACCGAGCATGAGTGGCTTGGCCCGCCCGGAGCTCCTTGCCACGACGGAATGGCTTGCCGAGAACCTCGGCCGGTCGGGCATCCGGGTGCTCGACCTCCGCTGGCGGCCGGATGGCAGTGTGGCGCAGGTCCACGCCACCGGCCACATCCCCGGTGCGTCGCTGGTCGACTGGCGGACCGAGCTGGTCGAGGACGCCGAGGACGGCGGCACCATCCTGCTCATCGGACCGGATCGGATGGCCGAGCTGGCGGCCCGGACGGGGATCACCGATGGCACGACGGTCGTGGTCTATGACGACAGCCAGGGCCTCTTCGCGGCACGGGCCTGGTGGAGCCTGCGGGCGTACGGTCTCGACTCGGTCCGGATCCTCGACGGCGGGTATCTCGACTGGGTCGCCGAGGGTCGCGAGATCTCGAACGCACAGATCCCGGTCGGCAGCAGCGCGTTCACGGTCCGCGGGCCGAACCGGACCCGGCTGACGACGGCCGACGTGCGTGGTCTGCTCGGGTCGCCCGACGTGACCCTGCTCGACGCGCGCGCGCCGGCCGAATACCACGGCTTCGAGGGCAATACCAAGCGGCTCGGTCATATCCCGGGTGCGGTGAACGTGCCCGTCGGTGGCACCAGCGAGCCCGGCCATCAGCGGCTGCGCGACGGTGGCGCCCTGCGCGACATGCTCCATCGCGCGAATGTGGTCCGCGGCCGGCGGATGGTCTGCTACGACGGGTCCGGCGTCGCGGCCGCCAAGCTCGCCTTCGTGCTCACGCTGCTCGGCCACGAGGACGTGGCGGTCTACGACGGCGGCTGGGCCGAATGGGGCAACCGCCTGGACCTGCCGGTCGATCGCTGAGGGTCAGGGCTGCGGCTTCGCTGGACGACATCTGGCGCCGCGACCGGCCGCTCGAGAGGGCCGCGGGTTCCCGATGACGGCGGTTCTCTGGGATCCCGTGCTCCTCGTGCTGACAGGGTTCAGCTCCGGCCGCGGAACGGCTGACGAATGCTCACCAGGCGAGCGTTGGGCAAGGTTTGCGGACAAGGGCACGACTCATCACGCTCAGGTTCCGGCCTGTGAGCCCGGAATCCCTGTCAGATAGGTCGGTTGGGGCCCATATGACCGCCGGGCGGTGACGAGCGCTCGTGAGGCGGGCATCTGTCAGGGATCGGTCGCGGGCCGACCCTTCGGCGGCTTCGAACTCGCGGTGACCAGCAGCTCCGACCCGTGCTGGAGGCCCTCGTACAGCGCGGTGACCGTCTCGACCGTGTCGATCTCGTCGACCGTCTTGTCCGGCCGCAACCGGGCGATCCGCGGGAACCGCAGCGAGAACCCGGAGCCGTGCCGGGCCGAGCGGACGATCACGTCGAAGGCGATCTCGACGACGACCGTCGGCTCGACCTGGTGATAGCGCCCGTAGCGGGCGATCGTGTGGGCCTCGAACCAGCGGGTCATCTCGGCGATCTCCGCGTCGGTCAGCCCGCTGTATGCCTTGCCGATGTTGACCAGACGGTCCGTCTCGGTGTCGCGGACGGCGAAGGTGTAGTCGGACAGGACGCCGTGGCGCTTGCCGTGGCCCACCTCGACCCCGACGACGACGCAATCGATGGTCGCCAGCGCCTTCTTCATCTTCAGCCAGCCCAGCCCGCGACGGCCGGGGGCGTACTGGCTGTCGGGGTCCTTGACCATCAGGCCCTCGTTGCGCCGGGCGCGCGATTCGGTGAAGGCGGTCTCGAGCGTGTCGACATCGGTGGCGACGACGAGATGCGACCGCGCGAACCGGCCGCCGGCGTCGACGGTCGGCAGGTCGAGCGCGTCGAGCCGGGCACGGCGTTCGGTCAGGGGCAGGCGCAGGAGCGGCTCGACCGGGCGGTCGCTGCCCAGCCCGACCGCCAAGGCATCGAACGCGACGAGGATGACCGGCACCTCGGCCTGGATCGCCACCGACGGCGACTTGCGCCCGAGCCGGCCCTGGAGGGCGATGAACGGAAGCACCGTCCCGTCGCGCCAGCCGAGGATCTCGCCATCGAGGATCCCGTCCCAGGGCAGCGGCACGGCCGCCTCGACGATCTCGGGGAAACCGGTGCTGATGTCGTGCAGGTCGCGCGAGTAGAGCCGGACGTCCGTGCCGCGCTTGTGGAGCTGGGCGCGGATGCCGTCGTACTTGTCCTCCACCCAGACCTCCGGTCCGAGCCGGCTGATGATCTCGGCGGCGTCCTCGGCCGGGGAGGCGAGCATGAACTTGAGCGGGTGGAACAGGGCGAGAGCAGCGCTCCCGAGCGCGTCGTCGCGGGCGAGGCCGGCCAGCCGACCGACATCGCCGACCAACATCCCCGCCCACTTCACGTCGTCGAGCGGCTGGTCGAACGCCTTGGCGATGGCCGCTTCGACGAGGCCCTCGCGCAGGCCGATGCGCAGGTCGCCGCTCAGGACCTTGACGATGCCCTTGGCTGTCAGCGGGTCCGAGCGGTCCAGCAGATCGCGCAGGATGGCGGACTTCCGGGCGGGGCCGGAGGCCGCCTCGATCTCCGCGAACGCAGCGGCTACCTCGGGCAGCGTCGGACTCACCTCGGGCGGCGGCGCGTGACCGGCCGTGGTCAGGACCTCCGCAACGGCGATGCCCAGGTCCGATGAGCGGTCGTACGCCTCGCCAAGGGCCGACCGCGGGACGTCGCCGATGGCCGTGACCGTCGTCGCGATCGCGGACCAGCCCAGACCGGCCGCCCGCTGATCTGCCTCGGCGAACGGCCGGCCGGTCATGAAGACCGCCGCGATGGGCAGTTCCTCTGGCGTGAGGGTCCGGAAGTAGTCGGCGAGGATGGCCGTCTTCTCGGACGTACGGGTCGTCGTCGCGAGACGCTCGGCAAGCTCGCTCCAGCGACGCATGGGGCGATGGTATACCGTGCCCGGGATGGCGCCGAAACCGTGGTTCCCGGAGGCCCTGGCCGGCACGAAGGTCGTCCTGCGGCGGCACGTCCCGGCGAACATCGCCGCGTTCCAGCGCTGGTACGCCGATCCGGAGATCGCGCGACTGGCGCGCTACCAGGCGACGCCGATGCGACCCGAGGAGATCGAGCGGTTCTTCGCGGCCCGCGTCCTCGGCCCGGAGGCCCTGGCCATGGCCGTCCACGAAAAGGCGACCGGCCGGCTCATCGGCACCTGCGCCTTCAGCCAGCTCGATGGCGAGAACGGCTCGGCGCTCTACCACATCACCATCGGCGAGGCCGACGCCTGGGGCAAGGGCTACGGCTCCGAGGCGACCCAGCTGATGGTCGACCACGCCTTCGGGACCCTGGGGTTGCACCGGATCGCGCTGTACGTCTTCGAGTTCAACGAGCGGGCCATCCGAGCCTACAAGCGCTGCGGGTTCGTCGTCGAGGGCCGGTCGCGCGAGTCCATCTGGCGCGACGGGCGGTGGTGGGACGAGATGGGCATGAGCGTGCTCGAGTCGGATTGGCGGATGACGCACGAGGCAGCACTCGAGGCGGTGGGCCCAGCCGACCCGCCCCTGGACGAACCGGTCGGCGCGGGTCCCTCGGATCGGTTGCGACGGACGTTGGGGAGGTGGCGATGACGACCCAGGGTGCGGCCGCGGATGCGGCCAGGGCGGATGTCCGCGAGCTGATCGCGGCCAAGGGCCACACGGTGGACAACGCGCGGAACGCGGTCGCGCGGCTGGACGAGGCATTCGAGGCCGGCGACCTCGTCCGGACCCCGGCCATGGACCAGTACCTCACCGACCTGATGCAGGCACTCGAGCAGGACGAGGGCGAGAAGCTCGGCGGCAAGAGCGCCGAGGCGGCTCGGTTCATCCTCCGCGCCGTGGATCGCGAACTCGACAACGCTTGACTCTCGGGTAGGCCGAGGGTCCACGATGGCGAGGTGGACGACGACGACCTCCTCACGATCGGGCGGTTCGCCCGGCTGACCGGGCTGAGCATCGGTGCCCTGCGGCACTACGACGAGCTCGACCTGCTCCGGCCCGCCCGGACGGACCCGTTCACGAGCTATCGGCTCTATCGGCGCGACCAGATCGAGGCGGCTCGGACGATCGTCCGGCTGCGCGATCTCGAGGTGCCGCTCGAGACGATCCGCGACTACCTCGCCACGGACGACCCATCCGCGCGGCGGCGGCTCCTGGCCGGCCACCGCGCGCGCATCGAGGCCCGGACGTTCCGGCTCCAGCGCGTCCTGCACATCCTCGGCCAGCTCAGTTCGGAGGACCCGACCCCGATGACGACCACGCCCGCCGCCGCCGACACCATGGAGCTCGACCCGGCGACCCGCCGGAAGCTCGCCGCTGACCTGTTCAACCACACCTGGACGCTCCTCGAGAAGCCCGACCGGACGCCGGCCGAGGACGACGAGATGATCCACAGCGCTCACGCATCGCGTTACCACTGGGGCGAGGTCGGCGTCGGCGAGCCGGTCAATCTCGCCCGCGGCGAGTGGCAGTGCTCGCGTGTCTATGCGGTCCTCGGCCGGGCGGAGCCCGCGCTCTGGCACGCCCGCCGGTGCGTCGCCATCAATGAGGCCGGCGGCCATGCCGACTGGGACATCGCGTCGGCCTACGAGGCGATGGCCCGCGCCAACCTGACCGCCGGCGACCTGGCCGAGATGGCCGCCTGGAAGGCCAAGGCGACGGCCGCCCTCGACGGCATCGCCGATGCGGACGATCGCGACCTCATCGAAGGCGACCTCGCGACGCTGCCCTGACCGCGCACCTACACTCAGGGGCCTCGACAGCAAACGACCGGAGGCCCAGCCATGTCCGACGTCAAGCCCGGGATCCTGCTCTGGAGCCAGGCCGCCTCCTGGGCGGAGATGCTCGACGCGGCCAAACGGGTCGACCGTCTCGGCTACGCGCATCTGTGGACGTGGGACCACCTGTACGCGATCTTCGGCGACCCGTACCAGCCGATCTTCGAGGGCTGGTCGCTGCTCAACGCGTGGGCGCGCGAGACCGAGACGACGCGGCTCGGGCTGCTGGTCGGCGCCAACACGTTTCGCAATCCCGGCCTGGTCGCCAAGACCGCGACCACGCTCGACCACGTCAGCGAGGGCCGGGCGATCCTGGGCATCGGTGGCGCCTGGATGGAGCCCGAACACACCGCCCACGGCATCGATTTCGGGAGCGGCTTCGGCCAGCGGCTCGACTGGCTCGACGAGTCGGTCAGCGCCATCCGGCGCGTCCTCGACGGCGAGTCGGTCACCTCGGAGCACGGCGGCCGGTACGAGTTCGACGACCTGCGCCACGCCCCGGCGCCGGTCCAGCGGCACCTGCCGATCATGATCGGCGGCAGCGGCGAGAAGAAGACGCTCCGGACGGTCGCCCGCTACGCCGACATGTGGAACGCGATGGGCTCGATCGAGAAGATGACCCACAAGATCGAGGTCCTGCGCGGCCACTGCGACGCGGTCGGCCGCGACATCGCCGACATCGAGTTCACCCTCGGGGTCAAGCTGACCATCCGCGACAGCGAGGCCGAGGCCGACCGCGTCTGGAAGGCCGCCATGGCCCACAACCGCACGCCGCTCAGCGATGTCGAGGACGACGACACGTTCTGGAACGGCACCGCCGAGCAGATCGCCGACCGGATGCGGCCCTACGTGGACCTCGGCTTCCGGACGGTCATCTCGGAGCAGCCGGCGCCGTACGACGTCGAGACGCTCGAGCGGTTCGTCGGCGAGGTGCTGCCGCTCATCTAGGATGCGGTCTCGGGCGGGCCTCGGGGCTGTGTGTCTGGCGCGATGCTTGATTTCTGGCCCGAGGCGGAGGCTCAGTGCCTCTGATGCCTGTGGACGGCATCAAGATTTCGCCGCGGGCTTCCCGTGACGACAGGTGACGCGGCGTGAACCCAGCGTGATGCCGCCTACAAGCATCATGAGGAGCAAGACCCTTTCGACGGTCAATTTCAAGCATCACGACCGTGTCGTGATGGCGATCGCCGACTACCCAGCGACAGCCTCCAGGATCGCGCGGGCTTCGGTGGCGGTCGGGAGACGGGGAGAGTTGCGGATCGCGGCGTCGTCGAGGGTGTCGCTGACGAGTCGGTCGATGGCGGCGTCGTCGGCCAGGCCGAGGCGGCGCAGAGTCGGCCGCTGATCGACGTCGCGAAGAAGCTTGTCGATGGCGCCGATGGCGACTCCGGCGGCGGTCGATTCCGACTCGGCGCCCGAGGCGACGCCGAGCGCGATCCCGACCAGGGCCAGCTCGTGGTCGCGCGTGCCGAGGTAGAAGCGAAGGACCTCCGGCAGGACCGCCGCCAACGCCGTCCCGTGGGCGACCTTGCCGCGCGACCCGATCGAGTGACCGAGCGCATGGACCAGCCCGACCCCGGTCCCGCTCGCCTGCCCGACACCGGCGAGATGCGAGGCCATCAACATCTGTGAGCGCGCCTCGAGGTCCGAACCGTCTGCGACCGCGGTCCGCAGCCACGTCCCGACCGTCCGGATGACGCCGAGCGCCATCGCCTCGGCGAACGGGTTGGGGTTGGCGGACAGGAGCAATTCGAGCGAGTGGGTCATCGCGTCGATACCGGTCGCGGCGGTCGCGGCGGGCGGCAGGCCGAGCGTCAGCAGCGGGTCGAGGATGGTCGCCACGGGCAACAGCGACGGATGGCCGATGTAGCCCTTGCGCCCGGCTGCCTCGTCGGTGATGACGCCGAACGAGTTCGTCTCGGCGCCGGTGCCCGCGGTCGTCGGCACCGCGACGACCGGGACGCCCGGGCGCAAGGTCCGGCCCGTCGTACTCGAGGTCCCAGACACCGATCGGGTCGTTGGCGGCACGCAGGTCGAGCGCCTTGGCCGTGTCCATCGACGAGCCGCCACCGACCGGGACGACGACCGTGCCGTCCAGCCCGAACGCACGCAGCGCGGCCGCGCCGCGTTCGACGGTGGAGGCGCCGGGGTTCGGCTCGACCTCGGCGAAGACGGTCGACTCGAGGCCGGCCATCGCCAGCACGCCGAGCACCCGGTCGATGACGCCCGAGCCGCGGACGCCCGGATCGGTCACCACGAAGACCCGCGAGCCGCCGGCCGAGGCGACCACCTCGGGCAGCCGTTCGATCGCACCGACTCCGAAGAAGACGCGGTTGCGCAGGACGATCTCGATCTGCCGATCCGCCAGCCGGGTCACGCCACCTCCACGACGGTATCGGTCGAGGTGTCGCGCCGGACCGTCAGCCAGCGCCGGCAGCCGAACGCATGGAACCAGCGTTCGGTCGTGATCCCGTCCGGGTTCTCGAAGATCCAGACCTCGTCGAAGTCGCGTTCGTCCGGGTCGCTGATCGAATCCGGGACGGTTCGTCGCTCGCCACCGAAGGTGAACTCGTCGATCGGGCGGCGCCCGCAGCGCGGGCAGTCGAGCCAGAGCATCAGCGCGTCCCTGCCGAGCCCTGGTCGGCCAGGACATGGTCGCGCCGGAATCGATCGAGGCCGAACGGCGCGAGGAGCGCGGGCGGCCGGCCGGTGGCGATCAGCTCCGCCATCCCCTCACCACCCGCCGGGATCGCCTTGAAGCCCCAGGTCCCCCACCCGGTCGTGACCAGGAACCCGTCCACGCCGGTCGTGCCCATGATCGGCGAGTAATCCGCCGAGATGTCGCAGATGCCCGCCCACGTCCGCAGGATGCGCAGGTCGCGCAGGAACGGCAGCAGCCGGGTGATCTTGTACGAATACGAGCGCAGGGCCGCGAACGACGACTGGCGCGAGTACGACGGCTGCGAGTCGAATTCGGCGCCGATGAGCATCTGGCCGCGCTCGGTCTGCGAGACGTAGCACGAGAGTTCCGTGCTGGCGAGGATGGGCCCGAACCCCTGCGCGTAGTCGTTGGTCACGAACGCGTGGAGTGGGTGCGTCCGGATCGGCAGCCGGACGTCGGCGAGCGCGGCCATGGCGGTCACCCGGCCGCCGACCGCGGACAGGACCACGCCGGCCTCGATGCGGCCCTTCGCGGTCTGGACGCCGATGACCCGGCCGCCGTCGCTGGAGCGGATCAGCCCGGTCACGGGGGTGTGCTCGTGGATCTCCACGCCGCGCTTGGCGGCGCCCGACGCGAACGCCCAGGCGACTCGGTCGTGCCGCGCGGTCGCGCCCTCGAGATGGTGCGATGCTCCCAGGACCGGATAGCGGCCGCCGCCGGTCAGGTCGACCTGCGGCACGAGCTCCTTGAGTTCGGCCGGGGTCACCATCACGGTCTGCGCGCCGCAGGCCGTGTTCATCTGGGCTCGCGCGCGCTCGGTGCGCATCGCCATCTCCGTGTGGGCGACCCAGAAGATGCCCTTGGTCTGGTGGAGGATCTCGGCCCCGGTCTCCGCCTCGAGGCCCTGGTACAGCTCGAGCGAGTGCTGGTAGAAGCGGATCGCTTCGGGGATGCCGTAGTTGGCGCGGATGATCGTCGTGTTGCGGCCGGTGTTGCCCGACGCGATGTAGTCGGCCTCGAGGACGGCCACGTTCGTGATGCCGTGGCGGGTCGCGAGGTAGTAGGCGGTCGACAGGCCGTGGCCGCCGCCGCCGATGATCACGACGTCGTAGCTCGACCTCGGCCGCGCGTCCGGCCAGTCGATGGTCGAGAGCGTGTCGGTGTAGGTGCTCATCGCAGCCGGCTCTCGAGTTCGTCGGCGTAGGCGGCCGCGGTCACGAGGAGGACGGCGTCGAAGACGTCCGGGAACCAGAGCTTGACAGGGACGTTTGCCAGGGCTCCCTGGACAAGAGCCGGCCGATCGACGGGCAGCCGCCATTCGAGGTGGGGCTCGACATCCATGGTCTGAAGCCAAGCGCCGACGAAGCCGGTCTCCGACTCGATGATGGCGTGAGGATCGGCGATCTCGACCGCGCTGGCTCCGATGGCGAATGCGTCGTCGGGCGCGAGACGAAGGACTGTGATGTCGACGCCCTTCCAGCGTGCGCTATCGAGGGCCACCGGGTCTGCGACGACCCGCAAACCGACCAGCGGCTCAAGCGCGGGCACGATGGCCCTCCGGGTCGTAGAAGGGCGTCGTGGTCACGACGGCCTCGCGGCCGTCGATCACGACGTGGGTCGGGAACGGCGTCCGCCGCAGCCAGCCGAGCATCAGCGCCTTGCCCAGAAGCGGCGGACTGCCACGACCCCGTCACGTTGCCGACGACCTCGCCGCCCGACCAGATCGGGGCGCCTTCGGTCGGGGCCGGGCCGTCCATCGTGAAGCCGACCCAGCGCCGGTGGTCCTCGAGCTTGGCCGTCCGCTCGAGCGAGGCCCGTCCGATGAACCACGGCTTCTCCATCCGGACCGCCCAGTCCATCCCGAGCCGGCGTGGCGTCGTGTCGAGCTCGGTGTCCATCCCGACGATCACGTGGCCCTTCTCGAGCCGCAGCCCGAACAGCGCCTGGAGGCCGTGGGGCCGGACGCCCATGTCCGCGCCCAGCTCGAGCAGCGCGCGCCACAGCTCGACCGAGCGGTCGACCGGGTGGTGGAGCTCGAAGGCGGCCTCGCCGGTGAACGACAGGCGCATGACGTGGCAGGGCACCCCCGCGACGTCGGCCCGCACGTGGCCGAGGAATCGGGGCGGATCGGCCAGGCCGGCCCGCTGCAGGAGGGAGCCTGCCAACGGCCCGGTGACGTTGATCGCGGCCAGCGACATCGTCCGGTCCAGGACGTGGACGCGGAGGCCCCAGACGTCGATCCAGTCGCGGATCCACATCTCGGCGTTGGCGGCGCCACCGGACGTGAACGACAGCACGAAGCGCGTCTCCGAGTCGCGCAGGATCATCCCGTCGTCCATGACATGGCCGCGCTCGTTGAGCAGGAGCGCGTAGCGCGACCGACCGGGCTTGATGTCCGCGATGTTGCACGGATACAGCCGCTCGAGGAGCTCGACGACGTCCGGCCCGGAGACGACCAGCTTGCCGAGCGTCGACACATCGCCGATCGAGACGCCCTCGCGGACCGCCCAGTACTCCGACACCGCGTCGCCGTAGTGCCACGGCCGCCACCAGCCACCGAACCGATCCATCCGCGCGCCGGCCGCCAGGTGCTCGTCGTGGAGCGGGGTCTTGCGGAAGGCGTCGACATAGGTGTCGGCCGATGCCTCGGCGAGGGTGATCTGACGCGACGCCGGGCGGGCCGTGAACGGATCCGGCACCTGGCCCGTCTTGGCGGCGATCCAGGAACGGACGTTGGGCAGGCACGCGCCGCCCTGGCACGGGCCGAGGCAGGCCTGGCTGGCGCGCTTGAGGAGTTCGAGCTCCGTGTAGCCGTGGTCCCAGGCGTCTCCGAGATCGGCGACGGTCGTGCCCATGCAGCCGCAGATGACGCCTTCGGTCGGGGGCGGCGGCAGCGGCTGGTCGGTGGCCGCGTCGCCGACGACCGAGACCGGCACGGCGCCGGCCATGCGCGCGAGGAGGTCGCGCGGGGCGAGGCCCAGGCCGACCGCGACGGTATCGGCGGGCGTCGTGGTCTCCGCGCCGGTCGCCGGGTCCCGGGTGACGACGGCCCGAATCCGCCCGTCCTCGCCATCAAAACGGACGAGATCGCCTTCGACCTCGACCACCCGACCCAGGTCGACGCCGGCGGCCCGAAGTGTCTCCGCGGCGCGCGCGGTCACGATGCCCGCGAGCCGGTTGCCCGGCACGACCGGGTGGATCTCGGCGGCGCCCGTCGCGACGACGATCTCGTGCGGATGGACATGGAGCATGCCGTGCGCGGTCCGGGCGACGATCATCGGGCCGGCGTAGATCGCCACGACCTCGTCACCGGCGTGCGCGTCCAGCACGCGGACGGACTTGCCCACCCGTTCCGCCTCGGCGGCGGCCGCCAGCCCGCTCGATCCGCCGCCGATGACCGCGACGTCGACCTCGAGATGGTGCAGCTCGACGGTGACGGGGAGCGGGGTCGCCGTCAGATCCGTGGCGGCCACGACGGGGAGTGCCGGCATCGCCCCGGCCGGATGCCGGGCGACCCGCAGCCCCGGCCGTGCCGCGGTCTGGCAGGTCCGGACGTACGCGACGCCGTCGACCTCCGCCAGGCAGTTGCCGCAGTCGCCGGCCAGGCACAGCGTCCCGCCACGGCCCGGCACTTCGCCGCCGCGCAGGATCGCGATCGCGACCGAATCGCCCGCCTCGAACGGGACCGGCTGGCCGTCGACGATGATCCGGCCGGCCGCGGCGGCCACCTCGGTCACTGGCGCATCCGGGCGCCCGATGGGTCGAAGGGCGGCTCCGGCTGGAGCCGCGCGGGCCGACGGTTGCCGATGATCTCGATCTCGAACCCGGAGCCGCCCGGACCATCCGGCGTCGCCAGGGCGATCGGCACGTAGCCGAGTGCGATGGACTGCTTCACCGAGTGGCCGTAGCCGCCCGATGTGACCCAGCCGACGACGGCCCCGTCGTGCCAGATCGGCTCGTCGCCGATGACATCGGCCGGATCGTCCGGGTCGGGCTCGACGACGAACGCGACCAGCCGACGCGTCGGGCCGCCGGCGGCGACCTCGGCCTCGTGTGCCGCCCGTCCGATGAACTCGTGGTCGAGCTTGATGTAGCGGGTGATCCCGCCCTCGAGCGGCGTGTAGATCGGCCGGTACTCGCGGAACCACGTCCCGTACGACTTCTCGAGCCGGAGCGACATCAGCGCCCGCATCCCGAACAGCCGCAGACCGTGGGGCTCTCCCGCCGCCACGATCCGGTCGAACAGCTCCCGCTGGTATTGGGGGGTGACCCACAGCTCGTAGCCCAGGTCGCCGGCGTAGTTGATCCGCGCCAGCAGGACCGGCGTCATGCCCAGGTCGACCCGACGGAACGACATGAACGGGAAGGCCTCGGTCGACAGATCCAGGTCAGGCGCGACTGCCTAGCCAGCAGGTCACGCGCCCGCGGCCCGGCCACGGACAGCCCGACCAGTCCCAGCCCCAACACCTCGAACCGGACCGACCCATCTGCCGGCAGGTGGTGCCGGAACCAGCGCGAGTGATGGACCTCGGCCGGCAATGACCCGAACAGGTGGAACTCGTCCGCGTCTGTCGCCCGCGCGACCGTGAACTCGCCGACGATCCGGCCGGCGTCGTTGAGCAGGGCGGTCAGGGTGATCCGGCCTGGCGCCGGCATCCGCGCGGTCAGCAGCGACGACAGCCACGCCTCGGCGCCCGGACCGGTCACCCGGTACTTGGCGTAGTTCGAGATCTCGGTCATGCCGACACGCTCGCGGACCGCGGCGACCTCGGCAGCCACCTGCGACCACGCATTCGACCGCCGGAAGGTGACGTCCTCCTTCGGTTCGAGGCCCGGCTCCTGGAACCACAGCGCGTGCTCGAGCCCGAAGGTCGCCCCCCACACCGCGTTGGCGTCGGTCAGCCGGTCGTAGATCGGCGTCGTCAGGAGCGGCCGGGCGCCCGGCAGCTCCTCGTTGGGGAAGGTGATCCGGAAGCGTCGCCGGTAGTTCTCCTGGACCTTGGCGTTGGTGTAGGCCAGGGTCGCGTAGTCTCCGTATCGGGCCACGTCCATCGCCCAGATATCCATGCCGGAGTCGCCGTGATCCCCGGCGGTCATCCAGGTGGCAAGGGCGAGACCCACGCCGCCACCCTGTGACAGGCCGGCCATGACCCCGCAGGCGACCCAGAATCCACGCAGGCCGCGGATCGGCCCGACCAGCGGATTCCCGTCGGGCGAGAAGGTGAACGGCCCGTTGACGATGCGCTTGATGCCCGTCGTGCCCATCGCCGGGTAGTGCTTGAAGGCGACCTGAAGCTCGGGCGTGATCCGGTCGAGGTCCGGCTTGAGCAGCTGCGAGCCGAAGTCCCACGGCGTCTCGCGCGGCGACCACGGCACGCACGCCTGCTCATAGGTCCCCAGCAGCATCGAGCCGCCTTCCTGGCGGATGTAGATCTCGCCGCCGAAGTCGAGCGCCATCGGCATCTCGTGGCCGGTCTTCGCCACGTGCTCGGCCACTTCGGGCATGTCCTGGGTCAGCAGGTAGATGTGCTCCATGGCCAGCACCGGCAATTCCAGCCCGACCATCCGGCCGACCTCGCGCGCCCACAGCCCACCGGCGTTGACGACGTGCTCGGTATGGATGACGTCGCCGCTCTCGACCCGGACGTCCCACGTCCCGTCCGGCCGCTGGGCGAGCCCGACGACCGGCGTGTGCTGGTGGACCTCGGCACCCAGAAGCTGGGCGCACTTGACGTACGCCCGCGTGACGCCGGTCGGGTCCACATGGCCCTCGACCGGGTCGTACAGCGCCCCGACGAAGTACTGCGGGTCGAGCAGCGGGAAGAGGTCCTGCGCCTCCCTGGCCGAGATGAGCTCGAGGTCCATCCCGAGGTACCGGCCGCGCGCGACGGCCATCCGCAGGAAGTCCATCCGGACCTCCGTGTCGGCCAGCATCAGCCCGCCCGGCAGGTGGATCGAGCAGTCCTGCCCGCTGATGCGCTCGATCTCCTCGTACAGCTGGATCGTGTACTGCTGGAGCTTCGGACGACGTTCGGATCGCCGTTGAGCGTGTGCATCCCGCCCGCCGCGTGCCAGGTCGAGCCCGCCGTCAGCTCGCGCCGTTCGAGCAGCATGACGTCCGTCCAGCCGGCCTTGGTCAGGTGGTACAGCACGCTTGCGCCGACGACGCCGCCGCCGATGACGACGACCTGGGTCTCTGTCTTCACGAACGATCCTCTCTCAGTAGTCGGTGGGGACGCCGCCCTCGGCGACCCGGCGAGCGACGAACGCATCGAGCTCCTCGAGGATCGCCGGATCCATCGGCGGCGGCTCGTAGGCCGCCAGGAGCTCCTTCCAGATGCGGTTCGCCTTGCCGGGGAGTTCGGGCGAGCCGGCCTCCTGCCAGGTCTCGTAGTTGCGCCAGTCGCTGAGCATCGGCTTGTGGAACGCGGTCCGGTAGCGGGACTGGGTGTGCTCGGCGCCGAAGAAGTGACCGCCCGGGCCGACCTCCTGCATGGCCGAGAAGGCGAGCGTCTCCTCGTCCACGGTGACCGGTTCGAGGAAGGCGGCGACCATCCCGAGCAGCTCCGCGTCCAGGATCATCTTCTCGTAGCTGGCGTGGAGACCGCCCTCCATCCAGCCGGCGCCGTGCATCAACAGGTTGACGCCGCCCTGGATGGCGCCCCACAGCGAGAACACCGACTCGTATGCCGCCTGGGCGTCGAGCGCGTTGGAGGCGTTGACGTTGGACGATCGGTAGGGCACGCCATAGCGCCGGGCCAGCTGGCCGCCGATCATCGACGTCCGCATCCCCTCCGGGGTCCCGAACGCCGGCGCGCCCGACTGCATGTCGACGTTGGAGGTGAACCCGCCGTAGATGACCGGCGCGCCGGGGTTGACCGCCTGGGTCAGGACCATCCCGGCGAGCGCCTCGGCGTTCTGCTCGGCCAGCGCGCCGGCGAGGGTGACCGGCGCCATCGCCCCGGCCAGCGTGAACGGGGTGATGCACACGACCTGGTTGTGGGCGGCGAACTCCATGATCCCCTGGAGCATCGGTGCGTCGAGCCGGAGCGGCGAGCTCGAATTCACGACCGTGAACACGGACGGCTCGCGGTCGATGGTCGCCTGGTCCACGCCGCGGGCGATGCGGACCATCTCGAGGACGTCGATGTTCCGCTGGCGGCCGAGGCTGTAGCAGTGGACCGCCTTGTCCATCAGGGTCAGCGCGTCGTAGCTCGCCCACAGGTGCCGGACGCCGTGATGGAGGTCGACCGGCTCGACCGGGTAGCCCGACAGGAAGTGGATCGCGTTGAGCGACTGGGCCAGCCGCAACAGATTCTGATAGTCCGCGCGGTTGCCGATGCGCCGTCCGCGGTCGAGGTCGGCCACGTTGGGCGGGCTGCCGACGGTCCCGAAGGCGACCCAGTCGCCACCGAGCTGGATGTCGTAGGCCGGGTTCCGAGCGTGGAGGGTGAACTGCGACGGGGCGGTCTTGATGAGCTCGGTGACCATGCCCGGGTCGAACCGGACGCGCAGCGAATCCGGCGACGTCTGCGCCCCGGCCGCACGCAACACCTCGCGCGCGTCGGCGTCGAGGAAGTCCATGCCGATCTCGGACAGCACCCGGAGCGACCCGAGGTGGATCGCTTCGAGCTCGTCGGCGGAGACGATCTCGGTCGGGCGGAAGCGGATCCGCGGCTGTGCCCAGGGCGGCTGCTGCGGAGCGGCGTTCCGGGCATGGCCCTCGCGACCGCCGCCTCGACGTCGTCGGAGGCCCTCCCCCGCGGCCGTGTCCATGTCCGTCACGCAGGCCTCCCGTCCACGGTCGTCGACGTCGTCCGGCGGCGCCTGGCGACGACCCTCGTCATGCTAGCGGCAACGCTCGCGGCAGGCTTCGCCCCGGTCCAGGTCAATCCTCGCCGCCGATGCTGCGCATGTTCCGGATGAGGTTGACGATCAGGATCAGCAGGACCGCCAGGATGCCGAGTTGGAACCATGTGTAGTCCATCCCCGGGGGCAGCATCCGCCGGGTGTCGTCGGGATAGACAAGGACGAGATACAGCAGGCCACCGACCACCAGGACGGCAGTCCCGAAGCTGATCAAGCGCCGCTTGACGCGCCGGATCCGATTGCGATACCCGAACAGCATCCCTGTCGCCTCGGTGATGACCGGCTGCTGGGCTTCGAGGAACTCGACGAAGGCGATCGTCCGTTGCATCCGCCCGGTCGCCGCGTAGAGCCGGTCGAAGGCCCGCCGTGGATCAACCAGCGCGATCGATTGCTGGCGAGCGAGCCGCCGAACGAAATGTCGGACGTTGGCCGACAGGTCGTAGTCGACCGCGAGCTGGTGGCGCAACGTGCCGAGGGTCACCAGCATCTTCAGGTACGCGACGATGCTCGGCGAGAGCGAAAGAGCCTCGACCCGGATGGTCTCGAGGATGTCGACCGCCAGCTTCGAATAGGGGTTCTCGGTCGGGCGGCTGGGACCGGGCGCGCTGCTCGTGGCACGCGAGCGTTCCACGACCGTGTCGTACAGGAACGCCTGGTGGAGGCGGATGAGCTGGCGACGGGCGGCGTCGGCATCGGTCGACTCCGTCGGCGCCAGCCAGCGCATCAGTTCGCGAACGGCCGATTCCACCTCGCCGCGGAAGAGCAGCCAGCTGTAGCGCGTCAGTGACTCCCGGACGTCGTCCGGCAGCTGGCCGACGATGCCGAAATCCACGTAACCGATCGCGTCATCCTTGAGGACGAACAGGTTCGCCGGGTGCAGGTCCGCGTGGAAGTACCCGAACACGAAGACCTGGTTGAGCATGTTCCAGTCGAGGTGCCGGACGATCCGGTCGAGGTCGTGGCCCCGCGCCGCGAGAGCCTCGAGATACTCGGAGTCGCCGTCCCGCTTGGCGATCATGATGTCGATCAGCGGGACGCCGGCGATGAACTCGGTCGTGAGGACTCGCGAGGTCGTGTAGTCGCGATGGACCCGGGCGATCCGCTCCACGTTGGCGCCCTTGGCATGTTCCCAGAGCAGGACGGCCTGGCGCGCCTCGACCAGGTAGTCGAGCTCGTCGGCGGTCCACCGTGCGAATTCGTCGATGACCTCGCGGCTGGGTGTCCCGCCGAACAGGTGCGTCCAATCGATCAGCCAGGTCATCGCATACATGAGCTGGATATCGGCACCGAGCGTCTCACGGATGCCGGGCCGTTGGACCTTGACCGCCACTTGCTCGCCGCTGTGGAGGGTCGCGCGGTGGACCTGGCCGATCGAGGCGGCGGCGAACGACTCCTGGGCGAACGACCGGAAGACCGTCTCGGGTTCGCCGCCCAGCTCCTGCAGGACGATGCCGCGGACCTCTGCGTAGGGGAACGGCGCGACCTGGTTCAGGAGCTTGAACAGCTCATCGCAATATGCCGTCGGGAGCAGGTCGAACCGGAGCGCCAGCATCTGGCCCAGCTTGATCCAGGCGCCACCCAGGGCCTCGAAGGCGAGGCGTGTCCTCACCGGGCCGGTGCGCCGATCCGAGCCGGGCAGGTGGAGGGCCGGTGCGATGAAGAAGCGGAGGAAGACCGTGAAGACGTGCCACACCCGGCGCGGGTGCCTGAGCAGAGTCCTCACGCCGGGTCTCGGTGGTCAGGAAGGTCTTCGCGATGAGCGAGCGCGATCAGTCCTCGTCGTCCAACGACACGCGTCGGCGGACGCTCGGGAGGGTTGTCTCCTCCTCCCAATCGCGCCCTGCCCTGACGAGATCGGCAAAGGTCCGGCGAGACCACCGATACAGGACGGCAGCCGCGCCCTCGGCGGCGAGCTGGCCCTCGCGTCCATATCGCAGGCCCATCCGCATCGTGTCGGCGATCCGTTCCTCGCCCTCGTCGAAGGCAGCGGCGATGCGTCGCGTTCGGACACGCTGCGCATAGGCTGCGCGTTCCTCGTCGGTCGGGCCGTTCAGCCACTCCGCCCGGCGCTTGCGCTCGCGAGCGACCCATTGGTCGATCTCGGCCTGTGTAGGCTCGAATGCCGGGTCGTCCATCGCGGCGTCCCCAGATGCCGCGCCCTCCGGATCAGTCATGGCAACCACTCCTGGGATCCTGATCTCGACAGCTCCGTTCGTCGTCGGGGGAGTGTACGCCTCGCCTATTCCCCCGTCAGGTCGAACCAGGTCGTCTTGAGCTGGGTGTAGCCGTCCAGCGCGTGGATGCCCTTGTCGCGCCCGAAGCCCGACTGCTTGTAGCCCCCGAACGGGACCGTGATGTCGGCCGCGTCGAAGGTGTTGACCCAGACGATGCCCGCCCGGATCCGGCGCGACAGGCGGTGGGCCCGGTTGACGTCGCGCGTCCACAGCCCGGCGGCCAGGCCGTACGGCGTGTCGTTGGCGATGGCGATCGCCTCGTCTTCGTCGTCGAACTCGGTCACGGTCAGGACCGGCCCGAAGATCTCCTCGCGCGCGACCCGCATGCTGTTCGCGACGCCGTCGAGGATCGTCGGCGGGATGAAGTAGCCGCCCGACTCCTCGCGAACGCGCTGGCCGCCGGCGACGACCGTGGCACCCTCCTCGCGACCCAGCTCGACATAGCCGAGGACCTTGGCCAGCTGCCGGTCGTCCACGATCGAACCCAGCCGCGTCCGCGGATCGAGCGGCTCGCCCGGGGCCAGCTTCCGACCGAGCGCCGCGACCCGCTCGACGAGCTCCTCGCGGACCGACCGGTGGACGACGAGCCGCGATCCCGCGTTGCAGGTCTGCCCACTGTTGTAGAAGATCCCCCAGCCGATCGCCGAGGCCGCCGCCTCGAGGTCGCCGACGTCGGCCAGGACGACCTGCGGGCTCTTGCCGCCGAGCTCGAGCGAGATGGCCTTGACGTCCGTGTCGCCGACCGCCCGGAGGAGCGACTTGCCGACCTCGGTCGAGCCCGTGAAGGCGATCTTGTCCACGCCCGGATGACGCGCCAGGGCGTCGCCGATGACCGCGCCCGGCCCGGTCACGACGTTGAGGACGCCATCCGGGAGTCCGGCCTCGACGGCGAGCTCGGCGAGGCGGATCGCCGTGAGCGGCGACTGGCTGGCCGGCTTGAGCACCACGGAGTTGCCGGTCGCCAGCGCGGCCCCGAGCTTCCAGGCGCTGATGATCATGGGGTAGTTCCAGGGCACGATCGCCGCGACCACGCCGATCGGCTCCCGGGTGACCAGCGACAGGGCGCCCGGACCGGTCGGGCCGACCTCGCCGTACAGCTTGTCGATGGTCTCGGCGTACCACTGGATGGTCGTGGCAGCGCTCGGGATGTCAACGTTGAGCGTGTCGCGGATGGGCTTGCCGACATCGAGCGACTCGAGCAGGGCCAGCTCCTCGAGGTGCTCCCGGACGAGCTCGGCAAGCCGAAGCAGGACCTTCTTGCGGGCGGCGGGCGGCTGGTCGCTCCAGCGACGGTCATCGAACGAACGCCGAGCCGCCGCGACCGCGCGGTCGACATCCTCCGCGCCGCCCTCGGCGACCCGGGCGATGAGCGAGCCGTCGCGGCCGGCGATGTCGTCGAAGGTGCGGCCGGATGCCGCGGGCACGAATGCGCCGTCGATGAACAGCTCCGTCCGCGGCGCGACCGCGGCCGCGCGGGCGATCCAGTCAGCGGCGGTCGGCCTCGCGTCCGTCGTCATGCCGCGTACCGGCGGATCGCGTCCTCGTCCAGGACGATGCCGAGGCCGGGCGCGGTCGGCACGCGCAGGATCCCGTCCGGTCCTGGCCGGACCGGCTCGGCGAGCATGAAGTCGCGCCGCTCGGCCGTCCAGCCGGGCGGGTCGTACGGGTATTCGAGATACGGCCCGCCACCGACGCCGGCCGCCACGTGCAGGTTGGCCAGAAGCCCGATGCCGTTGGTCCAGGTGTGCGGCGTGAACCAGCGGTTGCGGGCAAGAGCGAGCTCGGCCACCGTCCGGGCGTGCGACAACCCGGTCAGCACGACATCGGGTTGATGGACGTCGAACGCGTCGGCCTCGACGGCCGCCAGCCGTTCGGCGAGGGTTCGGGTCATCTCTCCGCCGGCGATGCGGATCCCCGGTGCAGAGGCTCGCAGCGCGGACAGACCGGGCAGATCCGTCCCGGCCAGCGGCTCTTCCACCCACAGGACGCCGTCGTCGGCCAGGCGGGCGGCGATCTCGCGCGCGGACACCAGGTCGAGCGAGCGCGAGGTATCGCCGGCCATCCGCCAGCCCTGATTGAGGTCGACCATGATCGCCATCGAATCGCCGACCGCATGACGGGTGGCGGTGACGCTCGCCAGGCCTTCCTCCAGCCGTCGCGGGTCGATCCGGATCTTGAGCGCGCTGAAGCCTTCCCCACGGAGGCGAAGGGCAGACTCGGCTCGGAGGGCCGGGGCGATCAACGACCCGCACGAGGCGTACGCCGGGATGCCATCCGTCGCCCCGCCGAACAACGTGGCGACGGGCAGCCCGGCGACCTTACCGAGCAGGTCCCAGAGGGCCGCCTCGAGCGGCCAGTACCGCCCGGCATGGAAGTCGATGGTGTCCAGGACGCGCACGTGCCGGGCGATGGCTGTCGGGTCCTGGCCGATGAACAGGTGCTCGTACGCCTCGAAACCGTCCATCGTGTCGCCGGATCCGACGCCGATGACACCCTCGTCGGTCTCGACCCGGACGACGGTCGCCCCGAATGACCTCCGCGGGACCGGATCCCAGGCCGCCGGGAACGGCGGATCGAGCGGCAGGACGAGTCGTTCCAGGCGGATGCCGGTGATGCGCACGACGGCAGTATCGCGCACCGACCCGCAACCTCGACGCGCGTTGACAGTGAGGTGGGCCGCCAGTACCGTTCCGACACACCGGTACCCCGGCCGGAGGACAAGCAGCCGGGCGCCGTTGTGCCTCGCGAACGAAGCCGTGCCAACAGCTCGTCGCCCCAGCCACCTGCCGGAGGATCCAGACCGATGGACTATCGCCAGCTGGACAAGGTTCGAAGCACAGCGGTCCCGCTGCAGCTCGACACCATCGAGGCCTTCGCGGCCGGGCGGCTCAGCCGCCGCGAGTTCATCAAGCGCGCCACCGTGCTCGGCCTCTCGACAGGCGCGATCGGCATGGTCATCGCGGCCTGCAGCTCGAGCTCGAGCAGCCCGTCCGCGGCGGCCAGCGTGGGTGCATCGACCGCCCCATCGGCGGCGGCCAGCGCCGGCGCATCGGCCCCCGCCTCAGCGGCGGTCAGCGGTGGCGTGATCCGGATCGCCAGCCAGAAGCCCGTCTCGGTCGACCCGGTCGCGATGCAGGACCTCGGCGGCTACGGCATCACCGCCCAGTCGTTCGAATTCCTGTGCACCCTCGACAAGGGCGGCTCGGACATCGCGCCCGGCCTCGCGCTCAAGTGGACGCCGAATACGGACGGCACCGTCTGGACCTTCGACCTCCGCCAGAACGTCAAGTGGCATGACGGCTCGCCGTTCACCGCGGACGACGTCGTGGCCACCATGGAGCGCCTGGTCGCGGCCGGCAACTCCGGCCTGAAGGGCGTCCTCGGCCCGGGCGGCGCGGTCGCGAAGGACGCGAACACCGTCGTCTTCACGCTCGTCGGCGGCAACGGCAACTTCCCGTATCTCGTCTCGGTCTTCAATGCCCAGACGCTGATCACGCCCAAGGCGTATGTCGCGGGCACGACCCTCGACAAGGTCCCGGCCGGCACCGGCGCCTGGAAGCTCAAGACCTACAACGCGCAGACCGGCGCCACGTTCGAGCGGAACCCGGACTGGTGGGGTGGCGCAACGCCGCTCGACGGCACGGAGTTCATCTTCTTCGACGCCACCGGCCCGATGGTCACCGCCTACCAGGGCGATCAGGTGGACGCCATCGTCCAGTTCGACGTCCTGTCCGGGGCGTCGCTGTTCGATGACGCGAACTTCAGCATCATCGCCACCGAAGCGGCCCTCCACCGCCAGATCTGGATGCGCACGGACAAGGGCCAGTTCGCCGACAAGCGGGTCCGCCAGGCGCTCGCCTACACGTTCGACCGGCCGGCCCTCGTCCAGCAGCTGTTCAAGGGCAAGGCGCAGCTCGGCAACGACCACGTCATCTGGCAGGGGTATCCGTACTTCGACTCCTCCGTCCCGCAGCGGGCCCAGGACATCGACAAGGCGAAGTCGCTGCTGGCCGCTGCCAACGTATCGAACCTGACGGCGACCCTCCATTGCGGCCAGCTGCTCGAGATCCCCGACCTCGCGACCCTGCTCAAGAGCCAGGCCGCCCAGGCCGGGATCACGCTGAACGTCGCGGTCGAGAGCCTCGACACGTTCTATGGCGCGCAGTGGTGCCCCGCCGACCCGAAGGATCCGCCGTGCTCCGGCGCCGCCGAGCTCGGCATCGTCGACTATGGCCACCGGGCGACCCCGGACGTCTATCTCAACGCCGCCCTCAAGTCGAAGGGCATCTGGAACTCGTCGCAGTACAACTCTCCGGAGTTCGATGCGGCGTTCAAGGAGTTCCAGACCTCCGTCGGCGTGGACGCCCAGAAGGCCGCCTGCACCAAGATCGAGACGATCCTCGTCGAGGACACGCCGATCGGACTCCCGTACTTCTACAACTACCTCGCGGGCAACTCGAAGAAGTTCTCGGGCGTGTACTCGAGTGCCCTCGGGCAGATGTTCTTCTCCGCAGCCGGCAAGACCGCCTGACCCGTCATCGGGGGGCGTTGGTGCCAACCATCGCCCCCCAGCGACGTCCCGTCGACGCTCCTCCAAGTCACGGCGCGAGGTAGCCGATGGCCCGATACATCTCGCGCAGGCTGGTCCTCTCGCTCGTGACGCTGTGGCTGCTCGCCACCATCGTCTTCATCATCGCCAACGTCCTGCCGAATGACGTCGGGCGGACCATCCTCGGGCCCTTCGCGCCCCAGGAGAGCGTCGATGCGCTCAACCAGAAGCTGGGCACGGACCGCCCACTCCTGGTCCAGTACGCGGACTCGATGCGCCGCGTCTTCACCTTCGACTACGGCGATTCGTACGTCACCGGCCAGGCCGTCCTGCCGCAGCTCGCCGCGGCGATGGCCCGCTCGGCCAAGCTCGCCGGGCTGGCCCTGTTCCTGACCATCCCGGTGGCCATCGCGGCGGGCATCTTCGCGGCTCGGAGACGCGACCGGCTGGCCGATCGCGGGGTCGTCCTGCTCGGCGTCACCTCGTCGTCGATCCCGGAATTCGTGACCGGCACGATCCTCGTGGTCGTGGTCGGGGTCCAGCTCAAGCTGCTGCCCGTCCTTGCCACCCCGCCACCGAACGCGGACATCCCGACCCAGATCCGCTACCTGCTGATGCCGGCCACTGCGATGGCCATCGTCTACTTCGGCTATATCGCCCGCATGACCCGGGCCGGCACGATCGACGTGCTCCAATCCGACTACACACGGACGGCGACGATGAAGGGCCTCACGACCGGCCAGGTGATGCGCAAGCACGTCCTGCGCAACGCACTCATCCCGACTGTCGCGGTCATCGCCGTCCAGGTCGGCTACCTGTTCGGCGGCATCATCGCGGTCGAGAAGATCTTCAACTACAACGGGATGGGCCAGACGATGCTGTTCGCGGCCCAGCGCAAGGACATCCCGATGCTCACCGCCGGCGCGATCGTCATCGGCATCGTCTATATGCTCGCGACGCTCGCCGCCGACATGACCATGGCCTGGATGAACCCGCGGATCAGACTGGATACGGAGCGCTGATGGTCGACGTCATCGTCGAACCCACCCCGATCGGCCCGGTCGTCACGCCGGCCACGTCCGAGCGCTCGCAGGCCCGCCGCGAGACGCTCCGGCTCCTGGTCCGCCGGCCGGCGTTCATCATCGGCAACATCGTCGTCATCGGCTGGATCATCACCGCGCTGCTCGGCCAGCGGATCACGCCGTACGACCCGTTCAACCAGTTCTTCGTCGGGCACGAGCCGCCGAGCGTCGCTCACCTGATGGGCACGGATCGGCTCGGCCGCGACGTCCTGTCGCGGGTCATGGTCGGCTCGCGCGACGTGCTCATCATCGCTCCACTCGCGGCCCTGCTCGGGGTCATCGCCGGGACCCTGCTCGGCCTCGTCATGGGCTACTACCGCGGCACCATCGACGACGTCCTGAGCCGGATCGTGGAAGCGTTCCTCGCGTTGCCGGTCGTGCTCATCGCGCTCCTGACGCTGGTCGTCCTCGGTTCATCGCCGCTCGTCGTCGTCTGCGTGGTGGGCATCCTGTTCACGCCCATCGTCGCCCGGACCGTGCGCTCGGCCGTGCTCTCCGAGAGACAGCTGGACTACGTCACGGCGGCGAAGCTGCGCGGTGAATCGGGGCCGTTCATCCTGTCGCGCGAGATCTTCCCCAACGTCCTCGGTCCGACCGTGGTCGAGATGACGGTCCGCTTCGGCTACGCGATCTTCACAGTCGCGACGCTGTCGTTCCTCGGCGTCGGCCTGCAGCCGCCATCGCCGGACTGGGGCCTGACCGTGAGCGAGGAGTACAACAACATGATCGCGGGCGTCTGGTGGCCGACGCTCTTCCCGGCGCTGGCCATCGCCAGCACGGTCATCGCGGTCAACCTCATCGCCGACTCGCTCCAGTCGGTCCTGTCCGAATGACCATCGCAACGCCGCCGGCGCCCGCCTCCCCGCCCCCGCCGCCGTCGGGCGGCACATCGGCCGCGCTCAAGGTCGAGGACCTGTCGCTGGCTTACGTCGTGCGCGGTATCCAGCGCCCGGTCCTGCGCGGGGTGTCGTTCGAGGTCCGGCCGGGCGAGTCGTACGGCCTGGTCGGCGAATCCGGCTGTGGCAAGTCCACCACGGCCTATGCCGCCGTCCGCTACCTGCCCCGCAACGGCGTCATCACCGGCGGCCGGATCCTCGTCAGCGGCGAGGACATCACCAAGATGACCGACGAGCAGGTCCGCCAGTTCCGGATCCACCACGCCTCGATGGTCTACCAGGATCCGGGCGCTGCCCTCAACCCGACGACCAAGGTCGGCCCACAGGTGGCCGAGGCGTTCACCATCCTCGGCCAGGGCAAAGCCGAGGCGGAGGCCAGCGCCCTGGCCGCCCTGAAGCGCGTCCAGATCGCGGATCCGGGCGGGGTCTCACAGCGCTACCCGTACCAGCTGTCCGGCGGGATGCAGCAGCGCGTCGTCATCGCCATCGCGCTCGCCTCGAACCCGAAGCTGCTCGTCCTCGACGAGCCGACGACGGGCCTGGACGCGACGGTCGAGGCCAGCGTGCTCGACCTCGTCCGCGGTCTCCAGGCGGAGACGAACGCCGCCGTCCTGCTGATCGCCCACAACCTGGGCGTCATCCGGACGATGTGCGATCGGGTCGGCGTCATGTACGCCGGCAAGATCGTCGAGGAAGGCGACGCCAAGGCCGTCTTCGAGCACCCCGAGCATCCATACACGCTGGGCCTCCTTCGGTCGCTGCCGCGCCGCGGCATCCGCAAGTCGCAGCGGGCGCTGGCCACCATCCCGGGCAACCTGCCCCAGATCGGGACGGACCTGCCGACCTGCGTCTTCGTCGATCGCTGCCCGCTGGCCGACGAGCTGTGCCGGACGGTCGTGCCACCGGTCGTCGAGGTCCTGCCGGGTCGCTGGACGCGTTGCCACCATCGGGACCGGATCGGCGAGATCCTCGAGCCCGCCGCGGTCGTCGGGCAGGACACCGTCCACGGCAACCAGATCCTGTCGGTGGACGCTGTCTCCAAGACATTCCACCAGAGCGGGCACGACGTCCCGGCGCTGGTCAAGGTGAACCTCGAGCTGTTCGACGGCGAGACGCTCGGGCTGGTCGGCGAGTCCGGTTCCGGCAAGTCCACTCTGGCCCGGACGATCCTCGGCATCGAGAGCCCGGACGCCGGCGGCAACATGGAGCTCGGCGAGCATGTCCTGGCCGCCCGGTCCGTCGACCGGCCGACCGACGACAAGCGTTCGATCCAGATGGTCTTCCAGAACCCCGACTCGGCGCTCAACCGCGGCTGGACGGCGCGGCACATCCTGCAGCGATCGGTCTCGAAGCTGACCGGGCTCAAGGGCAAGGCCGTCGACGAGCGGGTGGACAAGCTGGCGGCCGACCTCCGGCTGACGCAGCGCCACCTTGACCTCAAGCCGCGTCAGCTGTCGGGCGGGCTGAAGCAGCGCCTGGCCATCGCCCGCGCGTTCGCCGGCGACCCCAAGATCGTCGTCGCCGACGAGCCGACCAGCGCGCTCGACGTCTCGGTCCAGGCTGCCATCCTCAACCTGCTGTCGGAGCTCCAACTCAAGAGCAAGACGAGCTACCTGCTCATCTCGCACGACCTGGGCGTCGTCCGCTACCTCGCCGACCGGATCGCCGTGCTCTACCTCGGGCGGATCATGGAGGTCGGCGATTCGGAGACCGTCTTCCGCGGCCCGAACCATCCGTACACAGAGGCGCTGCTGTCCGCGGTCCCCAACGTGGACGGCGGCGAGCAGAAGCGGATCCTGCTCGAGGGCGAGATCCCGAGCCCGGCCAACCCGCCGTCGGGCTGCGTCTTCAACACCCGCTGCCCGCGGGTCATCCGGGGCGTCTGCGAGGTCACGGAGCCGCCCCTGGTCGAGGTCGAGCCGGGCCACCTGATGTCCTGCCACATCCCGATCGAGGAGCTGCGCACCCTCCAGCGCAAGGCGCCGCCGCCACGCGAGGACGCGCCCCTAGAGCTGGCCGATCCGGTCTTCGACGCCGACTGACGCCCCGCCGGGCCCTTAGAGCACCATCGCGATCCGCCGCGCGTCGTAGATCGCGGCATGGATGCTCCGGCTCGCGACGGCGTCACCGATGCGGAAGAGCTGGTACGCGCCGTCCGGGTTGCTGACGATCGTCTGGGCCCGCCCGCCGATGTACGCCTCGAGGTCGACCTCGCCGCCGTTCGAGGAGCGCGGGACCAGGTCCAGGTAGACCTCGTCGTTCGGCACCGTCCCGTACTCGACGATGACCTGGTCCACGACCCGCTGCGTCGTCGTCCGCGTGTAGTCGTTCCAGAGGTCAACCTCGAGCCGCCGATCGGCCGTCCGCCGGACCGCCCGGAGCCGGTGGTCGGGCGTCAGCCGGACGCCGGCCGCGTACAGCGTCCCGAGATAGGCCGGATAGGCGGTCCCGGTGACCTCGTGGCCGACGTGCCGGTCGGGCGTGACGATCTCGAGCGACGACCCGGCGGCGACCAGGCGCTCGGCACAGGACAGCGCGTCTTCGGTCCCGTGATCGTCGAACAGCAGCACCTCGCCCCGCGTCGGAGAGACCGCCCCGCCGACGATGTCCCAGGTCGAGACGACCAGGTCCTCCCCCTCGCTCAACACGGGCACGCGCGGCCGCCCGCCCGCCGCGACGACGACGACGTCCGGCGCGAGGGCCGCCACGACATCCCCGTCGGCGACCACCCCGAACCGCAGGTCCACCCCGAGCACCCGGCACTCCGCGACCAGCCACTCGACGATCCCGATCAGGTCGCCTCGCCGCTGCGTCGCCCGGGCGGCCAGCACGACCTGACCGCCCGGCTGGTCGGCCGCCTCCAGCACCGTCACCAGGTGCCCGCGCTCCGCAGCGACCCGCGCCGCCTCCAGCCCACCCGGCCCGGCCCCGATGACGACGACCCGTCGCCCCGGCCCGGCCGACCGCCCGACGACGTGCGGGATGGTCTCCTCCCGCCCGGTCGCCGGGTTGTGGATGCACAGCGCCTCCATCCCGAGATACAGCCGGTTGATGCACATCGACGCCCCGACGCACGGCCGGATCCGGTCGGCTTCGCCGGCCTCGAGCTTGCGGACGATGTGCGGGTCGGCCATGTGCGCGCGGGTCATGCCGACCATGTCCACGAGGCCCTCGCTGATGGCATACCGGGCCGTCGCCAGGTCCGGGATCCGGTTGGCGTGGAAGATGGGTAGGTTCACCCGCTCGCGGAAGCGGCCGGCGAACTGGAGCGCCGGCCCGAACGGCGTGCCCAGCCCCGGGATGACGTGCGAGATCGCCTCGTCGGTCGCGATCGAGCCCTTGATGATGTTGATGAAGTCGATGGTCCCGGTGTTCGCGAGCGTCCGGGCGATCTCGATGCCGTCAGCTTCGGTCAGCCCGCCCGGCACGTCCTCGCCGCCGGTCATCCGGATGCCGACGATGAAGTCCGGCCCGACCTTCTTGCGGATCGCCTCGAGGACCTCGATGGAGAAGCGCAACCGGTTCGCCAGCGACCCGCCGTACTGATCGGAACGCTGGTTGACGAGCGGCGACCAGAACTGGTCGATGAGGTGCCCGTAGGCCTCGAGCTCGAGCCCATCGAGCCCGCCGTCCCTGCAGCGCCGCGCCGCTTCCGCGTACGACGAGACGACACGACGGATGTCGGCGAGCTCCATCGCCTTCGGGAACGACCGGTGGGCCGGCTCGCGGACCGACGACGACGAGATCGTCGGGAGCCAGTCGCCGTCGTCCCAGACCGTTCGCCGGCCGAGATGCGTCAGCTGGACCATCGTCGCGGCACCGTGGGCATGCATCCGGTCGGCCAGCTGCTGGAAGTACGGGATGATGTCGTCGTCGCCGGCGGACAGCTGGCCGAAGATCGGCGGCGAATCGGGCGCCACGTTGGTCGAGCCGCCGAACATCGACAGGGCGATACCGCCCTTCGCCTTCTCCTCCTGGTAGAGCTGGTAGCGGAGCTTCGGCTTGGCGTCCTCCGCGTAGGCCGGCTCGTGAGCCGTGCTCATGATCCGGTTCCGGAGCGTGAGGTGCCGGAGCTGGAACGGCTGGAGCAGCGGGTCGGCCGAGGTCATCGGGCGTCGGTCAGACGTCGGAGTCCGGGAAGCTCGCCTTGCGCCGATCCATCCACTCGACGAGCTCGTCGTGGATCGCGTCGTCGAGCGGCGGCCGCTCGTACTCGGCCAGGCGCTTCTTCCAGCGGAGGTTCGCCCGCTGGGCGGCATCGAGCCCGCCGTCGATCTCCCACTGCTCGAAGCTGTCGTTGTTCGACAGCTCGGAGCGCCAGAACGCGTTCTCGAAGTTCGCCAGCGTGTGGGGCGAACCCAGGAAGTGCTGGCCGGGACCGCCGGCGAGCATGGCGTCGAGCGCGTAGCCGTTGTCGGTGACATCCACGCCCTTGATGTAGGCCTCGGTCATCGACGCCTGATCCTCGTCGAGCATGAACTTCTCGTAGCCGATGGCGAGACCACCTTCGAGCCAACCGGCCGTGTGCAGGTTGAAGTTGACGCCGGCCTGCATCGTCGCCATGTAGCTGATCGCGCTCTCGTAGGCGGCCTGGTAATCGGGCAGTTTGGAGGCCGTGAAGTTGCCGCCACTCCGGAACGGCACGCCGAGCCGACGTGACAGCGCCGCGAGCACGAACAGGACCAGCTGCGGCTCCGGGGTGCCGAACGTCGGAGCGCCCGACTGCATCGACATCGACGACGCGAACGAGCCGAAGATGACCGGCGCGCCGGGCCGGACGATCTGGCAGAAGGCCATCCCGGCCAGCGCCTCGGCGAGTGTCTGGGTCGCCTGGGCGGCGACGGTCACCGGCGCCATCGCGCCGCCGAGGATGAACGGCGTGATGAGCATGATCTGGTTGTTCTCGGCGTAGGCCTTCGCCGAGCCGAGCATGTTGAAGTCCCACGACATCGGCGAGTTGGCGTTGGCCAGGCCCATGATCACGTGCTCGCGGTCCATCGCCTCGGCACCGAACACGATGCGCGCCATGTCGACCGAATCCTGGGCACGGCTCGGGTGGGTCACGGAACCCATGAACGCCCGGTCCGAGTAGCGGATGTGGCTGTAGACCATCTCGAAGTGGCGCTTGTTGACCGGCAGGTCGACCGGCTCGCACAGCGTCCCGCCGCCGTGGTGGAGCGTCCGGCTGGTGTAGGTCAGCTTCACGAAGTTGCGGAAGTCCTCGATGGTCGCGTAACGCCGGCCGTCGTCGAGGTTGTGGATGAAGGGCGAGCCGTAGGTCGGCACGAGGACCATGTACGGGTCGCCGATGACGACGCTGCGGGCCGCGTTCCGTGCCCGCTGGGTGAAGATGCGCGGCGCGGTCGCCTGGACCAGCGCCCGGCACATGCCGCGCGGGAAGCGGACCCGCTGGCCGGTCACGTCGGCGCCGGCCCGACGGAAGATCTCGGTCGCGTCCGGATAGTTGACGATCTCGATGCCGACCTGCTCGAGGAGGGTGTCGGCGTTGGCCTCGATCTGCTCGAGCCCCTCGGTCGAGATGACCTCGACGGGGGCGAGCGTTCGGGTCAGGTACGGAACGGTCTCCATGTGGCGTGCCAGGCGCTCGGTCTGACGCGCCGCCCGGCCACGCCGGACGCTGGGGTGTTCGAGGTCCGGGACAGCCATCGGGTCTCCTCGGGATGCGGGCGCCGTTCGCGCGAGGTCGTGCCGGCCCCCATGGTACGGCGACCGACGCCGGTCCCCGCATCAGAGTCGGCGGGCGAGTTCGCGTCCCTCGTAGAAGGCGAGACTGGCGCGCCGCGGTGCCACCGCGTCGCCGATCTGCTGGAACGTGATGCCGTGGGCGGTGAGATCGGTGGCGAGGGCGGTCTCGGCGACGGGCGTCTCGGCGATGACGAGCGTATCGGCCTCGATGGTCGTTTCCGCGCTGGTCGTGTTGGTCCGGAGAGTCGCCGAGCCGTTCTGCCACGACAGGAGCGCGGTCCCGGTGATGGATCGGCCGGCGGCCCGCGCATACCGGGCGCGCAGCGGACCGTCGGCCGCGCTGTGGAACAGGCCGCCGGCCACGACCGGGGCCGCTGTCACGATCGTCACCTCGTGGCCGGTCTCGGCGAGGTGAAGCGCGGTCCCCAGGCCGCGCCAGTCGTTGAGGTCGTCGAGGACCAGGACGCGACGGCCGATCCGGCCCGCCGCCGTGCCGTCAAGCACGTCGTGGATCGCGACGACGTCCTCGTCGTCCACGCCGGGGAGCCGGTCGACCATCGGCAATGCCCGCTGGAACCCGGCCCGCGCCGGCCGCGCACCGGTGGCGACGACCACCTCGTCCGCCCCGAACGACGCGACGGCGTCCGCCGTGGCGTCCGTGCCCAGCTGGACATCGACCCCGAGCGCCGCCAGCTGCCGGGCGTGCCACGCCAGCAGGTCCGTGATCTGGCCGCGCGACGGCTGCAGACCGGCCAGCCGGAACTGCCCGCCGAGCGCGCCGCTCCGCTCCCACAGCGTGACCGCGTGCCCACGCTCCGCCGCGACTCGGGCGGCCTCCAGTCCGGCCGGTCCCCCGCCGACGACCAAGACCCGTCGCGGGTCCGCCGCCGGCTCGAACCGGTCGCCGCCCCATTCGAACTCGCGTCCCGCCGATGGATTCACGAGGCACGAGATCCAGTAGTCGCGCGAGCGTCGACCCCAGCACAGCTGGTTGCACGAGATGCACGGGCGGACGTCGTCGGCATGACCGGCCCGTGCCTTCGCGACCAGGTGCGGGTCGGCGATCTGCCCGCGCACGATGCTGACCATGTCGGCATGCCCCGCGGCGAGGACAGCCTCGGCGGCGGCGGGCGTCCGGATGTGGCTCTCGGCCTGGACCATCGCGTTGCGGACGACCGCCTTGAGCGCGGCCGCGAACGGCTCGCCCAGCCGCTCGTCGTAGAGCGACGGCGGGATGATCTGGTGGAAGTCGAAGTACGAGCCGGTGCCGCAGGTGACGTAGTCCATGAGCCGCCGCTCGTCATGCCACGCCACGACCTCACACAGATCCGCGACGGACGGCATCGCCGGCGAGCCCGGATCCGCGCTGACCGCCAGCCCGACGATGAAGTCCTCCCCGCACGCCTCACGGATGCCGCCAAGGATCGCCGCCGAGAACCGCATCCGACCGTCGAACGACCCGCCCCAATCGTCCGTCCGGCGGTTCGACCACGAGCCCCAGAACTGGTCCACGACCGCGTGGTACGCGGCGAAGACCTCGACGCCATCGAACCCGCTCGCCCGCGCCCGTCTGGCGGCCGCGACGAAGCCATCGATCAGCTCGATGATCTCGGCCTCGGTCATGGCGTGACTGCCGTCGGCGTCGTGGTACGACGGCAGGCCCGACGGCGACCAGTTGGCAGCGAACGAGTTGTCGGCGTCGCCGTGCTGGCCGACGTGATAGAGCTGGTGGATCAGCACGACGTCCGGGTTCGCCTCGCGGCAGGCGTCGGTGACCCGCCGGAACGCCGGGATGATGGCGTCGTCGCCGGGCCGGAAGTTGCCGCGGGTCAGGACGCCGGTCCGATGGATCGGCACCGGCTCCACGACGATCATGCCGGCGCCGCCGAGCGCCCGCTCCCGGTAGTAGCCGATGTGTCGCTCGCCGGGCAGGCCGTCCTCGGCCATGTTCGCGGTATGCGCGCCGAAGGTGATCCGGCTGCGGAGCGTGCGATGTCGGAGCTGGAGCGGTTCGAAGACGTGTGGGAACGCCCCCGTCACGCGGTGGTCTCCTGCGCCGCCGCGGCTGCCTCCCGCCGTCGACGCAGCGCCACGAGCGCGATGACCCCGCCGATCGACGTCGTCGACAGGATGACAAGGTGGACGAGCAGACCGAGCGCGAAGGCCGAATCGCGCGGGATCCCGAGGCTGTCGGCGATGGCCACGACCGTCAGCTCGAACGTGCCGACGAACCCCGGCCCGGCCGGGACGATCGTGACGAGTGCCACGCCGCTGGTCATCAGCGCCGCCTGGGCGATCGTGAGTGGGACACCGACCGCCTGGCCAGCGGCGATGAAGGTGGTGATCGAGGCCGTCCAGGCCACCGCGCTGAAGGCGAGCGCCACGACCACCACTCGTGGCTGGGAGGCGACGGCAAGGCCCTCACGCAACCGGCGCGCGAGCTCGAGCAGGCGCGGCCGACGTTCGATGATCGCAGTCACGCGGGCCGCCCCAGGCAGCCGGTGAGCGGCGATCCCGAGACCCAACACGATGACCAGCAGTGAGACGAAAGCGAGCCCAAGGAGGACCGCACTGCTCATCGCCCCACGGACGCTCAGGACCAGGACCGCGATCGCAGCGATGGCCACGACCATGATCGTGTCCACGACGCGCTCGACGACGACGGTGCCGAGGACCGTCGTCCGGCTGACGCCCTCGCCCTCGCCGAGCGCATGGCTTCGGTAGAGCTCGCCGAGCCGGGCCGGGAGGACGTTGTTGGCGAGATAGCCGATGTACGTGTAGCCCAGGACGCGCCGATAGGCGAGCGGCGCGATCGGTGCAAGGAGAGCCCGCCAGCGCGCCGCCCGTGCCCCGATATCGATGGTCGCGGTCACCAGCATGACCGCGATCCACGCCGGCGATGCGGTCCGCAGGACCTGGAATGCCGCGTTGATGTCGACCGAATGGATGAGGACCCAGATCGCGAACAGGCTGATGGCGATCCCGAGCGTCCCGCGGAGGAGCGCGCCTCGGCTGATTCGCATGTGGCGGTCAGTCCGGCCGGTGGCGGGCGTCGAGCTTGGGCGAGCGGCGCACGCGCAGTCGATGGAGCACGTAGCGGGCGACGACGCGGAGGGTCGACAGGCCGTACACGACGCTCCGCCGGAAGCCGACCGAAGACGCCTCCTCGAAGTAGCGAGTGGGCACCGCGACCTCGCCGATGCGGCCAGCCATGCCCGCCGCCACGACCTGGGCGATGAGCTCCTGGTCGAACACGAAGTCGTCGGAGTTGAGCTGGTAGGGCACGGTCTCGAGCAAGTGCCGGCTGTAGGCCCGCAGGCCCGTGTGGTACTCGGACAGATGGAGCCCGAAGGCGCGGTTCTCGAGCCCGGTCAGGAAGCGGTTGCTGACGTACTTCCAGCGGGGCATGCCGCCGGCCAGCGGGTCGCCCAGGAAGCGGCTGCCGAGCATCAGATCGCGCGAGCCGTCGGCGATCGGCGCGATGAGCGCCGGGATCCGCGTGGCGTCGTACTGGTAGTCGGGGTGGAGCATCACGACGATCTCGGCGCCGGCCGCGAGGGCCGCGTCGTAGCACGTCTTCTGGTTGCCGCCGTAGCCCCGGTTCTGGCTGTGGATGATGACGTCGAGCCCGAGCTGGCGGGCGATCTCGACGGTCTCGTCGCGCGACACGTCGTCGACCAGGATGATCCGGCCGACCAGGTCGTGCGGGATGTCGGCATAGGTCCGCTCGAGCGTCCGGGCGGCGTTGTAGGCGGGCATCACGACGACGAGTCGCGGTGGCGCGGCCGTCGTGTCGTCGAGCGTGGGCACGCGCGAAGGGTACCGCAGCCGGCGCCCCTCCCTGCGGGGACACCGAACCGTCATCGGCATGTGAGACGATGCGGGCCGCAGCCCAGCATCGGAGACAGCGTCCCATGTTCGAACGACTCTTCGGCACCAAGGAGCAGGATCCCGCGATCGCGGAGCGCATCCCGCCCGGCCAGTACAAGACCGACAAGTTCCCGGTCCTGCACTACGGCTCGGTCCCGCACACGGACCTGGCGACCTGGGACTTCAAGGTCTGGGGCGAGGTGGACTCGCCGTTCACGCTGTCCTGGAGTCAGTTCAAGGACCTGCCACGCAAGACCGTCGAGACGGACATCCACTGCGTCACCCGCTGGTCCAAGCTCGACACCACCTGGGAAGGCGTCGCCATCCAGACCATCCTCGAGCTGGCCGGCGTCCGCCCGAGCGCGACCCACGTCGTGTCGCACGCCGAGCAGGGCTACACCGCGAACGTGCCTCTGTCCGTGCTCGACGACGACGATGTCCTTCTCGCCGACACGTTCGGCGGCGTGCCGCTCGAGCTCGAGCATGGCTACCCGCTCCGCCTGCTCATCCCGAAGCGCTACTTCTGGAAGAGCAGCAAGTGGGTCCGGGGCCTCGAGTTCCTCGACCACGACCAGCTCGGCTTCTGGGAGCGCTACGGCTACAACAACGACGCCGACCCCTGGAAGGAAGAGCGCTTCAGCGAGTAGGCCGCGCCGACTCAGCTCCGCCTCGGCCCTCGCCGCGACCCGGGACCTTCCCGGTCGCTCCGCCCGCCGTCAGCCGGCGGAGAGTCCCGTGATGAGAGTGGCGAGTCGACGCGCGTCGGCGGTCCAGCCGGCACCGAGCGACAGCGCGGTCGCCTCGTCGCCGACGGCAAACCCCCCGGCGATGATCGGCACCGCTGGAGCCTGCCTGCGGGCCGCGGCGATCATCCGTCGTGCGGCTGGAAGGTGAGCAGTGACGGCCACGCTGACGACGACGGCGAGGAGGTTGTCCGACTCGGCCATCGCGGCGACCAGCGACTCCGGCGGGGTGTCGGGGCCCAGGTTCAGGACACCGTAGCCACCACCTCGCAGGATGTCGGTGAGCATCGTCACGCCCAGACCGTGACGCTCGCCGGAGGGCATCGCGACCAGCACGGTCCCTCGCTGGCGACCCCGGCGACGAAATCTCGGACCCATGCGGCCCACGATCGAGGTGGCGACCCCGCTGGCCACATGCTCGCGCTCGATGCCGATCTCGCCGTCGCGCCACGAGGCCCCGATCGCGTGCAGGGCCGGGCCCAGGACCTCGACGTAGATGTCGGCGGGTTCCATGCCGGATGCCATCGCCGCCTCCACGACCTGCCAGCCTCCCTCGACGTCACCCGCCAGCATCCGCAGGCGAAGTCGGTCGGACCACGGCGCCGCGGGATGGCGTCTCCCGCCCGCTCGTGGTGTCGACCCGGTCCGGGCGCCACGGGTCCGCAGGTCCGCGACGTCGTGCGGATCAACCCTCCAGGTCCCACCGACCTTCTCGGCCGGCAGCATGCCGAGCCTGACGTAGCGGTAGACCGTCATGTAGTGGACGCCAAGACGATCGGCGGCCTCATGCAGGGTGATCGACTCGGGAAGGCCGGGGGAGGTCATGCGTCAACCATGGTCAGGGCGCGAGGGTACCCGCGAAGACCTGCCATGCGAGCAGCGACTTGGCAACGAGACTGAGGATGATGTAAGCGCGCTCCCCGAAGATGTACGAGCGCCAGCGGCCGACGCGCCGGTACTGGAGCCACATGTTGAGCGCGAAGATGTTGAAGAAGATGAACAGCGAGATGAAGATCGCGTAGACGAAGGCGGGCGGTTCGGCGGCGCTCCCGGGCGACACGAGGTAGACACCCACGGCCAGCCACGGGGCGATGCCGATGACGCAACCGAGCCAGAACGGCCACAGGGAGCCGCCTGGCCCCTCGTACTTCTCCTGGACGGCTCCGAAGAAGATCATCGCGGCGTTGGCCGCGAAGATCCCGATGAGGGCTGCGATGTCGCTGATGCCGGTGAGCATGGCGATGAGCACGATCATCACCGATGACGACAGCGAGTACTCGGCCCAACGGTAGTAGTTGTGGCTAGCTTCGAGCCCGGAGATGTAGCGCCCGAAGATGCCCGGGGCGGCGACCAGCCAGTGGAAGCCCGCGGACAGGGCGAGGAAGAGGGCGACACCGAGGCCGATCGAGACCTCGAATAGCGTGGTCGGAGCGCCGGCCGGTGTCCCTGGTGGACCCTCCATGAACGTCGCGGTGACGGGCAGGAGGAAGGCCGTGCTGAGAGCCACGATGGCGACCGCCTGCAGCGCATGGATGATCCCCATCCCGATGTTCCATCGGCGAAGGGAGGTGATCCGGGAGGCAGGCATGGCCAGCAGGGTGGAGGATGTGGCGGGGCTCGTGGCGGTCATGGTGGTCCTTCGATCAATGAAGGCGGCGGGACCGGGCGTACCGGATCCCGCCGCCAGGTTTGGCGGAGGCTGGTCAGCTGGCCGGCGGCAGGATGACCTGGTCGATGACGTGGATGATCCCGTTGGAGGTCATGATGTCGGTCTTGACGACCTGGGCGGTGTCGTTGAGATAGACCTTGCCGTCCTTGACGGCGATGGCGATCTTGGACCCCTCGACCGAGTCGGCGGAGGTCAGCTTGACCACCTGGTCGGCGGTCACCTTGCCCGACACGACGTGGTAGAGAAGGATCTTCTTGAGGGCCGCCGGATCGGCCAGCAGCTTGTCCAGGGTACCGGCCGGCAGCGCCGCGAAGGCGGCATCGGTCGGTGCGAAGATGGTCAGCGGACCGTCGCTCTTGAGCGTGTCGACGAGACCCGCGGCCGTCGCGGCTGTGAGCAGCGTCTTGAACGTGCCGGCGCCGTCCGCCGTGGCGACGATGTCGCCGAGTGCTGCCGACGGGGCGGCAGTGGCCGGAACCGCTGTCGGGGCTGGGGTGGCTGGTTTTGGCGTCGCCGCGGTCGCGCAGGCGGAGACAGCGAAAGCCGCCACCGTCAGCGAGATGAACATGAAGCGCTTCATCCTGTTGGTCTTCCCTTCGTTCGCGGCCGAGCCCGTCCATGGGGTCGGCCAGTGGCTTGGTCTTGACCTCCAGAGTATTTAGCACTAAATGCTTCCTGTCAACCGCCAAGATCGACTGTGTCATCGATGGGGTCCTGACCGGGCCGTCGCGCGACTGCGGCGTGACGCTCGGCGTGTGGCAGCCGCGACGCTAGCTGCGCCTGGGCCCCCGCAGCGACGCCGGGTCCGGTGCGAACAGGCGCAGCCGGTGGGCGAGGAGCGCGATCTCGCGGTCGAGCAGGCGGATGAGCGCCTCGAGGCGGACGACCGTGGTGGCCGCTTCCAGCAGGGCCTGCCGCCGCGGCAGCTCGAGCTGGACGATGCCCGACAGCAGGTACGACAGGACGGTCGGGTCGTCCGGGATCACCAGGTCGTGCCGTCGGTCCGCCGGCGGCTCATCGGTGGCGGCGGCGGACCGGTCGGTCGCGGCGGCGGGCTCGGACGCTTCGATGTCGATATCGTCCTCGGCGTCGTCGGGCTCCGTCTCGGCGCCGCCAGAGCTGTCGACCTCGACCCGGATGTCGAGCACTTCTGTCGTCTCGCCGTCGCGTGCCCGCATCAGCTCGAGGTAGCGCACGAAGCGGCGGATGGCCGAGGCTGACAGGCGTTCCGCGCGGGCCTCGTCGCCGACCTCATCCTCGAGCGGCGTGACGTCGGCGATCAGGTACGGCTCGCGGCCAGGATCCACCGCCTGGATGGTGAAGCGGCCGGTGGCCGCCGCGAGCAGGTCGTAGCGGCCGTCCGGGTACCGCCCGGCCTCGCGGATCTCGACCAGCGCACCGACGCCGGCGAGCGCCAACGGGCGCGTTGCCGCGCCGACCTCGGCCCCCTCGCGGATGAGGACGACGCCGAATGGCTCACCGGTGTCGAGGCAGTGCCGCGTCAGCGCCCGGTAGCGATCCTCGAAGATGTGCAACGGCAGGACGATCCCCGGACACAGGACCGTGTGGAGCGGGAAGAGCGGGATCTCCATCGCCCCGCGAGTCTAGCCCGCCCCGGGCTCCAGCCGCGCGACGATCGGCGGCGGGGTGGCGGCCGGTCGGCGGACGGTCGGTCCGCGTTCGACCCAGGCGCGGGTCCGATCGGCGCGATCCACGGAGCTCGTCGCATCGAAGACGTGATGGCGGCCCTTGCCGAGCGCCTTGGCCTGGTACATCGCGATGTCTGCGTCGCCGAGCAGGTCGTCGACGCTGCGCATCGAGGCCGCGTCGACGGCGATGCCGATGCTTGCGCCGACTTCGACCGTGACCCCGACGACCTCGATCGGCTCGCTGAGCCGTCGCAGCAGGCGCTCGGCGACCGTGACCGCGAACTCCGGCCCGGGGATCTCGGTCAGCAGGACGCCGAACTCGTCGCCACCGATCCGCGCCGCGATGTCCGTCGCCCGAAGATCGCTGCGGAGGCGGGCCGAGACGCCGATCAGGAGTGCGTCGCCGGCGGCATGCCCGAGGCTGTCGTTGACGTTCTTGAAGTCATCGAGGTCGAGGAACAGGACAGCCATGGTCCCCGGCGCGGTCCGGGCGGTCAGCGCGGCCTCGGCTGCTTCGACGAAACGACGCCGATTGGTCAGACCGGTCAGCGGGTCGTGGAACGCCTGGAAGCTCAGCTGCGCCTCGAGCGCGCGACGCTTGGCGACGTCGCGGGCGAGCGTCCCGACCAATCCGGCCAACCGGGCGAGCACGAGCAGCGAGAGGACGGCGGTCCCGGCGGCGATGACCGCCAGCGTGCCGTCGGCGTTCGGGCCGATCGTGACGAGGATCGGCCCGGTCACCATCGCCAGGGCGAGGCCGGCCATCCGGACCGGCCCGAGCCAGGTGACCGCGACCGGATGGGGCTCGGTCAGCCGACCCATCGACGGGTGCAGGGCGGCCGCCCCGAACAACAGGTACGAGACGAGGTAGAGGCTGTCGAGCGCGCCGCCGCTGACATAGGTGCCGTCGAGGTTCTGGATGGCGTAGATCTGGTCCGCGACGAGCAGCACGGCGAGGCTCGCGCCGAGCAGCCGGAACGACGCGGTCCGGACACCTGGCGTCGTCAGCAGGCCCATGGCGACCCCGATGAGGATGAGGTCGGCGATGGGATAGGCCAGGGTGATGGCGAGCGACACTGTGTCGAGGTCGCTGTTGACCAACTGCGGCTGGATCAGGAAGGTCCATGACAGGATCACCGCGGCCGTCGTGAGGATCGCCGCGTCGAGGAGGCCGCCCCGGTCGCCGTCGCCGACGCGGCGGCGGATCATCATCAGCAGGCCGGCCGCGATGAACGGGTAGCCGGCGAGATAGAGCACGTCGGCCATCGAGGGAAACGGATCCTCGCCGACCACCTCGTACCAGTTCCAGAGCAGGTCGCCCGCAACGAACAGCCCCTGGCCGATCGCCATCAGGATCCAGGGCAGCGGCCGATCCGGCTTGTTCCGCAAGACCCCGATGAAGGCCGCCGCGACGGCGGACGCACCGATGACGTCGTACAGCAGGCTCTGCGACAGGACGCCTGTCTCCATCGCGCGGTGGACGGCGAGCAACAGCGCCCCGATGGCGAGGTACGCCATCCAGGCTTGAACGCGCGGGTTGGTCGGTCGATTTATCAGGCGTGCAGCAGTGGGGTCCATGCGGTGACGGTGACCTCGACAGGCTCTCCCGGACCGCAGTGGACCGCCCATGGCTCCGCTGTACCGGTCCCGGAGGCCATTCGTCGTACGTCGGGCACAAGTCAGCGCGGGCGATGGAGCCGGAAACGACGAAGCCGCCGGTCGCCCGGCGGCTCGTGATGGCGCGATCCGGCCAGATGGCCGGTGCGACGCTCAGACGGTCAGTGGGCGCAGCCGCGCGGCGCGCCGCCGTCGTCGGCAGTCCGGAAGCTCGAGCCGCAGCCACACGCCGCGACCGCGTTCGGGTTGTTGACCGTGAAGCCGGCGCCCATCAGGGTGTCGACGTAGTCGATCTGCGAGCCCTTGAGCAGGTCCACGCTCTGGCCGTCGACGTAGACCTTGATGCCGCTCACGTCGAGCACGCGATCCTCGGGCGTCGGGGCGTCTTCGAGCATCATCCCGTAGCGGAAACCCGAGCAGCCGCCGGAGTAGACGTACACCCGCAGGCCGATGGCCGGATTGGTCTCTTCCTTGGTCAGCTCGGTGAGCTTGCTGACGGCTGCGTCGGTGAGCGACACCACGGTCGTCGTCAGCGGCTGCAGGTCGATCGTCGTCGGCTGCTGGTCGATCATCGGGCGGTTCCCTCCGGGAGGTCTCGGGACGTGGGACGGTCGTGATGCGTGCGTCGTGTTCGCACATCGTACGCAGGACAACGGGTTTCGACAAGCATCCGCGCCGAAACTCCCGTACCCGCGTCCCTAGGCCGAATTGTCCAGGCGCTCGACGATGGTCGCGATGCCCTGGCCGACGCCGATGCACATGGTGGCGAGTCCGTAGCGGCCGCCGGTCCGGCGCAGCTCGTGGGTCAGCATCGTGATGAGGCGGCCGCCGCTCATGCCGAGCGGATGGCCGAGCGCGATGGCGCCGCCGTTGACGTTGACCCTGGCCGGATCGAGCCCGAGCTCGTCCATGCACACCAGAGACTGCGATGCAAAGGCCTCATTGAGCTCGATCAGGTCGAGGTCCGCGACGCCGATCCCGGCACGCTCGAGCGCCTTGCGGGTGGCCGGCACCGGGCCGACACCCATGATCGCCGGGTCCACCCCGGCGACGGCCGTCGAGACGACCCGGGCGAGCGGCCGCAGGCCCAGCTCGCGGGCGCGATCCGCCTCGACGAGCAGGACCGCGGATGCGCCGTCGTTGATGCCGGAGCTGTTGCCGGCGGTGACGGTGCCCTCGGGTCGGAAGGCGGGCTTGAGCCGCGCCAGCGCGTCGATGGTCGAGTCGGCGCGCGGATGCTCGTCGCGGTCGATGACGAGCGGGTCGCCCTTGCGTTGCGGGACGCTGATCGGGACGATCTGGTCGGCGAACCGGCCGGCCTCGATGGCGGCCACGGCCCGCTGCTGGCTCTCGAGCGCGAACGCATCCTGGCGCTCGCGCGGGACGTTCCAGCGCTCGGCCACGTTCTCGGCGGTCTCGCCCATCGAATACGGGTGATGGCGCTCAGCCAGGCGCGGGTTGACGAACCGCCAGCCGAGGGTCGTGTCCGCCATCTCGCGGGCGCCCCGGTCGTATGGCCCTTCGGCCTTGAGCTGGACGTACGGCGCGCGGGTCATCGATTCGACGCCGCCGCCGATGAACACGTCGCCGTCGCCGACCGCGATCGCGTGCGCCGCGGAGTTGATCGCCTGGAGTCCGGACCCGCACAGCCGATTGACGGTCAGCCCACCGACCTCGACCGGGAAATCCGCCAGCAGGAGTGCCATCCGGGCGACGTCGCGGTTGTCCTCGCCGGCCTGGTTGGCGCAACCGAGGATGACGTCCTCGACAAGGGCTGGATCGAGTCCGGCGCGATCGACGACGGCGCGCAGGACGGCGGCGGCAAGATCGTCCGGCCGGACGCTCGCGAGCGCTCCGCCGTAGCGGCCGATGGGGGTGCGGACAGCCTCAACGATCCAGGCGTCGCGCAGCGGCCGGTGGGTGTCTCGGGTCATGCCGTTGATGGTAGCGGCTATGGACGGGTCGCCCAGCCGGCGAAGGTCGAGATCGCGCCCGGCTCGTCGATGCGGACGGAGGTCCCAGCCCGGGTGTCGAGCCGGAACAGCCCCGCCGTCGCTGTGCCGGGATCGCCCATGCTGAGGATCACCGCCGAATTGTCCGGCGCGACTCCGGCGATCGTCGCGTCGACCGTCGATGCGATGGTGGCGTGCTCGTCGGGTGTCGCTGGTTTCGAGCCCGTGGGTCGGACGATGCGCACCAGGCGGATGGTGTCCTTGCCCCCGAGGGTGACCCACTGCCCGGTGCCGGCGGCGTCCCACGTGTGATCGACGATGGCCGGGTCCGGGCCGGGCTGGCGTTCGATGAGCCAGGCGAGCGGGGTGTCCTGGCCCGCCCGCTGCTCGATGATCGCCCGTTCCGACGTCGTCGCTCCGTCCGACACCGAATCGCTGACGAACGCCCCGTCCGCGCCGTACGGCCGATCGCGACCGGTCGCCGGCCACGGTGGTCGTGCCCCGGCTGCGAACGTCCCGTCGAGTCCCAGGACGCCCGCTGTGGACGAATCGGTACTCCCGTCGTAGCGCGACGCCAGCAGGCCCGAACCGTCTGCAGCCCAGACGTCCGCGGCATCGACTCCCTCCGGGTCGACGATGGTGGTGGTCCGGCCGGAGGCCGGGTCGACGAGCGTCACTCCGGTCGCGTGAGTGATCGCCAGCCGGCCATCCGGACCCCAGGCCGGCGTCCCCGCGGACACGACGAGCGGCGCCCGCGCCGGTGCCTGGAGGTCGAAGACCAGCCGGCGGGCGACCGGATCGCCCCCGGCGGTCTGGTCGAACGGTCCTTCCACGGCGATGGTCAGGAAGCCGCCCGGGCTGACCCGGATCGGCTCGCCCTCGAGGATCGTCGTGCCTTCGGGAAGCCCGGCGACGACGTTCGGGATGGACGCGACGGGAACACGGCGGCCGTCGGGTGCGACGGCCTCGACGATCAGGGCGCCCGTGAGCACGGCCGCGACCTGGGGCAGCGTGGCCACGAAGGCATCGGCGGTGCCGAGGTCGACCGCCGCGCTGGCGCTGGGTGAGGTGGTTCCGGTGGCGGTCGGGAGCGTGGACGCATCCGGGCGCGAGGTGGCGGTCGACTGGCCACAGGCCACCAGCGACAGCGCGGCGAGGATGACCAGCGGGATGCGCATCGATCGTGGGACGCGACGGCCGCCCGGACCGTGACGGGCCGTCACCGAGGCTGCCGGCGCCGAGGCCAGCAATGGCGGTGCCGGGTCGAACCGGGGTCCGCGGCCCTCCTCGGCGCGGAGCGCCGCCAGCACGCGTCGCCGGACCACCGAGCTCGCGCGCCCGCTCGAACGGTCCGCTCGGGTGGTTCGCCCCAAGGCGCATCGCGAGGTCGATATGGGCCGGGGTCGCGACATCGTCACCGGCCGCCCGGTAGGCCTCGTTGACGACGGCCAGCGTGAGACGCCGGGCGATCGTGGCGCCGTCGAGTCGATCGTCGCGGTCTGTCGGCCGACCGAACCCCGGCGCAGGGCCGATGCGCTGTCCCTCGTCGTCGTACAGGTAGAAGCCCGAATCGGTCTTGCGCCCAAGGCTGCCGTCGGCGACCAGCCGCTCCTGGATGGGCGAGGGGCGGAAACGCTCGGCCAGCGGGTCGGCGGCGGCGACCGACCCGGCGAAGACGCCACGCGCCGCCGCGAGGTTGACGTCGAGGCCGACCAGGTCCATGAGCTCGAACGGACCCATCGGGTAGCCGTCGGCTCGCATGGCCGCATCGATCCCCTCGACCGACGCGTCACCGGCCTCGAGCAGGGCCAGGGCCTCCAGGGTGAACGGCCGGTTGACGCGGTTGACGATGAACCCCGGTGTGTCACGACAGCGCACGGGGACCTTGCCCCACGCCGTCATGAGCGCGGTGGCCCGGTCGAGGATGGCCGGGTCGGCGGTGGCCGTCGCGACCACCTCGACCAGCGGCATGACCGGCGCCGGGTTGAAGAAGTGGAGGCCGATGACCCGTTCCGGGCGACGGGCCATGACGGCGATGGCAGCCACCGACAGGGCGCTGGTATTCGTCGCCAGGATCGAGCTCGGCGGCGTCGACGCGTCGAGGGCCGCGAAGATGGCCTGCTTGGCCTCGAGATCCTCGAGCGCCGCCTCGACGACGAGGTCTGGCCCGGCGGCGGCGAGATCGTGGAGAGTGGGCGCCTCGTGGAGGCCGGCGAGCCGCTCGCCCACCCAACGGGTGGCGGAGTCGGCGTCAAGGTCCAGTCGCGCGGCGCGCCGTTCGAGGCCGCTTCGGACACGCGTCCGGCCGCGCTCGATGGCGGCCGCATCGATGTCGTGGATCCAGACCTGGTGTCCCGCCTCGAGCGCGAGCTGGGCGATCCCGGCGCCCATCGTGCCGGCACCGACCACGCCGACCGGGTCGTGGCGATCGCGCATGGTCAGACGGGCTTGATGGCTTCGAACGGTTGACGGCAGTCCGCGCAGTAACGGATCGTCCGGCACTGGGTCGGCCCGAAGGCGTTCTCGAGGACCGTCCGGCGCGAGCCGCAGTGCGGGCACGGGACGCGCGGCTCGAGCTCGATGAGGCTGGACGCGTCCGCGGGGCCGGGCGGAGCGATCCCGGCGGCCAGCAGCGCGGCGCGACCGGCGTCGCTGATCCGTTCGCTCGTCCAGGGCACCTCGAAGGTGGCCGAGACTGCGACCGGGCGCCCGAAGGCGGCCAGGCGCGTCGCGATCGCCGCCTTGATGAGCTCGAGCGCCGGGCAGCCGACGAAGGTCGGCAGGATCTCGACCCGGATGACGCCAGCCGCGTCGATCTCGACGCGATGGACGATGCCGAGGTCGACGACGGACAGCATCGGGAGCTCGGGGTCGGGGACCTCCGCGAGGGCCGCGTGGACCGCGGCCTCGTCCGGGCGTGGTGTCCGGCCCGTGACGGCTCCGGCGCGCGCCCGCGCGATGCCGACCTGGGTCCCCGCCTCGCTCACCAGCTCGCTCCCGGGTCCGACCGGCGGACCAGCGTGAATTCGCCCCACAGCCAGCTGAATGCCAGGCCGTGATCGAGCCGGCCGCGCTGCGGGTCGCTGGCGGCCGGTGGCATCGGCAGGCGGAGGCGTTCGAAGGCAGGCGCGATGGCGGCGCGCCAGCGACGTTCGAGCTCGGCGGAACCGGCGGCAAGGATGCCCGCCTCGAGGAGTGCCGGTTCATCGGGGAGCGGCGTGAACACGGTCGCTGCATCCGGGGCGAGCTCGACGAGCGCGGCCAGCAGACGGTCGCGCGGCTCGCCATCGGTCCGGGCCAGCCGGTCGAGCCACGCCGTCGCGTGCATCCGGTGATAGCGCTCCTCGCGGATGAGCTTCGCCGTGAGATCGGCCAGCGGTGCCCACGATCCACCGGCCAGTGCGTCGAGGCGGATCGCGTCGGCCGTGTCGTACAGGGAGCGGCGGGCGATCGTCATCGCCCAGTCGCCCCGGCCGTGGTCGAGCAGCCGGCAGTGGCGATAGGCGTCCGGCTCGCGGTCGTATGCCAGCGCGTCGGGGTCGGTGCCGGTCAGCTCGGCCAGCAGGCCGTAGAGCGCCGCGGCGTGGCCGATCTCGTCCTGGGCGAGGGAGCTCATCGCCACGTCCTCCTCGAGGAGCGGCGCGATCCCCGTCCATTCCGAGTCGGAGAAGCCGATGACGAACTCGTCATCGGCCATCGCCAGCAGGAGGTCGGCCAGGGCCGTGGTCGGCAGGGTGACCGTGGCGCTCACTTCGACCGTGCCTTGGGCTTGGCCTGCCCGGACTGTTCGCGGGCGGCGGCGAGCTTGTCGCGCATGACGTAGCCGCCGGGCTTCTTGAACGAGCGGTCAAGCGGTGGCTGGAGGAGGTCCGGGTCGTCGAGGTCGAGGATGTCGGCGCGGCGGACGATCCACAGCCGGATGCTCTCCTGGCGCCGACCGAACAGCTCGCGGGCGTAGTGGATGGCCAGCTCGGCGTCGGGGGCCATGACGCTGCCACCGTGGCGCATCGGGTCGCCGTCCTTCTCGCGCCGGAAGACCTCCCATGCCTCGAGGACCGGTACGGGCCGGCCGGCCTCCTCGGCTCGGGTGGCCAGGCCGGCCGCGGCGGCCGGCTCGTCGGCGTTCATGCGGCCGCCGCGACGCCGAGGATCGTCTCGCGGACCCAGCGCGTCTCCTCGCGGGCGAGCCGCCGGAACTCGAGCCGTTCCTGCGACTTCGGGCCGTGGTTGGTCACGACCGTGCGCAGCTCGGCCCAGTCCGGATCCGCGTATCGCCACTGCCCGGCCGTCTCGTCGAAGCGCAGCTCTGGGTCCGGGATGACCAGACCCAGCTCGAGGATGCGCGGCACGTAGATGGTCAGGAACTCCTGGCGCAGCTCCTCGGAGGTCTTGGCCTTGATCTTCCAGTGCAGGTCACGGTCGGTCTCGCGCGGCGAGCGCGGGCCGTGCATCTGCATGAGTGGTCCCCACCAGCGCTCGAGCGCGTCCTGGATGGCCGCGCGTTGGGCCGCCGACCCGGTGACCATGGTCACGACCACGTCGCGGCCATGCATGATGTGGACCGATTCCTCCCAGCAGATCTTGCGCATCGTCCGGGCGTACGGCGCGTAGCTGCTGTCGCGCAGCGCCTGCTGCGCGACGATCGCCGCGGCGTCCACCAGCCAGGCGATCATCCCGACATCCGCCCAGCCGACGGTCGGGTAATGGAAGACGTTGTGGAACTTGGTCTTCCCGGCCAGCAGGTCGTCGAACATCGCCTCGCGCGACTTGCCGAGGTCCTCGGCCACGCGATAGAGGAGCTGGGCGTGCCCGACCTCGTCCTGGACCTTCGCCGTCAGGGCGAGCTTGCGCCGCAGGGTCGGCGCCCGCATCAGCCACTCGCGCTCCGGGAGCACGCCCATCAGCTCGCTGTTGGCATGCATCTCGACGAAGCGCAGGACGGCCGTCCGGTACTCGTCGGGCATCCAGTCGGTGGCCTCGATCTTGAGTCCGGCGCCGACGTGCTCCTCGAACAGCGCGAAACGCTCGTCATGCGGCAGGTCCTCGTTGAATGCCGGCCGGCCACGGTCGGATGGTCCGAGGATGGGCTCGAGCGCGAGCGGATCGGTCATCCCCGTCCTCCATGCGCCTGGACGGCGCGCAATGTCAGGTCGGCGTAGGCATCGGCGATGTCGCGGGCCGGCAGCCGGCCCTTCGGTCGGTACCAGGTCACGAGGCCGTTGAGCGCGGTCAGGATGTAGGCGGTGGTCACCGCCGGGTCGAGCGCGACGAACGAGCCGGACTGGACTCCCTGCTCGATGGTCGTCCGGAAGCGCGCCTCGTAGGCGTCACGCCGCCGGGAGATCTCGTCGCGGCGGCCCTTGTCGAGCGCGCGCCACTCGTGGACGAAGACGCTGGCGCGCTGGATGTCGTCGGTCACGACCCCGACATGCGCTCGGACCAGCGCGATGAGGTGGACGCCGGGACCGAACACGACGGCCCCCGGGTCGCCGGCCTCGACCAAGTCGGCCGCGATCTCGAAGCGGGTGGCCGTACGCTCGACGATCGACCACAGGACTTCCTGCTTGGACGCGACGTGCGCGTACAGGCTGGCCCCCTGCATGTCCACCGCACGGGCGATGTCGCGCACGCTCGTGCCCGAGTAGCCGTGCTGGTGGAAGAGCGAACTCGCCGCGTCCTCGATCTCGCGCCGGCGGGTGGTCTCGACCATCCTGTCGTGAACCCCTAACTAACGCTCGTTAGGGGCAAGAGACTAGGGATGTGGCGGGCGTCCGTCAAGGTCCCCCTACTCCCCGGTGAACCGCGGCGGCCGCTTGCCGATGAACGCCGCGAGGCCCTCAGCGTGGTCAGCCGAGGCGCCCACGATGCCCTGTCGGTATGCCTCATCGTCGAGCGCCTCATCGAGCCCCACCGACCAGCTCCGCTCGAGCGCGCGCTTCGTGTGCGCGAGGGCGCGCGGCGCCAGCTCGGTCAGGCGTGTCGCGATCGCCCGGGCCGCGTCGGCCAGCTCGTCCGGCGGGACGACCTTCACCACGAGACCGAACCGCTCGGCGTCCGCGGCCGACAACGACGTGCCCAGCAGTGCCATCTCCGCAGCCTTGGCCGGTCCGACGAGCCGTGGCAGGAACCACGTCGCCCCGCTATCGGGCACCAGACCGATCCGCCCGAAGGCGAGCACGAAGCTGGCCCCCTCCGCCGCGACTCGGACGTCGCAGGCAAAGGCCAGCGACGCGCCAGCGCCCGCAGCGACCCCGTTGATCGCGCCGACGATCGGCTGTGGCATCGCTCGCATCGCACGGACGATCGGGTTGTACCGCTCGCGGACTTCGACCGCCAGCGGGGTCGGGTCGGGTTCGAGCCGCTCCTTGAGGTCCTGGCCGGCACAGAAGGCGCGGCCGGCACCGGTCAGCACGACCGCCCGCACGGACCGGTCGCGGGCGACAGCCTGGAGGGCCGCCAGCAGCTCGGCCTTCATCGGGACCGTCAGCGCGTTGAGCGCCTCGGGCCGGTCGAGGGTGATGGTCGCGATGGCGTCGGCGGTCTCGATCCGGACCAGATCTGGCATCAGTCGCCCGGTCAGACCCCGGAGAACTCGACCAGCCGGCCATCCACGAGTTCGAACACGCGACGGTCGATCGGTTCGTCGGCGCCACCCGACTGTTCGACGATGAAGTCGGCGAAGAGCGCCGCGAAGTCCGGGTCATCCGGTCGCAACGAGGCGGCCGTCAGCAGATGCCGTTCCGGGATGCCGATGAGGATCCGCCCGAACGACCCGAGCTCGGCGACCAGATGGGCCACGACGTCCGGCAGCAGGATCCGGGCGGCATCCCAGCCGTTGCCGGTGTCCGAGCTGATCAGCCGGCGCTCACCCGAGATCTCGTCGGTCCAGGCGGCCGTCGCCGACCAGGCCGCCAGGTTGTGGAGAGCGGCGTCCTGGACCTCGGACGGTTCGACGCCCCAGGCGAGGAGATGGTCGCCGTTGACGACGATGTCGTACGCCCCGGCATCGAGCGTATAGACGACGGGCAGACCGGCCGGGCCCTCATCGAGCAGCGGCTGGGCATGACTCTGCGCGGAGTGCGCTGCGAGGAGCTGGCGATCGATCGACTCCATGGCCAGCCCCAGGGTCCCGACCGGCCGGAACGCCGGGTAGAGCAAGTCGCGAGCGTGGTCCCAATCCTGTTCCGGCGAATCGGCCGGCGACGACGTCGGCTCGGGCGCGGGGGAATGCCCGCTGACCGGCGCCGAGGCGTCGATCGGGGCCAGGTAGTCGGGCGCACTGTCGCGGATCGCCGGTACGGGTTCGTCGCCAAGATCGCGCTCGCGGTCGAGCCCGGCGTCCGTCCCACCCGGGGGGTCTTGCTCCATCGGCTGTCTCCTCGCTGCGCGCTCGGCGATCAGTGACCCGACCAGACGGGCGGGCGTTTCTGGGTGAAGGCGGCCATCCCCTCGGCCTGGTCGTCGGTATCGAACAGGCCGAAGAATGACGCGCGCTCCCTGGCCAGTCCATCGTCGAGGGGTCGGTCGCTGGCGTCGAGGATGGCGGCCTTGGCCGCGCGGACGGCCAGCGGCGGCATCGTCGCGATCGTCGCGGCCAGCTCGAGGGCCGCATCGACCGTCGCCTCGGCCGGCACGACGCGGCTAACAAGGCCGCGGGCCAGCGCCTCGGCGGCCGTCAGCGAGCCGCCGGTCAGGATGATCTCCATCGCCCTGGCCTTGCCGATGGCGCGGGTGAGCCGCTGCGTCCCGCCGGCACCCGGCATGACCCCGATGAGGATCTCCGGCTGGCCGAACGAGGCGTCCTCCGCGGCGACGACCATGTCGCAGGCCATCGCCAGCTCGCAGCCGCCACCCAGCGCGTAGCCGCGGACCGCGGCGATGAGCGGCAGCCCGACCGCCGCCAGCCGGTCCCAGGCACCGAACCGGCCACCCGCGGTCAAGGAGGACGACGTCTGCGTCTCGAGTTCGCGGATGTCCGCTCCGGCCGCGAAGGCGCGCGTCCCGGACCCCGTGATGACGATGGCCCGGCAGGCCGGGTCGCGGTCGAGCGCTTCGAGCGCGTCCACGAGCTGGTCGAGCAGGTCGAAGCTGATGGCGTTGAGCGCGTCGGGCCGGTCGAGGGTGACGAGCGCGATGCCGTCGAGCCTCGTCGCCGGAGCTGCCGAGGCGGGGGCCGGCGCCGGGAACGCGACGCGCACCAGCCGCATGGCGGTCTCGCCGCCGCCGCTCGCCGGCGTGTCGCTCCTCGCGGTCTCGGTCACGAACGCTCCTCGACTTCGTTCAGACAGTATCCACACCCGGGGAAGCCGCGGCGGACATCTGCGGCACCTCTTCGAGCACGTAGAGCGTCGCCAGGCCCGGCGCGATCTCGCGCAGGATCCGGCCGGCGGCGCGCATCGCGTCCGAGCCGAGCCCTGCGTCCATCGCCGCCCGATCGTCGAAGCGCATGGTCGTCGCGATGACCAGGTCGGTCTCGGTGCCGAGCGCCTCGACGACTCTGTGGACACGCGTTTCGCGCAGCCCCGGCGTCCCGGCCACGAGCGGCAGGTGCTCCTCGGCATAGCGACGCTCGAAGGTCGCCTGCGCATCCGGGCCGCCCTCGGGTCGGCGGAACAACGCCAGCAGCGTGGTCATGGGATCACCTCCCGTGCGGTCTCGATGGCGCCGGCCCTTGCCCGCGCGACGGCTTCGGTCGAACGATAGAAGTCCAGCATGGCGGTCGCGCACAGGTCGGGTCGCTCGTTGGTGAGGTCGTGCCCGGCACCGGGAGCGACGAACAGCCGCCCGTCACGGACGGTGCGCGCGAGGTCAGCCGCCTGGTCCACCGGCACCAGCGGATCGCGGTCGCCGCACATCACCAGGGTCGGCGCAGTGATCCCGTGGATCTCTGCGGGCGTCATCAGCGGCTGAGCAGCGACATCGGCGGCGACGGCGCGGACGAGGTCGCGCCAGGCACCCGGCCCCTGGGTCCCGTCCAGCTTGGCCAGATCGGCCGCCCAATCCGGCTCGTCGCGCTCGATCCGGGCGGGGTCCATCAGCCGGCGCACGACCGATGCCCGCGGCTCACGCGCGGTCGCGATCCCGGCGACCACCAGCGTCCGCAGCCTGGCCGGGCGGCGGGCGGCGAAACCCGAGCGCCGTCATCCCGCCCATCGAATAGCCGACGAGATGGAACGTGCCGAGACCCAGGGCGTCCACGAACGCCTCGAGATCATCGACCAGCCAGTCGGCACGGAAGCCGCGCGCGACATCCCAGCGGGTCCGGCCGTGGCCACGGGCGTCGGGCATGATCACCTGGAACGCGGCGGCCATCCCGGCCAGCTGGCGGCCGAAGGTGTAGGTCGCGGTCGTTGCCGCGCCGTGGGCGATGACCAGGGGCGGGCCCGCACCGCGGATCTCGTAGCCGATGTCGAGGTCGTTGGCGCGGATCGTCGGCATGGTCCGCCGATGCTACCGCTCCGGCTTGCCCTCCACCTCGGCACTCTCGGCACGCTCGATGTGCAGGTAGCGCCGCCGGTAGTAGAGCAGCGGCATCGGATGATGCTCCTCGTTGGCAAGGGCATCCACCCGACCGATGAACAGGTCGTGGTCGCCCGCCGAGAAGGTCTCGACGACGGTGCACTCGAGGGTGGCGATCGCCCCGTCGAGGAGCGGCAGACCGGTCGGCCCCGGATGCCAGGCCGCGCCGCAGAACTCGTCGCGACCGGGCTCCACGTCCGCTCCGGCGAAGCAGTCCGACAGAGCCTGCTGGTCCTCGGACAGGATGCACACGGCATATCGGCCGGCAGCCCGCACGATGGGCGTCAGGAACCGGCGGCGGTCAAGCGCGACCATGACCAGCGGCGGATCGAGAGACACCGAGCTGAGCGCGTTGACCGTGATCCCGAACGGTCGATCGCCGTCCAGCGCAGTCACGACGGTGACGCCGGTCACGAAATGTCCCATCACCTTGCGGAAGGTGTCGGAGCCGATGGCGGCAGTCGGCGAGGCGCTCGATGCGGCGTTCACGAGTGGAGTCTAGGTCCAGTCGGCCGGAACCGGTGCGGTCGCGGGCCGGGACGGACCGCGTGGACCGAGCCGTTGCGCACTGTCCCTGCCGCCTGGCCCGATGTCCCCCCCCGACGTCCGGCCCGATGTGGCACAACGTGCATCCGGAGACAACCAAGGCCGGTGCCGGGGGCTATCGACCCGCCGGGGATGTCGCTCGAGCACGAATCAGCGACGGATCGGGCGTCCAGGCCGACGAACGCCTCACGCGTCGGCCATAACGGTCCGCGGATGCGAATCCTGCCGACGTTCGCCGCCCGCCGCGGCCACCGGGTCCCAGCCCGGATCGTCGACCCGGGGCCGGCGCGGCCTACAATCGGGCCATGCACGAGACCGAGGCCGCGACCACCCGCATCGAGCGCAATTCGATGGGCGAGATGGAGGTCCCGCTCGACGCCCTGTACGGGGCATCGACCCAGCGGGCGGTCCTGAACTTCCCGATCTCCGGCCAGGGCATGCCGCGGCGCTTCCTGCGGGCGTTGGCGCTGATCAAGCTCGCCGCCGCCGAGACGAACCGCGAGCTCGGGCTGCTCGAGCCGGACGTCGCCGGCGCCATCGCGGCGGCCGCCGCTTCGGTCGCTGACGGCGACCACGACGACCAGTTCCCGATCGACATCTACCAGACGGGCTCCGGCACCTCGACCAACACCAACATGAACGAGGTGGTCGCCCACCTCGCCGCGGCCAGGCTGGGCGGCGGCCGGACGGTCCACCCGAACGACGACGTCAACCGCTGCCAGAGCTCGAATGACACGATCCCGACGGCGCTCCAGCTGTCGGCGGCGGTCGCCATCGAGGAGGAGCTCCTGCCCGCGCTCGAACGCCTCCACACGGCGCTCGTGGCCAAGGAGCAGGAGTTCTGGCCGGTGGTCAAGACCGGCCGGACGCACCTCCAGGACGCGACGCCGATCCGCCTCGGCCAGGAGTTCCGGGGCTACGCCGGCCAGGTCGAGAACGCGCTGCGACGCGCCCGGGCCGCCCAGGCCGAGCTGCTCGAGGTGCCGCTCGGCGGCACCGCGGTCGGGACCGGCATCAACGCCCACCCGGAATACGCGTTCCGGACGTGCGCCCGTCTGTCCGCGCTGACCGGGCTGACCGTGCGCGAGGCGACCAACCACTTCCATGCCCAATCCACCATCGACGTCGCGATCGCGGCCCATGGCGCCATCCGGGCGATCGCCCTCAGCCTCTGGAAGATCGCCTCGGATCTGCGATTGATGGGGATGGGGCCGCGGGCGGGCATCGCCGAGATCGCCCTGCCCGAGACGCAGCCCGGCTCGAGCATCATGCCGGGCAAGGTGAACCCGGTCATCATCGAGAGCCTGACGATGGTCGTCGCGCGGGTCGTCGGCAACGACGCGACCGTGGCCTTCGGTCAGACCGGCAGCTTCCTCGAGCTCAACGTCATGCTGCCGGTGACCGCCGACGCGCTGCTCGAATCGATCACCCTGCTCGCTGCGGCGGCCGAGAACTTCAGCGCCCGCTGCATCGAAGGTGTCACCGCCACCGAGCGCGGGCCGGCGCTGGTCGAGCAGGGCCTGATGCTCGCGACGGCGCTCGCGCCGGTGATCGGCTACGACGACGCCGCGAAGCTCGCCAAAGACGCCCTGAAGTCGGGGCGGACGATCCGGGACCTGGCCATCGAGCGCGGCATGGACCCGACCGAGTTGGATCGTCTGCTCGACCCGGCCGCGATGACCGAACCCGGCCTCGGCGGCGGCCCGGCCGGCGGCTGACTCAGCTTGCCGGCTGGACGACCAGGTCGGCGACCATATTCGGGTGCACGACACAGCTGAACTGGTAACGCCCTGGAGCGAGACCGGCGACGTGGAACACCTGGTGGTCTGGCCCGACCACGAGGGGGGCCGTGCCGAGCGTGATCGTGTGCGCCTGGTCCGCATACAGGACCAGCCCGTGCGGGATGCCGGCGTCGGTGTTGTCGAATGTCAGGGCGAGATCCCGACCGGCCGGGGCGGTGAGACTGGCCGGCTGGAGCTCCACCCCCTTGGCCGTCAGCGCGAGGGCGACCGGGGGGAGGGCGGCGGGGCTGGCCGGGCTCGGCCCGCCGACCGACGGCGCGGGGCCAGCGCAGCCCGTCGCGACGATCACGGCGAGACAGAGGGAGAGCGGCGCACGAACAGGGGTCGCGCAGGTCACGCCGACCCGGCCGATCGCGCGGGCCGGCCGGGCTCTCCGTTCGTTCCTTCGCGGTCGTACATGGCGTCGAACGATACCGCGCGGTGGCAACCCCTGACGTCGGACCCGGACCGGCCGCTACAATCCGCCCGATGACCGACAGCCGACTCTGGGATCGCGCCGCCGTGGTCCCGGCCCCAGTTGATGGACGCCGACTCCCGGAGGTCGTGGCGCTCGCCCGTGGGCTGCCGACCGTGGGCGAGCTGTTCGATTTCATGCGCGACGCGGAACTCCGGTTCGGGACGCTGCGCCTGCGCATCGAGGAACGGGCCGGCACCGCCCGTGGCGAGGATCTGACGACGATGGACACGGTCCTGCGCCATCCGGGCGATGCGCGCGTCACCACCTCACGTGCCGGCGAGGGCGTCCGCGCGGAACACGAAGTCTGGATCTCCGACGGCGATATCGTGCGGACCTACTCGAGCGTCCACCGCCTGGGCACCCAGCGCCCGGTGCGCAATCGCCCGCGCGGGCTCGATGATCACGACTTCCCGGGACCGTCCAAGGTCTACGAGCCGATCACGCCGCTGCCCGCCGAGACGCTGCCGGACACGTTCGTCCACCCGGCCGGGTATTGCCAGAACGTGCTGTCGACGGGGCGCTGCACGGTGACCGGCACGGACATCGTGTCCCAGCGCGAGGCCATCCTGCTCGAGTGCGACCATCCGCGAACGACCGAGCTCGCCGGCGATCGCCCCGACTTCCACATCTCGATCGCGGTCGATCGCGAGACCGGCGTCATCCTTCGATCGGTCGAGTCGATCGGCGGGACGGTCACCCGCGACGCGGTCGTCACCGAGCTCGGTCCCGACGCTCCCCTCCCGGCCACGGCCTTCGACTTCGTCTTCCCCTCCGGGACGACGATGCTCTACTGAGCCGAAGCCTTCCGATTCGCCGGAGACGGCCGTATCATCGGCCGCGATCCGCCGACATCATCCGGAAAGGAGGGCCAGCGACCGATCCCGCGCCCCAGCGCGGACATGACGGCCGCCCATGGCCGCCTTCCAGACAGACCCCGCGTCATCTCGCACATCCCCGCGTCTCGCGTGCGGCGCCCCCTGAACGGGCTGCAGCCGCCGCTCCGGTCGCCGCCCAGACGACCGCTCGAGTGAGGGAGGACCCGAATGACCCAGCCACGTTCCCGCGAAGACGTCATCCAACAGGACGTCGCGGATCTGCACAAGCTCGGCTACGCGCAGGAGCTGTTCCGGTCGATGGGCGGGTTCAGCAACTTCGCGATCAGCTTCAGCATCATCAGCATCCTGACCGGCGCAGTCATCCTGTACGACTACGGCCTGGCCTGGGGCGGGACCGCCGCTGTCCTCATCGGCTGGCCGCTGGTGACGGTCTTCGTGCTCCTCATCGCCGCCTCGATGAGCGAGATCGCCTCGGCCTACCCGACGGCCGGTGGCCTGTACTACTGGGCCAGCCGGATGAAGAACAAGGAATGGGGCTGGTGGACCGCCTGGTTCAACCTCATCGGCCAGTTCGCCATCGTGGCCGGCATCAATTGGGCGGCCGCCAACTTCCTCAACGCGACCATCGTGACGCCGATCCTGGCCAACATGGGGATCGACTACGGCAACACGACGACGATCCTCGCCGTCGGCGATTCGATCGTCCTGACCGGCGCCCTCGTGACCATGGGCATCCTGATGATCATCGAGCTGATCCTCAACATCGCCGGCATCCGGCTGGTGTCGGCGCTCAACCAGGTCAGCGTCTGGTGGCACATCGGCATCGTCGGCCTGGTGGTCCTGCTCGTGTTCATCGCCGGGAAGCCGGATGTCTCGGGCTTGACGTTGTTCGCCATCCAACCGCAGGACGTCGCCGGGAGCTGGCAGAACGCGATCGGCGGCATCAAGGTCGACTACGGCGCGGCGATCACCTACCCGATCGTCATCGCCTTCTTCTTCTCCCTCCTCCAGGCGAACTGGACCTATACCGGATATGACGCCTCGGCCCACGTCGCCGAAGAGACCGTCAGCGCCCGGATCGCCAGCGCGTGGGGTCTCTTCCTGTCGGTCGCCGTGTCGGCCGTGGTCGGGTTCATCTTCCTGGTCGCCCTGACGACGCACCTGCCGAACCTGTCCACGCTCTTCCCGGCCACCCTCGAGACGCCGCTCCAGGCAGGAGCCAGCCAGTACTACTTCGGCGATGGCTACGCTGTCATCAGCATCCTCCAGTACAACCTCGACTCGATCGTGATCCTCGGCTTCGGCGTCGGCGACCTGCTGCTGGCGGGGATCGCCATCGCGATGGCGTTCTGCGGCCTGTCGTCGGTCGCCTCCGCGGGACGGATGCTGTACGCGTTCAGCCGCGATGACGGGATCCCCGGATCGGGCTGGCTCAAGAAGGTCTCGCATCGATACCGGACTCCGGCCAATTCCCTGACCGCGATGGTCATCGTGGCCTGGGTGTTCTCCGTCGCCGCGTTCGTCGTCGGGACCGGTGTCGCGGTCGTGATCATCACCGCGGTCAGCACGATCTTCCTGTACGCGGCCTACGGCATCTGCATCTACCTCGGGGCCACGACCGAGCCGTGGCTCAAGGAACGGGTCTGGAGTCTCGGCCGCTGGTCGAAGCCCGTCGCCTGGATCGCGATCTTCTGGGTCATCGTCCTGATGATCCTGTTCAGCTGGCCGACGTCGGGCAACATCAGCCTGCCGTTCATGGTCATCATCGTGTTGTTCCTGCTGATCTATTACTTCGCCTTTGCGAGGCGCAACTTCAAGGGACCGCGGTCGATGGGCGACGCGGCCGAACTGACCGAGATCGAGCGCGAGTTCTCGCACGCCGCCGAGGAGATCGGCGGGGGCACGACCGCCTGATCGAGACGCTACCGTCAGGGGGCCGGCGAGACGACACCGAGCCGGCCCCTTGACCGTCATCCGCCGTATCGCACCGGAGACCCGAGCATGAGCGACCACGACCAGGGCCACCACGCCGCCAAGCATCCCCGCCTCATCGAGCTCGAGGAACGGGTGCGCGACGGACAGATCGACACCCTGGTCATCGCCATCACCGACATGCAGGGCCGGCTGATGGGCAAGCGCGTCCAGGGCCAGGCCTTCCTCGACGGCGTCGTGTCCCACGGCGCCCATTTCTGCACGTACCTGCTCGGCACGGACATGGAGATGAACACGCCCGAGGGCTTCCGGCTGATGAACTGGGAGACCGGCTACGGCGACTGGATCGCCGAGCCGGTCTGGGACCAGCTGCGGATCCTGCCCTGGCTGCCGGGCACGGCCATGGTCCTCGCCGACGCAGTGGACGAGGAGACCGGTCTCGAGATCCCGATCGCGCCGCGGACCATCCTCAAGCGCCAGGTCGAGCGGGCGGCAGCCGCCGGCTACGCGTTGAAAGCCGGGTCGGAGTTCGAGTTCTACGTGCTCAAGGACTCGTGGGAGGAGCTGGCCGAGCGCGGCTGGCCGGTCCCGCGACCGTTCGGGCACTACAACGAGGATTACCACCTGCTCCAGGCGACCAAGGCGGAGCCGCTTCATCGACTCCTGCGCAACCAGATGACCGCCGCCGACGTGCCCATCGAGTTCAGCAAGGGCGAGGCGGCCAACGGCCAGCACGAAGTCAACATCCGCTACGACCACGTCCTCACCTCGGCCGACCGAAGCGTCGTGTTCAAGCACGGCGCCAAGGAGATCGCCTACCTCAACGGCTGGGGCATCACGTTCATGGCCAAGCCCGATCATCACTGGACGGGGTCGTCCGGGCACCTCCACATGAGCCTGTGGGACGTCGCCAAGGACATCCCGTTGATGCACGCGGCCAAAGGCGAACCGGAGGGTCCGTACGGGCTCTCGCCGGTCGGCCAGCACTTCGTCGCCGGCATGATGAAGCTGTCACGCGAGCTTGCCGTGTTCATCGCCCCGTTCATCAATTCGTACAAGCGCTACGCCTCCCTGTCGTGGGCGCCGGTGAACGTCGTCTGGGGGCGGGACAACCGCACGACCGGTTTCCGACTGGTCGGGCGCGGGCCGGCCCTCCATGTCGAGGACCGCTTCCCGGGCGGCGACATGAACGCCTACCTGACCTACGCGGCGATGATGGGCGCCGGCCTCTACGGCATCGAACACGAGCTGCCGCTCGATCCCGAGTTCAAGGGCAACGGCTACCTGGCCAAGGGCGTCGAGCGGATGCCGCGGGCGCTGTACGAGGCCATCTGGGAGCTGGAACGGTCCGAGGCCGCGGTCGAGATCTTCGGCCAGGATGTCGTCGACCACTACCTGAACGCGGCCCGGGTCGAGCAGGACGCCTACGATTCGATCGTCCATCCGTGGGACCGGGAGCGCTACCTCGAACGCGGCTAGGCACTGTCGCGAACGGGATGGGCCAGGTCACGTTTGCCTGAACCCGCGATACCCTGGTGGCAATGCCCTTCACATCATGAAGCCGATGACCCCCTCGCCTGAGCGAGCTCCATGAACGGGCTTTGGCGAGGGCGCACGGGAGCCGCCCTCGCCAGGGGGTCTCGCGCTACCTCATCGCGGCTCGCCTGCCTCGCCCTCGCCGCCGTCGTGTTGCTGTTGCCGCTGCGGAACACGACGCCGCACTTCTATCACGGGCTGTCGGTGGCCCAGGTCATGGTCGTGGCCTTCGTCGGCATGGCCGCCGGCTGGGTCGCCCTCGACCGACTCGCGGCCCATCGCACGGCGATCGCACGGACCGCGCTCATCGCGTTGTGGATCGCGGCCGCGGCCGCGTATGTGGTGTTCGTCTCACGCTCACCGAACCCTGGCGGGAGGGCCCTTGTCGTGACGACCCTCGGCCTGGCGATCGCGATGGGTGGGCTCATCCGTGGCACGACCGACGGTCGCAGGAGCATGGCGGCGCTGGTGGCGATCGCCACCGCGACATCGTGGATGACGTACGACCTCGGCCGGCTTCCATTGCGGCCGCTGCGCGACGTCGACCTCTATCTCAAAGCTGGCGCCGCCGCACTCCGTGGCGCATCGCCCTATATCACGGCGCCGATCACCTCCGGGGCAAGCACATCGGACCTGCCGTTCGTCTATCCGCCGTTCACGATCCCATTGTTCGAGGTCCTCGCGAGCATGGCGAGGCCCCTTGCGGTCGGCCTATGGGAGGCGGCTTCGATCGCGGCGGTGGTCACGGCATTGTGGTTGCTCGGCGTCCGCGGCCGATGGCTCCTCGTCCTCCTCGCGTGGCCGACGCTGAGTGTCGGCATCGCGGTCGGCAATGTTGCGTCGTTCACGTTCCTGCTCTTCGTCGTCGGGTTCCGCATCGGGGCGGCGCTCGTGCTGAGTGGCGCATTCAAGCTCCAATCGATCATCCCGTCCCTGTGGCTGGTGATCGAACGGCGCTGGCGCGAACTCGCGGTCGGGGTCGGGATCGTCGCCGTTGTGGCGCTCGTCTCGGTGCCGATCGTGGGGGTCCAGACGTGGCTCGATTGGCCGACAGGTCTCCGGGCGTTCCAGGACAGTTTCGTGAGCTTTCCGAGCCTCCAGGGAGCATCCCTCGTGCGCTGGCACGGGCCGGCGATCGCCCTGGGGATGACCGTCCTCGCGCTCGGGTTCGCGTTCCTCCGCCGGGGTCGAAACTCGCTGGCCCGGTTCGGTCTCGCCTCCGTCGTCAGCTCCCCGACCCTGTATGTCCATGGGCTCTCACCGCTCCTGGCCGGCGCCCTCACCCTCGGGCCGGAGATGTTGTGGTTCTTCCTCGCCTTCGGCCCATGGCCGTTTCTCTTCGACTTGCGGTCGGCCTGGGTCGCGATGGCGATCGTCGGCATCGCGCTCCACATCTCACGAGGCGACGACCTTGGCGTGCAGGGCGACCTGACAGCGTCCCGTGCCGATCTGCATCCGATCGCCCGCTCGGTCCAGGTCTGGCCCGATCGATCGGGTGGCGCATCGATCGAACCTGCAGGACACCCTGTCCCTCTCGGCTCCGGTCTCGACGATGCCGGCCCGTCAGGTGGGTCGCTGCTCCGCGACCTGCCGGATCCGGCGGGCGATGTCGACGTGGCCTGACGCCTCGGCCGTCTCGGCAGGCGTGTCGCCTGCGTCCGTCCGGGCCGTCGGATCTGCGCCGGCGGACAGCATCAGCTCGACCAGCTCGTCGTCGCCGTGCTGGGCGGCCGCGTGGAGCGGCGTCAACCCGTCCCGCTGGGTGGCGTTGACATCCGCACCTGACGCGATGAGCACCCGGCAGACCTCGATGTGGCGCCCGGACGCCGCGCTGTGGAGCGGCTGGACCTGCATCTCGTTGGTCGAGTAGGCGTTGACCTCGGCGCCCGCCTCGACGAGCGTCCGGGCGGCTTCCGGCTTGCCGAAGAACCCGGCGAAGTGGAGGGCGGTGAAACCGTCGGCCGAGAAGGCCCGTGACCGCCAGTGGTCCTCGTCGAGCCGCTCGCGCAGCCGGTCGATGTAGCCGAGCGCGGTCGCCTCGAAGACGTCCAGGTCGGGGTCGACCGCCAGCAGCGCATCGGTCGTGCCACGGTCGAACCGGTAGCGCGACAGCATGATCGCCGACACCCCCGCCCGGTCACGCGACGCGGCGAGCGATGGGTCCCCGCGGACGAGCTCGGCGACGCGCGCGGCGTCGTCGGCGTTGACCGCATCGATGAGGTCCTGCCCGGGTCCCGCCATCAGCTCGCTCCTCTCGATCGTCGGTCGTGACATCGTGCCACGCGCGCGGTCGGACCGGGCGCTACTCTGACGCCGACGCACGCGCGAAGAGGGAGTGGGATGCGACTCGAGGACAAGGTTTCGATCATCACCGGCGGCGGTGGCGGGATGGGCCGGGTGGCCGCCCTGATGTTCGCCGCCCAGGGCGCCAAGGTCGTCGTCGCCGAGTACAGCGAGGCGGCCGGGATGGAGACCGTCGATCTCGTGCACGCTGCCGGCGGGACGGCGACGTTCGTCAAGGCGGACGTCTCGAAGGAGGCCGACGCGAAGGCCATGGTGGACCACGCGGTCGCCACCTACGGCCGGCTCGACTGCCTGTACAACAACGCCGGGATCATGCCCGAGGCGGACCATTCGGTGACCGACACGGATGTCGACACCTGGGACGCCGTCATGGCGGTCAACGTGCGCGGCGTCTTCCTCGGCTGCAAGTACGCCATCCCGGCGATGGTCGATGGCGGCGGCGGGTCGATCATCAACATCGCCAGCTTCGTGGCCATCCTCGGCTGCAGCGTCCCGCAGGATGCCTACACCGCGTCGAAGGGCGCCAGTGCTGTCGCTGACCCGCAGCCTCGCCGTCCAGTTCGGGCCGAAGGGCGTCCGGACCAACGCGATCTGCCCCGGGCCGGTCGAGACGCCGCTGCTCATGGACTGGCTGGTCAAGGACGAGGCGGCCAAGCAGCTCCGGCTCGCGCGGAACCCGAGCGGTCGCTTCGGCAAGCCCGAGGAGATCGTCCACATGGCCGTCTACCTCGCCTCGGACGAGTCGCGCTGGACGAACGGCGCCTCGCTGGTGGTCGATGGCGGCATCACCGTGAACTACTTCTGATGGCCGAGGACACCGCCGAGGTGGCAACCGGACGGATCGCCATCGGCGTCGACGTCGGTGGCAGCGGGATCAAGGCCGCGGTCGTCGATGTCGAGTCGGGACGGTTCCGCTCCGAACGCATCCGGGTCGCAACGCCGACTCCGTCGACGCCGGACGCGGTGCTCGCCTCGGTCGCGCGGCTGGTCCGGCGGCTCGCCAAGGCGGGCGGCCTGGGCGACACGACGCCGGTCGGCATCGGCCTGCCCGGGGTGACCATCGGCGGACGCCTCATCACCGCGGCCAACATCGACCCATCATGGGTCGACTTCCCGGTCGTCGAGCGGATGGGCCGGCTGCTCAAGCGTCCGGTCTCGATCATCAACGACGCGGATGCGGCCGGCATCGCCGAGATGCGTTTCGGGGTCGGCGTGGACAAGCCCGGCGTCGTCATCTTCCTGACCCTGGGCACCGGTGTCGGATCGGGCGTGTTCACCGACGGCGTGCTCGTCCCGAACACCGAATTCGGCCAGATGGAGATCCGCGGCCGCGCCGCCGAGAAGCGCTCGGCCGCCGCTGCCCGGGTCAAGCGCGGCCTGTCGTGGAAGGCCTGGACGGCCGACCTCGACGAGCACCTCGACCGGATCCATCAGCTGATGTGGCCGGACCTCATGATCCTCGGCGGCGGCGTCAGCAAGAATGCCGACCGGTTCATCCCGCGCCTGACCGTGCGCTGCCCCGTCGTGCCGGCACTCCTGCGCAACGACGCGGGGATCATCGGCGCGGCGATCGTCGCGGCCGAGGCCCCGCTGCCCGATCCCGAGGCGCCCGTTCCGACCGCCTGAGGCAGACCGGGGTCAGGCCTGCTCGCGCAGCTCGCGCAGGATGTCCGCCGAGCCCGACACGATGACCTCGTCGCCCGCCTTGAGGAACCGGTCGGCGGGCGGGTTGGGCGCGTAGTCGCGGGTCCCGAGCACGATCGCGAGCACGAAGATGCCGCGGTCACGCAGGCCGCCGACCGTCTGGCCCATGAGCGAGCCTGACGGCCGGACGGTGATCGCCTCGATGGCGAAGGCAGGTTCGCCGTGCGACAGCGCGAAGTCGATGAAGTCGGCGACGCCGGGCCGGACCGCGAGCTCGGCGATCTGGCGGCCGGCCCGGGTGTAGGGCGACACGACCCGGTCGGCGCCGGCCTGCAGGAGCTTGGCGTCCGATCCCTCCTGGTTCGCCCGGGCGACCACGAACAGGCCCGGGTTGAGCGATCGCGCGGACAGCGTCACGTAGACGTTGTTCGCGTCGGAATCGATGGTCGTGATCAGGCCGCGGGCCCGGTCGACACCGGCCTCGTGCAGGACGGCGTCCGTGGTCGCGTCGCCGCCGACGACGAGGTGGCCGTCGGTGCGCGCAGCGTCCAGCGAGACCGGATTGATGTCCACGACGACGAAGCGCTCGCCGACGTGGGCGAGCTCGCGGGCCACGGTCGAGCCGACCCGGCCGTAGCCGCACAGGATGAGGTGGCCGCGCAGGGTCGAGATCGTGTCGCTCATCCGCTTCGCCTCCCGTCGTCCGCTGACCGCATCCGACAGCACCGCCTCCGCGACGATCCCGACGGAGCCGAAGATGATGCCGACCCCGGCGACCGCCACGATGACCGTCCACGCCCGTCCGAGTCCATCGAGTTCGCGGACCTCCTTGTAGCCGACGGTCGTCAGGGTGATGCCGGTCATGTAGGCCGCGTCGCTGAGCGACCAGCCCATCACCAGGTAGCCGGCCGTGCCGATGGCCGCGATGGCCAGCACGACCGCCAGCCAGATCCGGACATGGGACCCGCGGAACGCCTGGACAACGGCCGTCGCCATGTGCCGATCGTAGCGGCGCGGAGGGTATCTCCGGAGGGCCGTCCGGCCCGTTCGCAACCCGGCCGGGCGTATCATCGAAGCCAGATCAGCCCACGATCACACCACCCGAGAGGCTCCTTCCATGACGACCGAGACACGCGCCGGAGTGCGCGCCACGCAGATGGTCATCGGCGGCCAGTCCGTCGATGCGGCCGACGGGCAGACGTTCGACGTGGTCGACCCGGCCGACGGCACGGTCATCGCCACGGTCCCGCTGGGCGGCCGCGAAGACGTGGACCGGGCGGTGGCCGCGGCACAGGCCGCGTTCGAGGATCGCAAGGGCTGGGCGACCTGGGCCGCCGGCAAGCGCGGACGCTCGCTGGCCAAGCTCGCGGCGCTCATCAAGGAGCACACCGAGGAGCTCGCCCAGCTCGAGAGCCGCAACGTCGGCAAGCCGATCTCCGGCGCGCGCGGCGAGATCACCGGCGTCAGCCTCGTCTTCGACTACTACGCCGGGGCGGCCAACAAGCTGTTCGGGCAGACGATCCCGGTCTCCAAGCCGGGGCTGGACCTGACCCTGCGCGAACCGATCGGCGTGGTCGGGCTCATCGTGCCCTGGAACTTCCCGCTGCTGATGGCCTCCTGGAAGGTGGCCCCGGCGCTGGCCGCCGGGAATACCGCGATCCTGAAGCCCGCCAGCTACTCCCCGTTGACGGCGATCCGGCTCGGCGAGCTCGCGCTGGAGGCCGGCATCCCGGCCGGGGTCCTCAACATCGTGACCGGGCCGGGCGGCTCGGCCGGCGCGTCCATCGCGGCCCACCCGGGCATCGGCAAGGTCGCCTTCACCGGCGAGACCACGACCGGACAGGAGATCATGCGGCTGGCCGCCGGCAACGTGAAGAAGATCTCGCTCGAGCTCGGCGGCAAGAGCCCGAACATCGTGTTCGCCGACGCGGACCTCGAGAAGTTCGCCCGCGAATCGCCGTACTCGGTGTTCGACAACACGGGCCAGGACTGCTGCGCGCGGTCGCGCATCCTGGTCGAGCGGAGCGCCCACGACCGGGTCGTCGAGCTGTTCGCCGAGGCGACCCGCAAGGTCGTCGTCGGGCCGCCGTCGGAGGACGCGACAGAGGTCGGCACGCTGGTCAGCTTCAAGCAGCGTGACCGCGTTCGCGACTACATCGAGATCGGCCTGGGCGAGGGCGCGACCATCGTCGTCGGCGGCGAGCCGCCCGAGGATCCCGCCCTGGCCAACGGTGCCTACCTGATGCCGACGGTCTTCGATGGCGTCTCGAACGACATGCGCATCGCGCGCGAGGAGATCTTCGGCCCGGTGGTGTCGATCATCGCCTTCGACACCGAGGAGGAGGCGCTCCGGCTCGCCAACGCGACGCCGTACGGGCTGTCCGGCTCGATCTGGAGCCGCGACATCGGCAAGGCACTGCGCGCTGCCAAGGCGCTCCAGGCCGGCGTCATCAGCGTCAACTCGAACTCGTCGGTCCACACCGAGGCGCCGTTCGGCGGCTACAAGATGTCCGGCATCGGGCGCGAGCTCGGGATGTCGGCGCTCGAGCTCTATACCGAGACGAAGAACGTCTTCATCGACTTGACCTAGGCGCGATCAGAGCGGCCCCGCCGGAACCGGTTTCTGACAAAGGCACATCACGCGAGCGTTGGTCAGCGATTCGGTGACAGACGCACGCTCCGTGAGCCGTTGACACGATCTTGGCGCCTGTGAGGGGTTCGCCCACGCTCGGCCGTCCGGGCCACGACTGACGAGCGCTCGCGTGGCGAGCATCTGTCACGACTCGCGCCGATGCCTCAACCGGGGAACGGCTCCCAGATCCTGTCAATCCCGACTGCACTGAACCCGAGACGCTCGTAGACCGGACGGCCGGTCGGCGAGGCCTCGAGCACGGCCAGCTCCGCGCCGCTGTCGAAGGCGTGCGCGACGGCCCGTGCCGTGACCGCCGCGCCAAGTCCACGACGCCGCGCCCAGGGAACCGTCGCGACCCAACCGATCGTGGCATCGGCGCCGACCATCCAGGTTCCCGCTGCGGCCGCGGGCGGCCGACCTTCGAGGTCGGCCAGAAACATCCGGATCCCCGGACCACTGACCGATGCCGGGAGGGCGAAGGTCGCCTCGACCAAAGGCCGGCCGCTCGGATCATCCTCGAAGAACCCCTCGATGAGCACGGTCCGCAACGGCTCAAGGTCCACGGTCGCATCGACCGGCCGGGTCGCCGCGGTGGATGGCGGCACGAACGCCGTCCGGTCCACCGTCATGACGGGCAACTCCGTGACGACATGGCGCCCACCAGCGGAGGCAGCGGCCTCCAGGTCGGCATCCGTCCGGGCCGAGGTGAGCAGCGCACCGGCGAACCCGGCATCGGCGTAGACCTCGTCCACGACGCGCAGGACGGTCGCCGGATCTGTCGCCGGATCCGACCGCCAGGCGGTGTTCGTCACGAACGGCGAGGGGTGGACGCCGACACACACGACGACCCCGTCGCGCTCCACGACGCGGCCGCCGACCGAGACCGCGAAGGCCCGATAGAACGCCCGGATGACGTCGTCGGCGCGAACGGTGAGGTCCGTCAGATCCCTCCGTCGGGAAGTGGTCGGGCGAGGTCCGGCCGTCGCCGCTCGAGCCAGTCGTGGAGCGCCCAGCGGGTCGTCTTGAAGGCGACCCCGTCCCACGGGATGTCCTCGGGGGCGAAGGCGACCACCTCGGTCGCCTCCGGTGTCGGCGCGGCCACGCCGCCGACGATCCGTGCCTCGAACGCGATGGTCACGACGCTCGCCTCGAGGCGCGTGTACAGCCCGACGATCTCGCCGGGCTCGACGAGCAGGCCGGTCTCCTCCCAGGTCTCGCGGATGGCGGCCTGGTGGACGGTCTCGTCCACCTCGAGGAAGCCGCCGGGCTGTGCCCACGAACCAAGGCCGGGCTCGATGCCGCGGCGGATCAGGATGATCTCGCCGGCCTCGGTGATGGGGAACGTCGTGACGACGAGCCGCGGGTTGACGTAGGCGATGTGGCCGCAGGCCGAGCAGGCGAGACGTTCGCGATCCTCGCCCTCCACGAGACCGAACACGAGCGGCGCGCCACAGCGCGAGCAGAAGTTCAGCGATGCGGCCAGCCAGCGTGGGACGCCGCCGCCCGACGGGACGTCGGTCGACCGGCCGTCGGGGCCGCGGGCGAAGCCTTCGTCACCCATCGAAGGTCACGCGAGGATGACCAGGATCGACGCGGCCACGAGGGCCGTCAGGCCGATGAGGCTGACGACGACCCAGGCGAGTCGGAACAGGCCCTTGGTGCGATCGACCGGCATCCACGCCCAGGCCGAGCGCCAGATCCGGACGACCGCGTCGGCCGTGGTGATCACGAGCAGGGGCGCGGCGATGATCACGCACAGCTTGACCAGTGGGCTGCCCAGACCGGCGCCCAGCTCCAGGGCCGTGATGGCGATCGCGCCGCAGATCAGGACGATCACGCTCAGGTTGATGTACTGCTTCTGGAGGGGTGTCGGGGCGACCTCCGGGACCGATCGTGGCGGGAGGCCCTGGAGGCTCGGCGGGAGCGAGGCGGCCCCGGCCGGCATGCGTGCCGGCTCCCTGACCGCCTGCCGATCGAGGACCGGCATGCCCGGTTCCCAGCGCTCGTCGTCCATCGGGGCGAGTGTAGTCCGCGTCGGGCGCGTGCTCAGAACGAGGTCGTCGCCTCGGCGTCTGGGTCGTCCACGGCGAGATCGCAGGTCGGGCAGTACCAGCGGGTCTCGAGCGGCGTGCCGCACAGCCCGTGGCGGGTCGGGTCGGCGTCGGGGGTGCCGCGCGCGCCCCAGTCGGCGAGCATCCGAAGGGCGGACGCCAGGTCGTGACCGTCGGCGGTCAGGGCATAGGACATCCGCGGCGGCCGCTGCTGATAGGGCGTCGCGACGACGATCCGTTCGCGCTCGAGTCGACGCAATCGGTCGGTCAGGATGTTCGGGGCGATGCCGGACACGGCCTCGCCGATCTCGTTGAACCGGCGCGGACCGTCGAGCAACGCCTCGACGATGAGCAGGCTCCAGCGGTCGCCGACGCGCTCGAGAGCGGCTTCGAGGGGCGACGGATCGCGCCGGGGAGCTGGGTCGGCCATGGGTTCGATGGTAGGGGTGGCCCCGGGGCTTGTCACGGTTCCCTGTCAGTAGTAGATTGCAAGTCACAAGTCTATCCCCTCCCCACAGCACACACCGGAGACCCGTACCACCATGACAGTCATCGAAGAGCTCCAGACCGCCGTCGCCACGGTCGCCGAGGGCGTCGGCCCGTCCATCGTCGGGATCGGTCGCGGCACGCGCGGCTCCGGCGTCGTCATCGCCGACGGCAAGGTCCTGACCAATGCCCACAACCTGCGCGGTGACGAGGTCACCGTCACGTTCGCCGACGGCCGCCGGACGCGCGGAACCGTGGCCGGATGGGATGGCGACGGGGACCTCGCGGTCATCGACGTCGACACCGCCGGCGCGTCCGCCGTCACCTGGGCGGACGGCACGGACCTGACGGTCGGGGCCGCGGTCTTCGGCGCCGGGGCCAGCCACGGTGGCGGCACCCGGATCACCTTCGGCCTCGTCTCGGCCATCGCGCGGGCGTTCCGCGGGCCGGGCGGCCGGCGCATCGAGGGCAGCGTCGAGCACACCGCGCCGCTCGCCCCAGGGTCGTCCGGCGGCGCGCTGCTGAACGCGTCCGGCCAGGTCGTCGGCATCAACACGAACCGGATCGGCGAAGGCTTCTACCTCGCGCTCCCGGCCGATGCCGCCCTGCGCTCCCGGGTGGACGCCCTGGCCCGCGGTGAGTCCCCGACCCGTCCGCGCCTCGGCGTTGCCGTCGCTCCATCGCATGTCGCCCGCCGGATGCGCCGCTCGGTCGGCCTGCCGGAGCGTGACGGGATCCTCGTTCGTGGCGTCGAGGACGGCAGCCTGGCGGCCGCGGCCGGGATCGAGGCCGGCGACCTCATCGTCGAGGCCGGCGGCAAGCCGATCACCGATGCCGACGACCTCCACGCGGCCCTCGCGGCCCTCGAGCTCCCGTTCGACCTCAAGGTCGTGCGCGGCACCGACGAGCGGACCGTCCAGGTCGGCGGCCCGAAGCCGCGGACCGCGGGCGATGCGTAGCCCCCTGCGCACCCGCTAGCATCCGAGGCGCATGGAGCGCCTCATCGCCTGGTATCGGATCGGCTCGTCGGTCGGCGCCGTCGTCGCGCTGGTGGTCGCCAACGCGATCCCGCTCTTCGGTGTCCTGTTCCTGGGCTGGAACGTCTGGACCATCCTGACCATCTACTGGCTGGAGAACGGCGTCGTCGGCGTCCTCAACATCCTGAAGATGGCCAGGGCCGCTGGCCCGGAACCGACCGGCACGGCCGCAACGCTCTACAACGGCAAGCCGGTCGCCAGCCTGCCCAACCCCAAGGCGCTGCTGATCCCGTTCTTCTGCGTCCACTACGGGATCTTCTGGCTCGTCCACGGCATCTTCGTGCTGACCTTGCCGCAGTTCCAGGCGTTCGGTGCCGAGAGCGCCGGCCTGACCTCGGACCCGGGCGCCGTGCTGTTCGTGCTCGTCGGGCTGTTCATCAGCCACTACGCGTCGTACAGGCTCAACTACATCGGTCGCGGCGAGTACCTGCGAACGAGCGTGAGCCAGCAGATGGCCGCTCCATACGGACGGCTCGTGGTGCTTCACCTGACGATCCTCGTCGGCGGCATGGCCATCGCCTTCACGGGCGCCTCGTCGGCCGCCGTGTTCATCCTGGTCGTGCTCAAGACGGCGCTCGACCTGGGCCTCCACCTGTCCGAACATCGAGAAGCCGAGGTGCCCATCGTGTCCGCCGCGCCCACCACTCCCGGCGAGCCCGAGGCCGCCCGATGACATCGAGCCTTGGCACGCCCGAACCCGCCACGCGCGTGGTGTCCGATCCGCGCTTCGAGCGCCTCGTCCCCGACGGCACGCTCATCACGCCCCACGCCGGCGGCGCGGTCTGGGCCGAAGGGCCCGTCTACGTGCCCGACGAGGACGCCGTCCTGTGGAGCGACGTCCGGACCAACGCCGTCCGCCGGTGGTCCGACGCCGACGGCGACAGCGTCCTCCACCAGCCGTCCGACTTCGCCAACGGCCACACGCTCGACCACGACGGCACGGTCCTCGCCTGCGAGCACGGACTGCGCCGGATCGCGCGCTACGAGCGCGACGGCTCACGGACGACCGTCGTGGACAGGTTCGGCGGCGGGCGATTCAACTCACCGAACGACATCGTCGTCGCCTCAGATGGGGCGATCTGGTTCACCGATCCGCCGTACGGGATCCTCGACGACTCGGAGGGCTACACGGCCGACTCGGAGCAGGACGGCTGCTTCGTCTACCGGTTGGACCGGGTGACCGGCGAGGTGACGGTCGCCAGTCGCGATCTCATCCACCCGAACGGCCTGGCGTTCTCGCCCGACGAGCGGACGATGTACGTCTCGGACACCTCCGTCGCGCGGGTCGAGGGCGGCCACCACCACATGCTCGCCTTCGATGTCGTCGGCGGACGGCGGCTCGAGGCGCCGCGGGTCTTCGTGGTCATGGAGCCAGGCTTGTCGGACGGCTTCCGCGTGGACGTCCAGGGGAACGTCTGGACGTCGGCCGGTGACGGGATCCACGTGCTGGACCCGGCAGGGGTCGAGCTGGGCCGGATCGTCCTGCCCCAGCCGGCCAGCAACTGCCAGTTCGGCGGTCCGGACGGACGACGGCTGTACATCACCGCGACGTCCACGCTCTGGTCGATCCCGGTCGGGATCCGCGGCGCGGTCACTCCGTGGGTCAAGGACTGACCTTCCCGCGCCGGATCGCGACGATCGCGGCGGGCACGACGATGACCACCACCAGGACGAGGACGACGACCGGCCCAGCAGCCCCGGCGATGACGGTGAACGCCAGGTAGGCGACCAGGAGTGTCGCGCAGCCGAGGGCCAGCGCCCCCGCCATCCGCCCCCGCATCCAGCCAGCCGCCGTCCCGGACATGACCCGGAACCCGGCGATCGCACCGAGCAGCAGGAGGAGCGCGGCGGGCAGGATGATCCCGAACGCGTAGAAGCCGCGCGATCCGAGCAGGCCCCCGATGCCCTCGATCGCGAAGGCCACCGCGAGCGCCCCGAGGACGATGAACAGGATCCGTCGCGGCCGGAACAGGACGACGATCAGGAGCAGGCCGATCGCGACACCAGCCACGAGGTCGAAGACGTACGCCGCGTTGTCGATGACCGTCGGCGACGGGCACGTCTCGTCGAAGCAGTCGCCCCACCACGTCACGAAGAAGGCCAGCGGCCCGAGGAGCATCAGACCGACCCATGAGATCGCGATCAGGCCGCGCGCAAAGTCAAGGTCGTCGGGCTGGACCTCGATCCCGGACTCGGAGGCGATGACGAGCTCCTAGGCGTCGTCGAGGACGGCCTGCGTCTGATGCGCGCGCCACGCGGCGAGACGCTCGGCGAGGGCCGGGTCCGAGAGGGCCAGGATCGCGGCCGCGAGCAGGCCGGCGTTGGTGGCGTTGCCGATGGCGACCGTGGCGACCGGAACGCCCCGCGGCATCTGGACGATCGACAGCAGCGAATCCAGGCCGCCGAGGTGCTGGGTCGGGATCGGCACGCCGATGACGGGCAGGGCCGTCTTCGCGGCGAGCATGCCGGGCAGGTGGGCGGCGCCGCCGGCGCCGGCGATGATGACCTTGAGGCCGCGTCCGGGAGCCTCTTCGGCGTAACGGAACAGCCGGTCGGGTGTGCGATGGGCCGACACCACCTTGAGCTCGGAGGGCACGCCGAGCTCGTCGAGGAGAGCGACTGCCGCCTCGAGCGTCGGGAAGTCCGAGCGGCTGCCACCGACGATGCCGACGATCGGCGTCGCGGCTGGCTCGTTCATCGGTCGTCCTCCGTCGCGTCGTCGGCCCAGCTGAGCGTCGCGAGCGCGCGTCGCGCCCGGTCGAGCGCGGCGTCGACATCGACGTCGAGGGCTGTCAGGTGCCCCATCTTGCGGCGTTCGAAGACGTCGCGCTTGTCGTACAGGTGGAGGTGGACGGCCGGGTCGGCGAGCGCGACCTCCGCACCCAGGAGGCGCGCCGGGCGGCGGCGGCCCGAGCCGAGGAGATTGACCATGGCCGTCGGGCTCAGCGCAGCCGCCGATCCGAGACCGAGCCCGCAGATCGTCCGGATGTGCTGCTCGAACTGCGAGGTCGCGGCGCCTTCGATCGTCCAGTGGCCGGAGTTGTGGACCCGCGGCGCCAGCTCGTTGACGACGAGGGAGCCGTCGCGCAACAGGAAGAGCTCGGCGGTCAGGGTGCCGCGGAGGTCCATGGCGGCGGCCAGGACCGTGCCGATCGCGGTCGCACGCTTCGCGACGTCCGCCGAGACCGGGGCCGGCACGACCGATTCGACGAGGATCCCTGCGTCGTGGCGGTTGCGGGCGACCGGGAAGGCCGCACAGGTCCCGTCGAGGGAGCGGGCGACGACGATCGACAGCTCGACCTCGAAGTCGAGCTCGCGTTCGGCGAGGAGCGCCGTGCCCGCAGCGCGACCGAGTCGCTCCCAGGCGCCCTGGAGGTCGTCCATCGCCACGATCCGGAGTTGACCCCGGCCGTCGTAGCCCCCGATCGGCAGCTTGAGCCGAAGCGGCAGCCCGAGCTCCTCGACAGCGGCGAGGGCCTCGGCCACGGACCGGACCTCGCGCCACGGGGCCACGGCGATCCCGGCACCCTCGATGAACCGACGCTCGGCGAGCCGGTCCTGGGTGACGACCAGCGGCGCGTGCCCGGGCCGGACCGGGACGAGCGCGGCGACCGCCTCGACGACCGCCGCCGCGACATGCTCCAGCTCGTACGTCACGACATCACTGACCGCGGCCAGCCGGAGGGCCGCATCGACGTCCTCGTACGACCCGACGATCACCGCGTCGGCGATCGCCGCCGCCGGACACTCCGGGTCCGGATCGAGCACCGCGACCCGATAGCCCATCGCCCGCGCCGCCATCCCGAGCATCCGGCCGAGCTGGCCACCACCGAGGATGCCGATGACGGCGGGCGGCGAGATCGGCGACGGGAGGTCCACGCGGGCGAGTGTACGGGCATACGCTTCCGGGATGACGGCCCTCCCCCGCCACATCGTCATCACCGGGCTGATGGGCGCCGGCAAGACGACCGTCGGCCGCGCCCTGGCCGAGCGGCTCGGCCGGACGTGGCGCGATTCCGACGCGGAGATCGAGGCGGACACCGGCCTGACCGTCCGCGAGCTGCGCGACCGCGAGGGGGTGGACGCGATGCACGCCCGCGAGGCGGGCCAGCTCCTCGACGCGCTCGCGAGTCCCGAACCCGGCATCATCAGCGCGGCGGCCAGCGTCGTGGAGGCGGAGGCGTGCAGGATCGCGATGGCGGGACCGGATGTGGCGGTCGTCTGGTTGCGTGCGGCGCCCGAGGTCCTCGCCGAGCGGTTCGCGTCGGCCGACGACCATCGACCCGCCTACGGCGAATCAACGACGGCCTTTCTCGCCGACCAGGCTGCCATCCGCGAGCCACTCGCAGCCGCGATCGGCGCCCGCTTCGTCGACGTCGACGGCCTCTCGGAGCCCGAGGTCGTCGCGCGCGTGGTTGATGCTCTCGACTAGCATCGGGCGATGACCGCCCGGACACCGCTCATCCTCGACGTCGACACCGGCATCGACGACAGCCTAGCGCTCCTGTACGCCGCCGCCTCGCCCGACGCCGAGATCGTCGCCGCGACGTGCGTGTCGGGCAACGTCCCAGCCCGCCAGGTCGCGATCAACACCCGGGCGATCCTCGAACTGGCTGGCCGGACGGACATCGAGGTCGCGCTCGGGCGCGAGATCCCGCTCGTGCGAGCCCTCGAGACGACAGAGGAGACGCACGGACCACAGGGGCTCGGCCACGCCGAGCTGCCGCCGCCGTCCGCGGCCCTGTCCGACCGGCACGCCGTGGACCTCATCCTCGAGGAGGCGCGACGGCGTCCGGGCGAGATCGTGCTCATCACCCTCGGCCCATTGACCAACCTCGCGATGGCCGTTCTGCGTGAGCCGGGCCTGCCGCGCCTGCTCAAGGGCTACACCCTGATGGGCGGAGCGTTCGGCGTCCCGGGCAACTCGACACCGACCAACGAGTGGAACATCCACTGCGACCCGGACGCCGCGAGGATCGTCTTCCGTGCCTGGGCCGAGGCACGCGAAGCCGACCCGTCGATCCCGCGGCCGCTCGCGCTCGGCCTCGACGTCACCGAACAGGCGCGGATCCTGCCCGACGACGTCGTCCGGTTGGCGCGGCGCGCCGGCAGCACCCCCGACGATTCGATCGCCCTGTCGCGCGGCGAGGACCCGATGCTGGCAACTCGGTCCGTGGCCAGCAACCCGATCGTCCGCTACGTGGCCGACGCGCTCCGCTACTACATGGAATTCCACGCCCGATACGACGGCTTCTACGGGGCGTTCATCCACGACCCGCTGGCGGTCGCGGCCGCGCTCGACCGCAGCCTCGTCACGACCGAGCCGCTGTACGTCGACGTCGAGACACGCGGCGAGCTGACGACCGGGATGACCGTCGCGGATCGGCGACACCTCACGGGCAAGCCCCCGAACCTCGACGTCGCGGTCACAGCGAACGTCGCCGAGTTCCTCGACCGCTTCATCGAGCGCGTCGGCGGGCTGGCGGCGGACCACTCGGACATGTCAGGCTAGTAAGGGAAGGGAGTTCGACGCGGTCCGAGTCGGGCGGGCGGCGTCACCACAACGTGGAGGGCGATCCGTGGCCATCAGCTGGGGCCGGTTCGATACTCGGACAGTCGTCCTCATTCCGATCGCGATGGCGATCAACATCGTGCTCGGCCAGACCGTGGCGTCCGTGCTCAAGGTCCCCATCTACATGGACTCGATCGGGACCATCCTGGTCGGCGTCCTGGCTGGCCCGATCCCGGGCCTGGTCACGGGCATCCTGACCAACGTCGTCTGGACGTACATCATCCCAGCCCCCTTCCACTCCGATTTCGCGGCGCCGTTCGCCATCGTGGCAGCGTGGATCGGGCTGTTCTCCGGGCTCGTCGCACAGTGGGGCTTCTTCAAGAGCCGCCCGAATGCAAGCTGGCCCAAGATCGCGGGTGCCGCGCTGCTGGTCATCCTCGTCCTCGGTGGGATCGGCTACTACGGATTCCTGCCGTTCTACACGGATGGGACGTTCACGTTCTTCGGCGACACCTCGGACGCCTCGCCCGTCTTCGTCCTGCTCGGCTATCTCATCGCGCTGCTGGTTATCGGGGCGATCATCGGGCTCATCGCCCTGCTGGTCATCCGGCGTGATCTCGGCGTCGCGTATGTCGCCATCGCCGGTCTCATCTGCGGCATCGTGTCGGCGATCATCTCGGCGCCGATCGCGGCCGTCGTGTTCGGCGGCGTGACCGGGTCCGGGACGGACCTCCTCGTCGCCGCATTCCAGCAGGGGGGCAGCGACCTCCAGAACGCGGTCCTCAAGCAGGGCCTCATCTCCGACCCGATCGACAAGACCCTGACGTTCTTCATCGTCTTCGTCCTCCTCCAGACGCTGTCCCGGCGGTTCGTCGCGCGGTTCCCGCAAGGCGAGAAGGCGCTCGGACTGGAGGGCGAATAGACGCCGCCGCGTCGGCCCGGGTCATCCAGGCCGACGACCTCGAGCCGGACGATGCCGCCTTCATCGCCCGGCTCGTGCCCGCCACGCCCAGCCGCTACCACCGCCTCAACCCGCTGACCAAGGCCGTCATCGCGACGGTCGCCTCGGTCGGGGCGTTCGTGCTGGGCGGCTACATCGGGCCCATCGTCATCGTGGCGATCATGCTGGCCCTGGCGACATCGGCCGGCGTCCTGCCGCGTCTGGCCCGTGCCTCGTTCCTGCTGACCCTGCCGATCGCGATCTCGGTCACGCTGGTCAGCGTCTTCACCCGGGCGGGCACGACGGTCATCTTCCAGATCGGCCCGTTCGACGCCACCGTCGAAGGAGTCGACTTCGCGGCCCAGACCATCCTCCGCCTGTTCGCGATCTCGACCTCGATCGGGCTGTTCATCCTGACCACGGCGCCACGGGCCTTCGTCCTCGACCTCGAACGGCGCGGGGTGTCGCCGCGGGCCGCGTTCATCGCGGTCGCGACCATCGAGGCCGTGCCCGACGCTGCGTCGAGCGGGCGGCGGTCATCGGCGAGAGCCAGCGGGCGCGCGGGATGGACACCGAGGGCAGCCTCCGGGCCAGGCTCCGAGGCCTCCTGCCATTGGTCGGACCGGTCGTCCTGACCTCGCTGACCGATGTCGAGGAACGCAGCCTGGCCCTCGAGACGCGCGCCTTCAGCCGACCCGGCAAGCGGCATCTCCTCTGGGCGATGCCCGATAGGACCTGGGAGCGCGTCCTGCGCTGGGTGCTGCTGGCCGGCTTCGTGGGGCTCGTCGCCATCCGCATAGCCGGGCTCCTGTAGTCGCGTGCTGCGCTTCGAGTCGGTGTCCTACCGGTACGCGGGCTATGCCAAGGCCGTCCTCCACGACATCGACCTGACCCTCGGCGACGGCGAGATCGTCGGCGTCGTCGGGGCCAACGAGGCGGGCAAGTCGACGCTCTGCCTCGTCGCGTCGGGGCTCGCCCCCGGCTCGATCGGCGGCGGCCTGACTGGGACCGTCAGCATCGACGGCGCATCGATGGCCGGACGGCCCCTCCACGAGTTCGCGACCCGCGTCGGCATCGCATTCCAGAACCCGGCGACGCAGCTGAGCGGCGTGACCGGCTCGGTCTTCGAGGAGGTCGCGCTCGGCCCGATGAACCTCGGGCTGGCGGCTCGCGACACCGTCGCACGGACCAAGGCCGCGCTCGAGACACTCGGGATCGGCGCCCTCGCCGAACGGGAACCGCGGCGGCTGTCCGGCGGCCAGGCGCAGCTCGTCGTCATCGCATCGCTCCTCGCGATGCGACCGGCACATCTGGTGCTCGATGAGCCGACCGCCCAGCTCGACCCCGAAGGGACGCGCCTCGTCGGGCAAGCCCTGCGGGACCTCGCAGCGACCGGCACGGCGCTCCTCGTCGTCGAACACAAGGCGGATCTGCTCGACGATCTATGCGACCGGATCGCCGTCATCGACCAGGGGCGGATCGTCCTGCACGGCCCGACCGACGTGGTCTTCGGCGACGAACGGCTCGAGGCGTGGGGTGTCGACGCGCCATCCCGGGTCCGGCTCGGGCGGCTGTTCGTCGGCCGGGGCCTCGACCCGAAGCTGCTCGCGGACCCGGGGAGCGTGGCATGACCACGGTCGCATTCGAATCCGTCGGCTTCATCTACCCCGACGGGACGCGGGCTCTATCCGGGCTCGACCTTGCCATCGGAGCCGGTGAATGCGTCGCCATCGTCGGTCAGAACGGCAGCGGCAAGTCGACCATGGTCCGCCACCTGGACGGGCTGCTCCGGCCGCACGGAGGGCCGCGTCCTGCACGACGGTGTCGACATCGCCGAGGTCCGCGTCGCCGCGCTGGCGGCCCGCGTCGGGATCGTGTTCCAGAACCCGGACCGGCAGATCTTCGCGGGCAAAGTCCGGGCGGAGGTCGAGTTCGGCCCGAAGATCCTGGGGCTCTCGAGCGCCGACGCCGCGGGAGCCGCGACCGCGGCGCTCGAGGCAGTCGGCCTGGCCGACCTGGCCGATGCGAATCCGTACGACCTGGGCTATTCGAGGCGCAAGCTCCTGACCCTGGCATCCGTCCTGGCCATGGCGACCCCGGTCGTCGTCCTCGACGAGCCGACGACCGGCCAGGACGCGCGTGGCGTGGCCCGGATCCGGCAGGTCATCGCCGACCTGGATGCGGCCGGCCGCACGGTCATCCTGATCAGCCACGACATGCGCTTCGTGGCCGAGACGGTCGGCCGGATCGTCGTCATGCGCGACGGACGTGTCGTCGGCGACGGCAGCCCGGCGGAGGTGTTCGCCGAGACCAGCTGGCCGACCCTGCGGTCGACCTATCTCGAGCCACCATTCGCGGCACGGGTCGGTGCCAGGCTCGGTTTGGGATCGACGCCGACGGAGATCGGTCCTCGTGGACGCCACGGCCGGGACACGGTCGTCCTGACGATTTTCGGGCCGTTGGACTCATGCCAGGCGCGTCCCGAAAGCGCATGGTTGTTGGCCCGAAGGAGGTCGGTGATGCGTATCCTGCTGGCCGTCGACGGATCAGCGTCGGCTGATCGTGCCCTCGATCTCGTTGCCGCGCTGCCGTGGCACGACGGTGGTCGCGTCCGGATCGTCAGCGTCGCGCCGAGTCGCGCCGAGATCCTGGGCTTGCCATGGTCGCTGGCCGCGACGACCGATGCCATCGACACCGAAGAGGCGACGCTGCGCGTCCACCAGAACGCCCTCGACGCGGCCGAGGAGGAGCTGCGCTCGGTGCGCGGCGACCTCGTCCTGGAACCGGTCCTCCTGCGCGGCCGGACCGCGAGCCTCATCGTCGATGAGGCCCGGACGATGCCGGCCGACCTCATCGTGATCGGGCATCGCGGTCACAGCCGCTGGGAATCGGCGCTGCTCGGGTCCGTCTCGGCGGAGGTCGTGGACCACGCCCCGTGCGCCGTCCTCGTCGCCCGCGACGACCGGATGGGGCCGGTCGTGCTCGCCGATGACGGCTCGCCCAACGCGCGCGTCGCCGAGGCGATCATGACCGAATGCCCGCTCTTCGCCGGCCTGCCGATCACGGTCGTCAGCGTCGTCACGGACGCGATCTCGAACCAGGTGGCGTCCGCGTCGCTCATCGACCCGGCGATGATGGATGCCTATAGCCTGGATCCGACGGCCGAGCAGAGGATGGTCTCGGGAGAATGCGCGGCCGCAGCGCAACGGTTGCGCGACGCCGGGCTCGATGCCGAACCCGAAGTCAGGGCGGGCGATCCGGCACACGAGATCATCGCGGTCGCCCGGGCACGCCAGGCGGGTGTGATCATCGTCGGGACGAGAGGCCAGACGGGTCTCCGTCGGCTGCTCCTGGGCAGCGTGGCGCGGAATGTCCTGCTCCATGCACCATGCTCGGTCATGGTCGTGCGGGGCGGCGTCCACGTTGCCCCGCTCGCCGACGAGGGCCACGAGGATCGGGAGCTGGTCAGCCCCGTCGGTTGACGGCGCCGGCTCCCACGACCAGCAGCAGGAACGACGTCTCGACCACGTCGATCCCGGCGATCACGAGCGCGACCAGCAGCGGCAACGCCTCGCCCAGCAGCCAGCCGGCGGCGGCCGCGAACGCGGCGATGGCGAGGAACATCAGGCGCACGCCGCGGACCAGACCCGGAACGTCGTCCGTGCCGCTGGCGAGGCGTGCCAGGCCACGGGCCAGGAGCACGACCGCGACGGCCACGGACCCACCGACGAGCGCCGCCCGGACGATGGCCGGCGGGTGGATCAGCGGGTCGAGCAGATTCGCGTCCGAGCCCGCCAGCGTCGCGCCGACGATCGCGAGCCCGCCCAGCGCAATGGCGCCGATCGCGCCTGCCCGCGGCGTCATCGCAGGAGGTCGACCTCGTGGATCTCGCCATCGACGATCCGCCAGCCGCGAAGACCCGGCTCGCCGGTCAGCGGATCGGCCTGATCCGGGTCGAGCGTCACGAGCAGGTAGAGCGGCTCGACGTAGATCGCGGCCAGACCGATGTCGGTCGGCGAGGGAACGGCCGGCGTGTGGGTATGCGAGTGGACGATCCCCCAGAACACCTCGTCGGCCCTCTCCGCGTCGATGTCCAGCCGGAGCAGTTCGAGCGGATCGATCTCGTAGCGGAACGGTGAGGCCTTGACGTTCCGCGTCGGAGCGTAGCGCAGGGCCGCGCCACCGGCCGCAGCCGACCCGTCGCCGATGATGACGCCGCACGATTCGTTCGGGTACTCGGCGCGCGCCTGGGCCACGATCGCCTCGCGGATCGCACCGGGGAGCACGACGGACGCTGGCCCCGGATGCGCCGTCACCGGCTCACCACCAGTTGACGCCACCCTCGAGGGCCTCCTCCATCTCGTCCAGGTTGGTCGAGAAGGTGCCCGCCGAGAGGTACTTCCAGCCACCGTCGGGCAGCAGCGCGACGATCGTCCCGGACGTCATCTCGGCCGCGACGCGAGCAGCCGCCACCAGCACAGCGCCGCACGACGGCCCGGCGAAGATGCCCTCGCGGAAGACGAGCTCGCGCAGCGCGGCGATCGCATCGCGGTTCGAGACGAGGTACTTGGCGTCGATGAGCGACGGATCGAGGATCTCGGGGATGAACCCGTCGTCGAGCGAGCGCAGGCCGTCGACGAGCTCGCCGGGGAGTGGCTCGGCGGCGACGATCCGGACGCCGGGCTTCGCCTCGCGCAGGTAGCGCGACACGCCCATCAGCGTGCCGCCCGTGCCCAGGCCCGCCACGAAGACGTCGATCTCCGGGCAGTCGGCCAGGATCTCCGGGCCGGTCGTCTCGTAGTGAGCGCGCGGGTTGGCCTGGTTGCCGTACTGGTAGGGCATCACGAAACGGTCGTCCCGGCTGACGAGGAACTTGGCCAGCGCGATCGCCCCGTTGCTGCCCTGCGACCCCGGCGAGTCGATGACCTCCGCCCCGAACAGCGCGGCCATCTGACGTCGCTCGTTGGTGACGTTGTCGGGCATGACCAGCGCGACGCGGTAGCCCTTGCGCCGGCCGATCATCGCCAGCGCGATGCCGGTGTTGCCCGACGTCGGCTCGAGGATGATCGAGTCGGCGTGAAGGAGCCCGCGTTCCTCGAGATCGTCGACCAGGTACTTGGCGACGCGGTCCTTCACCGACCCGGTCGGGTTGAGCATCTCCAGCTTGGCGAAGATCCGGACCGACGGCTTGGGCGACATCCGCGGGATCTCGACCAGCGGCGTATGCCCGATCGCCTCGAGGATGTCGCCGTAGCGACCCCCGTGCGGGGCGACGTCCTCATGGGCATGTGCATGAGCGTGCGCGTGCTCGTCTTCGGCCTCGTGGAGCCGCCGCGGGACGGCCATCGATCAGCCGCCGGCCATCGCCGGGAGGAGGCGGACCTCGTCGGCAGGCGCAACGGGCGTGTCCAGCCCGGACAGGTAGCGCACGTCCTGGCCGTTGACATAGACGTTGACGAACCGGTTGAGGTCGCCGTCGTCGGTCAACAGCTGGGTGCCGAGCGACGGGTGCTGCTCGATGAGCGCGCCGACGACATCGCGGATGGAGTCGCCGTCGAGCTCGAGCGACTTGACGCCGCCGACGTTCGCGCGCAGGACGGACGGGATGAAGACCGTGCTCACGAGGCGCTCCCGAAGGAACCCGTCATCAGGAATGGTGCCTCGACGTTGACCCCATCGACCTGGAGCGGGACGCCGGCCGCCCGGGCTGCGACGGCCGCATCCGAGCAGACCGGGCAGTTCGGGTCGCGACGCAGCTTGAGCTCGGTGAACTCGGTCTCGAGGGCATCGAACAGGAGCAGCCGGCCGGCCAGCGTCTCGCCGATCCCGAGCAGGACCTTGAGCGCCTCGGTCGCCTGGAGCAGGCCGAGGATGCCGGGCACGACGCCGAGCACACCGGCGACCGAGCAGCCGGGCGCAAGCTCCGGCGGCGGCGGGGTCGGGTACAGGCAGCGGTAGCACGGCCCGACGTACGGGATGAACGTGGTCAGCTGGCCCTCGAACCGGAAGACCGACGCGTGGATGACCGGGATGCCGGCCGCGACCGCCGCGTCGTTGAGGATGTAGCGCGTCTCGAAGGTGTCGGTGCCGTCGAGGATGACGTCGTAGCCGGCGATGATCCGCTCGACGTTGGCCGCGACGAGCATCTCCTCGTGGGCGACGACCTTGATCTCCGGGTTGAGCGCATTGATCGACTTCTTGGCCGATTCGACCTTGCGCTCCCCCACCCGGTCGGTGGTGTGGACGATCTGGCGCTGGAGATTGCTGACATCGACGACATCGAAGTCGACGATGCCGATGGTGCCGACGCCCGCCGCGGCGAGGTAGAGCGAGGCCGGCGAACCGAGTCCGCCGGCGCCGATGAGCAGCGCCTTCGAGCCGAGCAGCTTCGCCTGGCCCTCCGCACCGACCTCGGGGATGAGCAGGTGGCGGCTGTAGCGCTGCTTCTGGTCGGCGGTCAGGACGACCGGCGTGTCGAACGCGAGACCGGCGCCCTTCCAGCTCTGGAACCCGCCCGACATGGAGGCGACATCGGTGTAACCCATCTCGGCGAGGGTCTGGCCGGCGAACAGCGAGCGGACGCCACCGGCGCAATAGAGGATCACCGGCGCGTCGCGGTCGGGCGCGATGCCCTCGATCTGCTGCTCGATGTAGGACTTGGAGACGTGGCGGGCGCCGGGCAGGTGGCCCTGCTCCCACTCGGACGCCTCGCGGACGTCGACGATGGTCGCGCCGCCCGCGGGGAGGGCGTCGACCTCCTGCGGGCTGACTTCTCTGATCTGCGCGCGCGCCTCGCGAAGGAGGTCGGCATAGGACTTCGGCATGGGTGGATGGGCTCCGGTGTTCGACGGGCTGGTCGCCGGGAGTGGCGCCAGGGCGGTGGAAGAGTGGTCGGTGGATGGCCGCGGACGGTCCGCGACGGCGACGAGCCGGCGTCAGGCCGGCGGCAGACACCTGCAGCGGCGCTCGTTCCGCAGCGTGATGGTCGTCATGCCTCGACCTCCGCCGCCGGCGCGACACCGAGGTCGCCCAGCACGTGCTGGAGGCTGTCGTGGCTGAGCATCGCGCACTTGAGGCGCGCGGGGCTGATCTCGATACCCAACAGTTCGAGCAGGTCGTCCGCGCGGATGGCCGAGACCTCGTCCACGGTCTTGCCCTTGATCTCGTCGGTCAGCAGGCTCGCGCTGGCCTGGCTGATGGCACAGCCGCGACCGGTGAATGCGACGCGATCGACCACGCCGTCGGTCACCCCGAGCATCAGCGTGATGCGGTCGCCGCACAGCGGATTGGCGCCCTCGTACGAGGCGTCGGCGTTCTCGATGACCCCGAAGTTGTGGGGCCGCCGGTAGTGCTCGAGGATGTAGTCGCGGTAGAGGTCGTCCATGCTCCTTGGAGTGTAGCGCGATGATGCAATTCCGACCACAACGGTCGGGATTATCCGGCACGATAATGGCCGCATGTACGTCCCCGCTCATTTCAAGCCCGACGATGCCGAGGTCCTGACGCTCCTTGGGTCGGGCCGGGCCGCGAACCTGATCACAGCGACCGACGGCGGGCTGATGGCCACGATGCTGCCGCTGGTGTGGGACGTACCTGCGGTGCGGCCCGATCTAGGCCCGTGGGGCGCGCTGCTGGGGCATGTCGCACGCAACAACGCCCAGTGGAAGACGCCAGTGATCGGCGAGGCGATGGTCATCCTCGCCGGGCCGGACGCCTACATCTCGCCGGCCTGGTACGCCACGAAGCGCGAGCACGGCCGGGTGGTCCCGACCTGGAACTACATCACCGTCCACGCATACGGCCGGCTGGTCATCCACGACGACCCGGCCTGGGTCGAGGCGAACGTGCGGCGGCTGACGGGGCTGCACGAGGCCGCCCGCGCCGAGCCATGGTCCGTCGATGACGCTCCCGAGCCCTACATCGAGGGCCAGCTGCGGGCGATCGTCGGCGTCGAGATCCTCATCGACCGGGTCGAGGGCAAGTGGAAGCTCAGCCAGAACCGCTCGGACGCGGACATCGCGGGAACGATCGACGGCCTGGAGGCGACCGGTGAGCGGGACGTGTCCGCGGCGATGCGCGACCTCGGTCGAAGCTGAATCGCACCCTGATGACAGCTTTGCAGCACACGACGTGCTGCTATGATGCGTCCGATGAGAACCACCGTGACACTCGACCCGGACCTCGCCGTTCGCCTCAGAGATCTGGCGCGGCAGCGTCGGATCTCCTTTCGATCGGCGATCAACGAAACGATCAGGACAGGTCTGGCGGCCGACATCGAGGCGAAGCGCCCCTATCGCGAGAAGAGCCGCGATCTTGGCGTCCAGCCCGGTCTCGACCTGACGAAAGCTCTCCGACTCGCTGCGACGCTCGAGGATGAGGCGACGACCCAGAAGCTCGCGCTGCGAAAGTGAAGGTCCCTGATCTCAATCTTCTGATCTACGCGGTCGACCGCCGATCGACCTCGCACAAGGCTGCGGTCGCATGGTGGAACGGTCTCCTGTCGGGCAACGAAACGGTCGGCTTCAGTTGGACCGTGCTGCTTGGTTTCATCCGCCTGACCACGAATCCGAGTGTGGTGCGGGAGCCACTCAGCGCTGACGAGGCCCTGGACTACGTCGATCGCTGGCTGGCCCAGCCGATCACCACCGTGATCGAGCCGACCGCTCGCCACTCGGCCGTGCTGCGCGACCTGCTCGATCCGGTGGGCGCGGGCGGGAATCTCGTGTCCGACGCGCACTTGGCAGCCCTGGCCATCGAGCATGGCGCCGAGCTGTGCTCAGCGGACCGCGACTTCGGTCGCTTTCCTGGCCTGCGCTGGACGAACCCGCTCGGCTAGGATGCGGCGCCCTCGCGTGCGGAGTCGGGTGCGACAGCCGTTGACGAGGACCCGGGTCAGCCAGGCGTCGAAGCGCTCGGGTTCACGCAGCCCGTGCAGCTTCGACCAAGCTGCGATGCAGGCGTCCTGCGTCGAGTCGCGGGCCTCGGACTCGTCACCGAGGATTGCCCAGGCCGTGCGGAAAAGGCCATCGAGGCGCTCACGGACGAGGACTTCGAACGCCGCCTCATCACCGCCTCGCGCCCGCTCGACGAGCGCCGAGACCGACGACAGCGACGAGCCCGTCGAGGTGGCGTCGAGCGCCATCGGTTCCATCATCGCCTCCGCGTGCGGTCCATAGCCATCTGACGGACACGGGACCCGTCAGGTTCGCCTGATCTGACGCGATTTTGGCGATGATCGCGGCGGATGGCGCGATCGCGGTCAGGGCAGCTCCACGGCGAAATCGATCGAATTGCCGGCATTCGGCGAGTCGCTCGGCAGGCTCGCTATCGACGAACGGCTTGCCGTCCAGGAGTTGCGCCTGAAGTGTCCTGCCGCCAGGCACACCGGACCTGACGTCCGAGAGCAACTTGGCGCTGTCAAGCGACCATCCGAATGGGAAGTGTGGGCCCAGCGGATCGACCGAACCGTCACGGAGATCGACGACATCGGTCCACGCCATCTTGCAGCACGAGCCGCGGACGACCACGTGGTGGAGGTCTGGCGAGATCGCAATGACCGATCCCGCCGCTGGCCTCGCGCCGACCGACGTCGACCGGGGCACCGTTGTCCAGCTGCCCGACCGTGTGTCCAGTGACGCGCTCGTGATCTCAGCAGAAGCACGCGAATTGGTGCACTGCGAATCAGCAACGTCGAAGGGGCAGGGCGCATCCAGCGGCGGCTGGAGGACGGCGACGATGTGCCTGTCGTCCGGTGACCAGGCGATGGCGGTCGCCTCCTCGCCGCCGGGCACGTCGCCTGCGCGGGTCCAGGAGCTGTTCGATCGCTCATAGAGTTCGACGTAGCCCGTGCCGTCTTCCGCCCGGCAACGCGCCGCCACCTTCTGGCTGTCGGAGGACCAGATCGGATCGAAACATGAGCCGGTCAGGACCTGCGGGTCCTTCGCGTCCGAAACTGATCTGACGATGATCGACGTCGACGACGCATTCGGATCGGTATCCAATTCCTCGAACGCGACGTGCGATCCGTCCGGCGACAAGCGGCTCGCCCCGATCTCGACCATGGTCGGTTCATCTGTCAGCCGCCGAAGGGACGAACCATCGGGGGCCAGGAGGAACAGGTCGGAGCAATACGGGTCCCCTAGAGCACCGATGGATACGAGCAGGTCCGGGACGCCCGGCGTCCAATCACCGACGCGCCCGACATCGAGGTAGACCGCGGTGAAGGTCGCGATGCGGGTCGCGACCTTGGCTCCGTGCGAAACGACCCAGACATCGATCTCGTCGCCGTTCGGCGAGCCTGTCCGCGTCAGGTACGCCATCCGACCCTTGCCCAGGCCGTCGAAGGTCATGTTGGTCGAGGTGACCGACCCACTCGGGTCCGCGGTCGCGACCAGCGGATAGGATGAGCATGTCTGGGTGCCAGTCGGGCTGGCCGTCGCGACGGCGATCGCGGCCGGCGTCGCCGTCGGGGCGGTGGTCGCCAGCGACGTCGGCGTGGCGCTGGACGTCGGACGACCTGTGGCGGCCGGCGACGTGTCATCGACGACGGCCGGGAGCGGCGGGCGGGATCCGAACCCGCCGGCGAGGGCCGCGACGGCGATCAGGCTGACGGCCGCCGCGACGGCCAGGAGGGCCGCCCGGCGACGGCCCAGCGCGCCTGGTCCACCGACGGCCGGCCCCCAGCGGGTGACCTGGGGCGTCGCGACGACGTCGGCCATGACCCCGGCCAGGAGGGCCGCCTCGGGACCGTGTGGTGCCCGGCGGGCGAGGCCGCGCTCGATCGCGTCGTCGGTCGGCAGGCGCTGGTCGTCGTTCATCATCGTTCGCTCTCGAGTGCCTTGGCCAGGGCCGCGCGGGCCGTGTGCAGGCGGGACTTGACCGTGCCCGGAGGGATGCCCAGGGCCGCGGCGATGGCCGTCACCGGCTGGTGGCGGAGGTGATGCAGGACGAGGATCGAGCGGGCGTCCGGATCGAGCCGCTCGAAGGCCCGGGCGATCGCGTCGGCCTCGGCGTGGGTCCCGGGGTCGTCCGAGGCGGGACCCGGTCGGTCATGGTCGGGTGCCATGGGGATCTCGCGGACCCGCGCCCGCGAGCGCAGGCGCATCCGGCAGCCATTCACCAGGACGCGGCTGAGCCACGGGTCGAACCGGTCCGCCTCGCGCAGTCGCGGCAGATTGCGCCAAGCCGCGAGGCAGGCGTCCTGCGTCGCGTCGCGGGCATCGGCTTCGTCGCCGAGGATCGCCCAGGCCGTCCGGAACAGGCCGTCCATCCGCTCGCGGAGGAGCGCCTCGAAGGCGGCCGCATCGCCGCGGCGCGCACGCTCGACGAGAGCCACCGACCCCGGCGCCGCGGCCGCGGATGCCTGCTGCGCATCGAGCGCCACCGGCTCCATCAGGCGATCCATCGTGGGTCCATACCCCAGATGATGCTCGCGGGGTGTCTCGGGTTCAGATGTTCTTCTGCGTCGCCTCAGCCGTTGAAGACGCGCTGGACTTCCTTGAGGCCTGCGGCCAGGGCATCGATGTCCTCGCGAGTCGAGTAGACGTTGAAGCTCGCCCGGGCCGTGGCCGCGAGATCCAGCCGCTCGTGGAGCGGCATGGTGCAGTGGTGGCCGGCCCGGACGGCGATGCCGTAGCGGTCCAGAACCTGGGCGACGTCGTGCGGGTGGATGCCGGGCAGGTTGAACGGGACGACGCCACCGCGCAGGGCCGGGTCCATCGGGCCGTACAGCTCGATGTCGGGGATCTCGCGCGGGAGCGTCTCGAGCGCGTAGGCGACGAGGTCGACTTCGTGGACACGAACCGCGTCCATGCCGAGCGCCGTGCAGGTAGTCCGTCGCGACGCCGAGGCCGATCGCGTCACCCACGGCCGGGGTGCCCGCCTCGAACTTCCAGGGGATGTCGTTGAAGTCGCTCCGCCGGAGATGGACCTCACGGATCATCTCGCCGCCCGACAGGAACGGCGGCATCGCCTCGAGCAGCTCGCGCCGCGCCCACAGCGCGCCGGAGCCCATCGGCGCCAGCATCTTGTGGCCGCTGAACGCGTAGAAGTCTGCACCCAGCTCCTGGACGTCGACCGGCACGTGCGGGGCCGCCTGGGCGCCATCGACCAGCACGAGCGCGCCGGCGGCGTGGGCCATCTCGACCATCTCTCGGACCGGGTTGATCGTGCCCAACGTGTTCGAGACATGGGTGAACGCGACGAGCTTCGGCTTGAGGCGCAGGAGCACCTCGAGGACGTCGAGGCGGAGGATGCCGTCGTCCGTGATCGGGATGAACTCGAGGTCGCCGTCGCGCTCCTGGACCAGGAGCTGCCACGGGACGAGGTTGGCGTGGTGCTCCATCTCGGTCAGGACGATGGCGTCGCCGCGGTCGATGTTCCGGCGACCCCACGAATAGGCGACGAGGTTGATCGCCTCGGTCGCGTTGCGCGTGAAGATGACCTCGTGGCTGTCGGGCGCGTTGATGAACCGGGCGACCTTGGCCCGTGCCTCCTCGTACGCCGCGGTCGCCTTCTCGCCGATGGTGTAGATGCCGCGGTGGACGTTGGCGTTGTACTCGCGGTAGTAGTCGGCGACGGCATCGATGACGACCGACGGCTTCTGGCTTGACGAGGCGGAGTCGAGGTAGACGAACGGGTGGCCGTTGATCTGCTGGGCGAGGATCGGGAAATCGGCCCGCAGCGCGTGCGGGTCGAGCGTCCGGACCGGCTCGGATGTCACGGTCATCGGTCGGCGCCCGGCTAGCGGGCGGACTCCACGGCTTCGAGGTCGGCGCCGGCCGGGGCGACCGGGACGAGCAGCGCCTCGTCGGGCAGGTCGGTCTCGTAGCCGTTCTCGCGCAGGACCGGGCCGTAGCCCTCGTCCTCGAGACGGAGCGCCAGGTCCTTCCCGCCCGAGGTGATGATCTTGCCCTGGGCCAGGACGTGGACGACGTCCGGGGTGATGTAGTTCAGCAGGCGCTGGTAGTGGGTGATGAGCAGGACGCCGAGGTTCGGGTTGAGCATCGCGTTGACGCCCTCCGCCACGATCCGCAGCGCGTCGATGTCGAGCCCGGAGTCGGTCTCGTCGAGGATCGCCATCTCCGGCTCGAGGACGGCCATCTGGAGCATCTCGAGCCGCTTCTTCTCGCCACCGGAGAAGCCGTCGTTGACATAGCGGCTGGCGAAGCCCTCGTCCATCCGCAGGAGCGCCATCTTCTCGCGCATCTTGTTCCGGAAGTCGCGCATGGAGACGCCGCCCTTGACCGCGTCGGTCGGGTCGATGTTCGGGTCCTTGTCGATGCCCTGGAGCTTGGCGTTCAGGGCGGAGCGGATGAAGCTCGCGACGCTGAGGCCGGGGATCGAGGTCGGGTACTGGAAGGCGAGGAAGAGGCCGAGCCGGGCGCGCTTGTCCGGCGACAGCTTGAGGATGTCGCGGCCCTTCCAATGGACTTCGCCGCCTTTGATGACGTAGGCGGGGTGGCCCATCAAGGCATAAGCGAGGGTCGTCTTGCCGGAACCGTTGGGGCCCATGATCGCGTGGACCTCGCCCTTGCCGACGGTCAGGTCGATCCCCTGGAGGATCTCGTGGTCGGGGGCGGCGGCCGGGGCGACGCGCAGGCCGCGGATGACGAGGTGCTGGTCGGTGTCGGCGGTCGGGTCGGTCACGGGGTCGTCTGGGCTCCCTGGGCTAGGAGGGGCTGGATGGCACTCACGGTCGAGCTGGCGACGCGTGGCGGGACGAGATCGGCGAGGGTCATCGAATCGAGCGCGCCGGCGACGGCGTCGCGGACGCGGACCCACAGGACGTTGACGGTGCAGCGCGACGATCGATCGCACAGGTTCGCGTGCTCGGGGTCGTCGCTGGCACACAGCATCGGGGCGATCGGGCCCTCGAGCGCGCGCAGGACGTCGGCCATCGAGATGGTCTCGGGCGGGCGGGCGAGTTCGTAGCCGCCGTGGGCGCCGCGGGTGCTCGTCACGAGCCCAGCCTCGCGCAGGCTGACCACGAGCTGCTCGAGGTACGCGCGCGGGAGGTCCTCCTCGGCGGCGATCTCGGCAAGGCTCGCCGGGCCTGTGCCGTGGTGTCGCCCGAGCTGGACCATCAGCCGGACGCCGTACTCGCCCTTCGTCGAAAAGGCGATGGCGCCGCTGCCGTGGTAGGCCGGGCGGGCGGTCGTCGGGGCGGAGACGGGGGTCGCGGAAACGGTCAGGGGAACGTCCTCGATATCCGAGTGATTTCGTCGGATATGAGTCTACGCGGCGCCCTCGGGAGCGTCAATCCGCGGCAAGGGTCGTTGTCGAGGGACAGGGTAGTTGTCCGGAATCTGACGCCTTATCCGAGCGTGCCGACGGTCCCTCGTCCCCCGGCGGTTGCGTCGGGCGCTTCTGCTGACCTGTCCGCCGTAACGCAGCGCCGCACCGCTCTACCTACCACCCCGGTCAATCCGAGCGCGCTCACCCAACGAGCGCCGCGACGACCTCGGGCCATCGTGCGAGGATCCCGACGTGTCCCTCGTCGGGCCAGAACGTCGTCTCCACGTTCGGGAGGTGCTCGTTCAGGTAGTCGGCGTGCGCCGGCAGCGCGATCTGGTCGAGCCGACCGTGCCAGACATGGACCGGGGTCGCGATCTCGCTGAGAGCGAAACCCCACGCATCCGCGTTGGTCGCGATGACCTCCCACGCATCGCCTTCTTCTCCTTGCGGCATGTAGTGCTCGCGGAGGCTCGCCTCGTACATCTCGCGGGTCCGTGGATCGTCGAGGAATTGGCGCTCCACCTCAGGCAGAGGGCCTCTGAGGAACGCTGTTGGATCCTCAATCGGGTCCAGACCCGCCAGGTAGGTCCTCACGGCGGCGACCGGATCGTCACCGGCGGACGCGACCAGCGTCCGTTCGTCCTCGTCCATGAAGTCGTAGAGCTCCGCGTCAGGCGCGATCCCGCTGACGACCCCGATCCTCGTGAGCCGCTCGGGGATCTCGGCGCCGCACGCCAGTGCATGAGGACCTCCGCGCGAATAGCCGACGATCGCGAACCGCTCAAGGCCGAGCGCGTCCGCGAACCCCACCACATCCCTGGCCCAATCCCGCAGCGTGCGCCCGGGCTGCATGTCAGATCGCCCGAACCCCGGGCGTTCGATCGTGAAGAGCCGCACCGGGACCGCCGGCTCAGCACTCACGCTCGGGTTGTAGTACCGCGAGCCCCCGCTTCCAGGGAAGAGGAGGAGAGGCGGAGCCGATCTCTCCCCATACTCGATGTACCCGAGATGGCGCCCATCCGGCAGCGTCACGGTGCCGTCCTCGACGGCAATGCTGGCCGGACCCCATTCGGTTGTCATGTCTCGCCCATCCTACGTCCGCGTAGGTCGGCCAGGCGGGCGTCAACGACCGTCGATGAGCCGCGGTTCGAGGACGACGACGGCCGTCTGGGAGCGCCGCGTGGCGTAGCCATCGAGATGGTCGTGCCCGAACGTTCGCCACGTTGCCCAAAGGCGGTCCCGCTCGTCGCCCTCGGCGGCGCGGCCGTGGAACATGCGCGAGCCCGCGCCCTTCAGCTCGATCGTCACGTCCGGCTGCGCCTGGAGGTTCAGCCACCACGCGGGGTCCCCCTCCGTCCAGCCATTCATGGCCAAGGTGACCAGGTTCGGGCCGTCCTCGAAATAGCCCAGGATCGCGACGCGCTCACGGCCCGATCGGCGACCGACCGTGAACAGGCGCATCGTCCCCCACTTGCCCGGCTTCGGGGCCCACAGTCCGCGCCGGCCGCCGGTCACCCGATAGAGCGCGCGATGCAGGACCCAGGCCGTCCGCACGAACCAGCGGGGTGGCAGATACGGTGAACGCGGGCTGTCCTCGGGGAGCGCGGCGGCCTCGGTGGAGTCGGCGGATCGGTCGGTCATCCTGGTCTCCCTGCTGTGGTACGCTCGGGGTCCATACGTCGTAAGGACTCGTCCATATGGCGTAAGGTAGTCCGTACGATGTAAGGATGTCAAGAGGCTTTTCATGAGCAGCTCCGTCGAGCTCACCAACGAAGAGCGGCGGATCCCCCTGAACCGGGCGCGCGTCCTGCAGGCCGCCGTCGACCTCGCCGATCGCGAGGGCATCGAGGCGGTCAGCATGCGCCGGCTCGGCCAGGATCTCGGCATCGAGGCCATGTCCCTGTACACACACGTCCGCGGCAAGGAGGACCTGCTCGACGGCATGGTCGATGTCGTGGTCGGCGAGATCCCGATCGATGTCGACGGTCCCGACTGGCAGACGACGCTTCGCCGGCAGGTCCTGGCGGCCCGGGGCGTGATGCTTCGCCACAAGTGGGCGGCTCGCATCATCGAGACGCGGACCACGCCCGGGCCGGCGAACCTGGGCTACATGGAAGCCGTGACGGGGATCGTCCTCGGCGGCGGGTTCACCGTCGACCTCACGCATCACGCGATGCACGTCCTGGGCAGCCGCGTGCTGGGCTTCAGCCAGGACCTGTACAACGACAGCGGCGTTCCGGACCCGGAGGTGGCGGCCGCCTGGGCGGCCCAGCTCGCCAGCGTCTATCCGAACATCGGCGCGCTCGCAATGACCGCCAGCCACGAGGGTGGCATCGGTGGCTGCGACGACGACTACGAATTCGCCTTCGGCCTCGATCTCATCCTCGAGGGCCTTGAGCGGCGGCGGGTCGCAGCGGCGGGTTGACCGGCAGGCCGACGAGCTCTCAGGAACGGCGCGAGATGGTTGAGCGCGAAGGTGCGCTCGAGGCCGTCGGCCGTGACGTGGCGGTGTGCCCAGAACCCGCCGACGTTGTTGACCAATGAACCTGCCGTTCAGCTCCGACGACATGGTCGCTGACATGGCCCAGACGATGCTCGAGCCCTTCCCATTCGACGAGTTCCCGAACCTCGCCTGGTTCGTGACCGACCACGTGATGCAGCCCGGCTACGACTTCGGCGATGAGTTCGAGTACGGCCTGGACCTCATCCTCGACGGCCTCGAGCGGTCGACCGGCTCGGCCTGACGATCAGGGTCAGTCCGGGGATCCGACCCCGTCCGGCTCCGCCGCCACGTCGCCCTCGATGATGGTGTCCTCGATGACCGGCGCCGGGTGGTCGGCCAGGAACGTTTCGATGATCGTCCGGAAGGAGCCGGGCCGCTCGAGCCACGGGAAGTAGGCGGCCTCCTCGACGATCTCGACCCGTGCCCCGCGGATCAGCGCCGCTGTGTCGGTGGTCGCGGACAGCGGCAGCGGGTCACCCGCACCGTGGATCAGCAGGGCCGGCACGTCCAGCGTCGGCAGACCGCGTTCCAGCGTCCCGGCCTCGAAATGCGCCGCCACGGACTCCATCGTGGTCCCCTCACCCGGGATCGGGATCTCGAGGCGGAGCGATCCGGGCGGCAGGACGTTGCCGTGGATGTAGGAGTACGACGGCCAGAGCGTCATGAGGACCTTGTGCATGAACACCGGGTCCTCCTCGCCGGCGGCCTGCTTGGCCATCAGCTCGTCGAGCGCGGCGCGTTCGTCTGGGGTCAGGCGGGCGACCATGTTGGCGACGAGCTCGTTGCTGCCGCCGTCCGGCAGGGCGCCCAGCGTCTCGATGAGGATCAGCCCGGTGACCCGTTCCGGGTGGGCGACCGCGATATGCATCGCCAGGTGGCCACCCCACGCGTGGCCGATCAGCCAGGCACGCTCCCAACCGAGCTGGTCGAGCACGGCGATCTCGTCGGCGACGTGGGTCTCGACGTCGCGCGGTCCCTCGAGCGTGCTCGGGGAGAGGCCGCGCTGCTGCGGCAGGACGCCGTTGAACAGGCCGTCGACCTCCTCGACGAGGCCCATCAGGTGCTCCGCCCCGATGCCCGGGCCCCCGTGCAGGTAGAGGGCGGCCGGCCCCGAACCACGCCGCGTGGCGAAGATCTCGCCGCCCGGCACCGCGACCGTCAGTCGTTCGAACCCCATGCGCAACCCTCCACGAACCGTTGACCGAGGCACGATAGCGGAGATGCGAGCGTCGCCCTTGACACCGTCCGCATGCGCCGGGAGCATCCGCCCGTGGGCGATCGACCGGGCACGCTGCCGCAGGGCACCGTCACGTTCCTGTTCTCCGACGTCGAGGGCTCGACCAGGCTCGCCCAGGCGCTCGGAGCCGATCCCTGGGAGGCGCTCCTGGCCGAGCACGACGGGCTCGTGGACGGTGCGGTTGCGTCCGCCGGCGGCGTCATCGTCAAGCACGAAGGCGACGGCGTGTTCGCGGCATTCGCGGACGCGTCCGCGGCGGCCGTGGCGGCGGTCGCCTTCGGGCGAGCCCTCGCGTCCATCCGCGATCACGACGACCGCCCGCTGGCCCGGGTCCGGATGGGCATCCACACCGGCGAGGGACGGCTGACCGCGACCGGTCTCGACTATGTCGGCATCGACGTCCACTACGCGGCCCGTGTCGCCGGCGCTGCGAACGGCGGCCAGATCGCCCTGTCCGACACGGCCTTGTCGGCGCTCGGCGGCAGCGTCCCGGACGACACGCACATCGTGTCGCTCGGTCCGCGGCGGCTCAAGGACTTCGAGGACCCGCGGCCTCTCCACCTGCTGGTCGTCCCGGACGCCGCCGACGACGACCGGCCGCTGCGGACCATCGACGCGCCGACGAACCTGCCGACCCCGCCGACGAACTTCGTCGGCCGTGCCGACGATCTCGCGGCGCTGGCATCGACCCTGGCCGAGACCAGGCTGCTGTCTCTGACCGGACCGGGCGGGACGGGCAAGACGCGGCTGGCCCTGCGCCTCGCCGCATCCGTCGCCGATCGGTTCCCGGGCGGCACGTGGTTCGTCGACCTCGCCCCGGTCCGCGACCCGGCGCTCGTCGCCGGCACCATCGCGGCGGCGCTCGACGTCCGCGAGGAACCCGGCATCCCGATCGCCCAGACCCTCCGCAGCCACCTCCAGCCGCTCGTCACGCTGCTCGTCCTCGACAACCTCGAGCAGCTGCTGCCGGTCGCCGCGACCGACGTCGCCGAGCTCCTGCGCTCGGCGCCGGGGCTGCGGATCGTGACCACCAGCCGCGAGCGACTCCGGATCGCCGGCGAGCACGAGTTCGGGGTCCCGCCGCTCGACACCGATGGCGGCGTCCAGCTCTTCCTCGACCGTGCCCGGCTCGTCCGTCCGGATGCCATCCGCGACGACGCCGACCTGGCAGCGGTCAACGCCATCGTCGGCCGTCTCGAGGGCCTGCCCCTTGCCATCGAGCTGGCGGCCGCCCGGATCCGGATGTTCGGCCCGGAGGCGATCCTCCAACGGCTGACGACCAGCCTCGACCTGCTCGCAGGAGGGGCCCGCGATACGCCCGAGCGACAGCGGACGCTGCGCGGCGCGATCGCCTGGAGCTACGACCTCCTGTCGGCCGACGAGCAGGCCATCTTCCGGCGTTGCGCGGTCTTCAGCGGTGGCTGGGACGTCGAACGCGCGCAGGACATCGTCGACCCGGACGGCGGCCTGGGCCTGCTGGTCGTCGACGGCCTCGAGGCACTGTCGGACAAGAGCTTCGTCAAGATCCAGCCGACCGAGCACGGTGACCCTCGCTTCGAGCGACACACGCTCCTCAGCGAGTTCGCCGGCGAGCGGCTCGAGCTGTCGGGTGAGCGGCCCGACTGCGAACGCCGCCACGCACTCGCATTCCTCGCTCTGGCCGAGCAGGCTGGTCCGCACCTGACCGGCACGAAGGCCGACCTGTGGCTGGACCGACTCCGCCACGACCAGCCGAACCTGCGCGCCGCGATCCGCTGGTCACAGACGGTCGGCGAGCTCGAGGTCGGCCTCCGGATCGTGGCCGCCGCCTGGCGCTTCTGGCAGCTGTCGTCCCAGCTCACCGAGGGCGCGGCGTGGTGTGAGCAGCTGCTCGCGCATCCAGCCTCGGACGACCCCGTCCTGCGGATCGGGGCGCTGTCGGCGCAGGGTGGGATCGCCTACTGGGCCAACGAGTTCGCGACCGCACGATCGGCCTACACGGAGCGACTCCGGCTGGCCGAGGAGCTCGGCGACGAGCGGGCGATCGCCGAGGCGCAGTACGACCTCGGCTTCATGGGCGTCGTGGACGAGGACATCGAGTTCCTCCAGGAGCACGAGACGATCGCCCTCGCCGGGTTCGAACGGCTCCACGACCGCGAGGGGGTAGTGCGCGCCCGCCAGGCACTCGTGCTGGTCAGCTTCCTGCGGGGCGACTACGCCGAGGCGCGTGCCCTGGAGACCCTCAACCTCGCCGAGTTCGAACAGGCGGGATCGCGCCTGAGGATCATGGACAGCCTCATGCTGCTGGCCGTCGCGTCGATCTTCTCCGACGACCTCGTCGCCGGTCGCGACTACCTCACCCGGTCCGATCGGCTGACCTCGGGGGTCCTGACGAGCCAGATCGCCGGTCTCGCCGTGAGCAGCCACCTCGCCTCTCGGGCGGGTCTCGACGAGGATGCCGCCCGTCTCGCCGGGGCGGCCGAGGCGGTCACGATGGAGACCGGGGTCACCAACGCGGCGCTCAAGATCCTCCACGTGCAAGACCCGGTGACACTCGTCCGAGCACGGCTCGGGGACGCGGCAGACGCGTTCCTCGACGAAGGCCGGGCCATGTCGTTCGACGATGCCCTCGCGCTGGCGTCCGAGGTCGCCGACCCGAATCGAACGGCCGGCCATCCGACCCCGGAGGGTCGAACGGCCGGCCGAACGCAGGGCGGGTAGCGCGTTAACGGCGGTCGCGGCGCCGAGACGGGGCCGGGACCGGGGTGACGAACCCGACACCGACGATGAGGGCACCAAGGCCGAGCAGGACGAACAGCAGGCTGTTGCCCGGCTGGTTCGGCGTCGTGGTGCCGAGGACGTCCGTGGGCGGCGCCGACGGAGTGTCGGTCTCGCCCGCCGGGATGGTCGGGACGTAGACGTCGGAGACGTCATGGTCCGGTCCGGTCTGGTCGGAATGGATGGTCGCGACGTTGGTCAGCGGCTGGGACAGCTCGCTGGCGCCGGTCAGGACGAGCGCGCCGTAGGTCAGCGAGCCCGACTCGGTGACGCTGGTGGCGGTCCAGGACAGCGTCCGGGTCCCGGCGTCATAGCCGGCGAAGGTGAATTCGTCGTTGCTGGTGGCCGAGCCGTCCACGTACTGGAGGCCCTGGGGCAGGACGTCGTTGATGACGCCGTTGCTGACCGGGTCGCCGCTGAACGTGTAGGCCAGCGTGTAGTGGACGGTGGCGCCTTCGGACGCCGTCGGCAGGCTTGCCGTCGAGCCGTCGGGCAGGTCGAGGCTCTCGAGCGGAGCATCGTTGGTCTTGTCGATGGTCAGGCCGTGGACGAGGATCACGACGTCGGCGTCATCGGACGCCTCGGCCGGATTGCCCTCGGCCGTGAGGCCGTGGGCGACCGCGACGTTGGTCGTGTCGACGAGGACCTCGACGGTCGAGGTGCAGGTCATCGACGCGCCGGCCGCCAGGGTCGTCCCCTCGCAGGTCGCCGGGAAGTCGTCGCCGTTGTCGCCGGGTGTGCCGTTGTCGTCCATGACCGTGATGTCGTGAAGCGCCAGCGGCCCGCTGTTGGTGACGAGGTAGGTGTAGGTGACGTTGCCGGGCTCGGTCTTGAAGACCGCGCCGTCGGCCGCATCGCCGGCGGTCTTGACGATCGAGATATCGGGCGACTGCGGGATGATCCGGACCGAGTCGCCGGCGCAGTCGACCAGCGGTTCGGCGACGCACACCTCGGCCGCGTTGGTCTGCGCCGCGCTGGCGTCGGCGTCGATGGTCACGTCATAGCCGATCGAGGCGACGCCCGTCCCGCTCGGCAGCGTGGCGTACGTCCAGGTCAGGGTCCGGCCGTCCGGCGAGACCGCGAACGAGGTCGCGGCCGGCGTGGACGACTGGCTGTCCGCGACGTAGGTCTGCCCGACGGGCAGGTCGTCGGTGATGACCGCAGTCGTGACCGGGCCGTCCGTGACCGAGACCTTGATCGCGTAGGACACGGTCTGGTTCGGTTCGACCTTGCCATCGGTATCGGTGGTGGTCTTGTGGAGGTCGACGCTCGGGCAGCGGACCGTGACGTCCGACTCGTCCTTGCCACCGCCGCCGTTGTAGGTGACGGTGGCGATGTTCTCGACGGTGCCGCAGTCCTCACGGTCGCTGACGGCCGTGATGTGGACCGAGGTCGCGCCCGCCTGGCCGGGGACGAGCGTCGCCGGTCCGAACGAGAGCACGCCGCCCGAGATCGTCCAGTCGGGGTTGGCCGGGTCGATCTTCCAGTCGAAGCCGGCCGGCAGCGGGTCGGATGCGGTCACGCCGAAGGCGGAACCGGCACCCGTGTTCATGATCGTGACGGTGAAGCCGATCGGTTGGCCGGCCACGATATCGGTGTCATCGGCCTGCTTGGTGATGACCACGACCGGGCAGTAGACCCAGATGTCGGCGGTGCTGGAGTGGTCCGTGTCGGCGTCATTGGACGCAGACACCGTGGCGGTGTTGACGAGGTCGCCGCAATCGGTGGCGCCGGTCTCGCCGGTGACGATGACCGTCTCCTGATGGCCGGCGGCGATGCTGTCGAAGGTGCAGGTCAGGGTGCCGTCGACGATCGAGCAGTGCGCCGTGTCGTCGACGTTCCAGGCGATATCGCCGGGCAGGTCGTCGCTGATGACGACATCCGTGGCGGCACCGGGGCCGTCGTTGGTGACCACGATCTTGAAGCCCGCGGACTCGCCGGCCGAGATCGAGTCATCGAGCGCCGTCTTCTCGATCGAGATCTTCGGGCACTGGACGGTCACCGAGGCGGACGCCTCGACCGATCCGAAGATGCCCGCATGCGCGGTGGCGGTGTTGGACACGAGGCCGCAGTCGGCCGCGGTCGTCTTGCTGACGAGGTGGATGGGGCCCTTGCCCGTGCCGGCCGCGATGGACGCGAACGTGCACGACAGGCTCTGGGCACCGACCGCACCGGTGACGCTGCAGCCGCTGAAGGCCGGGCTGAGCGACCAGCTCAGGCCGCCGCCCTTGGGCAGTGGGTCGGAGACGGTCACGTTGGAGGCCGGACCGGTGCCGGTGTTGGAGACGCTGATGTCGAACCCGATCGGGCTGCCGGCATCGACCGGACCGCCCGGGACGGCGACCTTGGTGATGTGGATGTCGGCGCACTGGACCGTGGCGGTGCCACCGTCGCCGTTGTTGCCGAGCTTGCTTGCGGGCTCGTTGCTGGCAGTGGCCGACGCGAAGTTGTCGAGCCTGCCGCAGTCGTCCCTGGTGGTCGGGCCGCTGACCGTGTAGGTCTTCGACGCCGAGGCGGCGAGGTCGCCGACGGTGCATGTCAGCACGCCGTTCGCGATCGAGCAGTCGGTCTCGGATTCACCCCAGGCGATGGCGCCGGGGAGGGCGTCGGTGACGACGACATCCTTGGCCTTGCCCGGGCCGAGGTTCTCGACCTTGATCGTCCAGGTGATCGGATCGCCGGCGTTGACGCTGGCGCCGTCCGGCGTCTTGGTGACCTTGACGTCGGGGCACTGGACCGTGACGGTGGCCGTCGAGGTGCCGCCGCCGTCATTGCCGGACGAGGCGACCGCGGTGTTGCTGATGACGCCGCAGTCGGCGGCATCGGTCGTGCCGTGGAGATGGACCTTGAAGCTCGTGCCCGCGGCCATGGAGGCCGAGTCGCAGGTCAGGACGTCCGGGTTCGGCGACGTATCGATCGAGCAGGACGCCGTGGCGCTGCCCGTCGTCGCGTCGGCGGTCCAGACGATGCCGGCCGGCAGGTCGTCGGTGACGTGGACGGCCTGCGCCGCGCCGTCGCCGGTGTTGGAGACGGTGATGTCGAAGCCGATGTCGGAACCGGCGCTGACCGGACCGACCGGGTTGGCGACCTTGACGATCCCGACGTTGCCGCACAGGACATCGATCGAGGCGTCATCGCTGTTGTTGGCGCCGGCGGCCTTCTCGTTCGAGGCCGCGACCGTCGCGGTGTTCGGGATGACGGCGCAGTTCTGGCCGGTCGTGGGCGCGGTCAGGGTGACCGTCCGGGTGCCCGGCGTCATGGTGCCGAAGTTGCACGACAGGAGGTCCGGGCTCGGCGCGGTGTCGATCGAGCACGACGCCTTGTCGGCGCCGCCGAGCGTCCAGACGTAGCCGGCCGGGAGCGGGTCGGAGAGGGTGACGTTGGTGGCCGATCCCGGGCCGGCGTTGGTGACGACGATGGTGAAGACGGCGTTGTCGCCGGCATTGACCGTGCCCTGGTCAGGGGTCTTGACGACCGAGACGTCCGGGCACTGGACGGTGACCGTGGCGCCATCGGACTTGGGGTCGTCGTTGGAGGCGTCGACCGTGGCCGAGTTGTCGATCACGCCGCAGTCGGCCTTGCCGGTCGCGCTGGTGACGTGGATGGGACCCTTGCTCGCGCCGGCCGCGAGGCTGGCGAACGAGCAGTCGAGCTTCTCGCTGCCGACCGCGCCCGTGATGGCGCAGCCGCTGAAGGCCGGGCTGAGCGACCAGTCGAGGCCGGCGCCGGCCGGCAGGTCGTCATGGATGGTGACGTCGGCGGCCGGGCCCTGGCCCGTGTTGGAGATCGTGATGTCGAAGCCGATCGGGCTGCCGACGGCGACCGGACCGACCGGGTTGGCGACCTTGTCGACGTGGATGTTCGCCGGCGGTGGCGGCGGGCAGTTGATCGCCGCGAAAAGGTCGTTGATGAACCCGGTGAAGTCCGAGTCGAGGTGGCTCCCGCCGCCGATCTCATCCATGACCGAGGTCGCCCACTGGGCGTCCCCGGCGTCGCTGAACGGCAGGCTGGTGTCACCCGGGTCGGTCGGGGTGCTGAGGTAGACGGCCTTGACCACGTAGCCGGCAGTGCGGGCTGCGTCGGCCGCACCGATGGCGGCGTTCGCTCCCTGGAGCCAGGTGTCGGGGTTGTTCAGGTCGTCGCCGTGGGTGTTGGGCTTGTTGGGCGAGCCGTCGGTCAGCACGAACATGACGTTCGGGACGCCGGCACGGTCACCGGCGTCGTTGCCGGCCCCGGTGTTGATGCCGGTCGAGGTCGGGGTCAGGCCGGACGGGTTGGTCAGGTTGTTGACCGCGGTCCCGAAGGTGCCCGCCGAGACATACCCGCTGGTGATGGTCGTGGCCGTGCTGCCGCTGAAGCGCGTGCCCGAATACAGGCCGCTGGCGCCGGGCTGACCCTCAAAGGCGTTGATGAAGCCGCTGATGCCGTCCTTGACCTGCTGCAGGTTGGACGGGGCGTTGCCCTGGGCTCCGATCGAGCCAGACATGTCGATGATGAAGTTGAAGTCACCGGACTTGCAGACGGTGCCGCTGAGCGCGGCGTTCGCGCTGCCCTGGTCGTGCTGCGCGTAGGTGACGGTCGCGTCGAGCCAGTCGACCGACGTGGTCGACGGATTGGCGCAGCCGTTGCCGACGATGTTGCGGATCTCGAGGCGGAACTTGTTGTTCGGGAATTCGGTCGGATCCCAGACCCGGCCCCACGTGTCGGAGGTGCTGCCGAACGACAGGACCGACTCGGTCCCGGTCAGGCTCTTGGTCTGGTAGCCGGTCCAGTTGGAGCCGCCATTCCACGACAGGCGCACCGACAGCTGACAGCCGGAGTTGTCGGTCGACAGGGCTCCGGCCCGGACGGTGATGCCGTTGATGATCGAGCCGGCAGGGACGACGATGCCGAAGCCGCCGTAGCCCTCGTCCGCGTTGGCGATGTCGGTCGAGACGTATTGGTTGTCGTCGCCGGACGCCGCGAGAGCGTTGGCCGGGCTACCCGACGGTGGCGTCGTCCGCCACTCGTCCTGCCCGACCTGTGTCGTCGGTTGCAGGTTGCCGGTGGCCGCGGCGGTGGCCATGGTGGCCGTCATCGCCAATGAGGCGGAGACGATGAGGAATGAGCCGCCCAAGGCGGCGAGCCGGCCAACGAGACGTTGGCGCCGAGTCCCCCGAGACATCGAATGAACCTCCCCGAGAAATGCGCCGCCCGGCGTCGTGATCCCCGACGAGCCGGCGGTCGCCCCATCATGTCGCGGGTCCTACCGGACGGCTAGGACCTTCGGCGGGCGGCGAAATACGCCTATCCGGACCCCTGTCCGCCGGACCCCACCTTGCCGACACCGACGATCCGCAGAAAGTGGTGCGCCCAGGCACAGGGGTACCAGGACGAGGGTCCTGGGTGGCCGTCGCAGAGGCGCGGCCGCGACCCCGTGACGGCGAGCCCTCCTGCAGTCGTTGCGAGCTTCCGTCACATGCACGTCAGGCGAGCCTTCGTCAGCGTTCGGTTGACAGATGGGTCGTCGCGCGGACATCTGGCAGGATCCACGACCCGGTCGGGTGCGATCCACGCTCAGCCTGGTGGGCGAACGGTGGGGCCTGCCTGACGAGCGCTCACCTGGCGAGCATTTGTCAGACAGCGGTTGCCCCCTCATCCCGGCCCGGTCGTCGGCCTCGACGTCGCCCAGCAGCACCCAGACGCCTCACGCGCGCGCCATGCTACGGCCGTCCGCACGGGGCGGCGGACCAGACCTACCGGGTGACGCCCGCGAGGTGGTCCGCGTCGTGCTGGTTGGCGACCCGGAGGAGACCCGCGACGTCGAGCCGTCCGTAGGTCGCGTGGGTGCCGAAGCGCGCCCAGCCGGCATCGTCGAGGGCCCGAATGGTCGCGACGGTGGCGGCCCGCGCGGCCGCGAAGGCGGCCAGGATCTCCTGCAGCGACGCGTCGTCGAAGCCGGGAGCGAGACCCGGTTCGGTCCACGTCCAGTGCGGGTCGTCCTCGGCCGCGAGCCGGGCGAAACGCGCCCGCCAGACCACGTCCTCGACCGCGATCAGGTGGCGGACCGCTTCGTTGGGACCCCATTCGCCGTCGGGGATCGGGCGCCACTCCGCGGCGCGAGCCCGGGCAGCCGCGCCGAGCCGGGCCGGGAAGCCGGCGAAGGCCTCGACCAGCGCGGTCCGGTCGTCCATCGCGTCCCGGGTCAGCCGGCGAGCTTCTCGAGCATCGACTGCCGCCAGGCCTCCGACGCCTCGACCGCGTTGAACGTGTACAGGTGCAGCCCCGTCACCCGGGCGACCGGGTCGGCGACCAGCGGCGCGAGGTCCTCGACGAAGCCGGTCGGCTTGTAGAACCCGCCCGAGCGGGCCATCCCGGTCACGAACCGGACGTTCTTGACCAGGAACCGCTTGGCGTCCTTCACCCCGATGCGGGCGGCGATCGACAGAAGCTTCTGCGGGTCGGCGACACCCGGCACGCCGACGACGACGTCCGGTGCGAAGCCCTCCGCCCGACGGGCGCGCACCCAGGCCGCGACGGCCTTGGGGTCGAAGTCCATCTGGGTCGTGACGTGGGCGACGTACGGCGCCTTGTCGACGAGGGCGGTCGCCAGCGCCGCGTCCGGGATATCGGGGTGACCCTGCGGATAGGCCGGGCTGCCGATGATCTCGAACGGGTGCCCGAGCTCGGTCATCGCCTTCAGGAGCGACAGCCCGTCCATGTACTCGCCGGGTTGGTCGGCGTCGCCGCCGACCACGAAGGCCTGGCGCAGCCCCGCCTCGCGCGCGCGATCGAGCAGGCCGGCCAGTGTCGCGCGGTCGGCGATCATCCGGGCCGACAGATGCGGGATCGCGCGGAAGCCGTCGGCCTGGAGGCGGGCCGCCCAGTCGAGCGTCGCGTCCATGCCCTTGGCCGGCGACGCGGTCACCGACACCCGGGCGCCGGCAGGCAGGTGCGGGACCTGGTCGGGCAGGCTCTTGAGCGGCAGCAGCTCGAAGATCGGATCGGCCAGGATGGCGGCGATGGCCGTCCGGCCGGTGGGGTCGAGCCCGCGCCGGCGGGTCAGGAGTGACGCCATCAGACCTCCGAGTCGGGCATGGACGCCTTGCGCCGGGCGACGAAGTCGAGCAGCGCCTCGTCCACCCCGGGGTCGATCGGCGGCGCCTCGTACTCGGCCAGCATCTTCTTCCAGATGACGTTCGCCCTCTGCGCCGCGTCGAGCGAGCCGTCTTCCTGCCACTGCTCGTAGCTGTTGTTGTCGGTCACGTCCGAGCGATAGAAGGCGGTCTCGAAGTTGGCCAGCGTGTGGGCGCTGCCGAGGTAGTGGGTGCCGGGCTCGTTCTGCCGGATGGCATCGAGCGCCTGGCCGTTCTCGGACATGTCCACGCCATCGACGAAGACGGCCATCATCCCGCACTGATCCGCATCCAGGATGAACTTCTCGTAGCCGACGGTCAGCCCGCCCTCCAGCCAGCCCGCGGCATGGAGCACGAAGTTGACGCCGCCGAGGACCGTCGGCTGGAGGGTCGCCGCACTCTCGTAGGCGGCCTGCGCGTCGGCGATCTTCGAGCCGCACAGCGAGCCGCCGGAGCGGAACGGGACGCCGAGCCGCCGGGCGAGCGAGGCCATGACATAGAGCACGAGCGCCGGCTCCGGAGTGCCGAACGTCGGCGCGCCGGACTGCATCGACATCGAGCTGGCGAAGCTGCCGAGCACGACCGGCGCGCCCGGCCGGGTCAGCTGGACGAAGGTCATCCCGGCCAGCGCCTCGGCCAGGGTCTGGGCGCAGACTCCGGCCGCGGTCACCGGGGCCATCGCCCCGGCCAGGATGAACGGGGTGAGCAGCGTCGCCTGGTTGGCCTCGGCGTAGGCCCGGGCGGCGCCGAGCATCACCGAGTCCCAGACCAGCGGCGAGTTGGCGTTGATGAGCGACAGGATGACCGTGTGGTCCTCGAGGTAGTCCGCGCCGAACGTCAGGCGGGCCATCTCGACCGTGTCGCGCGCCCGTTCCGGCGCCGTCACGGAGCCCATGAACGGCTTGTCGCTGTACCGGATGTGGGAGTAGACCATGTCGAGGTGGCGCTTGTTGACCGGCACGTCGACCGGCTCGCAGACCGTCCCGCCCGAGTGGTGGAGGTAGGGCGAGGCGTAGGTCAGCTTCACCAGGTTGCGGAAGTCCTCGATGGTGCCGTAACGCCGGCCGCCGTCCAGGTCGCGAACGAACGGCGAGCCGTAGTTCGGGGCGAAGACCGTGTGCATGCCGCCGATCTCGACGTTGCGCTCCGGGTTGCGCGCGTACTGGGTGAACTGGCGCGGCGCGGTCGCCTGGACGATCCGCCGGCACATCCCGCGCGGAAAGCGGACGCGCACGCCGTCGATATCGGCGCCGGCCTCGCGCAGGATCCGGAGCGCCTCGGCGTCGCCCCGGAACTCGACGCCGACCTCCTCGAGGATCGTGTCGGCGTTGTGCTCGATGAGCGACAGGCCCTCCTCGCCGAGCACCTCGAACGGGGCGAGCTTGCGGGTCAGGAACGGGACATGCTCGGCGTGGGACGCCAGCCTGAGCGCCTGGCGCGCCGCCCGGCCGCCACTGCGTCGTCGCTGCGGGTCGTCCATCAGGCGTCCTCCGTGGTGCCGATCGCGACCGCGCGCCGGCGTCGTCGTTCGTTCCGGGCGTCGGCGATGCCGGCGGCCGTCGCCGGCGTCGTCCGTTCGGGCAGGGCCACCACGGCGGCCAGGTTCGGGAACGCGGCGGTCTTGTGCGGGAAGGCCATCGCCTCCACGAAGTGCTCCTGGAAGCGCGGCTCGACGGCGGTCTCGATCTTCTCGACCCGCCGGACGACGCCCTCGATCTCGCGTCGCGCGGCGCCCGACAGGAGGGCGATCAGGGCGCCCGTCCCGGCCGCGTTGCCGGCCGACCGGACGTGGGCCAGGTCGCAGTCGGGGATGAGCCCGAGGATCATCGCGTGGACGGGGTCGATCTGGCTGCCGAACGCGCCGGCCAGCCGGATCTCGTCGAGCTCGTCGATGGCCAGCTGGTCCATCAGCAGCCGGACCCCGGCGTACAAGGCGGCCTTGGCCAGCTGGATGGCCCGGACGTCGTTCTGGGTGATGGCGATGCGCGGCCCCGTCCCGGAGCCGTCGCCCTCGTGCAGGACGTAGCTGAAGGTCCGGCCGTCCGGGACGATCCGCGGCGTGCGGGCCGCCAGGCCGCCGTCGATGACCCCGTCCTCGGTGACGATGCCGGCCAGGAACATCTCGGCGACGACCTCGATGATGCCCGAGCCGCAGATGCCGGTGATGCCGGTCTCGGCGACGCCGGCCGCGAAGGCCTCGTCGTCGGACCAGGCGTCGACGCCGATGACCCGGAAGCGCGGCTCGAGCGTGTCGCGGTCGATCCGGACGCGCTCGATGGCGCCGGGCGCCGCGCGCTGACCGCCGGAGATCTGGGCGCCCTCGAAGGCGGGGCCGGTCGGGCTGGATGCGGCCAGCAGCCGGCGCTTGTCGCCGAGCACGATCTCGGCGTTGGTCCCGACGTCCACGACCAGCGTCATCCGCTCGGCCTCGTGCGGTTCCTCGGCCAGGATCACGCCGGCCGTATCCGCGCCGACGTGGCCGGCGATGCAGGGCAGGACGTAGACGCGCGCGCCCGGGTGAGTGAGCAGCCCCAGCTCCGCGGCCGTCGTCTTGACCGCCCGGTCGGTGGCCAGCGCGAACGGCGCGCCACCGAGCGGTGTCGGGTCGATGCCCAGCAGGAGGTGATGCATGATCGGATTGCCGACGAGGGTCAGCTCGAGGATCTCGGCCCTCTTGATGCCCGCCCGCATCGCCAGCGAGGCGATCAGCCCGTCGAGCGCCTTTCGCACCGCGATGGTCATCTCGCCCGCGCCCTCGGGATGCATCATCGCGTAGGACACGCGGCTCATCAGGTCCTCGCCGAAGCGGATCTGCGGGTTCATCACGCCGTTGCTGGCGAGGACCGCACCATCGGCCAGGTTGGCCAGGTGGCCGGCGATGGTCGTCGATCCGATGTCGATGGCGACGCCGTAGGCGGTCTCGTGGAGGCCCGGCCAGATGCCGATGACCTGGCGGCCCTCGTGGACCGCGACGGTCACCCCGTACGCGCCCTTCTCGAGCGCCGGCTGGAGCGCCCGGATGACCTCCAGGTCCGCCTCGAGCCCGGTCAGCTGCCACTCGCGCTCGAGCGCCTCGAACAGGCGGGCGAGGTCGCCCGACGGCGAGGCAAGCTCCGGCGGCGTGACCTCGACGTAGTGGAGTCGGACGACCGGGTCGACGATGAAGTCGCGGACGTCGAGGCCCTTGCGGACCACCTGGCGGTGGACCTGGCTCTCGGGCGGGACGTCGATCAGCACGTCACCACAGACCTGGGCCGTGCACGACAGGCGCCGGTCGGCGGCCAGGCCCTTCTCGTCGCGATACGTGGCCTCGAGGGAAGCGAAGGCCGACAAGTGCGACGGCTCGGACACGATGCCGTGCTTCGGGAACTCGCCCAGCCCCTGGGTCACCTGGCAGCGACCGCAGATGCCGCGCCCGCCGCAGACCGAATCGATGTCCACGCCGAGCGAGCGCGCCGCGTCGAGGACCGTCGTCCCCGTCTCGAAGCGACCGCGACGGCCGGACGGCGTGAAGATGACGAGCGCGTCGTCGGCCACGTGGAGAGGCTCCCTAGCCGACCGGGACGGCGCGCCGGTTCACGCGTCGGCGGCTGACCTCGCCCTCGGGCACGGGCACCCGATTGACGGTGATCCAGCGAGTGCAGTCCGGGTCGTGGCCCATCAGCACGTCGGCGGCCATGACACACGCCTTGACCTCCGGCATCAGCGGGTTGGTGATGGCCGAGGTCATCCCGGCGGCGATGGCCATCGGCAGGAAGGCCGCGTTGATGCCCTCGCGGTTCGGCAGCCCGAAGCTGACGTTCGAGGCACCGCAGGTCGTGTTGACCTTGAGCTCCTCGCGCAGCCGCCGGACCAGCGCGAACACCTGCTGGCCGGCCTGGGCGAGTGCCCCGATGGGCATGACCAGCGGATCGACCACGATGTCCGAGCGTGGGATGCCGTGGTCGGCGGCGCGCTCCACGATGCGCTTGGCGACCGCGAAGCGGACGTCCGGATCCATGCTGATACCGGTGTCGTCGTTGCTGATGGCGACGACCGCGGCGCCGTACTTGCGGACCAGCGGCAGGACGCGCTCGAGGCGCTCCTCCTCGCCGGTGACCGAGTTGAGCAGCGGCTTGCCCTGGTAGACGGCGAGCCCGGCCTCGAGCGCCTCGACGATCGACGAATCGATCGACAGCGGCAGGTCGGTCAGGCTCTGGACGAGCCGGATGGTCCGGGCCAGGATGGCCGGCTCGTCGGCCAGCGGGATGCCCGCGTTGATGTCGAGCATGTGGGCGCCGGCCTCGACCTGGGCGAGCACGTCGCGCTCGACCCGGCTGAAGTCGCCGGCCTTCATCTCCTCGGCCAGCAGCTTGCGGCCGGTCGGGTTGATGCGCTCCCCGATGATGACGAACGGCCGGTCGAAGCCGATGGCGACCTCGCGGCTGGCGCTGCTGATGATGGTGTCGGTCATGACGGGGAGATCTCCGATGTCGTGGCGGGCGGCAGGACCTCGCCGCCGGCGACGCCGCCGGTCTGGATGAGCTCCGCGAGATGGTGCTTGGTGTATTCGGCCTCAAGGCGCTCGGACTCCGCCTTGACCACGGCCTCGAGGTCGTCGCCGCAGGGTCGGTGGGTCTTGCGCCATTCGGCGATGTAGCTGTTGTACTCACGCTTGCCCGCCCGGTTGGCGGCCTTGTCGATGGCGACCTGGAAACGCGGGTGGAGGACGACCTTGCTCGACCGGCGGGCGTCCTTGGCGACGACCTGGGCGGGGATGTCGCGCCACCAGATGATCGACAGGGTGGGCATGTCAGGCAGCTCCTGCGGCGATGCGGATGGATGACTCGAGGTCGCCGAACCCGGTCGGGCGGCGTTCGAAGGCGAGGCCGAGCTTGTCGGCGGCGGCCGCGGCGAACGCCGTCAGCTCCGGGTCATCGGACTGGGCGAGGTAGACGAGCCGGCGGTAGTTGCCGAAGTAGAGCGGCAGCAGTTCGGGGTGGCGATCGAGACCGAGGCCGGCGTAGATGATCGAGTCGAACTGGCGGGCCAGGAAGTCGGTCAGGTAGAAGGTCCCGAGCTCCTCCTCCTGGAGCGCGGCGTAGGCCGAGCTGCCCGCGTAGAACTCGAAACAGTGGGCGCCCTCGATCCGGGCGATCCCCTCACGTTCGAGGTAGGCGTCCAGGCTGCCGTTCGTGCCGCAATCCGCGTACCCCACGAAGATGCCGACATCCGCCCCATAGCGCTCGCGGACCTTGTCCACCTTCGCGGCCACCGCATCGGCGATCAGGCCGGGGCGCATGTGCAGGCGGACGTCCACGGCTTCGACGCGAACGCCTGGGATGCCAGAGGTCAGGGCAAGCAGTTCACGGGCGAGCGCGCCGCAGCCGACGATGACGAGCCGGGTCGGGATCGCCTCAGGCGACACTGACGCGGCGCTCGTCGATGAGCCGTCGAGCGGTCTCGGCGGCCACCCCGGCATCGCGGCAGTAGGCGTCCGCACCGACGGCCGCCCCGAACTCCTCGTTCAACGGCGCGCCGCCGACGAGCACGATGTAGTCGTCGCGCATGCCGCGGTCCTTGAGCGTCTGCACGACCACCTTCATGTACGGCATGGTCGTGGTCAGCAGGGCCGACATGCCCAGGATGTCCGGCTTGTGGAGCTCGAGCGCGGCGATGAACTTCTCGGCGTCGGTATTGATGCCGAGGTCGAACACCTCGAAGCCGGCGCCCTCGAGCATCATCCCGACGAGGTTCTTGCCGATGTCGTGGATGTCGCCCTTGACCGTCCCGATGACGACCTTGCCGACCGGCTCGGCGCCGGTCTCGGCGAGCAGCGGCCGGAGGATGGCCATCCCGGACTTCATCGCGTTGGCGGCGAGCAGGACCTCGGGCACGAACAGGATGCCGTCACGGAAGTCGATGCCGACGATCTTCATCCCCGCGACGAGCGCGTCGTCGAGGACGCGGGTGGCGGACCAGCCGCGGCCCAGCAGGATGTTGGTGCCCTCGACGATCTCGGCGGCCATGCCGTCGTAGAGATCGTTGTGCATCTGCTCCGTGAGTTCGTCGTCGGAGAGCGCCGCGAGATCGATCTCTGCGTACTCGTCCTGCGTCATCCGCTGCTCTCCTGGGTGCGGGGTTCCACATCGTGGAACTGTGCCGTATGATGGAACTCCCTGAGCTGGGAATCTATCCGACAAAGGTCCCGATGTCCAGAGTCCAGTCCATCGAGCGAGCCTTTGCTGTCCTTGGCGCACTTGCGGACGGGCCGATCGGCGTGACCGAGGTGGCCGACCGGGTCGACCTGCCGAAATCCACCGCCGCCCGCCTCCTCGCGTCGCTGGCCCGCGAGGGTGTCGTGGAGCAGGTCCCGGGTGACACTCGTTACCGGCTTGGGCCGCGCCTGCTGACACTGGCGGCGCGGATCAGACCGGTCAGGACGCTCACCGGGTTCGCCCGGGCCTCGCTCGAGGAGCTCGCCGGTTCATCGGGCGAGGCTGCCGGCCTGTCCGTGCGCGACGGCGAGATGACCCACTACGTCGACCAGGTCGGCAGCCCGAACCCGGTCTCGGTCCGGGACTGGACGGGATCGCGCATCCCGCTCCACGCGGTCTCGTCCGGCCAGGTCCTGCTGGCCCATGCGCCGACGACCTTCGTCCAGCGCTATCTCGGCCGGCCGATGGAGCCGTTCACCCTACGAACGCTGGTGACCGCGGACGCGCTGCTCGAGCGGATGCGCGCGATCCGGCGCGACGGCTACACCTGGGCGCTGGAGGAGTTCGATGAGGGCATCTCGTCGGTCGCCGCCCCGGTCGCCGACGCGTCCGGCGAGGTGGTCGCGGCGCTCCACCTCCACGGGCCGTCGTATCGCTTTCCGGCGGCCGGCGACGAGCGGGCGCTCGCGGAGATGGTCGTCTCGTCCGCTGCGCGGATCTCGGAGAGCCTGCGCCAGGCGGGTGAGCGGGGCGGGCCGGGGCGAGCGGGCCGGGGCCTTCGCCCCTCGATATGACTCCCGGTCTTATCTCCCGGCCAACGAACCCGATGACGACCGGCACACACGCCGGCGCACGCTCGCCGCGACATCCGATGAGCGCGCGAGATCGGCTATCCAGCCTGATGTGGACGCCGCTGGCCAGCACATACGACTGCCAGTCATATCCACGGCCATATCGGTGCCGTCGTGGCCCCCGATGCAGGCTTCGACCGACCCGCTGACGACGCACAGTGCCGACACGGGCCGACAGGCCCGGTCACCCCGGCCGTGCGCCGCCCGACCCGAACCGGTGCAACCGGGCCGGCGTCAGCGAGGCACACAACACGACCAGCACCACCGCCATCGCGATCAGCAGCCCGAGGCTCAGACCGAAATCCCCTGTGACGTCCCGGGCGACCCCGAACGCGAGCGGCGCGGTGGCGGACAGGATGTAGCCGACCAGCAGCATCATGGCGGCGGTGGCGGCCACGTCCGCCGGCCGGCCGCCGACATCCACCGGCAGGGTCAGGACGATCGGAAAGATGGCGCCCATCCCGGCCCCGAGCACGACCGCCCACAGGACGCCCGGACCGGGCACGGCCACGACCCCGATCAGGCCGATGAGGATGAGCAGCGACGTCCCGATGAGCTGGCCGCGACGCGTGCCGATCCGGTCGGCGCCGAGCGGCATGACCGTCGTCCCGACCAGCGTCACCGCGCCGAACAGGGCGATCAGATTGGCCGCGTCCGGTTCCGACCAGCCCCGGTCCACGTACACCGCGGCCAGCCAGGTGACGACGCCGTAGTAGACCATCGACTGCAGCCCGAACAGCAGGCCGAGCACCCACGCGATCGGCCGGCGCCAGGGGATGCGCGGCGGCGCGATGGCCTCGTCGCGGACCTCGTCCGGCGGGGCGAGTCCAAGCCAGACCGCCAGTGAGACAAGGCCGGCCAGGGTGATGACCCCGAGCGCGAACCGCCAGTCACCGCCGGCGCCCGCCAGGGGGACGGCGACCGCGGCCGCGATGGTCGCCCCGAGCACGAGGCCGATGGCATAGGCGCCGGTGCCGAGCGCCGGCCGGGCCGGCATCTCGTGCCGGACGACGAGGGGGAAGATCGGCCCGGCCAGGCCCATGCCCAGCCCGACGCCGAAGGTCAGGAGGAGGACCAGGATCGGGCCGGGGGCGGCGAGCCGAAGCAGCCCGAACCCGATGACCAGTCCGGCGCAGACCGCCAGCGCATAGCGCGCCCCGAACCGGCGGGCCAGCGACGGCGCCAGCGGCGCGAAGATGCCCATGCACAGGACGGGGATGGCACTGAGTGCGCCGGCCACCCCGTGCGAGATGTCCAGTCCGCTCTGGATGCTCGGCAGCAGCGGGCCGATGGCGATGATCTGGACACGGAACACCAGGGCGATGGCCACGAGCGCGACGAGCGGCCGCGCGAGCGAGCGCACAGTCCGCCCCTCGCCCCCGGTCTGCTCCGCCCCGACCGCAGCCGCGTCAGCCAGGTTCGGGTCCGTCGACGTTCGTGACCGGCTCACCCTCGCCGACCCGGACCAGGACGGCCTCGACGCCGTTCGAGCCCTCGGCGGTCCCCTCGCGATGGATGAGCCCGCGCGGGATCAGGACGAAGTCGCCGGCCCCGGCCTGCAGCCGGTCGCGACCACCCGGGCCGGACTCGACGGTCGCGGCCCCGGACACGACATAGATGTACGTGTCGTGACCGGCGTGGACATGCCAGCCGGTGACCACTCCATCGGTCGTCCGGACGGTCCCCGCCCAGACCCCGTCATGGTCGAAGGCTTCGCGCCGGTCCATGCCCGGGGTCGTCGCCGCCGGGAGGCGCATGTCGGCCGCCCGCACCAGGCTGACCCCGGCCGTCGGTCGGGTCATTCGTGGCCGGACATGTGATCGCCCATCAAGGTCTGGGCATCGAACTGGGCGCGACCCAGGACGAACCAGATCGCGCGGGCCGGCTCGTCTCCGATCGTCGCGAGGCGGTGCGGGATGGACGAGTTGACCGAGATCGCGTCGCCCGGCTCCAGGACGTACTCGTCGAAGCCGATCCGGACCTGCAGCCGACCGCTCAGCACGTAACCCCACTCGTGGCCCGGGTGCCGCTGGAATGCGTCCGGCGGGCTGGACGCCCCGCCGACCTCGTAGGTGACGAGCAGGAATTCGACGCCGGGCTCGGACAGCGTCGTGAGCCGCTCCCAGTTCACGCCCGATGCCAGCCGGATCGAGTGGCGCTTGCTCGCGCGCTGGACCGGCGGCGCCGCGACCATCGTCCCGTTCGTCGGCACGTCCGGCCGGGCGGGCGCGGCGGGTTCGGGCGAGCGACGGTCGTTGAACAGCAGCTCGTCGAGCGAGACGTCGAGCTCCGCGGCGATGGCGTACAGGGTGCTCACGGACGGGTTGGCGCGCCCGGTCTCGATCTGCGAGATGAGGCTGGGCGACACGCCCAGGCGTTCGGCCAGCGTGCGCAAGCTCAGGTTGCGGGCCCGCCGCGCCTCGCGCAGGCGCTCGCCCATCTCCGGATAGTCCGGCCGGCCGGTGCGGGCTGCGCTGGCGCTGGTCACGGTCGCTGTCCTCGTCGGGTCATGGTCAGAACATCATCCGTCCGTTATCGATGACGAGATCGATCCCCTCGACGGACGGGTTCTCGAGGAGGAACCGTGTGCCGTCGACGATATCGTCCATCGTCGCAAGTTTCTTCGTGATGGTCTTGGAGGTGTGGCCCTCGAGGATGGCCGGCGGCTTGCCGTGCCAGTACGGGCTGTCGCCGGTGATGCCCGGGTGGATGGCGTTGACCCGGATCGGCGACAGCTCCCAGGCGAGCGTCCGGGCCAGCCCGGCGATCCCGCCGTTGACCGTCGAGACGGTCGTCGAACCGGGGTACGGGCGGTCCTTGGCCTGGCCGCCGAAGAGGACGATCGAGCTGTCCGGCGACAGCCGGTCGAGCAGGACATGGACGACCTCGGCGAAGCCGACGAGCTTGAGCGTCACCAGCTCGAGGGCACGGTCGATGTCGAAGTCGCGGATGGTGTTGTCGTCGCGCTGGATGGCGACGATGGCGAGATAGCGGACCGGGCCGACCGAGGACAGCCCGTCGCGGATGGTCCTGGGCTTGGCGAGATCGAGCCCGATGCCGCGCGCCGCGCCGCCGATCTCGCGAGCGACCGCTTCGGCCCGGCCGGCGTCGCGGCTGGTCAGGACGGTCTCGCGTCCCGTGCCGGCGTAATGCCGGGCGAGCTCCTTGCCGATCCCCTCGGAGCCGCCGACCACCACGATGCACCCGTCGTCCGACATGTCAGCCCTCCTCGAACCGGCGCCATTGGTCGACCCAGCGATAGGCGTGCCGGGCCGGCGGTTGGGGCGCCTGCGTCTCGATCCAGCGGACACGCTCGGTGCCCGTGTTGTAGAAGCCGTGGACGGAGCCGACCCCGGCGAAGGCGACGTCACCAGGTCGGAAGGTGTAGTGCTGGCCGTCCATCTCGCATTCGACCTCGCCGGCGAGGAAGACGTACGCCTCCTCGAACGGGTGGTCGTGCGCCTGGGCGGCGCCGCCGAGCTCGTAATCGACGGTGAACAGCGTGACGTGGTCCGCCCCGAAGGTCCGGTCGACCATCATCTTCACCGAGATCCCGCTGTAGGCCAGGATCGCGGTATCCATCCCGGCCGGCGCGCGGCCACGGGCCGGGTCCTTGACCGCCAGCGCCTCGAGCTGGGGCGGCGTCCCGTCGTAGTGGCCGACCAGGCGCAGCGTCGGGTCGCCGAAGCGCGGGCGAGCGGCGTCCGCGTCCATCCGGGCGAGGTCCTGGGCGGGCTCGAAGAACGTGTCGCGCCGGGTCCCCGACGGGTCCAGCCGCTGCGGGCTGTTGAGCGAGAGCAGCCGGACCGGCTCGGCGGCGGTGTTCCCGAGGGCGTGCCGCAGCCCGGTCGGGATCAGCGCGAAGTCGCCGTCGACCAGCCGATGGACCGTCCCGCCGAGGTCGAGCAGCAGCTCGCCGGACAGGACGTACAGCGCCTCCTCGAACGCATGGACGTGCGGTGCCAGCCAGCCCCCGCTCAGCAGGCCGACGACCGCCAGCTCGGTGTGGACGGCGCCCTGGTCCGGACCGACGATCCGGAGGCGGGCGAGCCCGGACGACGTGGCGGAGGCGGGGGCGGGACGGTCCAGGAAGGACCAGTCGATCTGACCGACGGAATGCATCTCGGGGCTCGCTAGCTGGTTGCGTGGAGGACCGGGGACCTATTCGAATCGGCGCGACCAGGCATCGACGCCGACGGCCAGCAGCAGGATGACACCGAGCGTCACCTGCTGGTAGAACGGATCGAGGCCGAGCAGGTTGAAGCCGTTGGCGATGAGCGCCACGAACAGGCAGCCGAGGACGGTCCGCCCGATCGTCCCTTCGCCGCCGAGGATGCTCGTCCCGCCGACGATGATCCCGGTCAGGACCGTGAACGTCAGGAACTGGCCGCTGCTGGCCTGCGCGCTCAGGACGCGCGAGGCGTCCAGCGTCCCGGCCAGGGCCGCGGCCGTGCCGCTCAACGCGAAGGTCGAGACCCGGACCGCGTTGACACGCACGCCGCCGAGCCGGGCCGCCTGGGTGTTGCCGCCGGTCGCATAGACATAGCGGCCGAAGGTCGTCCGACCGAGCAGGATGGCGGCGAGGACGGCGATGACGATCATGATCCAGGCCGCGCTCGATAGGCCCAGGATCTTGGTCGCCGCGAACGACTGGAAGTCGAGGTGGTCGAGGGCCACGACGAGATTGCCCTTGGTCACGATGGCCGCGATGCCGCTGACGACGAAGGTCATCGCCAGAGTGCCGATGAGCGGGTTGATCCGGAACTGGGTGACGATGACGCCGTTGGCGATGCCGACCGCCAGGCCGACCGCCAGGCCCGCCAGGATCCCGGCCAGCGGCGAGACCGACGAGGCCGTCGTCAGCGCGACCGCGCCGGACAGGCCGTAGATGGCGCCGATCGACAGGTCGATCCCGCCCGCGATGAGCACGAATGTCCCGGCACAGGCGACGATGATGATGCCGGCCTGCTGGTCGAGGATGTTGGTCAGGTTGCCGAAGCGCAGGAACGGCGGGCTGATCACGGCCAGCACGACGAAGGCGATCAGGAAGGGGATGAGGATGCCCGCCCGGCCGACGATCCGGCCGGCTCGCTGGGTCAGCGGGACGCCGGCCTCCCCGGCTCCGACGGTGTTCGCGCTCATGCGGCGGTCGTGGTGGTCGTGCCGAACGCTGCGCTCACGATGGCCTCCTCCGTCATGTCCGGACCAGACAGCTCGGCGACGAGTCGCCCGCCGCGCATCACCAGCACTCGATGCGCCAGCCCGAGGATCTCCTCGAGCTCGTTGGAGATGAGCAGGATCGCCATCCCGTCCGCGGCGAGCCGAACCAGCACGTCGTAGATGTCGCGCTTCGCCCCGACGTCGATGCCGCGCGTCGGCTCGTCGGCGAGCAGGACGGACGGCTCGATGAGCAACGCCCGCGCGAACAGCAGCTTCTGCTGGTTGCCGCCCGACAGCGATCCGGCCGGCGCCTCGAGCAGCGGCGAGCCATCGACCTGCTCGAGCGCGGTCTTCACCGTGGCCCGCTCCGCGCCGCGTCGGACGAACCCGAACCGCCTGAACCGCCGAAGGCTGGTCAGGCTGACGTTCTCGCGGATGGGTCGACGCAGGATCAATCCGTCGTCCTTGCGCGATTCCGGGATGAGCGCGACGCCGGCCTCGATCGAGGCCGCGGGCCGCCCGGCGAGCAGCGCCTCGCCGACGTGGACACCGCCGGCCGTCGCCTGGCTCGCCCCGTAGATGGCCCGGGCCAGCTCCGAGCGACCCGCGCCGATCAGGCCGGCCAGACCGACGATCTCGCCCGCCCGGAGGGTCAGCGTGGCATCGCTGACGCCGGGTGCGGAGAGGCCGGCGATGGACAGGGCGACGGGTGCGTCCGCTGGCGGCAGGCGCTTGTCGGGATAGGCGCGGCTGACCGGCCGCCCGAGCATGCCGGTGACCAGGCTGCCCTCGGTCTCCTCGCTCGTCGGGTTCGTCCGGACGACACGGCCGTCGCGCAGGACGGTCACGACATCGGACAGGTCGAGCACCTCGGTCAGGAAGTGCGAGACGAGGATCACCGTGTGGCCGCGCGCCCGGAGGCCGCGGACGATCTCGTGCAGGCGGTCCGCCTCCGCCGCCGACAGGCTCGCCGTCGGCTCGTCGAGGACGATCAGGTCGGCGTCGCGCGCCAGCGCGCGCAAGATCTCCACCTGCTGTTGCTGTGCGAGCGGCAGGCGACCGACGGGCGTCCGGGCGTCGAGGTCGAAGCCGGCGTCGGCGATCAACCGGTCGAACGCCTCACGCAGCGAGCCGCGTTCGATGAACCCGGCCCGCCTCGGCTCGGCGCCAAGGAAGACGTTCTCGGCCACGGTCAGCCTCGGGACGAGGGCGACCTCCTGGGCGACGAGGGCGATCCCGCGAACGAGCGCCTCCCGCGGTGACCGGAACGACAGTGTCGTCCCCCGCAGCACCAGGTCGCCCTGATCCTGCGGGAAGACGCCGGCGATGATCTTGCCCAGGGTGGACTTGCCGGCCCCGTTCTCGCCGACGAACGCGTGGACGGAGCCGGACCGGACGGCGATCGAGACATCGTCGAGGGCGCGCGTCGCCCCGAAGGACTTGCCGAGCGCGCGCACCTCGAGATGGACGGCGCCGTCCGCCGTGCTGGCCACGTCGTCAGCCGAAGCGCGTCGGCCTCAGCCCGGCCACTCCGCGAGCGGCAGGAACGTCGCCACGTTGGCCTTGGTCACGACGCCGCCATCGGGCAACGACGCGAGCGGGTCGACACCGGGCGACGCCTTGCCCGACCGGATGGCGTCGATCAGCGCCTTGGTGCCCTGGCCGCCCTCGGTCGCGGGCATCTGCATGACCGTGCCGAAGCGCTCGCCCGAGGCGATGCCCTGGAGCGCGACCGCGCCGCCGCCGTAGCCGACGAGACGGACCTTGTCCTTGATGTCCTTGACGGCCTGGACAGCACCGGTGATGGCCTGGTCGGCGCTGACGATGACCGAGACGTCCGGGTGAGCGGCGACGATGTCCTGGGCCGCCTTGAGGCCGAGGGCCGTCGTGTAGAACGATTCGCCGGTGTCGGACACGACCTTGATCTCGGGATGGGGGGCGATCGCCTCATCGAACGCCTTCTTGAGCGCGATGTCGAGCGCAGCGGCCTTGACCGACCAGATGTAGCCCACGTTGCAGGGGTGAGCGGCGTCGGCCTTCAGGTCGGCACAGGCGGTGACGACGAGGTTGCCGATCTTCTTGCCAAGCTCACTCGGGACGAAGGCGACGTTCGAGCTCAGTCCTTCGACCTGCGAATCCGGGGTGGTCATGTCCGAGCCCAGGACCTGGTCGATGTTGCCGACCGCGATCCCCGCCGCGATGGCCTTCTTGACATCCTCGGTCATCCCGGCGCCGTACAGCGGCTGGGTGATGATCGCGTCGTACTTGCCCGAGGCGACGGCGTCCTGGAGCTGCTTGACCTGGTCGGCCGGGTTCAGGTTCGCGTCGAACACCGTGATGTTGGCGTTGCCGGCGGCCGCGGCGGCCTTGGCCGCTGCGAGCATCGGGGCGTCGTAGCTGTTGGCGACCGCGAACGACAGATAGGCGATCTCGAGCGTCTTGGGGGCCACGCTCGGGGCGGCCGCCTGGCTCTGGGCCGCCGATGGAGCGGCCACGCTCGGGGCCGCCGCCGAGGGTGCGGTCGACGCGGTCCCCCCGCTACAGGCCGCCAACGCCACGGTTGCGATTGCGGCCAACCCGGCCAGTCTCTTCAGCCGGATCCTGCCGATCGGAGCTGCGCGCATGTGACCCTCCTCACGTCCCGGCGGTCCTCCGCCGCGATCCCGGGAGTGTGTAGAGACAGTGAACACGTGTCAAGCCATATTGCAATGTTGCGCAACCTGAGCGCACACTTAGTGCTCGCCAGTCGATACCGTCCATGTGTAGCATGGATGAACGCCCTGACCCGATCCGTAGTGGGGACCCTGTCGTGATGTCACCGCTCGCCTCGCCCGGCTCGATGAACGTCGACTGGGAAGAGCGCTGGAACGTCGACCGGTTGCGCACCTACCGGACGACGCGTGCCCGGGCGGCCCTTGCGGCCTCCGACCTGGGTGCAGTGCTGCTGTTCGACTTCAACAACATCCGTTACGTCACCAGCACCCATATCGGGGAGTGGGCGCGGGACAAGATGACCCGCTATGCGCTGCTGACCCGGGGTGGCGACCCGCACATCTGGGACTTCGGTTCGGCTGCCAAGCACCACCGGCTCAACTGCCCGTGGCTGCCCCAGGACAACATCCACGCCGGGATGGTCGGGCTGCGCGGCGCGGTCGCGCCGGACGCCGGCCTGTTCCGGTCGGCCGCCCGCGAGATCGCCGCGATCCTGCGGGTGGAGGGCGTCGCGGACATGCCCATCGGCGTGGACATCGTCGAGCCGCCCATGCTCGCCGCGCTCGCGGCGGAGGGCGTCACCGTCCGCGACGGGCAGCAGGTCCTGCTCGACGCCCGCGAGGTCAAGTCGGCCGACGAGATCACCCTGCTCAACATCGCCTGCTCGATGGTCGACGGGGCGTACCAGCTCATCTCGGAGCAACTCAAGCCGGGCGTCCGCGAGAACGAGCTCGTCGCGAACGTCACGAAGTACCTGTTCGACCTTGGGTCGGAGCACGTCGACAACATCAACGCCGTCTCCGGGGAGCGCTGCAGCCCGCATCCGCACGTCTTCTCGGACCGGATCATCCGGCCGGGCGACCAGGCCTTCTTCGACATCATCCACACGTTCATCGGCTACAAGACCTGCTACTACCGGACATTCGTGGTCGGCAAGGGGCACCGACGCCCAGCGCGATGCCTACAAGCAGGCGCGCGAATGGATCGACAAGTCGATCGAGCTGATGCGCCCCGGCGTGACGACCGACCAGGTCGCCAGCGTCTGGCCGAAGGCACAGGACTTCGGCTTCGACAACGAGATGGAGTGCTTCGGGCTCCAGTTCGGCCACAGCGTCGGACTGTTCCTCCACGAGCGACCGATCATCAGCCGGCTCAACTCGCTCGAGCACCCGGTCGAGCTCAAGGAGGGCATGGTCATCGCGCTCGAGACCTACTGCCCGGCCAAGGACGGCGTCTCCGCCGCGCGCATCGAGGAGGAGGTCGTCATCACCGCCAACGGTCCGCAGGTCATCACCCGCTTCCCGTCCGACGAGCTGTTCGTCGCCAACGCCTACTGACCGCCACCCGCCAGGAGGCAGCCGCATGACCACGACCGCCCCGGACATCGATCGCGACACTCGGCTCCGGATGTACCGGACGATGGTCGAGTGCCGGTCGTTCGAGGTCCGCGCCCAGGAGCTGTTCTTCGAGGGCCTCGTCCGCGGCACGACCCACCTGGGCGTCGGCCAGGAGGCGGTGGCGGCCGGCTTCGCGGCGGCGATGCGGACCGACGATTACACCTTCTGCACGTACCGCGGCCATAACCACACGCTCGCCCGGGGCGTGCCCATGGCGCCCATCTTCGCCGAGCTGTTCGGGCGCGGGACGGGGCTGCTCGGGGGCAAGGGCGGCTCGATGCACCTGACCTCGGTCGAGCACGGGGCGATGGGCTCGTACGCCATCGTCGGCGCCCACCTGCCGATCGCCCTGGGAGCGGCCTGGTCGGCCCAGTACCGCAAGTCCGGCCAGGTCGCGGTGTGCTTCTTCGGCGACGGCACGACCAACATCGGGGCGTTCCATGAGGCGCTCAACATGGCCGCGGTCTGGAAGGCCCCGGTCGTCTTCGTGTGCGAGAACAACGGCTACATGGAGTACACGCCGATCGGCGCGGTGACCGCGGTCGAGCACCCGGCCGCGGACCGGGCGTCGGCCTATGGTCTCGCCTCGATCCTGGTCGACGGCAACGACGTCGACGCGGTCCACGCGGTGGCCCGGACGGCGCTCGACCGGGCGCGGGCGGGCGACGGACCGTCGCTCATCGAGGCCCTCACCTATCGCCACGGCGGCCACTCGCGGGCCGATCCCGGCAAGTACCGGCCCGACGAGGAGGTGGCAGCCTGGAAGGCACGCGACCCGATCCCGGCCTACCGGGCGCGGCTCGAGGCGGCCGGCGTCGAGGCCGCCGAGCTCGATGCCATCGATGCCGAGACCGCCGCCGCGGTGACCGCGGCCGAGACCGAGGCGCGCGCCGCGCCCGAGCCGTCGCCGGACGTGCTCGAGACCCAGGTCTGGTCCGACGGGGGCTCGTCATGGCGGAACTGACGTATCGCGCGGCCATCGCCCGGGGCATCGCCCAGGAGATGCGGCGCGACCCGATGGTCGTGCTCATCGGCGAGGACGTCGGCGCGGCCGGCGGCGTGTTCAAGCTGACCGAGGGGCTGTTCGCCGAGTTCGGTCCGGATCGGGTGCGCGACACGCCGATCAGCGAGCAGGCCATCGTCGGGGCGGCCATGGGTGCCGCGATGACCGGCCTGCGGCCGATCGCCGAGCTGATGTTCAGCGACTTCTTCGCGGTGACCTGGGACATGGTCATCAACCAGATCGCCAAGACCCGCTACATGACCGACGGCCAGGTGTCGCTGCCGCTCGTCCTCCGGACCGCCAACGGGGCTGGCCTGCGCTTCGGCGCCCAGCACAGCCAGAGCGTCGAGAACTGGGCGATGGCCATCCCGGGCTTGAAGGTCGTCGCGCCGTCCACGCCGGCCGACATGGTCGGGCTGATGGCGGCCGCCATCCGCGACCCGGACCCGGTCATCATCTGCGAGCACAAGGCGCTCTTCGCCGACAAGGGCGAGGTGCCCGACGGCGAGGTCGTCGACACGCTCGGGACCGCCCGCGTCGTCCGCGCCGGCAATGACGCGACGATCGTCGCGCTTGCGGCGATGGTCCCCAAGGCGGTCGCCGCGGCGGACCGGCTGGCCGCCGAGCACGGCGTCGACGCCGAGGTCATCGACCTGCGCTCGCTCGTCCCGCTCGACACCGCGGCCATCCTCGCCTCGGTGGCCAGGACCAGCCGGCTGTTCACGGTCGAGGAGAACCCGCGGCTGTGCGGCTGGGGCGCGGAGATCGCCTCGATCGTCGCCGACGAGGGCTTCTACAGCCTCGATGCGCCGATCGTCCGGATCACCACCCCGCACATCCCGCTGCCGTCGGCGGCCGCGCTCGAGGACCTCGCGGTCCCGTCGGTCGAGCGGATCGTCGAGACCGTCCGACGCCGGCTGGACGACGCCGCGTGACGGGACCGACCGTCGCCGTCCTCGGCACCGGCCGGATGGGCTCGGCCATGGCCGAGCGGCTGGCCGGCCAGGGCGCCACGGTCGTCGTCTACAACCGGACGCCGGAGCGAGCGAACGACCTGGCCGAACGGATCGGCGCGAGCGTCGCGGCCACCCCGGCCGATGCGGCGTCAAAGGCCGACGTGGTCATCTCGATGGTCGCCGACGACGCGGCCGTGCACGGCCTGTATGACGGCCCCGATGGTGTCGCGGCTGGCCTTCGGGCCGGTTCGGTGGCGGTCGACATGAGCACGGTGCTGCCCGCCACGATCCGGTCGGTCGCGCCTGCGGTCCGAGCACGCGGCGCCGGCATCCTCGACGCCCCCGTGTCGGGCAGCGTGTCCTCCACCCTGTCGGGCGACCTCGCGATCATGGTCGGCGGCGAGGCCGCGGACCTCGAGCTCGCCCGTCCCGTCCTCGACCTCCTCGCCAAACGGGTCATGCACCTCGGCGGCCTCGGGACCGGTGCCGCGATGAAGCTCGCGGTCAACACGGTGATCTTCGGGCTGAATGAGGCCGTCGCCGAAGCGCTCGTCCTCGCCGAGCGGAACGGCATCGACCGCGCCCTCGCCTACGACGTGCTGGCGGCGAGTGCCGTCGGTGCGCCGTTCGTCGCCTACAAGCGGGCGGCGTACCTCGACCCGGACGCGACACCGGTCGCCTTCGCGCTGGAGCTGGCGGCCAAGGACCTCGGGCTCATCGCCGACCTCGCCGAGGCATCGGCCAGCTCGATGCCCCAGGCCGCCGTCAACCTCGCCACGATCCGGGCGGCCGAACGGTCGGTCGGGGGGCAGGCCGACTTCTCGATGGTCGCGAGTCACCTGCGTCAGGAGGGCCGGCGATGACCGATCGGCCATGAGGAGGGCAGACAGGAGATCGTCGTCAGGGACCGTACTCATCCGACCGAACCGCACACGAGGGAACGATCGATGACCGACCGCATGCTCATCAAGGGTGGGATCGTCCTCACCCAGGACCCGGGGCTCGGCGAGATGGCCGGCGCCGATGTGCTGATCGAGGACGACACGATCGTCGCGGTCGGCCACGGCCTGCCGGCCGACGGCGCCCGGGTGATCGACGCCGCGGGTGACATCGTCATCCCCGGCTTCATCGACACGCACCGCCACACCTGGGAGACCTCGATCCGGACCTGCGCGCCCGACTTCGCGCTGATCACCTACTTCGGGTCGATCCTCGACAAGTTCGCGCCGCACTACCGGCCGGACGACGTCTATGCCGGGAACCTGTGGGGCTCGCTCGAGTGCATCAACGCGGGCATCACGACCCTCGTCGACTGGTCGCACATCATCAATACGCCGGACCACGCTGACGCCGGGATCCGCGGGCTGCAGGAGTCGAAGATCCGGTCGGTCTACGCCTACGGCTTCGGCAACACGTCGCTCGTCGACTGGTGGTTCGGCCCGGACTACCAGGGCAGCGTCCTGACCTCGAACGGGCCCGACGCGCGCCGCATCCGCCAGCAGTACTTCAACTCCGACGATGGCCTGATCACCATGGCCCTGGCGACCCGTGGCCCCAACTTCTGCAAGCCCGACGTCGTCCGCCACGACTGGGAGCTGGCCAAGGAGCTCGGCCTGAACATCACGGTCCATGTCGCGATGGACCGTTTCGGCTACACCAAGATGCAGATCACCGGCCTGCGCGACATGGACCTGCTCTACCCGAACACGACCTACGTCCACGCCTCGCACTTCACCGACGAGGAATGGGCGCTCGCCCGGGACTCCGGCGGGAACGTGTCGTTCGCGCCGCAGATCGAGGTCCAGATGGGTCACGGCTGGGCGCCTGCCGTCACGGCCATGTCCTACGACCTGCCGATCGGCCTGTCGTCCGACGTGGCCACGACCGCGCCGTCCGACCAGTTCACCCAGATGCGCTCGATCTTCGGCTCGGAGCGCGGCCGGAAGCACCAGGAGGCCTGGGAGGCGAACCTCGATGGGCTGGAGGCCTCACCGGGCCTCATCACCGCCCGCCAGGTCCTCGGCTGGGCGACCATCGGCGGCGCGCAGGTCGCGGGCATCGCCGACCGGACGGGCTCGCTGACGCCGGGCAAGCAGGCGGACGTCGTCATCATCGATGGCTCGGCGGTGAACGTCGCCCCGATCATCGACCCCGTTGGTGCCGTCGTCTGTGCGGCCGACGTGTCGAACGTCAAGACGGTCATGGTCGCCGGCGAGATCCTCAAGGAGGACTTCCGGCTCAAGGCGTCACTCGATGCGCCGCGCAGGGCCGTCGAGGGCTCGCGCGACTACCTCCTCGCGAAGTTCGGCGACCCGGAGCCGGGCTGGCTCGTCCCGGGCGCGCGCTAACCCCCAACGGTCGCGGGGCGGCTCCCCCAGGCGCCCCGCGACCTTCCCTCTCCGGTCCATATGGACCCGGCTATGACTGGCAGTCTTATCTGCGGGCCTTCGGACGCGATAGCGCGATCCCGGACCCCGGTTCCGTGCGTGGACGACGAGGGCGCGTGCACCGATCCAAACCTGCACCGGTCGTTATCGGGCGGCTACCCCTGTCCGTAAGACTGACAGTCATACGAGCAAGCCCAATGAGCCGCCGGTCCGGTCCGGGCCGCGCGACCGTCCCTTGACGGCCTCGCCGGGCCGGAGCCATCCTCGCGACATGCCTGCTCTGTACATCGACGGTCAGTGGCTCGCCTCCGCTGACGGCACCTGCAGCCCCGTCGTCAACCCGTCCGACGCGACCCTCGTCACCGAGGTGGATGTCGCCACCGACGCCCAGGTCCAGGCGGCCATCGCGGCCGCCCGGCGCACCTTCGACACGACCGACTGGCCGCGTCGGCCGACGATCGAGCGGGCGACGCTGTTGGACCGGGTCGCCGGCCTCATCGACCGCGACCTCGAGGAGATGGCCCGGCTGGAGACGCTCAACACCGGCAAGGCGATGCGCGAGAGCCGCTGGGACATCGCCGACGTCGCGCGCGTCTTCCGCTACTACGCCGACCTCGCCGACAAGGATGCCGGCCGCCTGGTCGATCCAGGCAACCCGGACGCGTTGAGCCGGATCGTCTATGAGCCGGTCGGCGTGTGCGGGCTGATCGGCCCGTGGAACTACCCGCTCCTGCAAGTCAGCTGGAAGGTCGCGCCCGCGCTGGCGGCCGGGAACACGATGATCGTGAAGCCGGCCCAGGTCACCCCGCTGACGGCCATCCACCTCGTCCATCTGCTCGAAGAGGCGGGCGTCCCGGCCGGTGTGGTCAACCTCGTGCTGGGGCCGGGCGGTCGGGTCGGCCAGGCGCTCGCAGACAGCCCGGACGTGGACCTCATCTCGCTGACCGGCGGTCACGAGGCCGGCCGGGCTCTGATGGCCGGCGCGGCCGTCAACTTCAAGAAGGTCGCCCTCGAGATGGGCGGCAAGAGCCCGAACATCGTGTTCGACGACACCGATTTCGAGACGGCCGTGGACAACGCCGTCACCGCCGCGTTCACCCACTCCGGCCAGGTCTGCTCGGCCGGCTCGCGGGCGATCGTCCAGGACACCATCTACGAGCGGTTCGTGACCGAGGTCGGCCGACGCGCGGATGCGATCCGGCTGGGTCACGGGACGTGACGACGCGACCGAGACCGGCGCGCTCATCACGGCCGAGCACCGGGCCAAGGTCGAGGCGTACGTCGCGGGCGCGATCGCGGACGGCGCCCGGCTCGTCGCCGGCGGCCATCGACCCACGGAACCGGACCTGCAAGAAGGGTTCTTCTACCGGCCGACGGTCTTCGCCGACGTCGACGCCGGCATGCGCATCGTCCGCGAGGAGGTCTTCGGGCCGGTCCTGACGATCGAGCGCTTCGCGACCGAAGAAGAAGCGATCGCCCTGGCCAACGACACGACCTATGGTCTGGCGGGCGCGGTCTGGACCGCCGACGCCGGGCGGGCGCAGCGCGTCGCGGCCCGTCTCCGCCACGGCACGATCTGGATCAACGACTACAACACCTACCTGCCGCAGGCCGAGTGGGGCGGCTTCAAGCAGTCGGGCATCGGTCGCGAGCTCGGGCCGTCCGGCCTCGACGAGTATCGCGAGGCGAAGCACATCTGGCAGAACACGCGGCCCGGACCGACCGGCTGGTTCGAGGGCTGAATCGGAAGGCGCCTCGGGGACCGAGGCGCCTTCGTCGTGTGCCTGCGGGACGGTCGCGAGCCGCGGCTACTCCGCCGGGATCTCCGAGTGGATCGCGTCGAGGTCGACGCCCTGGCTCCGCCGGACGAGCCGCGCCACGATGTACACGATCGCCGCGGCGCCGTAGACGACGCCGAGGAAGATGATCGAGTTGGCGTTGCCGACGCCGATCCCGTACAGCGGGTCCTTGAGCCACAGGTCGATCGTCCAGGCCAGGATGATCGAGGTGATCAGCCCGGCGCCGCTGATGACGATCTTCAGGTGGGCGACCGGCGAGTTGTCGAAGATCTTCGGCTTGTACCACGGCAGGATCGTCGCCGCGATCGCAGCTGCCGAGGAACGTGACGGCGATGACCAGCGTCGCGTCGAGGGTCAGCGCCCGGAAGTCGGACGAGTAGGCGTAGATGACGCTGACCACGACCGCCGGGACCATGATGTAGAGCAGCGCGATGATCGGCACCGCTCGCCGCTCGGACACCTGCGCCGCGTGGTCGGGCAGGACCCGGTCGAACGCCGCGGCGAAGATCATCCGGGTGGACGACAGGAACAGCGTCCCCGACCAGCCCAGGAACCACACGCCGAACAGCACGACCATCCCGATCTGGAAGAGCGAGTTGTCGATCAGGTACGAGACGATGCAGCGGCGGGTAGCTCCAGATCGGGCACCGTCGGGGCGGTCGTCGTGTAGCCGTAGAAGTTGTTGATGAAGTTGGCGTTGGTGGCGGTGAAGAAGTCCCAGCCGAACGTCTTCGCGGCCAGGAGCACGAACGCGAGCGCGAGGCCCGCGGTGACCCAGATGCCGCCGAGCATGCCGCGCAGGACCTTGCGGAAATCGCCCGAGCCGCGGACCTCGCCGTACAGCGTCGAGCCCCAGTTCGGGTACAGGATCCAGAAGAGCATGAACGGGATCATGGCCAGGGTCGCGAGCAGCGTGTCGGACAGGCTGCCGCCCAGGTCCGTCGGCGCGAGCGGTCGGTGACCCAGGCGTCGTTGACGGCGGCGTCGGCGAGCGTCTTGTCGTAGGCGCCGGAGATCCCGAACAGGTTCTCGTTCGCCCGGTCGAAGGCGGTCTTGAAGTCGGCCTGGCTCGAGACGAGCATCAGGACGAACATGATCGCGAGGCCGATCAGCCCGAGATACAGGCACCACTTCTGGATCCGCGCGTAGCCGGCCATGCCGAGCGCGACGAGCGCCGACGTCAGGATGATGGTCACGATCGACACGAACAGGATGCCGTTGTTCGAGGCGAAGAACGACAGGCCGTCGGACGACTTGACCAGCGCCGCGAGCGGCTGGAAGAACTCGATGTTGAGGATCGCGCCGTAGATCGGCGCCCACATCGCGAGGATGAACCACCAGCCGGTGGCGGCCAGGACGAAGCCGATCCCGCCATTGAGCCGGCCGATGATCCCGCCGACGATGACGCCCACGACGGCGGCGCCGATCGCGACCGTGTCGCCCATGGCCAGGGCGTTGGACGACGAGGAAGAAGCCGATCCCGCCGACGACCGCCCCGGTCAGCGGTGCCGGGGATCCCGTCGAGGATCCGGCTCTGCCAGATGTAGTCGCCACCGGCCCGCGGCATCGCCGCGATGAGGCCCGGCGTAGGCGACCGCCAGGAACGTCACCGCGATGGCCGCCAGGACGATCGACAGGATCGGGTTCGCGCCCGGGCACGTAGGCGAAGACCGCCAGGCTGTAGAACATGCCGAGCGTGACGAGGTTGACCGACATGAACGAGTACGTGAACGCGTCGAAGCCGGACCAACCCTTGACCAGGCCGGTCGCGTTCCTCAGGAACAGTGATGGGGCCGCGCTCGTGCCGGATGCCATGCTTCCCTCCTCTCTCGTCGAACCGTTGAGCCGATCAGCCGTTGATCAGCAGATAGCGCTTCACCGTTCCCTTCTTCGTGTCGAGGTCGACGATCGCCGCCTGGAGGACGCCGTCCTCGTACGAGCTGCCCGGGATTGACCGCCAGGGTGGAGCCGAGCTTGACCGCGCCCTTGCCCTCGTGGATGTGGCCGTGGAGCGAGAGCGGCGGGCCGTACGCGAGGATCGACTCGCGGACCGCCCGGACCCGACCGGGATGAGCGCCTGGCCGCCCGACACGTAGTTCATGTCGGCGTCGAGCTTCGGGGCGTTGTCGAGGTTCGAGCCGTACGGCGGCGCGTGGAAGTTGAAGATCGCCCGGTGCGGATCCGGGACCTGGCGCGACGAGCCCGTCGATCCGCTCGCGCAGCTCGGGCTCGGGCAGCTCGCGGAAGGTGTTCCACGGCGTCGGGTTGGCGTAGCCGGTCGAGACGAGCGTGAAGCCGTCGAGCTCGATGGTGTTCGCCCTCGCCCAGCTCGAGCGAGCTCGGCGCGCTCGATGATCGGGTCCATCTCGAAGATGTCGTCGTTGGCCGGCGACACGATGCAGCGGATCCCGGTGCCGGCCAGCCGCTCGTCGCCGAGCGCCATCCAGCGCTCGACGTTGTCGAGCATCACCGCCTTGAAGCGGGCGTCGACCAGGCTCGGGTCGGCGGCCCAGGCGTCGACCTCGTCGCGGGTCAGGCGGACCGGGTAGTAGCCGCGGTCGCTGATCCGCTTCTCCATCGCGCGCGAGCTCGTCCTCGGTCGTCAGGACGTAGCGCTGGCCCTGGAGCTCGAGCTCCCAGTTCGAGCCGTTCGGCGACGATCGGGACCATCGCCTTGCCGGTCATGTCGCCGCCCATGATCAGGACGTCCGCCTTGTGGAACTTGCCGGCGTTCAGGAACTTGCGCCAGCAGACCTCGGAGCCGTGGATGTCCGTGGCGAAGAAGATCCGCATCAGTTGTGCCCCATCTCCTCGGGATCCTGGTACCAGGTCTGGCGCTCGCCGACCTTCGAGCGCGCAGCTTCCAGCGGGTCGACTTCGGGGCGTCGTCGATGGCCGCTCGCAGGGCGGCGATCTGGCCGCCCGGGTCGAACAGGATCGTCCCGCCCGTTGTTGAGGTCGAGGTCGTCCGGGCGTCAGCTCGACGGCGAGGTACTGGTCGAGCGTGTCGAGGTTGCCGGTCACGGTCCGCCACCAGCCCCAGTCGTTCGAGGTGAACGACAGGATCCGCGGCACGTTGATCGACGCCCAGGCCGTGGCGCGAGTCGGGCGCCCCGTCGTCCGGCCGAGCGGGTGCTCGGCGAGCAGGACGAGCGCATCGAGCACGTCCTTGCGGTTGATCTTGACGACCTGGAGCTTCGACAGGAGGAGCTCGGCCAGCGGCAGGGTCGGGCTCGACATGCGCGAGGCGGTCGCCGAACTCGAAGCGGTGGCACATCTCGAGGCTGTCCACCAGGACGTCGACCGGCCGGCTGCGCGGGACGTCCACGAAGTACGCCTGCTTGCCGCCGAACAGCGCGTTGTGGCGCTTGTCGGCGGTGTAGCCCTCCGCCGCGAGCAGCTCGTAGAAGGCGCCGCGGTCCTTGCCGCGGGTCGCGAAGTCGAGGTCGACCTCGACGCGCCGGGTCCGGGCCGGCCAGTCCGGGGCGTGGGCCCGGATGGCCATCCCGCCCATCAGCCGGACGAGCAGGCCGCGCTGCGTCGGCGAGGTCGACGATCGCGCAGCGATTCCGCCAGCGGGTCCTGGAGCGTCTGCGCGTCGCCGGGTTCGCCAGGGTCCAGCGGTCATCGACCGTCCTCCGAGCCGACACCCGAGGGGCGCGGGTGCCTGATGGTCAGCGAGTATAGGTCCGGTGCGTTCGACACGCACGTTGCATGAAGCTCCGCGACGCATCCTCTTGACGCCCGCGATGACGCGGAGGTCCAATGCGCACGGAGACCGCGCGACGGTTCTCCGCGTCGTCCACACTGTCGGCCGGACGGAGGCGGGGGACCATCCGGGGAAGAGGAGGTCCTCGGCGTCTCCGATCTGGGTATCCGGCATCGCACTGGAGGATGGATGTTGTCTAGTCATCGCTCGGTGACCCGCGTCGCGGGTCTCCTGATCGTCGCCGCGCTCGCGTTCGCGGCCTGTTCGTCGTCGGGCGCCTCGACCGCCCCGTCGGCGGCCGCGCCGTCGGTCGCCGCACCGTCGGTCGCCGCGCCGTCGGCCGCCGCGCCGTCGGCCGCCGCCCCGTCGGCGGCTCCGTCGGCCGCGTCCATGGACACCCTCATCGCGGCCGCCAAGGCTGAAGGCGGCCTGACCACGATCGCGCTCCCGCGCGACTGGTGCAACTACGGCGCCGCCATCGACGGCTTCACCGCGAAGTACGGGATCAAGATCAACGGGCTCAACCCCGGTGGCGGCTCGAAGGACGAGCTGGCCGCGATCACCGCCAACAAGGACAATCCCGGACCCGGCCGCTCCGGACGTCGTCGACGTCGGGCTCGCGTTCGGCCCGCAGGGCGTCGACCAGGGCCTCTTCCAGCCGTACAAGGTCTCGACCTGGGACAGCATCCCGGACTCGGCCAAGTCGGCCGACGGCATGTGGTACGGCGACTACTTCGGCGTCATGTCGTTCGAGGTCAACACCAAGGTCGTCGCCAACGTCCCGAAGGACTGGCCCGACCTGCTCAAGCCCGAGTACAAGAAGAGCGTCGCGCTGTTCGGCGACCCGCTCGCGTCGAACCAGGCCCAGTCCGCCGTGTGGGCGGCCGGCCTGTCGTCGAACGGCGGCAACCTCGACAGCGTCAAGGAAGGCCTCGACTTCTTCAAGCAGCTCAACGATGCCGGCAACTTCGTCCCGGTCATCGCCAGCACCGCCACCGTCGCGAGCGGCAACACGCCGATCCGCCTCGGCTGGACCTACAACGGCCTGGCCGACAAGGACAGCCTGAAGGGCAATCCGCCGATCGACCGTCGTCGTCCCGACGTCCGGTCGCTTCGGTGGCATGTACGTCCAGGCCATCAGCGCGTACGCCCCGCATCCGAACGCTGCCAAGCTCTGGATGGAGTACCTGTACTCCGACGAAGGCCAGAACATCTGGCTGAGCGGGTACTGCAACCCGATCCGCTACGACGACATGGCCGCCAAGAACACCCTCGATCCGGCCGCGCTGGCGAAGCTGCCCGAGTCCAAGGGCACCATGCTGCCGACCCTGGCCCAGATCACGGCCGCCTCGACGGCGATCACCACGGGCTGGCCGACCGTCGTCGGCGTGACCGTCAAGTAGCGTCGACCCCGTCGACGATGAGCGAGCGGTAGTGCGGTGACAGACGCCGCTCTGCCTCGAGTCGACCAGGACGCGCCCACGGCGCGTCCTGGCCGACGCTTCTCCTGGGCGTGGCTCGGGCTCGTCCCGTTCTTCGCCTTCGCCATCGCATTCCTGATCATCCCGACCTTCTATCTCGTGAACGGCAGCTTCCACACGGAGAAGGGCGCGTTCACGCTCCAGAACTACGCCGACCTGGCCGACCCGACGATCGTCGACGCGTTCCAGGCCAGCATCGAGATCAGCGCTCGTGACCGCGGTCATCGGCGGGATCTTCGGCTTCCTGCTCGCCTACGCCGTCATCCGGGGCGGTCTGCCGGGCATCCTCGGCGGCGCACTGATGACCTTCTCGGGCGTCGCCTCGAACTTCGCCGGCGTGCCGCTCGCGCTCGCCTTCACCTTCACCCTGGGCGTCAGCGGGCTCGATCACGCTCATGCTCCAGCCGCTCGGGATCGACCTCACGACGAGCGACTTCACGATCTACTCGAAGCTCGGGCTCGAGATCTGCTACCTCTACTTCCAGTTCCCGTTGATGGTCCTGATCATGGCCCCGGCCATCGCAGGGCCTGAAGGAGGAGTGGCGGGAGGCGTCGGAGAACATGGGCGCCAGCACGTTCCAGTACTGGCGGCACATCGCCCTGCCGATCCTCATGCCGACGCTGCTCGGGACGATGATCCTGCTGTTCGGCAACGCGTTCGGCGCCCAGGCGACGGCCTACACGCTGACCGGCGAGCTCAACATCGTGACCCTGCTCCTGACCCGGCAGATCAACGGCGACGTCCTCAACAACGTCAACCTGGGCTACGCGGTCGGCGATGGGCGATGGTCGGCGTCATGGGCGTGACGATCCTCGCCTACATCTGGCTCCAGCGCCGGGCGGCGAGGTGGCAGCGATGAAGGCGAGCTCGGTTCGCCTGGTGGATCGTCTTCATCATCGGGGCCCTGTACTTCCTGGTCCCGCTGGTCGCCACCTTCGTCTTCTCGCTCGGCCAGCCGATCGGCCCCAGGCGTCGCCACCGACGTTCGAGTTCTACGGCGAGGTCCTGACCAGTCCGCTGTTCTGGAAGAGCCTCGGCTACTCGTTCGTCATCGGCATCATCACGATCATCGTGAGCATCGCCTGCTGATGCCGACCGCCTACTGGGTCCGGCTCCGGGTGCCGCGGGCGCGGCCGTTCGTCGAATTCATCACGCTCCTGCCGTTCGTCATCCCGCCGATCATCCTGGTCTTCGGCCTGATCCAGACGTTCAGCCAGAGTGGGCGCCGCTGACCCACACGGACCTCGGCAGCAACGTCCTGCTCGTCGCGGCCTACACGGTCCTGTCGTTCCCGTACATGTACCGCGCGATCGACACGGGCCTCCAGGCGACCGACATCCGGAGCCTGACCGAGGCGGCCCAGAGCCTCGGCGCCGGCTGGATCCGGATCCTCGTCGTCGTCATCCTGCCGAACCTCCGCGTCGCGGTCCTGAGCGGGGCGTTCCTGACCCTCGCGATCGTGATCGGCGAATTCACGATCGCGTCCTTCCTCGCCCGCCCGGCCTTCGGCCCGTACCTGTACCTGCTCGGCCAGAACAGGGCCTATGAACCGGCCGCCGTCTCGCTCATCAGCTTCGGGCTGACCTGGCTGGCGATGATCATGATCGCGCTCATCGGCCGCGGCGGCCGAGGCCGCGTGGCCGTCAACCGCGTTCACTAGGAGGTCGGCGACCAACGATGGCATTCCTGACCCTGACGTCGGTCCAGAAGCTGTTTCCGGGCGGCGTCGCCGCCGTCGAGGACTTCAACCTCGACGTCGCCCGCGGCGAGTTCGTGTCGTTCCTCGGCCCGTCCGGCTGCGGCAAGACGACGACGCTGCGGATGATCGCCGGGTTCGAGAAGCCGACCTCCGGGACGATCAACGTCGACGGCAAGGACATCACCTTCAAGCCGCCGAACCAGCGCAACGTCGGGATGGTCTTCCAGTCGTACGCGCTCTTCCCGAACATGACCGTCGCCGACAACATCGGCTTCGGGCTCAAGGTCCGCAAGCGCCCGAAGGCCGAGATCGCCAAGAAGGTCAACGAGCTGATCGAGCTGATGCACCTGCAGGGCCGCGCCGACCGCTACCCGTGGCAGATGTCCGGCGGCCAGCAGCAGCGCGTCGCGCTCGCCCGCGCGCTCGCCATCGAACCCCAGGTGCTGCTGCTCGACGAGCCGCTGTCCGCCCTCGACGCCAAGATCCGGATCGTCCTGCGCAAGGAGATCCGGAGCATCCAGCGCCAGCTCGGGATCACCACGGTCTACGTCACCCACGACCAGGAGGAGGCGCTCTCGCTGTCCGACCGGGTCGTGGTCATGAACGAGGGCCACATCGAGCAGATCGGCGTGCCGTCCGAGATCTACAACTTCCCGACCACCGCCTTCGTCGCGTCGTTCGTCGGCACGCTCAACCTCGTCTCGGCGGGCGTCATCGACGCCGCCGCCGGTCGCGTGTCGATCGCCGGCCAGGAGATCCGCACCAACCGGGCGATCACGAGTGTCGCAGCGGGTGAGGTCGTGACGCTGGCGCTCCGGCCCGAGGGGATCTCGCTCGGCGAGGGGTCCGAGGGCTCGAACCGCGTGCAGCGGCACGATCGACGACATCAACTTCCTCGGCTCGATCGTGCGCATCCGGCTCCACCTCAACGACGGCGCCGAGGGCAAGCCACCGACGACCATCGCGCTCGACACGTTCAACGAACCGCACCTGATGGTGCCGACGGTCGGCGCCGACGTCACGGTCTCGTTCCCGCGCGAGGCGTGCTTCGTGCTCGGCGCCGTCGCGCGACGCGCACCTGGCATCCGAGGACGTCGGCGCGGAGGTGTGACCGTCCGGCTCGACGGCATCGACCTCGTCGTCTTCGACAAGGACGGCACGCTCATCGAGTTCGGCTCGATGTGGAGCGGCTGGGCGGTGGCCATCGCCGACGGCCTGCGTGCCGCGGTCGGCCGGTCCGTCGACGAGCCCCTGTTCGAGATGCTCGGCTACGACGCCGCGACGCGGCGTCGTCCGGCCGGGCGGCGGACTCGCCGCCACGCCGATGGCCCGGCTGCGCGAGCGGACCCACGAGGTCCTGGTCGGGGAGGGCCTGAGCGACGCGGACGCGGAACGGGCGCTCGCCGCGGCCTGGCACGCCCCGGATCCGGTCGGTCTGGCGCGGCCGCTGGCCGATCTGGCGGCGCTGTTCGGACGGTCTCCGGGCGTCCGGGCGGCGGGTCGCGATCGCGACGAGCGACGACCGCGAGCCGACCGAGCGGACGCTGGCCGCGTTCGGCCTGACCGACGCGATCGACGCGGCTCGTCTGCGCCGACGACGGCGTCCCGGTCAAGCCGGCGCCGGACATGGTCCTGCACCTGTGCGCCGACGCTCGGCGTGCGCGCCGGGCCGCACGGCGGTCGTCGGCGACTCGCCGGCCGACCTGCGGATGGCGCGCGCGGCGGGCGCGGGCCTCGTCGATCGGCGTGCTGACCGGCGTCGGCGACCGAGCGGACCTGGCGGACCATGCCGACGCTGGTGATCGACTCCGTCGCGGCGCATCGGGTCGGCCTAGCGGGTGCCTGCCGCCGACGTCCCTAGCTGCGACCGCCCATCAGGCGGAGCATGAACAGGAACAGGTTGATGAAGTCGAGGTAGAGCTGGAGCGCGCCGATGACGGCCGCCTTCTCCATCGACCCGAGGCGCGCCGCGAGATCGCCCGACTGGATGCGCTGGACGTCGTACGCGGTCAGGGCCGTGAACAGGACGACTCCGACGATCGAGATGAGCCAGGTGATCGGGCTGCTGTGGAGGAAGAGGTTCAGGAGCATCGCGACGAGCAGCCCGATGACGCCCATGAACAGGATCCCGCCGATGCGCCGCCAGCGATGCGCTGGGTCACGTGGCCGTAGACGGCCGCCGCACCGAACATCGCCGACGCGCTCAGGAACGCGGTCACGACCGAGCCCGGTCGTGTAGCTCGCGACGATCAGCCCGATGGTGATCCCGAGCGACGCCGCGTAGACGAAGAACAGCGCCAGGGCCGCCGTCGCGCTGATCCGGTTGATCGCGCCGGCGATGACCATCACGATCCCGAGCTGGGCCAGGAAGAGCAGGAAGAAGTTGCCCTGCGGCGAACTCGAGGAGCTTCGGGTTGCTCTGGACGACGTAGGCGACGCCGGCCGTCAGGAGCAGCCCGGCGAACATCCACATGAACGCCTGCGACAGGAATGCGTTGGCCAGGCGCGCATCGGGCTTGACGCCGAGCGCCGACGGCGTGGCGCCGACGCCGCGCACGACCTGGGAGGCCGGCGCGGTCGGGTTCGCGGCGTACGGCGTCCGGAGCTGGTCCGGGTTCGGGATTTGGTTCTGTGTCATCGCTCGGCGCCCTCCAGGCTCTCGGTCCTCACCACATCAGGCCGGCGTCGCGCGGATCCCACCGCTCGGCCAGCAAGGTCACTTTCACGTCGTGGTCCACGACCGACTCGGTCTGTTCCTTCACCTGGGCGATCATCGACCCGGCGTAGGGGCAGAACGGGGTGGTCAGGATCATCTTGATCTCGGTCGAATCGGGGCCGAGGATGATCTGCTTGATGAGGGCGAGTTCGACCACGTTCATCCCGATCTCCGGGTCCACCACGGCGCGCAGCGCGTCGAGGATGGCGAGCTCGGTCGCTCGGCGGGTGGGATCGAACGCGGCGGCGTCCGCGGACGGGGCTTCGGACGAGGTCGCGGTCTGGTCGGTCATGGTCGCCTAATCCTAGCATCACGCTCGGATATGACCCGCAAGCGGATCAGGTGGCGACCGGGGCTCCCGTGCCGACGACGATGCCGGGAACGCGGTACTGGGCGGGCAGGCCGGCCGCCTCGGCGTCCGTGTAGCCCGGGCCGGTGAGCGTGCCGTCGGCCTCGAAGAACTCCGCGTAGCGCTCGCGGTCGCCGGCCGCGTAGACGTACGCGGCGGCGATGCCCAGGACGCGCAGCTCCGGGTGGTCCTTCAGGATCCGGGTCAGGTCGTAGCCGTTGGCGCGCAGCTCGAGCAGCTGGCGGACCGTGAGCCGCGAGCCGTAGCAGAACGGCTCGCCGTTCATGACCAGCGGGTCCTGCTGGACCCATTTGATGGTCATCCGCTCAGCCGCCCTTGTAGAGGAGCTGGAGGAGCGCGTTCTTCTTGCGCGCGTCGCCGGCGATGCGGCGGTGCCAGCGGTAGCGCTCGATCGCGGCGTCGAGCGACGCGTTCGCCAGGGGGAGCTCGCCCGGCGCGAGGACGCTCGGGAAGGCGGATCGGAGCCCGTTGCACAGGCCGATGACGTCGTCCATCGGGGTGAACCGGCGGCGATAGAGCGGCGCGGTCCACTCGGCGTACTCGCGGGCGTGCTTCGGGTCGCCGGTCTCGACGCAGAAGGCGACGCGCTCGGCCAGGAGCTCGGCGTCGCGCAGGAGCTGGCGAAGGCCGGCCTCGTCGTACCGGGTCGCGATCGTCGGGTCGGTGTCCATCGCGACGCGCAGGGCGCGAGCGGCCAGCCGTTCGGCGTTGGACCGGATGCGCGCGGCCGCGTCCGGGAAGCCGGCGGTCGCGGTCGGGCGGCGGGAGACCGAGGCTCGGGTGACTCACGATGGGGCGAGTCTAGCGTGCGCCACGAGGCGCCGCCACACGGCCGGTGACCGGCCGCCGCTACGATGACCGGGTGACCGACACCGATCCGCCGAGCGCCACCGGGTCGCCGACGCAGCCGGTGTCACCGGCGCCCGGCGAGCAGCGACGCCTCGCCCACCCGCCGTCCGACCGGTATCGGGCCACGGAGGCGATGGCCGCAGCCGACGCTGCCGCCACGCGAGGACCCGTCCGCCTCGGTCGCCCGGGGAGTGGCCATCGCGATCGTCGTCGCCCTCGTCGGTGCGGCCGCCATCGTCGTGCTCGGCGGTGTCGCGACGGTGACGACCGGCCTGATCGTGGTCGCCGGGAGCGATCGGCTTCGGCGTCGCGGTCGCGCTCCAGCTCGGAGCGGGCGGTCATCTCTCGTCCGGACGGCGGATCGGGCTCGCCGTCGGTGCTCACGGTCGCCTCGGTCGCGCTCGGTCAGGTCGGCATCTGGCAGTACGCGCTGACGGAAGGCGGGGTCCTGCCGCTGGTCGACTATCTCGGCGAGGTCTTCGGCCCGCTCGTGATCGTCGAATTCGTCGTCGGCGCCGTCGTCGCCTGGCTGGCGGCGCGATGAGCTCGGTGGTCCGGTTGCGCCGCCCGACGGAGGCCGACCATCCGGTCCTCGTCGCGCAGGTCGATGACTGGTGGGGTGGTCGCAAGCTCCACCAGATCTTCCCGCGCCTGTGGCTCCAGCACTTCACCGGGACCTCCTGGGTCGCCGAGGACGACGACGGCCGGCTCGTCGGATTCCTGGTCGGGTTCATCAGCCCGGACCGGCCGGACGAGGCCTACATCCATATGGTCGCCACGAGCCCGAACCACCGGGGCGCCGGTCTCGGCCGGACGCTCTACGAGCGGTTCTTCGAGGATGCCCGGGCGAAGGGCGCGCATCGCGTGACCGCGATCACGTGGCCCGGCAACCGGATCTCGGTCGCGTTCCATCGGGCGATGGGCTTCACGCCGGCGGACGGACCCGGCACGCAGAACCTGTACGGCACGCCCGCCTACCCCGACTACGACGCCGACGGCGACGACCGGGTCGTCTTCAGCCGGGCGATCTGACCGTCCGCTGGGGTCAGCTGCTCGCGCAGCAGCCGGCCGAACCTGGCCGCCTGCTCCCCTGCCGGGACGGCTTCGACCCACCGCTCGAGGAGGGCCTCGCCCTCGGCGTAGACGAAGATGTAGGTCCGCCAGAGCGGATGCTCGATGAATTCGAGGCGTTTCCCGGCCTTGGCTGGGCTGACGCGACCGACGTCGCGCAGGTAGGCGGCGACCTCGTCGTGCGAGCGCCCGTCGACGTGGCGGAGGAGCGCGGCGTTGCCGCTGATCGTGCCCAGGGTCGCGCGGTGGACTTCGATCGCGGCGGCACGCTCGGCGGTCGCACGCGATGCGGCCGCATCCGTGGCCACCGGGAGACCGGCCCGCTCGAAGAGCTCGACGAGAAGTCCTGCCCGCTCCTCCGCCGGCGCCACGAACCGGACGCCGAGATTCGCCGAGGCCCTCGCTGATCAGGCACTCCGGCGTGTTGATGAGCAGGATCGAGGACTCGAGGCGGCCCTGGCGGTCGACCAGCTCAGCCTCCTTCGAAGCGTGCTCGAGATGGTGGCCGGGGTAGGCCTCGTGCGCGACGAGGCCGGGCAGGCTCGGTGCCCGGACCGGCAGGTCCGTGTTGACGTCGATCCGGGAGCGTCGGCCGCCGTGGAACCAGTTGTAGGCACCCCATGGCTGGTCGCGGACCAGCGAGACCTGCAGGTCCTCGCCGTCCGGCAGGCCGAACTGATCGGCGGCGGCCCGGCGGAACCGCCCGACCAGCCAGTCCACGACCGCGGGAAGGCGGTCGAGCGGGATCTCGAGGGCGGCATCCCAGGCGGCCAGCCGCTCGTCGAGCGGCCCGTCGCCGGGGAGCAGCTCGTCGATCCGGGCGGACGCGGCGGCGAAGGGTCGTCGGGGATCCATGCCGGCGTGTGGTCGAAGCAGCGGGTGACGTACTCGAGATAGGGCAGGTCCTCCCCGGCGAGCGCGGCGGCCTGCGTCTCGAGCGCGACGAGCTGGACGTCGAGGTAGGCGCGGCGGTCGGGTTCGGGCACCTCGGCGGAGAGCCGCGCTCGCAGAGCCGCCGCGTCGTCGCGGAGGCGCGCCTGGGGCACGGAGCTGCTCCATGTCCACCTGCGCCTTGAGCGCGGCCGGCCCGAAGTAGCCGTCGACCAGCCCCGGGATGTGCTGCTCGAGACGCAGCGCGAGGAGGATGTAGTCGCGGGCGACCGGGTCGGGGGCCGGGACCGTGCGCGTGCCACCGACCGCAGGCACGTGGGCTGCGGTCATCGCTGCATCTTCTCCGGGCGCGGAGCACGCGGCGCGTCGTGGTCGAGGTGGGCCTCGGCCCGGCGGCGGGCCTCGGCCAGGCGCTCGGCCAGGGCCGGGTCGGTCGGCAGGCCGGAGCGGTCGGGCGCGCGATCCGGTCCGGAGGCGACGCCGGGCGACCCCACCCCGCCGGATTCGCCGACGAAGGGCATCCCCTGGCGCTCGACGGCGTCGAGGCTCATCCGCAGCGCCGCCGTCTTCTGCTCCGCGACCTCGCGGACGTAGGCGGCCTCCTCGTCGGGCGTCATCGCGCGGCCACGGACGATCCCCTTCGGCTTGCCGACCATCAGCCAGGCCAGGTGATAGCGATCCATGCTCCCCCAGGCCGTCGCGAGCAGGTCGTCGGAGCGCTGCAGCCACATCTGGAGCGACGGCAGCGACGGGTTCGCCTGGAGGCGTTCGCCCTCCACGATCGAGCGCGCGGTTCGCCTCGATGAAGTCGTCGCGCTTCACGACGCGTCGCCGCCGGCGAGGATCATCGCTTCGCGATCCGCCCGCGCCCGGCGGGTCCACGGCCCGGGCCGTCCGTCGCCGATCGGCGCGCCCTCGAACCGCGTGACGGGGAGCACCCCGGCGACGCTCGACGACAGGAACGCCTCGTCGGCGGACGCGAGGTCCGCGCGGGTGAGACGGCCCTCGACCGGCCGGAGGCCCACCCGCTCGCCCCAGGCGAGGAGCCACGATCGGGTGGTCCCGGGCAGGATCGCGCAGTCGAGCGACGGGGTCGCGAGCTCACGCCCACGGACGAGGAAGATGTTCGCGGTCGTCCCTTCGGACAGGTGGTCGTCGATGGTCAGGAAGAGGGCATCGTCGGCGCCGGCCCGGCGGGCTTCGAGGCGAGCGTAGACGTAGTCGGCGCGGGAGATCGTCTTCAGGGCCACGAGTGGATTCGACGGGTCGCGGCGGACCGCGGACGCGACGAGGTGCAGGCCGCGCTCGAGGTGGTCCGCCGGCGCCGGAACGACCGGCCAGGCCTGGATCGCGATGGTCGGCGCGACGATCTCGGCCGGCGGGAGGAGGCCGCGACCGCGGAACGAGCCGCGCGAGACCGTGATCCGGACCGACGCGTCCCCGGTCGGGCCGTCGAGCCCGTCGGCCGCGAGGAGAGCCGCGATCCCGGCCGTCAGCCGGGCGTCGAGATCCGCCGGCAGGTCGATGTCGAGGCCGGCCGCCGACCGGTGCAGCCGGGCGACGTGCTCGGCCAGCTCGGTCGGGTGAGCGCCGCGGACGCGAAGCGTCTCGAACACCCCGTCGCCGAGCTGGAAGCCGCGGTCGAAGACGGTGATGTGCCTCTCGTCGGATGGCAGGAGTCGGCCGTCCACCCAGACGTGGCCGGGCGCGGATGCCTCGCTCATCCGGCCTCGATCCCGCCGATGGCGCCGAGCGGCCCGCGCGCCTTGGTGACGGTCTCCTCCCATTCGGCCGCCGGATCGCTCTTCCAGGTGATCCCGCCTCCGACGTGCAGCGTGAGGCGCAGCCCGTCGGCGACGAAGGTCCGGATGACGATGCTCGTCTGCATCGCCCCATCGGGTCCGATCCAGCCGATGGCGCCGGTGTATGGGCCGCGCCGGACAGGCTCGAGGCCTTCGAGGATCTCCATCGCGCGGATCTTCGGTGCGCCGGTGATCGAGCCGCCCGGGAACGAGGCCGCCAGAAGGTCGAAGGCGTCGCGACCCGGCGCGAGGACCCCGGTCACCGTCGAGACCAGGTGCTGGACCGCGGCGGTCCGTTCGAGCCGGCAGAGGCGCGGGACGCGGACACTCCCCGGCCGACAGACGCGGCCGAGGTCGTTGCGCAGGACGTCCACGATCATCACGTTCTCGGCACGGTCCTTGGCGCTCGACAGGAGGTCGCGGGCCAACGCCCGGTCCGCGGCGGCATCGCGACCGCGTGGCCGGGTGCCCTTGATCGGGTCGGTCTTGACCGCGCCGGTCGCATCGACCGACAGGAATGGCTCCGGCGAGGCCGACAGCAGCGCCCTCGGCCGCCCGGTCAGCTGCCCCGAGCCGAGCTCGAGATAGGCCGAGAACAGCGACGGGTCGCCAGTCCGGAGACGCCGGTAGAGCGGCCACGGATCGCCATCGAACGGGGTCTCGAGGCGCCGAGTCAGGTTGGCCTGGTACAGGTCGCCGCGCGCGATGTGCTCGCGGATCGCGGTCACGCCGGCCTGGTAGGCGCGACGATCGAGCCCCGAGTGGAAGATGAGCGGGCCGGCGGGCATCGCCTCGGGCTGGCCGGCACCGGGCCGGCCGGGGCTGGTCAGCCGGGCGTGGACGTCATCGAGCCGCCGCGCCAGCCGCCGACCGTCGCCATCGAGCGCCCGTCCGCCGATCCAGGCATGCCCCGTCCGGCGATCCCAGGCCACCACCCAATCGTGAAGGGCGAGTCGAAGCGGTGGCAGGTCCTGATCGGCCGGGGCAAGCGCGGGCAGGCGCTCAAGGACCGCGCCGATGTCGTAGCCGAGGAAGCCGACCAGCCCGCCCAGGAACGGCGGCGCATCCGCCGGGATGAGGACCGTCCGATCGAGGCGCGCCGCCAGGCGGCGGGCGACCGCGAACGGGTCGGGACCGGCCGCCGGCGATTCGAGGACGGCGACCGGGTCGGCGGTGAGATACGTCCAGCGGGCGTTGCGACCCGGGCGGGCGCTCTCGAGCAGGACGATCCCGGGCAGGTCGCGGAAGGCCTCGGCGGCATCGATCGGGCGGGTCGTGGCCACCCGGTCCGGCAGGCGTCGAAGCCGGATCGGGGCCTGGGAGCTCGGAGTCGGGATCATCGTGCCGATGATACGGCCGACCCTGCGCGGGCAACGAGCGCGGTCCCGTTCCGCGCCGCTAGCATCCGTCGATGCGGACGCGCGACCTCGGGATCGTCATCGGTCGGGGCCGGCCCGGGCCCGGGAACGCCATCACGGACGTGGCCGGCGTACGCGTCGGTCACACCACGATCGTCGAGGGGGATGGGCCGCTGGTCGTCGGCAGCGGGCCTGTGCGGACCGGCGTGACCATGGTCGTCCCCGGGGGCGACGACCATTGGAAACAGGCCGTCTACGCCGGCTGCCACCGACTGAACGGCAACGGCGAGATGACCGGTCTCGAATGGATCCGCGAAGCGGGGCTCCTGATGACGCCGATCGCCATCACCAACACCCACAGCGTCGGACGCGTCCGCGACGCCCTCGTCGCAGTGGCGGTCGAACATGTGGACAGCAGTCGACCCCATTGGACGCTGCCGGTCGTCGGCGAGACCTCGGATGGCCTGCTCAACGATATGGACGGATTCCACGTCCGAACCAGCCATGCTCGGAGCGCCCTCGACTCGGCAGTCGGCGGTCCGGTCCCGGAAGGCAATGTGGGCGGCGGCACCGGCTCGGTCTGCCACGAGTTCAAGGGCGGGATCGGGACCGCGTCACGGGTGACCCCCGACGCGGTTGGCGGCTTCACGGTCGGCGCCCTCGTCCAGGCCAACTACGGCAAACGCGCGTGGCTCCGGGTCGACGGCGTCCCGGTCGGAGCCGAGATCGGCTTCGACGAGGTGGCGAGTCCGCACGGCACGGACGAAGACCCGGTTCGCGGTCTGCCGACACCGGGGTCGGGGTCGATCATCGTCGTCGTCGCGACGGATGCGCCACTGCTCCCCCACCAGTGTGAGCGTGTCGCCCAGCGGGCCGGCCTGGGCGTGGCCCGCGCTGGCGGGACCGGAGGACAGACGAGCGGGGACATGTTCATCGCGTTCGCCACCGCCAACCGCCTGCCGGTCGATGACGAAGACCGGCCGACCGTGCTGGTCCGCGATGTCCGGACGGTCGGGGAAGGCGTCATTGACGCGATCTTCGACGCGACGATCGAGGCGACCGAAGAGGCGATCATCAACGCCCTGGTCGCCGCCGAGACGATGACCGGCCGCGACGGCGTGACGGCGTATGCCCTGCCGCACGACCGCCTGCTGGAGGTCATGGCCCGATACGGGCGGGGCGCGACCGCCGGTTGAGCGGCGCCCGGGCACGGCCCTTCCCGCCCGTATTCCCAGCAGCTGGTTCTGGGCATCTGGGCTCGTAACGCCCCTCGAACCCAGATCGGCAAGCCCGTCACCGTCCGATCGAGCGTGGATCGTCCGAACCGAGGCATGGAAGACGTCCGAAGCCGAGCGTTATGGCTCGGCAAGGGCCAGATGTAGACTGGGGCGCATACCCGGGCAGGCAAAGCCCGGCAGAACCGGGCGGGCCACCATCCTGACAGATGCTCGTCAGGTGAGCGTTCGTCCGGACGGACGCTCACTGATGCGGCCTTGCGCGCTCGAGATCACGTGCTGCGACCGCGATTCGGTGGCATCTGCTCACCACGCGATTGGTTCGTCAGGGAAACCCTGACGAACGCTCGCGGGGTGAGCCTTTGGCAGGGACGCCGCCTCGCGGAACGAGGACCCGCCCCGAACCGACCGTCAGCCGGCGGTGACCGGCGCCGGCTTCTCGATCGGCACGCCGATGAGGCTGCCGTACTCGGTCCACGAACCGTCGTAGTTGCGGACCCGGCTGTAGCCGAGCAGCTCATGGAGCACGAACCACGAATGGCTCGAGCGCTCGCCGATCCGGCAGTAGGCGATGATGTCCTTGTCCGGCGTGATGCCCTTGGCCTCATACAGCGTGGCGAGGTCCTCGGCGTCCTTGAAGGTGCCGTCCTCCTTGACTGTCTGGGCCCACGGGATCGACGCCGCACCCGGGATGTGGCCGGCGCGCTGCGCCGTCTCGCTCATGCCCGGAGGCGCGATGATCTCGCCATTGAACTCGGCGGGTGATCGGACGTCGACCAGCGCCAGCCCTTCGTCGCCCAGGCGCGGCAGGATGTCGTCGCGGAAGGCGCGCAGGCTGAAGTCGGCCTCGGGCAGCTGGTAGCCGGTCGGCACGAACGACGGCACGTCGACCGACAAGGCCAGGCCGTTGTCCAGCCAGAACTTGCGCCCGCCGTTGAGGATGCGGACGTCGTCGTGACCGTACAGCTTGAGCTGCCAGTAGGCCCACGCGGCGAACCAGTTGTTGTTGTCGCCGTACAGGATGATCGTCGTGTCCGGCCCGATACCCGACTCGGACAGCAGCGCGCTGAAGTCCTCGCGGCCGGCGATGTCGCGGCGGATGCCGTCGGCCAGCTGGCTCGTCCAGTTCCAGCCGACCGCGCCCGGCAGGTGGCTCTGCTCGTAGGCGGTCGTGTCGACATCGACCTCGACGAAGCGGACGTTCGGGTCGTCGAGGTGGGCGAGCGCCCACTCGCTGTCGACGAGTGCGTTCTCCTTGGCGTAGGTGTGGTGGCTCATGTCGGTTCCCTCCTGTGTCTGTGCTGGGACGCTGAACGCTGCAGGGACGGGGTCGCGGCTCCGGTGGTCTCAGCCGCCCGACGTCGGTCGGTCACGGCGGCTGAACTCGGCCAGCCGCTCGGTACACGACGCCGCGGCTCGACCGGCCTGGCGGACGATCCACGGATCGACCCGGCTCGAGTCTTCGATGGTGAGCATCGGGCCGAGCGGACCATCTTCGACGACGATGCCCGACGCTGTTCCGGTAGTCGGCCATCCAGTTGGCCTGCAGTTGGAGTGCGACGTCGGCGACGACGGCGCCCGAGAACCACCAGTCGAGATATGTCGCGTTGAGCCGATCGACGATGTCGGCGAGGCGGGCGGGGACCCCACGCTCGAGACGCGCGAACAGGTCGATCACGCGCACGGTCGTGAACGGGTCGCCCGCCTCAGCGATGGTCGGTGGCGTGATGGCCGGATCGGGCATCCCGGTCGGTGCCGGGCGAAGCGGTCCGAGTCCGATGGCGGTTCGAGTCTGGGGCGCGAGGGCGGCGTCGGTCACGTGGTCGGTCATCTCCGACTGGTCCACTAGGGATTGCCGAGTCTACCCCAGCGACGCGACGTGGGTCCAGAGCCCGCCGCTCCCTCCACATCCGGTTCGTTGCGCTGACAGATAGTCATCGGTCGACTGGTGGGCCGGCGAACCGGCCGACATGGGTGTGTTTCGGGTTGTGCGCGTGCGGAAGATGGCCGACCTCGTCCAGCCGAAAGTCCCATCCCGTTGCGAACGAACCTTCACCTTCCCGATATCGCATGTCCACGCAGATGCGGCATGCTTGGTCGACCGGGCAGAGCGCTCGGCGGCGATCTGCGCAGTGCGGCTCGTCAGAGCGCACCGCCACACGAGCAGCATGACGACGATGGACTCCGATCCGATCCCGACCGAACCGACCACCGACCCCGAGCCACCGGTCACGGCACCTGTCGTGCCCGGCCCCTCCCTGGTCTCGGAGTCACCGGCGGCCGGCCGCGGACGCGGTTCGAAGCTCCGTCGTGCAGCCATCGGTCTCGCGCTGGTGGTGACGTTCAGCGTCGGGATCGGGGTCGGACGTCTGGATCTGCCCGTCTTGGGCGGTTTCGGATCGACGACCCCGGCTCCGGACGGTTCGGCGGCGACCAACTTCGGTCTCATCCGCGAAGCCTGGGACATCCTCCACACCAAGTACGTCGGCGCCAGCAGCCTCGACGACAGCAAGCTCATCTATGGCGCGATCAACGGCATGACCGAGGCGGTCGGCGACACCGGCCACACCTCGTTCATGACTCCCGAGGAACGTGCCGCGCGGTCGAACAGCCTGTCCGGCAAGTACGTCGGGATCGGCGTTCGCATCGACGCCGCCAAGGACGGCCTGCCGCTCGTCGTCGGCGTCTTCAAGGGCAGTCCCGCCGAGGGTGCCGGGATCGCCATCGGCGACGAGATCGTCGCGGTCGACGGCAAGCCGACGACCGGGCACACGAACGACGATATCGTCGGCTGGGTTCGCGGCGAAGTCGGGCACGACGGTCAAGCTGACCGTCCGGCCAGGCGCCACGGGTGCTGAGCGCGACGTGAGCATGGTCCGCGCCGACGTCGCCACCGTGCCCGTCACCTGGGCGATGGTTCCCGGCACGCACACCGCGCTGATCCGGCTCGACCAGTTCTCGCAGGGGGCGGCCGATGCGCTCAAGGCGGCGCTCGGTGACATCAAGGCGGCCGGTGCCGACCGGTTCGTGCTCGACCTCCGCGGCAACCCGGGCGGCTACGTCAATGAGGCCGACGCGGTCGCGAGCCAGTTCCTCAAGAGCGGTCGAGTCGTGTTCATCGAACGCGACGCGCAGGGCAACGAGACCAAGCACGATGTCGCCTCGGGCGGCCTGGCGACGGACCTGCCGCTGGTCGTCCTGGTCGACGGCGGGACAGCCAGCTCCTCGGAGATCGTCTCGGGCGCCCTCCAGGACGCCGGTCGCGCCCAGATCGTCGGCATCAAGACGTACGGGACCGGGACGGTCCTCGGCGAGTTCCCGCTGTCGGACGGGTCCGCCCTGCGGGTCGGCACGGTCGAGTGGCTGACCCCGGACGGGCGCCAGATCTGGCACCAGGGCATCACTCCCGACGTCGTCGTCGAGCGCGCCAGCGACATCGCCCCGCTCGACCCGGATCAGGTCGGCACGATGACGCCGGCGCAGATCGCCGCGCTGACGGATCCCCAGCTGGCTCGTGCCCTGACCCTCGTCACCGCGGTCACCACGACCGGCGGCTGAACTCGACCCGTGGCGCCGGCGGCGCCACGATCCATCAACCCGCGAGTGACCGCCAGCGCCAGGTCATCTCGGCGATGAGCGGCTGGCCGGGCTGGACGATCGTCGGGTCGGTGTTGACGGCGTCCGGCGGCGCGGTCTGCGGCTCGACGCAGACGGCGTCCTCCGGGACCGTGTAGACGACCCAGGCCGGGCAGTCGGATTCGATCGTCAGCTCGAGGAACCCGGGCCAGCGCACGACCGGCGGGCGGCGGAGGTCGACGAAGCAGTCGTCCCACGGTCCCGGGCCGGGCTCGACCGCCCGATCCGTGGCGATGCCCGCGGCGTCGCGCACGAGCATCGCGCCGGCGTCCAGGTCCAGTCCGAGCTCGCCGTCGACCCCTTCGAGCCGGCGCATGAAGTAGGGATGCCAGCCGATCGAGGCGGGCATCGGCTCGTCGGCGTGGAGCTCGAGGCGACAGGTGAGCCAGTCGGCACCGAGCTCGAAGCGCTGGACGGCGCGGCCGCGGAACGGCCAGTCCGGCCCGAGGTCCGTGCCGATGGTCGTCTCGCCGATGAGGGCCCATGGGCGCTCCAGGACCGTGCCGTGGATCGCGTGCGGCGGCAGGCCGAGCGGCAGCTGGTACTCGACCCCGTCGAACGTCAGGATCCCGTCGCGCACCCGACCGGCGAACGGCGCCATCGGGAACGACCCCCAGGCGATCGGCCCGTCTCCGGCCGTCTTGAGGAGCTCGCGTCCATCGACCACGAGCGACGCCAGCCGCCCGCCGGCGACGAGGTCGACGACCGCCGAGACGCCAGGCGCGGTCAACTCCAGTCGCTCGGCGGCGCCGCCGTCCTCGGGCAGGCCGACCGTCAGCCGACCGCCACCGGCCGCCGCGGCCGACGGGAGCGGGGCGCCCTTGGCGACCAGTTCGTTGACCGGCGGGGTCGTCCGGAAGACCTGCTGATCGAACCCGACCAGGATGCCGCCGATCGACGGCCCGAGCCCGGACCCCTTCTTCTTCGCCACCCACCCAGTCTAGCGGCGCGTCAGGTCGCCGCCTCTGCGGCGGGTTCCGACGGCTCCGCGACGGCGTCGGCCGGGGTGGCGGGATCGTCGTCAGGTGGCTCGCCGGCCGGCGTGCCCGCGCCGGCGTCCCGCCCGATCCGACGGCGCAGACGATCGGCCCCGATCCCGACGCCGATGAGGATCAGCCCTTCGACCAGCAGCGCGGCCGAGGCCGAGTCGGCCAGATATTGCACGTTGAAGTCGGTCAGGGCGACGATCAGGCCGAGAGCGGCCGCATAGATGTAGGACGTGGCGTCACGGCGAAAGGCTCGCTCGACGAGGACGGCCGACAGGATGAGCAGTGCGATGTCGCCGATGACCGGCTCGAGCACGCGGCCGTAGTCCCCATCGGCCGAGACGGCGGTCCGGTTGATCGACGTCGACAGCCCGACGACCGCAACGAGACCCGCCCAGAACCTGGTCACGGCCGCCCGGCTCTCGGCCGTCGGGTCCGACGCCCGCCCGGCGCCGCGCGCCTCGGCCAGCCCCAGGAGACCCATCCCGGCCGCGACGAGCAGCCACCATGCCGCCGACGCGATGACGAGGATGATCGGATCGGGCCCGGAGGACGTGACCAGGCCAGTCACCTTCGACACGTTCTCGGGGAAGAGCGTGACCTGCAGCCAGACCAGGAGCGACCCGGCGAGCGCGGTCAATCCCGCGAGAAGGCCGACCTGGGTCAGCGCCGACGGGTGAAGGAGGCGATACAGGACCGCCACGAGGAGGACCGTGGTCGACACCAGGACGCCCGACAGCGGCCAGTCGAAGGAGCCGTTCGAGACAGAGGGCCCAGGCCGAGCCCGAGACGTATCCGAGCGCAACGAGCAGGACGACCCCGGCCGCCCGCGACAGGCGCGCATCGCCGAGGCGGAGGCGCATCGCGATCCCCGTCAGCACTGCGGCCGCGCGTCAGGCCCATGATCCCGATCGTGAGGCTCGGGTCGTCGGCGCCCGTGGCGGTCGTGCGCCATGAACGCGCCCCAGGCGGCGAGGAGGAAACCACCGCCGAGATAGCCGAAGACCTCCGGGACCTGGACGCTCGGACCGAACATCCGCGACGCGGCCGACACGGTCGCGATCCCAGGCGCCGGCGGCGTCTCGGCCGAGGGCTCCGGCTGGGCCGCCTCGGCGGCACGGAGCCGGTCGGCGGTGACCTGATCGAGGAGGCCGGCCGCCTCCCAGCCCGCGATGTGCTCGGCTGCGCTGCTCATCTGGCTATCCCTCGGTACATACCAAGGTGACGACTGTGCACCTCGGCTGTTACAGGGCCGTCGCGGGTGCCTCGACGAGGTCGCTGATCCGGAGCGCCAGCGTGAGGTCGAAGATGACGCGCGGGTCGCCGAGATCCACCGCCAGCAGCTCGGAGATCCGCCGCAACCGGTAGACGACCGTGTTGACGTGGACGAAGCACCGCTCGGCGACGCGGCGCTGGACCCGGTCCTCCTCGATGTACGCCCGGAGCGTCCGGACGAGGTCGCCGCCGTGGAGTCGGTCGTAGGCGGTCAGCGGGCCGAGCGTCCGGCGTGCGAAGGCGTCGAGGTCGTCGCGCGAGCTCGCGCGCAGGAGCAGCCCATACGGTCCCAGCTCGTCGGTCGTCACGATCGCACCGCGCCGGCCGAGGCGGGTCATGAGGTCGACCGCGTCGCGGGCGAGCCGGTAGGCCGGGGCATAGTCGTCCGGTCGGCTGCACCGGTCGGCGATGCCGATCGCCGCGGTCCGCACCTGTGGATCCGTACCGGCCAGGCCGTCGATGAGCGCGCGACAGGCCCGCCGCGAGCGCCCGGGCATCGCCACCGGACGGGCGGCCCGGGATCGCGAGCACGACGATCGCGCCACCGTGCCAGACCGCGATGTCCTGCGGGTCACGCGCGCCGAGGTGGTCGCGGACGGCGTCCATGACTCGACGCTGCCCTTCGTCGCCGGCACCCGGTCCGATGCCGTCCAGGCCGATGACCATGAGATCGCGCGGTCGGCCCAGGTCGTATCCGAGCCGCGCCGCCCGGGCAGCGATGGCGTCCTCATCCGCGTACGAGCCGGCCAGTAGGTCCGTCACGGCCTCGCCGCGGAGGCGCGACTCCACTTCGACCGCGGCACGCAGCTTCGCGAACTCGAGCGCGACCCCGGTCGTCGCCACGTCCACCAGAGCCCGGTCGATGGGACCCAGGTCGTCGTCAGACGACAGCACGAGGTGACCGACGACCTCCGGCCCCATCCGGACCGCGACGGCGATACGGCTCGCGGTCGGGCACGCCCCATCCTCCATCGGCCGCCCCGATCAGCGCCCGCCAGTCATCGCCGCCGCCCGGCGCCGCACCTGCGATCAGGCGGTGGAGATGGTCCTGGATGACGACGCGGCGTTCGAGATGGTCGGCCAGGACCTGGGCGATCCCGGCCGGCCCGCCGTCGAGCAGGACCTGCTCGGCGAGCCCCTGCTGGACCGTCAGCGAGCGGGTCAGCGCCCGGTTCGTCTCGGCCAGCTCGCGGCCGAGGCGCACCTCGTTCTCGAACCGGCGCGCATGGTCGATGGCGATCGCGGCGTGCCCCGCGAACGCGGCGAGCAGATCGGCGGCACCGGGCGCGAAACGATGACCGCCCGACCAGGCGTGGACGTTGATCGAGCCGATGGCGTCGCCGCGGAAGATGAGCGGTGCGCACATGACGGCTCCGAAATGGAACCGCTCGAGGCCGGGGCCGCGATGCTCATACGCGGCGTAGTCGTCGACGACCACGGCCTGGCGGGTCAGGATCGCCTGGGTCGAGATCCCCTCGCCGAAGGCCATCTCGTACTCGAGCATGTCCGGCGGGAAGTTCCAGACCGCCGCGACCGCGAGCTTGCCCGTCTCGCGCTCCCACAGCAGCATGTCGCCGCTGTCGCCACCGAGCAGCGTCGTGGCATCACGGACGATCGACCCCAGGACGGTATCGAGCTCGAGCGATTCGGCGACGCGTCGGGCGGTCGCGAGGAGCTGCTCGAGCTGGACGCGCGAGGTCGGTCATCGGGCCCTCGTGGACTAGGTGCGAACCACAACGATGCTACCTGAACGTTGGTGGTCGCGACCATACAGTCCGCGACGACCGGCTGGTACCGTGTGCCGCACCAGCCATCGTCCTCAGGAGGAGACCCGTGGGCACGTCACCGGACGTCCTCGTCATCGGCGGCGGGATCGTCGGAGCTGCGTCCGCGTACTACCTCGCGCAGGCCGGCATCGGCGTGACCCTGCTCGAGGCGGAGTCGCTGGCGTACGGGGCCACCGGCCGGAACCTCGGGTTCATCTGGGTCCACACCCGCAAGAAGGGCCCGGAGCTCGACCTCGTGATGGCGACCCGCGCACGCCTGCCGGAGCTGGTCGACGAGCTCGGCGAGAACGTCGACCTCCAGACGAACGGCGGCATGGTCTTCTTCTCCGACGAGCGACAGACCGCGGTCATGACCGAGTTCGTGGCCCAGCGTGTCGCCGACGGTCTGCCGATGTCGCTGATCTCCGGCGACGAGGCGCGCGAGCTGGCGCCGCTCCTCTCGGCGGACGTCGTCGGGGCCACGTTCTGCGAGCTCGACGCCCAGGTCGAGCCGACGCTGCTGGGTCCGGGCGTTCGCCTCGGCCGCCCGCCGGCTCGGCGCGGACATCCGCGAGGGCGTCCGGGTCGACCGACTCCTCCGCGACGGCGATCGGATCGTCGGCGCCGAGACGTCCGACGGGCCGATCATGGCCGGCGAGGTCGTCCTCGCCGCCGGCGGCTGGTCACCGGCCCTCGCCGCGACGGTCGGCCTCGAGCTGCCGATCCATCCGATGCGCCTCCAGATCGTCCAGACGCTGCCGATGCCGATGGAGACGCGGCACGTCATCTACGGCTCGACGGCGCTCAAGCAGTACTCGATCGTCCAGGACCTGCCGTCCTACGACGACGAGCTGTTCGTCAACGACGTCGAGTGGCGCTACGACATGCTCCTCCTCGAGGGCTTCGCCCAGAAGGCGGACGGCTCGTACCTGCTCGGCTGCGCGATGGACTACCCGGGGTTCGTCTGGGACGCCGACCTCCGCGGGGTGAGCCTCATCAACGAGCTGATGATGGCGCACGTCCCGCGCCTGCGGGAGGCCGGCTTCGCCAAGGCCTGGGGTGGCGTCCTGCCCGTTCACGGTGGACAACCTGCCGATCATCGACCGCTCGCCCGACGTCGACGGTCTCGTGATCGCGGCTGGCCACGTCTTCGGCAATGGCTCCGGGCCGACCACCGGACGCCTCGTGGCGTCGATCCTCACCGGCGAGGAGCCGGTGATCTCCCTCGAACCGTTCAAGGCCGTCCGCGACGGGTTGCGGATCGAGGCCGGCCAGAGCGTCTGGTAGGCATGGACTTCCGCGACGCCTTCACGATGCCGGCCGACCCGCCGCGCGTCTGGGCGGCGATGTTCGACCCTGAGGTCATGCGCCAGGTCCTGCCGGGCTGCCGGCGCCTCGAGATGGTCGGCCCCGGTGTCTACGATGTGACCCTCGCGGCGGGGATCGGGGTGCTCCGCGGGATCTTCAGCGGGACCGTGCGGTTCGGCGATCTCGGGCCGCCCGAGCATTGCTCGATGGAGATCGGCGCGCAGGGCAGCCTCGGCCGGGTGTCGGGCAGTGGGACCGTCGACCTGGTCCCCGACGGGCCCGGCACGACCCTCACCTACCAGGCGACCTTCGCGTTCGCCGGCCCGATGGCCGGCCTCGGAGAGGGGCTGATGCGGAGCGTCGCGTCGTCGCTCACGCGCGATGCCATGGGGCGCTTCTCAGCCCTGGTCTCCGAACCCCAGGCCATAGCTCAGCGAGGAACGTGATGAGAGAAGCAGGCGCGGAACGCCGGATCGCGTTCATCAACCCGTTCGGGACGGCCGCCTACGACGCCATCATCGAGGAGACCCTCGTCCCGTACGCCGCGGCCAACACGCTCGTCCACGTCATCCATCTCGAGGGCGTCCCGGCCAACATCGACTACTACTACCCGAAGCACCTGATGCAGATGGCGATCTTCGACAAGGTGCGACAGCTCGAGGAACAGGGCTACGACGCCGTGGTCGTCGGCTGCTGCTACGACCCGGGCGTCCGCGTGGCCCGCGAGCTCGTGGACATCCCGGTCGTCGGGCCGCTCGAGGCGGCGATGAACCACGCCTCGTACTTCGGCCACTCGTTCACGGTCGTGACCGACCACCAGAAGGCCCGGCCGTGGCTGGAGGACCTCGTCCGGATCCACGGCGCCGGCAACTGTCGCGGGGTCCGCACCATCGACTGGTACGTGACCGACATGATCGAGGACACGACCGCGGTCGCCGACGACGCCGCGGCCGCCTGCCTCCAGGCGCTCAAGGACGACCAGGCCGAGGTCGTCATCCTCGGCTGCACGATCATCGGCGGCTGTCTCGAGCGCGAGATCATGACGACCGGCCGGCATCGCGACCTGCCGATCCTCAACCCGAACCTGCTCGCCCTGAAGGCCGCCGAGACGCTGGCCGACCTCCACCGGATGGGCAAGTACACCATCTCCCGCGTCGGGCTCTACCAGCGCCACGAGCAGCACGACCCGGTCGAGGCCGAGGAGGTCCGCCGACGCTGGTACCTCGCGGACCGCGGCGACGGCCGTCGAGGCCGAGACCGAGCGATGACGATCGGCGCGCCAGCGACCTTCGCCGTCTCGGACATCGCCGAGCGGGTCGCGCGCGACTATCTCGGCCTTCGACCCGGCGAGCGGTTCGCGATCATCGTCGACGATCGGACCGACCCGGAGATCCCGCGCGAGCTGGCCCGGGCGGCCCGGACCCTGGGCGCCGACCCGGTCGTCGTGTCGTTCCCGCCCCGGGCGCGCAGCGGCGCGGAACCGCCGGCTTCGGCCGCCGCGGCGATGGCCGCCGCCGATGTCGTGCTGTGCGCCGCCAGCACGTCCCTCTATCACACCGCGGCCAAGGCGGCGGCGCAGCGGGCGGGTTCCCGCGGCGACTTCAACGCCCCGTACCGTGGCGACGCGTGGCGATCCGGGGCGATGACCGCTGACTTCGTGGCGATCCGCGAGCGCGCGGAACGACTGGCCGCGTTGTGGCGGCGGACGCGCGAGATCCGGATCACCTCCCCGGCCGGCACGGATCTGCGAGCGACGGTGGAGGGGCGTGAGCCGATGGCCTGGCTGACGGGGATCTGCCGCAACCCGGGCGAGGTCTCGGCACTGCCCGGCGGCGAGGTCTCGCTGCCGCCGGTCGAGGGGACCTCCGAGGGCGTCGTCGTCTGGGAGCGGGTCGCGTCGGACCTGGGCGCGCTCGACGGCCCGGTCACGATCACGGTCCGGGCCGGATGCGCGGTCGGACATCGAAGGCGGCGCGTCGGCCGAGCGCCTGCGTGCGATCGTCGCCTCGGTCACCGACGCGGACAACATCGGCGAGATCGGCATCGGCCTCAACCCGGCCGCCCGGATCGGCGACGAGATCACCGAGGCCAAGAAGGCGTTCGGGACCGTCCACGTCGCCCTCGGCGATTCGGCCAACGAATACGGCGGACTCGTCGAATGCGACGTCCACCTCGACGGCCTGGTCATGGCGCCGACCATCGAGTTCGACGGCATCGCGGTGGTCGTCGCAGGGCGTCACGTCTACGACGACGTGCCATGAGCGTCGAGCCAGCGGCAGCTTCGACGGCACCCGCGATCGCGACTCCCTACCCGGGCCCGCGCGCGCGGGCCGTCATCGAGCGGATGCGCGCGGTCGAGGGCGCCGGGCCGCGCACCGGCGGGCCGGACGCCCCGCTCGTCGTCGAGGAGGCCCACGGCTCGGTCATCCTCGATCCGGACGGCAACCGCTTCGTGGACCTGGGAGCCAGTTTCGCGGCGACGACCATCGGCCACAGCCACCCGGCGGTCGTGGCCGCGATCCGCGACCAGGCCGGCCGCGCCGCGCACGTCTCGTCGGCGGCCGTCAGCGAGGCCCGCGTCGCGTTCGAGGAGGCGCTCATCGGCATCGCGCCGGCCGGCCTCGACCGGGTCCTGCTGGGCCTGACCGGGTCCGACGCGAACGACACCGCGCTCAAGCTGGCACGCACGGCGACCGGCCGACGGGAGGTCATCGCCTTCTCGGGCGGCTACTTCGGGCGCGGCAGCGGCGTCATCGGCCTCGCCGGCAAGGCCTCGGTGCGGGCGGCGGTCGGGCGCGAGACCGACGCCCATTTCCTGCCCTACCCGTATCCCTACCGCTGGCCGTTGGGGCCGGGCGAGACGGCCGGCGATGGCGCCCTCGCGCTCGTCCGCCATGCGCTGGAAGACCCGGCGTCGGGGTTCGGCCCGATCGCGGCCATCCTCGTCGAGCCCGTCCAGGGCAACGGCGGCGTGGTCATCCCGCCCGACGGGTTCCTGGCCGGTCTGCGCGAGCTGTGCGACCGCCATGGCGTCGTGCTCGTCTTCGACGAGATCCAGTCAGGATTCGGGCGGACCGGGCGAACCTGGGCCGCGGAGCACTGGGGCGTCGTGCCGGACCTGATGACGGTCGGCAAGGGGATCGGCGGCGGTCAGGCCGTGTCGGCCGTCGTCGGGCGGGCCGCGGTCATGAGCCACTGGACGCCCGGCAGCCACACGACGACGTTCATGGGCAACGCGGTCAACCTGGCCGCCGGCCTGGCCGCCATCGGCGTCCTGCGCGACGAAGGGTTGGCGGCCCGGTCGGCGTCGCTCGGAGCGCGGCTCCTGGAGCGGCTCACGATGACCCTCGCGGATGTCGGCCACGTCGGCGAGGTGCGCGGGCTCGGCCTGTTCGTCGGCATCGAGATCGTCACGGACCGGGCCACCCGGACACCGGACGCGACACGAGCCGCTGCGATCCGGCGCCGGGCCTTCGAACGGGGCGTGCTGCTCGGCGGCGGCGGCCATCACGAGAACGTCGTCAAGATCTGCCCGCCGCTGACCATCGAAACCGAGCTGCTCGACGCCGCCGTCGAGCTCACCATCGACGCCATCAAGGGAGCCTGATGACCACGACCGAGACCTCCGTCATCCAGGTCGGGAACTACATCGGTGGCGGCTGGGCGCCTGCCGCCTCCGGCGAGACGCTCGAGAGCCGCGACCCGGCGACGGGCGCGCTGGTCGCGGTCGCGCCGCTGTCCGGGCCCGAGGATGCGGACCGGGCGATCGCCGCGGCCCGGGCCACCTTCGACGACGGTGCCTGGCCGGCGACCTCCGGCCGCGAGCGCGCGGCGATCCTGTTCGAACTCGCCCGGCTCCTGCGCGAGGAGGCCGAGCCGCTGTCGCGCCTCGTCGCGACCGAGATGGGCAAGCCGATCCGCTATGTCCGCGAGCGCGAGATCGAGCCGGCCATCGACCGCATCCTGTTCTACGCCAGCGCCGCCCGGATGATCCGCGGCGAGGTGACCGCCTCGGCGCCGAGCCACCTGCTCAACTTCATCCTCAAGGAGCCGGTCGGGGTGTGCGGGCTCATCACGCCGTGGAACGACCCGGTCGACCTGCCGCTGCGCAAGATCGGCGCGGCGATCGCGACGGGCTGCACGTTCGTGCTCAAGCCCGCGAGCGACGCCCCGGCGTCGTCGATGGCGATCTTCGGGCTGCTCGACCGGATCGAGGCGCTGCCGAAGGGCGTCGCCAACGGCGTCGTCGGCTCGGGCGAGGTCGTCGGCGAGGCGCTCGCGACCGACCCGCGGGTCGACAAGATCAGCTTCACCGGCAGCAGCGAGGTCGGGCGCCGGCTGATGGAGCTCGGCGCGCGGACGTTCAAGCGCGTCTCGCTCGAGGCCGGCGGCAAGGCGCCGGTCATCGTCTTCCCGGACGCCAACCTCGACAAGGCGATGGACGCCGTCTCGGTCGGGATCTTCCTGTACGCCGGGCCAGTCGTGCACCGCCGGCAGCCGGCTGCTCATCGAGCGCTCGATCCACGACTCGTTCATCGCCGGGCTCATCGAGCGGGCGGAGGCGCTCGTCGTCGGCTCGCCGCTCGACGACGCCACCCAGGTCGGCCCGATGGTCTCGCGCCGCCAGCTCGACCGCGTCCTCGGCTACGTCGAGCGCGGCCGGGCGGAGGGCGCGAACCTCATCTTCGGCGGCTCGAAGGTCGGTGGCGAATGGGCGGGCGGGCACTACATGGCCCCGACGATCTTCGACGACGTCGACCCGTCGATGTCGATCGCGCGCGAGGAGATCTTCGGACCTGTCCTGTCGGTCATCCCGTTCGATACGGAGGCCGAGGCGCTGGCGCTGGCCAACGACAGCGACTTCGGGCTCGGCAGCGCGGTCTGGACGCGCGACCTCGACCGGGCGATCCGGATGGCGCGGCGGCTGCGCGTCGGCGACGTCTGGGTCAACACGCACTACGTCCGACTGGCCGAGAGCCCGTTCGGCGGCGTCAAGCAGAGCGGCATCGGACGCGAGCTCGGGATGGAGGGCCTCGACGCCTATCTCGAGTCGAAGCGCGTCTGCATCGACAGCTCGCCGACCTTCCACATCCGCTGAGGTGACGGCCCGACGGATCGCGCCCCGCCGGACGGACGGTCCGCTTCACGTTCGACGGGCGGGCGTTCGAGGGGGTCGAGGGCGAGCCGCTGGCGGTCGCGCTGCTCGCGGCCGATCGGGTCGTCCTGTCGCGGAGCTTCCGCTTCCACCGGCCGCGCGGGCTGATGTGCTCGACCGGCGGGTGCGGCTGGTGCGAGTGCGAGGTCGACGGCGTGCCGAGCGTCCGGTCGTGCCGGGTTCCCGTGCGCGAGGGCCTCGTGGCGCGCGGGGAGCATGCCTGGCCGTCGGTGGATCGCGACCTGCTGTCGGTCGTGGGCTGGTTCTCGCGCTGGATCCCGCCGACGTTCTATCACCATCGGTTCCTGCGGCCGCGCGCCTTGAGGAAGCGATACCTCGACGTGCTGCGCTGGTTCGGCGGACGGGGACGGCTCGCGGCTGCCGGCGGGACCGCCGCGCGACCTGGTCGACCGACACAGCGTCTCGAGGTAGACGTCCTCGTGATCGGCGGCGGCCCGGCGGGTGTGGCTGCGGCGACGCGGCCGCAGAGGCGGGATCGACCGTGGTCCTGATCGAGGCGGAACGACCAGTGGGGGCACTCGCCGGTGTCCAGGTCCTGGCCGGCGTGACGGCGGTCGGCTGGTACGACGGGATGGTCGCCGCGCTCGGGGACGACGCCGCGTACGAGATCACGGCGCATGCTGTCGTGGCGGCGACCGGCTCGTACGACCGCGTCCCGCTCGTGCCGGGGGCGGACAGGCCGGGCGTCATGGCGGCCCGGCTGGTGACCGACCTCGTCGATCGCCACGGCATCCTGCCCGGGCGACGGGCGCTCCTCGTCGGCGAGGGCGCGGGTCTCGTGGCCGCAGGCGAACGGCTCCGGCGAGCCGGCGCGACCGTGGTCCACGGGCCGATCCCGACTGCCTCGCTCATCGCGGTCCGTGGCCGGCGGCGGGTCAGCGGAGCCGTCATCGCGACCGACGGGGGTCGCCGGCGGATCGCGGTCGACCTCGTCGTCTTCGGCGACCGCAGTCCGAACCTCGATCTCGTCCTCGCCGCCGGCGCCGCGGTCGAGCGTCGTGGCGACACGCTCGTGCCGGTGCTCGATGGCGATGGTCGGACGACGGTCCCCTCGCTATCGGTCGTCGGTTCGGCCGCGGGGCGGGACGCGACCATGCCGGGGCCGGGAGTCGCCCGGCCGCGGACCAGCCCACCCGGACGCGATGGTCTGTTTCTGCGAGGACGTCCGCGTCCACGAGGTCCGCGCCGAACTCGCCGCCGGCTACACGGACCCGGAGCTCGTCAAGCGGCGGACCGGCGCGCTGACCGGCCCGTGCCAGGGCAAGTCGTGCCTCCAGGCGTTCGCCTGCCTGGCCGGAACGGACACCGTGCCGACCGCCCGTCCGCCGCTCCGCCCCGTCCGCCTCGGCGACCTCGTGCCTCCACCATGAGTCGCGCGGGCCTCGGCTCCCTGCTGACCGACGAGCTGCCGGCTCATGCCGAGATCGTCATCGTCGGTGCCGGCATCGCCGGTCTGGCCTTCGCTCGCGAGCTCGTCACCCGCGGCGTCCGCGACATCGTCATCGTCGATCGCGGCTATCCGGGCGGCGGCGCGACCGGCCGGAACGTCGCGCGGATCCGGGCCATGCAGCTGACCGAGGAGCTGACCCACGTCGCCCTCGCCTGCCAGGCGAAATACGACCGGATGGGCGAGGAGCTCGGCTTCAACGTCCTGTTCTACCGGCTCGGCTACGCCTGGGTCCTGTACGAGCCCGACGAGGTCGAGCGGATGCGGACGATCGTCGAGATGCATCACCGGATCGGGGTCGCCAGCCGCTTCCTGTCGCCCGACGAGACGCTCCGCCATCTGCCGGTCCTGCGCGGCGGCGACCCGGTCGCGGGGGCGGTCCTCAATGACGACGCGATCGTCCATCACGACGCGGTCGTCTGGGCCCACCTCGAGCATCTCGCCGATCGCGCCCCGGGCTCCGTGCGGATCGTGCCGGACACGGCGGTCACGGCCATCGCCCGGGGTGACGCCGGGGTCGAAGGCGTGGAGACGTCGCGCGGCCGGATCGCCACGCGCGCCGTCCTCAACGGCGCGGGCGGCTGGTCGGGCACGCTCAACGCGATGGCCGGTGTCAGCGCCCCGAACCGGCCGCTGCGGCGTGAGGTCCTCGTGACGGCGCCGCTCCGGCGGTCGATCGAGGCCGCCATCACGTTCTACCGGCCCAACGAGGGCTGGTTCAACCAGACGCTCCGCGGCGAGATCGTCATGGGCGTCGTGGATCCCGACGGAACAGCCCGGGGTGAACCAACGTTCCTCGTGGGACTTCCTCCGGCGGACGGCAGCGCTCATGACCCGCAAGGCGCCCGCGCTGGCGGACGTGGCGGTCATCCGCCAGTGGGCGGGGATGTACGACATCAGCCCCGACCACCAGCCGCTCGTCGGCCCGACCTCCCAGCTCGACGGCTGGTGGCAGGCGAACGGCTGGAGCGGCCGCGGGATGCTGCTCGGGCCGTACCTCGCGGAACTGCTCGCTGAGCGGTTCACGACGGGCGTGACCCCGCCTCGCCTGGCCGCCTTCGACCCCGACCGATTCGCGCCCGACGAGGCGCCCGAGGAGTCCGCCGGCGACTACTACGCCCGATATCGGCGATAGGAGTCCAGGCGCTCCGTAGCGGAACCTCTATCGAGGCGTGACCGTATCGCAACCGCCGCCGGTCACGATGATCCCGGCGCACGTCTCGGCTGCGCGGACCATCGTCGGTCCGCTCCGCGACGTGCAGGGAGTCCCTTCACCTATGACGACCTCGGCAGCGCGGGCATGGCCGCCTGCAGGATCCTGGATCCGACGCTACTTCCCGCGCAGTGGCTGGGCGACCACCCGCTGGCACCTGTTCACCGGCGACGCCATCTGGCGGCTGAACTGGCCCGGGCCATCGCTCGAGACGGTCTGCGGCTATGCGACCGGGCCCCTCTGGGCGGCCGACGACCTCAGCGTCGCCCGCACCGAACCCGAATCGCCGTGTCGACTGTGCCTCGGGCGGGCGGCCGCGCACGGCCTCGCCGAGACCGATGACATGGGTCCCGACGCCTAGAGCAGCTCCCCGTGCGCCGACGCGGTCGGCTCGCCTTCGCGCGGACGCGGCTCCTCGCCGGGGCCGTACTCGGGCGGTCACGCCGTTCGCGAGCCCGGCTCGCCGGGCTCGATGACGGGCAGTGCCGCCGAGGACGTGCCCTCGATGGCACCGACCCCGAACGGCACCCACTTGGACGGGTCCTGGAGACGGTGCGCCTCGGTGTTGCCGCGGCTGTGGATCTCCTCGAAGCCGCGCGGCTCGATCCACATCCGCTCGCCCTCGAGCAGCCCGAGGACGCCCGACTGGCCGGGCTCCGGGCGCTCGTGCTGGCAGTAGCCGCAGGTCAGCGAGTCGTGCTTCTGGTAGGTCTCGGGCTCCTCGTAGGTCGTGATGTAGCCCTCGTAGTTGCGGAGCACGACCTTGTGGTCGCGAGTAGCTGATCAGGTAGTTCGGCATGACCGGGATCTTGCCGCCGCCACCGGGCGCGTCGATGACGTAGGTCGGCACCGCGTAGCCCGAGGTGTGGCCGCGCAGGCCCTCCATGATCTCGAGGCCCTTGCCGACCGGCGTCCGGAAGTGGCCGGAGCCCTCGACCAGGTCGCACTGGTACAGGTAGTAGGGCCGGATCCGGTTGGCGACGAGCTTGTGGACGAGGGCGCGCTGGATGTGGACGCAGTCGTTGACGCCCGCGAGCAGCACGCTCTGGTTGCCGACCGGGAGGCCCGCCTTCGTCAGCTTGTCGACCGCGCGCGCTGACCTCGGGGGTGATCTCGTTCGGGTGGTTGAAGTGGAGGTTGATCCAGAGCGGGTGGTACTTCTCGAGCATCTCGCACAGCTCGTCGTCGATCCGCTGCGGCAGGAAGACCGGCACGCGGCTGCCGATCCGGATGATCTCGATGTGCGGGATCTCGCGCAGGCCGCGCAGGATCTTCTCGAACAGCTTCGGCGCGAGCGTCAGGCCGTCGCCGCCGGAGATGAGGACGTCGCGGACCTGCGGGGTCCGGCGCAGGTACTCGAGCTGGGCCTCGTGGTCGCGGCTGTTGAAGTTCTGGGTCGGATCGCCGACGATGCGCGACCGCGTGCAGTAGCGGCAGTAGCTCGCGCACTGGGTCGTGACGAGCATCAGCACGCGGTCCGGGTAGCGGTGGACGAGACCCGGGACCGGTGAGTGGCGGTCCTCGGCGAGCGAGTCCTCCATCATCGCCGGTGAACGCCTGCTGCTCGCGGCCGGTCGGGATGACCTGGCGGCGGATCGGGTCGTTCGGGTCGTTCGGGTCGATCAGGCTGATGAAGTACGGGCGTGATGTCCACCCGGAACTTGTCCGGGGCCGACAGGCCCTCGCGCTCGTCGTCGGTCAGGTTCAGGACGGCTCGATCTCGGCGAGGTCGTTGACCCGGTGGCTCAGCTGCCAGCGCCAGTCGTTCCACTGGGCGTCCGGGACGTCCTCCCAGATCGGGGCGCGACGGCTGACGGCCGGGCGGCCGTCGGGGCCGAGCGCCCGCGCCGGATCGGCGAGGTTGACGAACGGCGCCTCGGCCGCGAGGCGCGTGGCCGTCCTGGTGGGCGACCGCGGTCTTGATCTCCTGGGCGTCCACGCGGCAGGCCTCCGGTTTCTCGTCGGATCCTCGTCGGCTGGGCCGGCGGCCGGCTCCGACGCATAAAGTCTATGCAGTCTGCAAGTCCGCGGATGATAGCGCGATGGTCCGGGGTGGTCCACTACCCGACGATCGGCCGGAACGCGACGGCGGCCGGGATCGTGCACGGGCTCGCCATCGAGGATCCATTCCGCGGCGATGCGCCCGAGCGCCGGCGATGACTGGAGCCCGGACCCGCCGGCGCCCGCGACCGTGACGACCGACGGCCGGCCCGGATGCGGGCCGACGACCGGGCGACCGTCCGGCCGCATCGGGTAGATGCCGGCCCACACGTCGCCGAGGCGCATGTCCTCGAGACCGGGCAGGCGGTGGGCGAGCCGCTCGCCGACGAGCTCGACGTACTCGTCCGGAGCGTCCCGACCGTCCTCGTCCGGATCCACGATGTCGTGGATGACCTCTTCGGTGTGCAGCCCGGCGATGAACCGGCCCGGCCCGTCGTCGCGGATGTAGACGCCGAACCCGCCCGACGACGGCACGTAGTCCATGATCGACGGCATCGCGTAGTCGAGCGGCACCGCGAGCCGGCCCATCAGCGCCTGGTGCCGTTGCGGCAGGATCTCGATCGGCGCGCCAGGATGTCGCCGACGCGGCCGGCCCACCCACCGGCGGCGTTGACCACGACGTCGCACTCGATGACGCCCTGGCTCGTCGTGAGCCGCTGCGCGGCCCCCGGGCGCCGGGTCGCAGCCGAGGAGCTCGGTGTCCTGGAGGACGCGGCCGCCACGCTCCCGGATCGCCGCCGCGAGCGCGTCGCAGTAGGCGTGGCCGTCGATGTACCCGTCGCTCGGGCCGAACAGGCCGCCGGCGAGGTCGTCGACCCGCAGGTCCGGGACCAGCCGCCGGAGCTCAGCCGGTCCGAACGACCCGGCAGTCGGAGACCCCGAGGTCGCGCTGGATGGTCGACGCTGCGCGCGAACGCCGCCATGTCCTCGTCGCGATGCCCCAGGCGAAGGTATCCGTTGCCGGACGATCTCGAGCGCGCCCGAGCGCTCGAGCGCGGTGAACGAGCGCATGCTCTCGACGCGGACCTCGATCGCCAGGGGGTCGAGGTACTGGGTCTCGATGATCCCGACCGACAGGCCCGACGATGCGCCGGCGACATGGCCGCGCTCGATGACCGTCACGTCCGTGACGCCACGTTCGGTGAGGTGCCAGGCGGTCTGCAGTCCGAGCGCGCCGGCGCCGACGACGACCACGGACCCGGGTTCGGTCGGTCATGGCTTGGGCATCGGCCCGGCTACTCGCCGATCACCGCCCAGAGGAAGCCCATCATGATGAAGAAGCCGCTGAACAGGGCGATCAGGCCGATGCCGCCGTACGGGGAGTTCGCGCCGGTGTGCGGGACGAGCTGCAGCGCGACCCCGAAGAAGATCGCCCAGCCGATGAACAGGAAGGCGAACAGGAACTTCCCGTTCGGGTTGGTGATGAACTTCTTGACCCAGCGCGAGCCGCCCTCGACCGACATCGCCGACCGCAGGATGATGGCGATCATCAGGATGACGATGGCCGCCGAGATCCCGAACGGGATGGGCTGCTGGAAGGCGACGAGGAACAGCTGCACGCGCGGATGCTAGCAGACGCGCCGGGGGCCGGGAACGGGCTCGCGGGTACGATGCGGGCGCCCGCCATCCGATCGACCTGACCGAGGCGAACCACTGTCGTGACCCCATTCGATCGACTCGGGCGATTCGTCGTGCGCCGCGCCCGCTGGGTCGTCGGCGCCTGGGTCGTCCTGCTCCTGCGTGGCGCTCCCGTTCGCACCGCAGCTGCCCGGTCGTCTGAGCGCGGGCGGCTTCATCCTCGACGACCTCGAATCGGCCCGGGCGAAGGCGCTCCTCGGGAGCGAGCTGGGCGCCCCGCCGTCCGCCCTGGTCGTCGTCTTCTCCAGCCCGACCCTGCAGGCGGGCACGCCCGGCCTTCGAGACGGCCGCCGCCGACGCCGTCCGCGACATCGCGACCGCACCGCACGTCGCGCGCGTCGTGTCGCACCTCCTCGCCCCGAGCCAGGTCTCGGCCGACGGGCACACCGCCTACGACATCGTCTTCCTCGACCTGCCGCCCGACGATTCGCCGGAGGCGCTGCCGATCCTGCACGAGCGCCTCCGACCGACGACCGCGCTGACCGTCGAACTCGCCGGCGGCCCGGCCTTCTACGGCGACGTCCAGTCGGTGTCGGAGGCCGACCTGCGCCGGAGCGAGGTCATCTCGCTGCCGCTGGCCGCGCTCGCCCTGCGTCTTCGTGTTCGGCTCGCTGGTCGCGGCCGGGGTGCCGCTGGCCGTCGGCGGGGCGGCCGTCGTCGTCGCGCTGGCCGCGATCTTCGTCGTCGCCTCGGTGATGCCGATGAGCATCTTCGTGCTCAACCTCGCGACGCTCCTGGGACTCGGGCTCGGGGTGGACTACTCGCTGCTCATGACCAGCCGATTCCGCGAGGAACTGGCGCTCCGCCCGGACGGCCCGGACCGGGTCGGCGAGGCGGTCCGGGTCACGGTCGCGACGGCCGGGCGGGCCGTGTTCTTCTCCGGTCTGACCGTCCTGCTCGGGCTGCTCGGCCTGGTCCTGTTCGAGTTCATGATCCTGCGCTCGGTCGGCATCGCCGGGGCGATCGTGGTCGGGCTCGCGGTCGCGTCGGCGCTGACGCTGCTGCCGGCGATCCTCGTCCTGCTCGGGCCGCGGGTCGACCGGTTCGCGGTCCGGACAGGTCGCGCCGAGCGCGCGGCACGGACGGGGCCTGGTCGCGCCTCGCCCGCCGGGTCATGCGCCACCCGGTCGCGGTCCTCGTCCCGACGCTCGCCTTCCTGCTGCTGCTCGGGTCGCCGTTCCTGCACGTCCGGTTCAACGCCCCGGACGCCTCGATCCTGCCGCCGGAGGTCCCGTCGCGCGCCGCGTTCGACCGGCTGACCGCGAACTTCGGCGAGGGCGAGTTCGCGCCGATCGTGCTGGCCATCCGGACCACCGGCCCGGCCACCACGCCGGCGAACCTCGCCGCGCTGTACGACTACTCGCGCCGCCTCGCCGCCGATCCCGCGGATCGCGCGCGTCGACAGCCTGGTCGACGTCGATCCGCGCCTGACGCTCGACCAGTACACGCTGCTGTACGGCGACCCGAACGGGCCGCGCGACCGCTACGTCCAGACGGCGCTGGCGGCGACGACGCGCGGCGACCTGACCGCGTTCACGATCACGACCCCGTACGGCCCGAACCGCGACGAGGGCCGGGCGCTCGTCGGGGACCTCCGCACGGCCGAACGGCCCGCTCGCCCCGCCGGCCGGCGTCGACGGTCCTCGTCGGCGGCGGCGCGGCCGACGTCAGCGACGTGGTCGACCGCGTCCGCGCCGACTTCCCGCGGACGGCGCTGTTCATCATCGTCTCGACCTATCTCGTGCTGTTCGTGCTCCTCCGGTCGGTCGTCCTGCCGGCCAAGGCGCTGGTCATGAACACGCTGTCGATCGTGGCCAGCTTCGGGGCGCTGGTCTGGATCTTCCAGGACGGCAACCTGTCGGCGCCGCTCGGCTTCGGGCCGCTCGGGTTCGTCGAGACGACCCAGCCGGTCATCCTGTTCTGCGTCCTGTTCGGGCTGTCGATGGACTACGAGGTCTTCCTGCTGACCCGGATGAAGGAGGTCTGGGACCGGACCGGCGACAACGTCGAGGCCGTCGCCGGCGGGATGGAGCGGAGCGGCCGGATCGTCACCTCGGCGGCGCTCATCGTCGTGGTCGTGGCCGGCTCGTTCGCGTTCGCCGACATCGTGCTGATCAAGGCGCTCGGGGTCGGGATGGCCATCGCGGTGGCGCTCGACGCGACGGTCGTCCGGGCGCTGCTCGTGCCGGCCACGATGCGCCTGCTCGGGAAGTGGAACTGGTGGATGCCGGCCCGGCTGGACCGGTTCCTGGCCGGGAAGCTGCCGGCATCCGAGGCCGAGATCGAGGCGGCGGTCCGATGAAACGCCAGACTGATGGCGCTCGTCGATCCGTCGGGCTCGTCGCTGGCGGCCTGCTCGGGCGGCTCGGCGGGGCTCGGCGGCGGCCCGATCCTCGCCAACCCGATCGCCGCCCGGCCGACCATCGCGCCGCCGACCCCCGCCCCGACCCGGCCGGCCGACCCGCTCCCCGTCGTCCTGCCGCGCGACGACGGCCCGCACGACCGGCTGACCGAGTGGTGGTACTACACCGGCCACCTGCGCGCCGGCGACGGCACCCGCTACGGCTTCGAGTACGTCATCTTCCGCGCCGAGCGCGGCCGCTTCCCGACCTCGTGGGTCTCGCATCTCGCGATCACCGACGAGTCGGGCGACCGGTTCCTGTACGGCCAGCGCCTCGAGGTCGGCGCGGCAGGTCGATCGCTCGCCGGCCGGACGGCCTTCGACCTGGTCGATCGCGCGGTGCCGATCCGGCCCACCCCGACGACGCCGACGCGTCGCCGCTGGACGATGACCGGATCGGACGGGCGCGATCACCTGCGTCGCGGCCGACCCCCGCGGCTTCGGGCTCGACCTGCAGCCTGTCGGCGACGAAGCCGGCCGCCCTCCACGACCACGACGGCTGGATCGACTTCGGGCCCGGCCGGCGGCTCGTACTACTACTCGCGGACGGCGATGACCGCGACGGGCACGCTGACCGCTCGACGGCGCGGCCGTTCACGGTCGACGGCGACGGCCTGGTTCGACCACCAGTGGGGCGACTTCATCTCGGTCGGCGGCGGCGGCTGGGACTGGTTCGCGGTGAACCTCGCCGACGGCACGGACCTCTCGCTGTCACTGGTCCGCGAGGCGGACGGCAGCTACCCGCTCGTCTACGGCACGATCGTCGCGCCGGACGGCACGGTCCGGCATCTCGATCGCGACGCCTTCAGCGTCGCGGTGACCGACCGATGGCTGAGCCCGACGACCGGCGCCGACTACCCGGCCGGCTGGACGATCCGGATCCCGGCCGACGACCTGACGATCGAGCTCCGGCCGACGGTCGCGGCCCAGGAGCTCGACACGCGGGCGACGACCGGCGTCATCTACTGGGAGGGCTCGCAGGTCGTCCGGGCGACGCGGGACGGGGTCGCGCTCGGCGGTGAGGGCTACGTGGAACTGACGGGCTACGCGGGGTCGACGGCGCCCGCCAAGTGACGGCCCGGCAGAGCCGCCGTCGGGAGTCGGCTCAGGGAACGCTCGAGGCGGACGCGCCCGGGGCGGCCCTTCGACGCGGCCGATGACGGGATGGCGACCGGTGGCAGCTCGAGACCGTTCGCCCCGCCAGCGCCCGCGAGCGCGAGTCGATGTCGCTCAGGGTCGCGAGGACCGCGATCATGTCCGCGCCGGCCTTGCGGTACGCCGCCTCGTCGGTGAGCGACGCGCGCAGGCCCACCGTGGGCCGCCTCGGCCATCGCCTGGTAGAAATCGTTCAGCCCGGCCTGGACCAGCTTCGCATCGGTCCACGCCCCGAGCCGTCCGGCGAGGTCGATCCCGAGCGCCGCGTCGGCGGCAAGCGAGCGGAGCGCGCGGGCGATCTCGATGGTCGATGGCATTCGACCGGGCGAGGGTCGCGGTCAAGGTCGCGGCGTCCACGGTGATCCGCCCGTTGACCACCGCCGTGCCGCTCAGCGCGGAGACGGCCGTGGCCGGCGCGACCGGATCGACCGGCGCGAAGGAGGGCGCGGCGCTCGCCACCGCGGCGACGGAGGGCGCGGCAGACGCCACGGGTTTCACGGCGGTCGCTGGGTCGCTCAGTGACAGGGTGATCGCGGCGGCCGTCGTGACGCCGCCGATGAGGATCCCGAGCGCGACACCGAGAGCGAGGATCGCGCTGGCTCGCTTGAGCCGCACGCCCATGATCAGGTGGACGCCGCAGCCCGGGCACTTGTTGGTCCCCTCCGACAGCGGACGCGCGCACGACGGGCAGTTGAAGACATGGGCGTCGGACTCGCCGATGGCGAGTCCCTTACCCGTCCTGGGACTTGCCGTCCGACGATTTCGAGTCGTGCATCGCGTTGGTCGTCATCTTCGCTCACCTTGGATCGCCCGCGCGGCGGGCGGCGACAAGCCGTGCTCGGCATCCCACCGGTCGTCGGGCCAGTGTGCTGGCAGTGGCGCGTGCACGCACCCGGCCCGATGGTCCCGGTCAGCCGGCGGTACTTCGGTGGCGAGGCGCGGGGGCCGGTCGGCTCCGTGCGACATACTCCGCGGCATGCGGCTCGAACTCACCCGCCAGGGCGACTATGGCGTGCGGGCGATGATCGCGCTCGCCGGCCATTCGGGAACGGATTGGCTGAGCGTGCCGCGCATCAGCTCGGAGATGAATATCCCGGAGCGGATCCTGCCCAAGGTGATGACCGAGCTGGTCCGCGCGGGGCTGGTCGAAGGACGGATCGGACGGACCGGCGGCTATCGGCTGGCCCGTCCGGCCGGCTCGATCACGCTGCTCGACGTCATCTCCGCGCTCGAGCCCGAGCCCGACGCGCGCACCTGCGTCCTTCGCGGCAGCCCGTGCGGGATCGATGGCCGGTGTGCCGTGCACGACGCCTTCGCCGACGCGCGCGAGTCGATGCTCCGCCGGCTCGACACGGTGTCACTCGCCGAGATCTCGACCGGCCGCGGCTGACACGCACGGGCCGGCGGCCCCAGGCGAAATAGGGCCGTTCGGCCCATCCCCGACCCATTCCCGACTGGGGTACTATTCGCATACCTCGGAGGTATGTATTTCCGAGATCGACGAGGGTCCGGACGATGCGCAGATCACACCTTCTCCCACTCGCGGTCCTGATGACGGTCGCCCTGGCCGCCGGCTGCTCCGCGGCCAAGCCACCGACCTGGACCTTCCCGCCGGCGAACGCGGTCCCGGCCGTCGCGGCGTCCGCTGCGACGTCGTCGGCCGCACCTGCGGCCCCCTCGAGCGCACCGGGCGGTTCGACCGCCGTCGCCGGGACCGTCGAGCTCACCGCATTCGACCTCGGCTTCACGCCGAAGGCCGTCACGGTCGCGGCAGCAGGGCGCTACGCATTCACGCTCAAGAACACCGGCGCGATGACCCACGACCTGACCTTCGCGGACGGCTCGACGACCGGACCGGTGGACGCGGGCAAGTCCGCGACGGTCGAGGTGAACGTCCCGGCCGCCGGGATCGCCTTCCTGTGCTCGGTCCCGGGTCATGCGGCGGCGGGCATGACCGGCACGGTCGCGGTGACCGGCGCCACGGCGGGCGGCGACAGTCACGGCGGGCCGGCCCCGGACACGGGCACCGTCAAACCCGACCCCGCGGCGCCGAAGTACACGCTCTACGACGCGACGGCGCCCAAGGTCCTCGACGGGACGACGCATGACATCGACCTGGTCGTCAAGGAGATGCCGATGACCGTCGGCGAGACCCCGGAGGGCGGCTTCGTGCAGGCGGTCTGGACCTTCAACGGGACCGTCCCCGGTCCGGTCATCCGCGTCCACCTCGGCGATACGGTTCGCATCCACCTCAAGAACCCGGCGACCAACCAGCTGTCGCACAGCGTCGACTTCCACGCCAGCCAGGTCGCCTGGAACGACGAGATGACCTCGATCAAGCCGGGCGAGGAGAAGCTGTACGAGTGGACCGCCGACTACGCCGGCGTGTGGATGTACCACTGCGGCACGGCCCCGGCGCTCCATCACATCGCCAACGGCATGTACGGCATGGTCATCGTCGAGCCGAAGGGCGGCTTCAAGCCGGTCGACCACGAGTTCGCGCTCGTCCAGAGCGAGTGGTACCTCGGCCCCCAGGGCCAGCCGGTCGGACCTGACCAAGGCGGCCGCCGGGGCGCCCGCGCCCGGACTTCGTCGTCTTCAACGGCGTCAAGGACCAGTACAAGGACCATCCGCTCGAGGTCGGCACCGGCAAGACCGTGCGGATCTTCGTGCTCGACGCCGGTCCGAACATCGACAGCTCGTTCCACATCGTCGGCACGATCTTCAACACCGTCATCAAGGAAGGCATCGCCGCTGACGCCCGATAACCCGGGCCACTATCGGCTCGCAGGCGGTGGACCTGTCGCCGGCGCAGGGCGCGATCGTCGAGTTCACGACAGCCGAGGATGGCCTCTACCCGATCGTCACCCACGCCTTCAACTTCGTCGGCCGCGGCGCGCTCGGCCTGGTCAAGGCCGGGGACGGCGACCCGAAGAACTAGGACCTGGCGTCATGCGATCGCTTCCGGTCATGGAGTCGGTCGCGCCCGAGGAGCCCTGCTGCGAGGCGTGCGCGGCGCGAGGGGGCTCCGCGGCGTCTCCTGCACCGACGGTGGCCCTGGCGGTGCGGGCGACCGCCCCGGTCAGGAGGGCCGACGATCGTCGGACGACCTTCGGCGGGCTGCTCGTCGCGGCGTCCTTCCTGGCGCTCGGGCTGCTGGCGGCCATCCTCGGATCCATCGGCGGATCGGGGACGGTCTGGCCGGCCCTCCATCTCGTGCTCGCCGGCGCGGCCGGGACAGCGGTCGCCTCGGTCATGCCGTTCTTCACCGCCTCGCTCGCGCGCGTCGCGCCGGCCGGACTCTCCCTGCGCGTCGGCGCCATCGCGCTGGTGTCGAGCGGCGCGCTCGCGGTGACCGTCGGCTGGTCGGCGGGTCTCACATCGCTGGCCGTGGCCGGCGGTTGCGCCTACCTCGGCGGACTCGCGCTCACCGCCGCAGCCGCCTTCCTGCCGCTCCGGGCGACGCTCGGCCACCCGCCGCGGCTCGTCACCGCCGCCTATGCCGCCGCACTCGTGGAGGTCGCGGTCGGCGCCACGCTGGCTACCTCGATGGTCGCCGGCTGGACACCCGTCGTGGGTGATTGGAGCGCGCTCAAACCGGCCCACGCCTGGCTCAACCTGTTCGGATTCCTGTCGGTCGTGGTCGCAGCCACGCTCCTCCACCTCGCTCCGACAGCAGCCGGAACACGGATCCGCCCGCGAGCGACCGGGACGGTCGCGCTCGTCGGGCTCGCATTCGGCGCTCCGCTGATCGCCCTCGGCTCGGCCGGCGGCTGGGATGCCGTCGCTCGGATCGGGGCCGCCGTCGAACTCGTCGGTGCCGCCGCTCTGGCGGCCCACGCCATGGGTGTCGTGCACGACCGCGGACGCTGGACGACCGACGCCGGCTGGCATGCGTTCACGAACGTAGTCATTGCTGGCTGCTCCGACCTGGTTCGTGGTCGCCGTCGCGATCGCGGCGGGTCGGGTCCTCTGGCTCGGGGCCTCGCCGGCCGCCTGGTCGATCGCGCTGATCGGCGTCCCGTTCGTGCTCGGGTGGACCGCCCAGGTCCTCATCGGATCGTGGACGCACATCGTCCCGGCGATCGGGCCGGGCGATCAGCCCGCTCACGCGGCGCAGCGCCGCCGGCTCGGCTGGGGTGGCAAGGTTCGCGTCACGGCCTGGAACGCCGCGGTCGCCGCCCTGACGGTCGGGGTCCTCGTCGACGCACCGCCACTCATCGGCGTCGGGGCGGCGATCAGCGCGACCTGCCTGCTCCTGGCGATCGTCCTGCTGGTGGGCTCGATCCCGCGCGCCGCAGGCCCGCCTCGACTCAGTCGGACGTCGCCCACGCCGTGAACGCGACGATGACCCAGCCGGCCACGATCGTGATCGCGTAGGTCACGCAGTAGACGCAGATCGCCTCGATGACGAACAGCTCGAGGTAGGTCAGGTAGACGACCGCGATGATCCCGGCCAACCCGAGACCGTAGGCCACGTACAGCGCGCGCCGGTCGGCGCGACCGCCACCAGACCAGGCAGGCCGCGACGAGGACGATCGAGAAGACGACCCCGAACAGGGCCACCGGGATGCCGAACATCGTCGCGTACTCGCTGGCGGCGACCGTCTCGCAGCCCTTGACCGGACCGCACGCCGGCGCTTCGCCGAGCACGCGGACGGCCAGCAGGTATGCCGCGATGGCCAGGCCGACGACGGCGAGCGCCGTCAGCGCGAGGCCGAACCGGCCGCGCGTCCCGGGCTCATCCACCGCCGCTTGGTTCACCCCCCGGTCGCCGCGGCGGCGGCCGCCTCGATCCTGGCGCCGAGGTCGGTGATGCTCTTGAGGCCGACGATCGTCTCGCCGTTGAGGCTCATGGTCGGCGTCGCGTTCACGCCGGCGGCGACCGCCTGCGCGGTCTCGGTCTTGACGCGCCGCCTGGACGGTGCCGGTCGCCACGCAGGCCTGCCACTTCGTGACGTCCAGGCCGGCCGCGCTCGCCATCGAGGCCAGACGGCTCGCCGCGAAGGCGCCCTGGTTCTCACCGTTCTGGTTGGCGAACGCCCAGTCCTGGAACGGCCAGTAGGCGCCCTGGTCGGCGGCGCAGCGCGCCCCGGCGGCGGCTTCGACCGACTCGTCGTACGGGGAGCTGCTCTTGGCACCCTGGAAGGCCGCGTCGTGGTGGACGATCCGGAGCGTGCCCGGCGTCACGTACTTGCTGACCAGCAGCGGTTCGACCGTCCGCGCGTACTGGCCGCAGACAGGGCACTGGAAGTCGGTCCAGACCTCGAGCGTGACCGGCGCGTCGGCCTTGCCGATCGCACGTCCGTCGGCGAGCGTCACGGGCGTCGTGCGATGCGGGCGTCACGAGGCCGGTCGTGTCCGCCACGGCCGGCTTGCTCTGGGACGCCAGGATGAGCGCGCCGAGGACGACGATCCCGATCCCGCCGACGATCGCCGTGATGAGGAGGACCGGCGAGCGTCGCTTCGGGGCGGCCTTGGGGACTGGTGCGGAGGCGCGGCGCTCGGCGGCGCGGCGCGCTCGTCGGCTCTGGCTTGGCGGCTGCCTTCGACGACTTGCTCACGAGGGACTCCCGATGTGGGGCATGTCGGATGGCGTGGTCGGTCGGGGTCGCTCCCTCGACCAGGCCATAGCATCGAAGCCGAGGGCGTCCGTCAGCAGGGCCATCCGACCCGAACGAGACGGGCCGACCGACCCAAGTTGAGACTGTGTCTCAACTATCTGGTACGCTGCCGCGAGTGACCGACCCGACCACCTACGTCTCCGCCCTCGACCGCGCCGGCTACCGCCTGACGGAGCCGCGCCGGTCGCTGGCCGCCCTCATCGCCGATCAGGACGGACACTTCACGGCCGCGGGGCTGGTCGCCGAGGCGCACACCCGCCGGCTGGGCGTCGGCCGGGCGACGGTCTTCCGGACGCTGGAGGTGCTCGAGGAGATCGGCGCCATCGAACGCCTCGACCTGCCGACCGGCGAGCACGCCTATGTCGGCTGCGACCCGCTCCATCACCACCACGTCATCTGCTCGCGGCTGCGGCCGGACCGACGAGATCGACGATGCCGGCCTCCGTCCGATCGTTCGCGACGTCGCCCGACAGACCGGGTTCCGGGTCGACGAACACCGGCTCCAGCTGTTCGGACTGTGCCCGGCCTGCCTGGCCGCCGGACCTGGTCCGACCCGTGCGACGGCCTGATCCGATGCGATTTCGAGTCGGAGCCCGCCTCGGACCCGCCATGACGGTCCTCGCCATCTTCGTCGTTGCATGCGGCGGTGGCCTGCCCGCCGGCGATCCCAGTTCGCCTGACTCGTCGGCCAGCCACATCACGGTCGTGGCGACGACGACCGTCCTTGCCGACATCGTCCGCAACTGTCGCCGGCGACCGAGCGACGGTCAGCTCGATCATCCCGTCCGGCGCAGGGCCCGAGGACTACGAGCCGAAGCCCGAGGATGCACGTCGCCTGGCCGATGCCGACCTTATCGTGTCGAACGGAGCTGGCCTTGACGACTTCGTCGACAAGCTGATCAGCGCCGCTGGTGGCGACGCACCGAAGCGGCTCGTGCTCGCCGACGCGATCCAGCCGATCATCGTGGACGGCGACCCGAACCCGCACTTCTGGCTCGATCCGAGCATCGTGGCCGATCACTTCATCCCGGAGGTCGTGGCCGCCCTGGCGGCAATCGACCCGGCCGGAACGTCGACCTACGCGGCGAGCGGCGACGCATACGCCAGCGCGGTGCGCACGATGGACGAGGCGAACACGACGCGGATCGCGACCATCCCGGCGGCGAACCGCAAGCTGGTCACCTCTCACGACGCGTTCCCATACTTCGCACGGCACTACGGCTTCGAGCTCATCGGGGTGATCCTTCCCAACGTCGGCCAGGAGCCGAGCCCATCCGACCTTGCCGCGCTCGTCAAGACGGTCAGAGCGGCCGGGGTCACCGCGATCTTCTCCGAAGGTCAATTCAGCCCGGAGCTCGCAAAGACGCTGGCCCAGGAGGCCGGCATCACCACGGTCGTCTCGACGCTCTACACGGACTCAGTCGGACCGCCGCCGAACGACACCTATCTGTCGATGATGCGCTGGAACGTCGATCGCGTCGTCGAGGCGCTGTCGTGAGCGGGATGACCGGCGCGAACGGATTACCCGGCGCGCTGGCGGTCCGGCTCAGCCACGTGACCGCCGGCTACGGCGACCGCGTCGCCCTGAACTCGGTGGACCTCGAGATCCCGGTCGGGTCGCTGCTCGCAGTCATCGGCCCGAACGGCGCCGGCAAGAGCACGCTCCTGAAGACCATCGCCGGGCTGCTCCAGCCGTTCTCCGGCACGGTCGAGGTCCTCGGGTCGACGCCACGGCTGGCCGCCAAGCGGATCGCCTACGTGCCACAGGCCGAGGTCGTGGACTGGGCATTTCCGGTCACGGTCGGCGATGTCGTGATGATGGGGCGCGTCCCGCTCATCGGGTTCGGTCGGTCGGTCCGAAAGGAGGACCGCGACGCCGTCGCCGCCGCACTTGACACGGTCGGCATGACCGCACAGCGCGACCGCCAGATCGGGAAGTTGTCCGGGGGCCAGCGTCGGCGTGTCTTCCTCGCCAAGGCGCTGGCGGCCCGGCCGGACCTGTATCTGCTCGACGAGCCGGTGACCGGTGTGGACGTCACGACCCAGGAGGACCTGATGCGGATCCTCGAGGCCGAGTCCGACGCCGGGCGGACGGTCATCGCGACGACCCACGACCTCGCGAGCGCGGCGCACCATTTCCATCAGGCGGCGTTCGTCAACGGTCGGCTGGTGGCTCACGGCCCGGCCGACCTGGTCATGGATCCGGCGCTCCTGAACGAGACCTATGGCGGCCATGTCATCGTCCTGCCGGCCGGCGACGCACGATCATCGACGACGCTCACCACCACGACCAGGCGCCCGGTGGCGAGCGCCACTTCCACGACGAGCCGGGCTGACGATGCTCGATTTCATCCTCGACCCGATGACCTACGGCTTCATGCAGCGCGGACTGGTCGCGGCCGTCCTGGTCGGCATCGTCTGCGCCGTGATGGGCGCGTTCGTGGTCCTGCGCGGGCTGGCGTTCATCGGCGACGCGGTCAGCCACGCCGCGTTCCCGGGCCTGGTCATCGCTTATCTGGTCGGCCTGCCGCTGTATCTCGGTGGCGCGGTCGCGGCCGTCGGCACGGCGCTTGCGATCGGCGTCGTCGCCCGGCGCGGGTCGCTCCGCTTCGACACAGCCGTCGGCGTCCTGTTCGCCGGCATGTTCGCCTTCGGCATCCTGCTCTTCAGTTCGATCGAGGGCTACGTCGCGGACCTGTTCGGATATCTGCTCGGGAACGTCCTGGGTATCACCTTCGCGGACATCATCCAGATCGCCATCCTTGGCGGTGCCGTCCTCGCCGTCGTGGCAGTCCTGCGCAAGGAGTTCCTGTACGCGTCGTTCGACCCGGCCGGTGCGGCCGCCTCCGGTCTGCCGGTCGCCACGCTCGACTACCTGCTCCTTGGCCTCATCGGGGTGACGATCGTCGTGAGCATCCAGGCGGTCGGGATCATCATGGTCGTCGCGATGCTCGTGACGCCGGCCGCGACCGGGCAGTTGCTGGTCGACAAGTTCTGGGACCTCGTCAAGATCGCCGTCGGCGTCGCCATCGTGTCCGCAGTGACGGGGCTATATCTCGCCTTCTACCTGAACGTCGCATCGGGAGCGTCGATCGTGCTCGTCGAGACGCTGTGCTTCGCCCTGGCGCTGCTGTTCTCGCCCAAGTCGGGCTGGCTGCGCCGCCGCTGGGCACCGCGCTGGACGCGCCGATCCCGCCCGGATGACGATGGTCCGAGGCGCTGTCGGGACCATCGGATCGAAACCTTTTCGGCCGGCGTAGGCTCAAGATGACAGAGCGTCCCTACCGTCTATCGGGAGAGCGCATGTCCACCGAACCCGCCGCGCCGCCCAAGCCTCGCCGAGCCGGCCCGGCCTTCCGCCTGTCGGGCCGCGGCACGCTGATCCTCCTGGCGATCCTGGGCATCGTGACCGTCTGGGCGACGGACCAGATCGTCCCCGCGACCACGGACCGGGAGGCGCAATTGCGGCTGTGGCTGGCCGCTCGGGCCGCCGGCAACGTCACGCTCGTCTTGCTGGCTTTCCAGGTCTCGCTCGGGCTCGTCCTGAGCCACCCCACCAACAAGTCGACCTGGAAGCTGTCCAAGCTGATCTTCCCCTGGCACGAGCACCTGTGGGTCTTCGTGATGGCCTTCCTGGCCGTCCACATCGCGGCGATCGTGCTCGACCCGTACGCACGGGTCTCCGTCCTCGGTGCGTTCATCCCCGGCCTGTCCGAATACCGCAGCTCGCCGGTGGCCCTCGGGACGATCGCGCTCTACGCCTTCCTCATCACGGCCGTCACCGCTCGCTGGACGAAGCTCCTGCCGGCGGGCGTCTGGTTGACCATCCACCGGCTGTCGCTGGTCGTGTTCGTCTTCGCCTGGCTCCACGTCGAGCTCGTCGGCAGCGACTCGGACGAGCTCGGCTGGCTCTATATCGGCACCGGGTTGGCAGTCCTGTTGTCCGGGTTCTATCGCTATTGGGCGTCGCGCCAGCGGCGTCCCACGTTCACCACGTCGTTCACGGAGGTCACCGGATCATGAGCATCGCGTCGCTCCGGCTTCGTCGCACCCTGACCCTCATCCTCGCCGTCAGCGCGCTCCTGCTCGGGTTCGCAGCCGTCCGGGCTGCGTCCGCGTGGACCGCCGAGGCGGCACCGCTCGTCGTCAGCCCGGCCGCCGCGTCGCAGATCGAGGCCAAGCTGACCGCCGAGCAGTCGCGGTCGGCCGAGCTCGAGCAGCAGATCGCGGCGATGACGGCCCAGGCCGACGAGATGACGACCGCCCTCCAGGTCGCCCAGGACCGCATCGCGACGCGACGGCGACCACGCCGACCAGCTGGCCAAGGACCTGGCTGCGGCCAAGGCACGTCTCAAGAAGCTCGAGGCATCGATCAAGGCCGCCGCTGCGCAGCGGACGGTCACGGTGGTCAAGACGACATCGTCGAGCTCGAGTAGCGGCAGCAGCACGCAGCACGGCGACGACGGAGGCGCGGGCGGCGATGACTGACTCGCGTCGGCCGCTCCATATCGCGGTCATGTTCGGCGCGTCCACCGCGCTCTACGCGATCAGCATGGCCGGGGTCGTCTCCATCCAGTCGAAGACCGACCAGGCGCTCGCCGCGAAGCAGGCTCCGGCCGAGGACGCCGCGACGCGTCTCGAGGACGGTCACGACGCGCTCGAAGCGAGGCTCGCGGCGGCGGCCGCGGCCTATGCGCGCGCCGCGGCCGGATACGACGCGATGGCGACGACCCTCGACACGACCGAGACGGCTCTCGGCGAGTACGCCGGCCGCGTCGGTGTCGTGAGCGGCGCGTCCAAGGCGCTGCCGAACCAGGTCAGCCTGCCGAAGGTCTCGTCGAAGGTCGTGGTCAAGACGACATCCCGGCCGAAGACCAGCGCGTCGACCGGCGCCTCGGGAGGCTGACCGACGCGCGACGCCGCACCAGGCACCGAGGACGCCGATCGTCCGATTCGAGGGCCGGGCGATGGGTTCGCCCCTGCGCCTGACGCTCGGCGGCGGCGGGGGCCGGGCCGGTCGCCGACGGCGGGCGCGCGGCCTGGGACGGGGTGGTCGCCTCGTTCGAGAGCGTCCGAGGACGCCATGTCGCGGTTCCGCGAGACGAGCGAGATCACGGCGTTCAACCGGGTCGCAGGACGGTCGGTGGTGGGCCGGCCGTCGGATCGGTTGCGCCAGGCGCTGGTCGCCGCGGACCGTGCGCGCCGGGTGACCGATGGTCGGTTCGACGCGAGCGTGCTCGTCGACCTCGACCGGCTCGGGTATCGCGGCGCGCCGCTGCCCGATGAGGTGCCGCGCACCGTCTGGCGCGGCGGCCGTCGTCGAGCGCTGCGGCCGCCACGATCTCTCCCTGCCGCGCCCGGTCGACCTCGGCGGCATCGGCAAGGGGCTCGCGCTCCGCTGGGCGGCCGCGGAGCTCGTCGCGGGCGGCCTGACCGACTTCCTCCTTGAGGCCGGAGGCGACCTCGTGGCACGGGGCGCGGATGCCTCGGACGACCCGTGGTACGTCGGGATCGAGGATCCCGGTGGCGGGGACGACCTCGCGGTCATCGCCGCATCCGACACCGCGGTGGCGACATCGTCGGTCCGGGTGAACCGCTGGACCGTCGACGGCCGGACCGTCCACCACCTCATCGACCCGCGGACCCGTGAGCCGGCGGACTCCGGCCTGCTCGCGGTGACGGTCGCGCTGGCCGACCCGGCCTGGGCCGAGGTCTGGTCCAAGGTCCTCTTCCTGGGCGGGCGCGGATCGATCGCGGCGGAGGCCCGGTCACGCGGGCTGGCATCCTGGTGGGTGACCGACGACGGCGCGCTCGAGATGACACCGGCGGCGCGCGCGATGACGGCGTGGGTCGCGCAGGCCGAAGATGACGAGGGCGGCGCCCGGACCTGAGCCGTCAGCCGGCGAGCGCGCGCTCCAGCTCGTCGGCCGTCGGCATCCCTTCGCGGGCGCCCGCGCGCGTGATCGCCAGCGAGGCCGCGACGACCGCGCGCCGGGCGGCCGTGCGCGAGATCCAGACCGTCGGCAAGCGCCGCGGCAAGCGCGCCGTTGAGCGTGTCGCCGGCCCCGACCGTGTCGACCGCATCGACCCGCGGCGCATGGATCGCCCGCGCACGCCGGCCGGCGACGAGCATCGCTCCCTGCGACCCGAGGGTCACGAGCACCGCCCGGCTCCCGGGATCCGGCCCGAGCAGCCGCTTCGCCCGCGCGGACGGGCTGCCGTCCGGCCCGACGAGCGCCGACAGCTCCCCGTCGTTCGGGGTGAGCACGTCGGCGAGGTCCAGGGTGTGGCGGGCAAGGCCGGTCGCGGGAGCCGGGTTGAGGATGGTCGTCGCGCCGGCGATCCGTCCGAGTCGGAGCGCCTCGTGGGTGGCGCCGGTCCGGATCTCGTGTCCGACGAGGACGACGTCCTCCCTGGTGAGTGCCAGGCGCTTGAGCGCTGCCCGGACCTGCGGCGACCCGAGCGCAGCGTTCGCGCCACCGGCCACCGAGATCGAGTTCTCGCCGGTCTCGTCGACGAGGATCAGCGCGACGCCGGTCGCCTCGTCCGCGAGCGTGAGCAGGCCGCCGACATCGACCCCGGCCGCCTCGAGCGCGGCGCGCGCCTCGCCGCCGAAGGTGTCGCCGCCGACCGCCCCGATGAAGAAGGTCGGGGCACCGAGCCGAGCCGCCGCGACCGCCTGGTTGCCGCCCTTTCCGCCGTGATGGCGGCCGAACCGCCCGCCGATGACGGTCTCGCCGGGGCCCGGCAGCCGCTCGGTCGTGACGACCAGATCGACGTTGACCGACCCGACGACGATGACGCGGCCGCTCATGTGGGCCTCAGGAACCCGTGATGAACTCGCCGCCGTCGACGCTGATGATGTCGCCGTTGATGAACTCGGTGCCGTCGCCAGACAGGGCGAGGATGGCGTTCGCGACGTCCTGCGGCGTGGTCATCCGGCCGGTCGGGTTCCGCTTCATCGTGATGTCGATCATCAGCTGCGACTCGGGGATCTTGAGCAGGGCCGGGGTGATCGTCACGCCCGCCCGGATGCAGTTGGCCGTTGCGCCGATCCCGGTCCGGGCGAGCTCCATCGCCAGCTGGCGGACGTGCGATTCGAGCGCCGCCTTGGCCGACGACACGACGCCGTATGACGGGACGACGCGGGTCGAGCCTTCCGAGGTCATCGCGTAGATCTTGGAGCCCTGGCCGAGGAAGCCGCCGCGCCACAGGTCCTGGACCCAGTAGACGAGGCTGTTGGCCATGACGTCCTGGGTCATCTCCATCTTCTTGCGATCGACGCCGCCCTTCGGGTCCTCGGACAGGAACGGCACGAGCGAGCCGAACGCCAGCGAGTGCATGACGACCCGGACATAGGGCTTCCGACCGGCGGCTTCGGAGGCATCGAACCGCTCGCGCAGGGCGACGAGCGCCGCGGCGCGCTTCTCGTCGTCGGCGGCGTTCATGTTGATGTAGAGCGCCTGGACGCCTTCGGCTTCGATGGCGGCCTTGAGTTCCGCGACGTGGGCGAGGGCCGCCCGGAAGTCGAGATGGATGCCGCAGATGTTGTAGCCGGCCTTGGCCAGGGTCAGCGCGGTCGCCTCGCCCATCCCGGACGATCCGCCGAGGATCAGCGCCCAGCGCTCGCGGTCGTCGGTCATTCGATGGCCTCCAGGGGTGTCAGGACGTGACGGTCGGGTCGGTGCCGTCGAGTCTAGCAGCGGGTCATCGGCCGCCATGACGCGGCCCGTGCAGACGTGCACCGGCGAGCGGTGCCGGGGTCGGTCGACGAACCGTCCGATGGACCGGTCCCCGACGTGACCGATGGCCGTTGACGCGTGGCCGATGGAGCGTTACTTTGTCGTTCGCCTAACAAGGGGGTGACCGAAATCAATCGTGTCTACAGAGCCCTGGCCGATCCCACGCGCCGGCGCGTGCTCGCCCTCCTGCGCGAGCGCGACATGACCGCCGGTGAGCTTGCCGCCCAGTTCGACCTGTCGTGGCCGACGATGTCGGGCCACTTCACGGTCCTGCGCGAGGCGGACCTGATCTCGGCTGACAAGACCGGGACGTCGATCACCTATCACCTGAACGTGTCGGTCCTCGAGGAGGCGATGGCGGCGCTCATGGAGACGTTCAAGATCGGCCCGAGGGCGGACGCATGAACCGCCGCGGCCCGGCCATCTTCAGCGCGATCGTGGTCGGGTTCCTCTTCGTCGTCAGCGCCTGGGCGTGGATCCAGCTGCCGGCCGACGCCCAGGTCCCGATCCACTGGGGTGCCGACGGGGTGGCGAACGGCTATGCCTCGAAGACCGTCGGGCTGCTCTTGCTGCCGCTCACGACAGCTGGCGTGGCGGCGTTGTTCTGGATCATCCCGACGATCGAACCGCGGCGGGCCAACATCCTGAAGTCGGAGAAGGCCTATACCGCGATCTGGATCGGCGTGGTCCTGCTCCTCGCCGCCATCGACCTCGTCGCGGTCGCCGCGGCGATGGGCACGAACCTCGACGTCTCGATGATCGTGTTCGTCGGGACCGGGGCGCTGTTCATCGTCATCGGCAACTACCTGCCCAAGGTCCGGCCGAACTACATGGTCGGGATCCGGACGCCGTGGACGCTGACCAGCGACGTGTCGTGGGACCGGACCCACCGGGTCGGTGGCCGGCTGTTCGTGCTCGAAGGCGTCCTGTTCATCCTCCTCGGACTGCTGCGTCCCGCGCCCGAGGCCCTTGTCGTCACCCTGATGGGAGGGATCGCCGTGCTCCTGGTCTTCGTCTTCGCGTATTCCTACCGGGTCTGGAAGGCCGACCCGGCCAAGCGGACGGGCTGACCGATGTCCGACACCCAGATCCTGCTGCTGCTGACGCCTGTCATCCTCATCGAGCTCGGACTGATCATCTACGCCCTCCACGACCTGCTCAAACCGGAGCGGACCGTGCGCGGCGAGAGCAAGCTGATGTGGGGATTGCTCATCTGCTTCATCAGCCTGCTCGGGCCGATCCTGTACCTGACCGTCGGACGGCGCGAGGAATGAGCGACGGGTCGGCTGCGCCATCGAGCGTCGTCTGTCGCGGGTTGACCAAGCGGTTCGCGGGCGGGCGCGGGTCGGGCGCCGGGGGTGGCGTGCTCGCCGTCGACCGGCTCGACCTCGACGTCCCGGCGGGGTCGGTGTTCGGGTTGCTCGGGCCGAACGGGGCCGGCAAGACGACCACGCTCCGGCTGGTGACGGGCCTCGCGCGCCCGACGGCCGGTTCGGTCATCGATCGATGGCGCGCCGGTCGTGCCCGGGGCAGACGGGACGCGCGGGCGGGATCGGCGTCCTCGACCAGGACCCGCGCTACTACGGCTGGATGTCGGGCCGTGAGCTGGTCGAATTCGCCGGAGGGCTCCAGGGTCTGGAGCCTGCGGTGGCGCGCGAGCGTGCGCGCGAGACGCTTGCGCTGGTCGGGCTGGCAGACGCCGCCCGGCGGCGGGTCAGCGGCTACTCGGGGGGGATGCGCCAGCGTCTCGGGATCGCCCAGGCGCTCGTGTCGCGGCCGCGACTGCTCATCCTGGACGAGCCCGTCAGCTCGCTGGACCCCGAGGGCCGGCGCGATCTGCTCGCGCTCATCGCGGACCTGCGGGCGAGCGCGACCGTCATCTTCTCGACCCACGTCCTGGCGGACGTGGAGCGGATCTGCGATCGCGTCGGGATCATGGCGGAGGGCCGGCTGGTCACCGAAGGGCCACTCGACGAGCTGCTGGCGCGCTACGCCCTGCCGCTCTATCGCATCGAACCGGAGCCCGGCCAGGAGGCCGCGCTGTCAGGGTTGGCGGCGACGCTGCGAGGCGTGCCGTGGATCGATGGCGTCACCGAGGACGGCGATCGGCTGATGGTGTCGGTCACGGACGAGGCCGCCGCGTCGGCCGGGTTGTTGCCTCTGGTCGTCGCCGCCGGATTGCGGCTGGCCGCGTTCGAGCGGGTCCGGCCGTCGCTCGAGGACGTCTTCCTGCGCCTGGTCGGACGAGAGGGGGCGGCGGCATGAGCGGCATGTCCGTGCTCCTGCGCAAGGAACTGCTCGAGTCGTGGCGGACCATGCGGCTGCCGATCGTCGGCGGCCTGTTCCTGCTGGTCGGGCTCACCTCGCCGCTGCTGGCCAAGTTCCTGCCCGAGATCGTCAAGGCGGCGGCCGGCGACCAGCTCCCGACCATCCCCATCCCGACCCCCGTCGCCGGCCGACGCGGTCGACCAGCTCTGGAAGAACCTCGCCCAGTTCGGGGCGTTCGCGGCGATCGTGCTGGCGATGGGGTCGGTGGCCACGGAACGGGATCGGGGCACGGCGGCATTCGTGCTGTCCAAGACGGTCACGCGCGGGATGTTCCTTGGCGCCAAGGTCGTGGGCCTCGGGGCGGTGCTCGCCCTGTGCACGGTGCTCGCCGTCGCGGTCGGCTGGATCTATACGGCCATCCTGTTCGAGCCACCGCCGGTCGGTGGCTGGATCGCGCTCGCGGTGCTGGCCTGGCTGGGTCTCGCGGCCTGGGCGGCCATCACGTTCCTCGCCTCGACGGTGACCGGCTCGACGGCTGCGGCCGCCGGGGTCGGGTTCGGGGCGTTGCTCGTGCTGTCGCTGGTGGCGGCCATCCCGAACGTAGGCCAGTTCCTGCCTGGCGGGCTGGCTGCGCCCGCGGTCGCACTGGCGGCGGGGGTGCCGGTCGCGGCCGGGGACGCGGTCATCCCGGCGGTGTCGACGGTCGTGCTGATCGCGCTGGCGGTGGGCGCGGCCATGTGGTCGTTCCGTCGCCAGGAGATCTAGCCCGCGCAGGCCGGACACCCGGGCTCATTCACCCTGCGACTGAACCGACCACTGAATGGACCGTCGTTGGCCGTTTCAGTCGCGCCGGGTATGCGACGGCCACACGGGAGCGCTTCGGGCCCCGTTCCATCCGTGGCACGCATGGTTCGGCCGATCGTTGGCCCGTTGAGTCGCCCCGTGAATGGGGGCAGGGGCGGGCGGCGCCCCGATCCGGCTAGACGACGCCCCGAGCCCGCAACCCCGCGATCTCATCCGACCCGTACCCGAGCTCGCCCAGGATCGCGTCCGTGTCCTCACCAAGCGCCGGCGGCGGCGTCCGGATCGAGGCGGGCGTCTCCGACAACCGGAACGGGATGCCGACCTGCCGGATGACGCCCCACGCCGGATGCTCCTGCTCGACGGTCATGCCGAGTGCGGTCGCCTCCGGCGACGCGAACGCGGCGACGACGTCGTTGATCGGCCCGACCGGGATCTCGCCCGCCTCCAGCACGGCCGTCCACTCCGCAGCGCCCCGTTCCCGGAACCGCGCGGCGAGGATGGTCCGCAAGCTCCCCTCGCCGCTCGACCCGCCGGCCATTCGTCGCGAATCGGGGATCCTCGGCGAGCTCCGGCAGCCCGACTGCCGCGCACAGCCGACGCCACTGCCGCTCCGACCCGACCCCGATCGCGATCGCGCCATCAGCCGTCTCGAATGTCTCGTACGGGACGATGTTGGGGTGTGCGTTCCCGAGCCGTCCCGGGGCCTCGCCTCCGACGAATGCGTTCTGCGCCTGGTTGACGAGGCTGGCCAGTGTCGCGCCCAGGATCGACACGTCGACCCGCTGGCCACGACCCGCCGCCGCGCCCTCGGTCGCGCTCCCGACCGACCAACGCGCCGAGCACCCCGACCGCCCCGAGCATCCCGGTCACGACGTCGCTGATGGCCACGCCGACCTTGGTCGGACCGCCGCCGTCGGCGTCCGCCGCGCCGGTGATGGACATCAGCCCGCTGGTCGCCTGGATGATGAAGTCGTAGCCGGGCCGATCCGCGGCCGGGTCCGCTCGTCCCGTAGCCCGTGATCGCGAGGTGGACCAGCGACGGGTTCAGCGCGTCGAGCGTCGCCTCGTCGAACCCGAGTCGCGCGAACGCCCCGACGCGCAGGTTCTCGACCAGCACGTCCGCACCGACGAGCAGGCGACGCAGGACCTCGGCGCCGTCGGGGGTCTTGAGGTCGAGCCGAAGCCCGCGCTTGTTCCGGTTGACCGCCAGGTAGTAGGCGGCGGTCCGCCGCCCGTCGACCCCGGGTTCGCCGACCCACGGCGGCCCCCAGCCACGCGTCGAATCGCCCTCCGGCGGCTCGATCTTGATGACCTCCGCCCCGAGGTCGCCCAGCAGCATCGTGCAGTACGGCCCGGCCAGGACCGTCGACGCGTCGATGACGCGGAGTCCCGCGAGCGGTCCGGTCGGAGGAGTGTCGGCCATGGCCACCGATGGTAGCGGCGGTCGCTACGGTCGGTCGGCCGTGACCTCGGGCACTGCCGCGCTCGCGGCCTCGGTCGTCGTCTCGGCCGAGGCGTCTGTCGTCGTGTCGACCTTCTCGTCTGGCGTCCGGGGCGTCGGCTTCGGCGGGAACTCGGCCCGATCGGGCTCGATCGCGTCGAGCCACTCGACCTGGTCGCGATTGACGATCGCGACGTCGACCCGGGTCTCGCGCACGTCGCCATCGATCGTGTATTCGATCCGGACGTTGGTCAGCGGGATCATCGCCTTGCGGCGCCCGATGCTGGTGATCGGGTTCGTCCCGGGCAGGCCGTGGAAGAAGCCACGGACGCGATACGGGCTCATCTTGAGGGCGACGTACTGCTGCGAGGTCCGGTGTCGCCGTGCCTCGACGCCGCGGGGCTCGCCGGTATGGACGACCCAGAGCTCGTCGCGCGAGACGACGACCTCGTCGACGACCATCGGCGGGCCGCCGTCGAACCGCTCGACGGTCACCCCGAGCAACGCGTACTCGTCGTGGTCGTTGAGCATGTCGCTCAGCCGGTCGCCATCGAGGATCGTCCGTCCGGACAGGATGCAGTCGACGCTGTAGGCCACGAAGTCGACGACCTGGCCAGACGCGGGCGCGCCGGAGCCGACCGGTCCCGTGCGTGCCTCGGGCGCGCCGAAGGCGACACGCAGGCGTCGCGGGATCCGATCGATCATGGCGCGAATCGTCGGCACCATTCGGCGGGCGCGAAACCGTCCGAAGGTACGGGGTGCGCTAGCATCCAGACCATGACGAACGACACCGCTCCCCACCGCCCGACCTTGATGACCGTCCACGCCCACCCCGACGACGAGACGATCGGGACCGGAGGGGCGATGGCCAAAGCCGTGGAGGCAGGCCGTCGGGTGGTCCTCGTCACCGGCACGCGCGGAGAGCTCGGCGAGATCGTCGTCCCCGAGATGGATACGCCGGACGATCACCGGCGGCTCGGCGAGATCCGGGCCGGCGAGCTGGAACGGGCCATGGGCCGCCTCGGCGTGACCGAGTGGGAGAACCTCGGGTACCGCGATTCCGGGATGATGGGGACCGACGGGAACCACGACCCGCGCTCGTACTGGAAAGCGGACCTGGACGAGGCGGCTGGGCGCCTGACATGGTTCGTGCGGATGTACCAGCCGGACGTGATGACCACCTACAACGAGTTCGGCGGCTACGGGCATCCCGACCACATCCGGACGCATGAGGTGGCGGTCCGCGCCTTCGAGCGAGCCGGCGATCCGGCCTGGTACCCGGAGCAGCTCGAGGCCGGTCTCGCGGTCTGGGCGCCGTCCAAGCTCTACATCCAGGCCATCCCGCGGTCCGTCCGCGAGAAGATGAACGCGATGATGGTCGCCGCGGGCCGGAAGCCCTGGTGGGCGGCGCCGGACGACGCGACCCCCGAGCAGATCGCCGAGATGGAGGAGTTCGCGGCCAAGATGCTGGTCCCGGACGAGTCCATCACGACCTGGGTGGACGTGTCAGGCGCGCCACTCGAGGCGAAGTGGGCGGCGATCCACGAGCATGTCACGCAGATCAGCGCTGAGAGCCCGTTCATGCTCATGGGCTTCGAGGGCTGGCGCGATAGCTGGGCCAACGAGGCCTACATCCTGCGCGAGTCGAGGGTCGAGTCGGCGCTCCCCGAGACGGACCTCTTCGCGGGGATCGTCTAGGACCGTCCGCGCCCGCTCGGGGACTGTCAGGCCCCACTGACGGCCCGAACCCGTGCGCACGGGAGCCTCAGCTGTCTCGCGGAGCCGGTTCGGTGCCTGTCAGACCCCGATCCGGGGTCGAAGGTGCTCGGAACCGCCGCTCAGGACTTCAGTGGGGACTGTCAGACCCCGTCACCACGGCAGCAGCCCCTTCGACGCGGAGAAGATCTGGCCCATCACGACCTTGCCGGAACCCGCCGGATCGAGGAGGTTCGGCTGGGCCTTGTCGAGGATGATGTGGGGGTGCATCCGCGCCTGGACCAGGGTCTTGCCGCGGAACGTCAGCTCCAGCGTGATGCCTTCCATCGTCGGTTCCGACCAGGTCTGGTCGAACACGAAGTTGCCGAGCGCGTACCAGATCGGCTTGCCCTTGTAGACCTCCATCGCCCCGGCCCAGTGGGCGTGGTTGCCGATGACCATGTCGGCGCCGTTGTCGATGATCATCTCGGCCAGCTTCTGCTGGTTGGCGAAGGGCGTCGGGTCGTATTCGGTGCCCCAATGCGGGTAGACGATGACGAGGTCCGCGCCGGCCTTGCGCGCCGCGGCGACGTCCGCCTTGACGGCCTTCGCCGACAGGCCGGCGCTGCCGATCTTCGTCGCGGTCGCGTGATAGCCCCCGGCGATCGCGTCGTAGCCGAGGATGGCGACCTTGGTCCCACCGGCCTCCAGCATGGCCGGTTTGCGCGCCGCCGCCAGGTCCTTGCCCGCACCCGAGACGGCGATGCCGCGCTTGGTCACGTTCTTGATGGTCTGCAGGAGCCCGGCGCCGCCGGCGTCGCGGATGTGGTTGTTGGCGAGTGAGACGTAGTCGATGCCGGCGCGCGCCAGGCCGTCGATCCACTTGGGATCGGCCGAGAAGTTCGTGCCCGACGCATGGAAGCGAGGTTTGTCGGGCGCCGGATTCTCGAAGTTGGCGGCCGCGATGTCGGCACCTTCGATGAGGTCGCGCACGACGCCGGCGTTGCCGGTCCTCTGCGTGTAGGGCGTGTCCCAGCCGAGCGGCGAGCAATTCTTGCAGCGGCCGGTGATGTCGGCGGTACCGCCGGCGAACGGGAAGTCGGCGCCCTTCTTCTTGAGCGTCAGGTAGACACCCCGGTCGAGCATGATGTCGCCGCCGGCGAACAGGGTCCAGGTCGTCGCCGGATCGTAGGCGTCGGCCACCGCGGGTGCCGCGAGTCGGGCGGTCAGCGGCCAGTCGGCGATGGCCTTGACCCGATCGACACCGAACAGCGCCTTGCCCCGCCAGGCGAGGGCCCGCACCTCTGGCCCGACGGCGTCCGCCCGGACGAAGGCGAGGCGCTTGCGGTTCTTGGCGAAGTCGGCAGCGAGAGCCGGCTCGTCGTCGAACAGGACCAGGTGAGCCGGGTCGGCGCCGGCGATGCCGAGGGCGTCGAGGACCGCCGGGGCCTCGGTCTTGACCAGCGCGAGGGTGTCGTAGGTCGTGCTCGTGCCGGCCAGGATCGCGGCGACGTCCTTGGCGCTGGCGGCTGTCGCGGTCGAGCGGTAGTTGGTGACCGGGACGATCGGGACGTCGGCGAGGTCGGCGGGTGCGGCCGGGGTCGCCGGGGTCGCGGGGCCGACGTCGCGCTCGGTCCGGGCGTGGCGCCATCGGCGGGCTGGGTCTGCGTCGCGGCGGTCGTCGAGGGCCCGGCGGTCGGTCGGCCGAGGAGCGCTCCTGCCGACGCGGACGGGGTCGCAGACCCACCGACGAGGCCCAGCTGCGATCCAGCCAGCACCGCCACGAGCGCCACGAGCACGAGACCGGCGGCGATGGGGATGGGTCGTCGACTCACGCGGCGGAGTGTGACAGAGGATGCCGAGATGGGCCGACGAGGCAAAGGAACGCCCCGTCCGGGCGGGCGGACGGGGCGTAGGGAAATTCGGAAGATGGCGGACCCGACCGGATTCGAACCGGCGATCTCCAGCGTGACAGGCTGGCATGTTGGGCCGCTACACCACGGGTCCAGTTGCGGCGAGGGCGGAGCATAGCAGAGGCGCTCGGGGTTGTCGCCGCGCGCCTCGACCTATACTCGCCCCGATGCCCCCGATCGACCTCCGCAGCGACACCGTCACCCACCCCACGCCCGCGATGCGCCGGGCGATGGCGGACGCCGAGGTCGGTGATGACGTGTTCGGTGACGATCCGACGGTCATCGCTCTCGAGGAACGGGCCGCCGCCCTGCTCGGCAAGGAAGCCGGCCTGTTCGTCGCCAGCGGCACGATGGGCAACCTCGTGGCCCAGATGGCCCATCTCGCCCGCGGCCAGGAGACGATCGCCGGTCGCGAGCACCACCTCGTCATCGACGAGGCGGCCGGCCACGCCGTGATCGTCGGCACGAGCATCCGGGCCCTCGACGACCGACCCGACGGCACGATGGACCCGGCCGACATCGACGCCGCCTTCCGCGACCCACGCGACGTCCACGAACCGATCAGCGGCCTCGTCACCATCGAGAACACCCATGCCCACTCGATGGGCCAGCCGCTGACGCCCGAGTACACCCGCCAGGTCGCCGACATCGCCCACGCCCACGGCGTCCCGCTCCACATCGATGGCGCCCGGTTCTGGAACGCGGTCGTCGCCCAGGGGGTGACCGCGAAAGACCTCGCCGGCCCGGCCGACACCGTCACGTTCTGCCTGTCGAAGGCGCTCGCCTGCCCGGTCGGCTCGGTCGTCGTCGGTCCGCGCGACGTCATCTGGCGCGCTCGCCGCGCGCGGAAGATGGTCGGTGGCGGGATGCGCCAGGTAGGCATCCTCGCGGCGGCCGGGCTGGTCGCCCTGAGCGACGGTCCGGACGGGACGATCGACCGCATCGCCGAGGACCACGCCAACGCCCGCCGGCTCGCCGAGGCGCTGTCGGAGATGGACGGCATCGTCTCGGCCGGTGGGACCGCCCAGCCGGCGCCCGGCCCGCTCGACCCCGGCCGCGTGCGCACGAACTTCGTCCTGTTCAAGGTCGAGCGCGACCGGGCCGCGTTCCTCGCCTCCCTCCGAGCGCGCGGCGTCATGATGGTGGAGTATCCGCACGGACAGGTCCGCGCCGCGACGCACTACGGCGTGACCGCCGCCGACATCGAGACGACCATCGAGGCAACCCGGGCGGCCCTCGCCGAGACCCGACCATCGGTGGCGGCGACGGCCTGACCCGGCTCCGCCGACCGATCCGACCATCAGGAGATCCGACCACGTGACCGACGCGCCCAACGCCGCCATGCGGCTCCCCCGTCCCGTGGCGGCGACCCCGGGGCCGCTCGACACAGCCCTGTACGACCTCGTCGAGACCCGATTCGTCCGGCTCATCCGGGACAACCCGGTCCTCGGCACCGCGGTCGGCCTTCACCAGGACGACGACCTCCTCGGGGACGGCAGTCGCGAGGCGGTCCTCGGCGAGCTCCAGGACGAGCGCGAGCACCTGGTCGCGATCGAGGCCATCGACCCGGCTGCGCTTTCCGCGGAGGCCCGCGTCGAGCGCGACCTCGAGATCCACAACGTCCGCCGCGCCATCTTCGACATCGACGAGCTTCGCCTCTGGGAGAAGCGATCGCACGCGTTCGACCACGTCGGCGACAGCCTCTTCCTGCTGTTCGCGCGCGACCACGCGCCGCTCGGAGAACGGCTCGACGCCATCGCCGGCCGGCTGGAGGCCGTCGCCACCTACCTCGAGGAGTCGAAGACCCGGGCGACCGTTCCGCAGGTCCGCCGCTGGCAGCAGATCGAGATCGAGGCCGCCGCAGAGATGCCCGCCTTCTTCGACGAGATCGTCGCCGCCGGCGCGGACGGTGTCCTGCCGCCGGTCGAGCAGCGACGTCTCGAGCGTGCCAGCGAATCGGCCAAGATCGCGATCGAGCTGTACGCCTCCTGGCTCGAGGGCACGCTCCCGGGCGGGACGGACGACTGGGCGATCGGGCGCGAGCGACACGAGGCGCTCGTGTCGCTGCGCGCCTTCGACGGACTCGATGGCGATGCGATCCTGGCGCTCGGCTGGGAACGGCTCCACGAGGAACGTGCGGCGCGCGCCGCGGCCGCACGCGAGATCGACCCCGACGCGGACGAGGCGGCGGTCATCGACCGGGTCAAGCGGGACCAGCCGACCGACTTCGACTCGGCGCTCGACGCCTACCGCGACGCGATGCTCCGCGCCCGCAGCCACCTGATCGAGCACGACCTCGTGACGGTCCCGGACGACGAGCGGATCGACGTCATCGCGACGCCCGAATACCTGCGCAACGTCCTGCCGTTCGCGGCCTACTTCGAGCCCGCCGCGTTCGACGCGAATCCGAAGGGCATCTACGTCGTCACGCCGTCGGTCGGGCACGACCCCGACGCGATGCGCGAGCACAACGTGAGCTCGATCAGCAACACCAGCATCCACGAGGCCTACCCGGGCCACCACCTCCAGCTCGACACGGCACGGCGGATCCCGTCGCTCACCCGCCTGCTGACCGACGCGCCCGAGTTCGTCGAGGGCTGGGGGATGTACTCCGAGCTGATGATGCGCGAGCAGGGCTTCGATTCCGGTCCCGCCTTCCGGCTCGCGATGCACACCGACGCGATCTGGCGGGCGTGCCGGATGATCCTCGACGTCCGGATGCATCGGGGCGAGCTGACCGTCGACGAAGCCATCGACTTCATGGTCGAGCAGACGAGCTTCCAGCGATCGAACGCCGCCGCCGAGGTCAGCTGGTACACCTACCGACCGACCTACCCGCTGTCGTACCTGCTCGGCCGGACGCTCCTGCTCGGCCTGCGTGCCGACGAGCAGCGTCGCCTCGGCGACCGGTTCAGCCTGAAAGCGTTCCACGACACGCTGCTGCAGAACGGCTCGATCCCGATCTCGTTCCACCGACGCCTGATGACGGGCGAGGGCTGACCCGCCCGTGCTGGTCATCCCGGCCATCGACCTCGAGGGCGGTCGTTCGCGGATCGTGTACTGGCCCGGGGCCGGGTCGGGCATCGGCGCGCCGACCGACCGCCCGGATCGGATCGCCGAGCGGTTCGTGGCGATGGGGGCGCGGCTCGTCCATCTGGTCGACTTCGATGGCGCCCGTGCCGGCACCCCGGGCAACCTCGACGCGGTCGGGGCGATCGCCGCACGGGTCGCGGTCCCGCTCCAGCTCGCCGGCGGGGTCGATTCGGCCGATGCCATCAGCCTGGCCTTCGCCGCCGGGGCGACCCGGGTCGTGCTGTCGACGGTCATCGCCGACCGTCCCGACGACCTGCGCGCGTGCGTCGCGGTCGCCGGCGACTGGCTCGCGGTCGGTCTCGACCCGCGCCCGGAGCGACTCGCCGCCTTCCCGTGGCGGCGCGCCACGCCACCGACCGTTGACGTGCTCATCGGCGAGCTCGTGGGATCCGGCGTCGCCCGGTTCGTGCTGACCCATGGCGGCACCGAGACGGACGACGCGAGCCTCGCCCGCACCCGCGAGCTGGTTCGGTCGTACGATGCGGAGATCCTGGTGGCCGGAGGGGTTCGAGACATCGACGGCCTCCGCCGCCTGCGCGACACCGGTGTCGCCGGCGTCATCCTCGGAGAGGTCCTGCTCTCCGGGGCCATCGACTACCCAGCCGCCATGGAGGCCGCCGCATGACCCGCGCCCGCAACCCCGAGGACCGACCGTGCCTGAATCGAAGCGGGGCAAGCGCCGTCGCGGGTCGCAGCAGCATCGGTCGACCCAGCCCGCCGCCGCGAAGACCAAGCCGGTCGGCGAGCAGCAACGTCAACAGCAGCATCCCGGGCCTGCCGTGGCTGGTCGGCGGCGCGATCGTCCTGATCGTCCTCGTCGCCGGCCTGCTCCTGCTGCAGCCGTTCAAGGGCGGCGGGACGGGCGCGGGGGCCTCGGCCAGCCCGGGAGCATCGGTCGCCGCCGGGTCGTGCCCGACCAGCCAGCCGCCGCCGCTGCCGGCCGGCCAGACGCGCACCGTGACCATCCAGACCTCGAAGGGTTCGATGGTGCTCGCGATCAAGGCCGACCTGTCGCCCATCGCGGCCGGCAACTTCGTCGCGCTGGCGTCGTGCGGGTTCTACGACGGCAGCCCGTTCCATCGGGTGCGTCCCGGACTTCGTCATCCAGGGCGGCGAGCTCGGCGACCGGGGCAGACCTCGGCTACACGATCCAGGACGAGCCGGTCACCGCGCCGTACGGACGCGGCGTCGTCGCCATGGCCCGCACGTCGCAGCCGAACTCGGTCGACTCGCAGTTCTTCATCGTCCTGTCCGACAAGGCGATCGACGCACTCAAGGCATACAACACTTACCAGATCATCGGGAACGTGACGTCCGGGATGGAGACGGCCGACGCGATCGCCTCGGCGGCGGACGCGGAGAACCCGACCAACCCGGTCATCATGACCAGCGTGACCGTCGCCAACCCCTGACACCAGGAGAGGAGCCCAAGCCCATGACCAGCGCCACCATCTCGACCGACATCGGCGACATCGAGGTCGACCTGTACGACGAGAGCGCCCCGAAGGCGACCGCCAACTTCATCAAGCTCGCCGAGCAGGGCTTCTATGACGACGTGATCTTCCACCGGGTCATCCCGGGCTTCGTCGCCCAGGGCGGCGACGGCGAGTACGGCAAGAAGTCGTCACTCCAGCGCAGCCGTGTCGGGACCGGCGGCCCGGGCTACAAGTTCGAGGACGAGAAGGTCCAGGGCGACTACGTCCGCGGCTCGCTGGCGATGGCCAATGCCGGCCCGAACACGAACGGCAGCCAGTTCTTCATCTGCCACCAGGACCTGACCGGCAAGCTGCCGAAGAACTACACGCTGTTCGGCCAGGTGACCAAGGGGATGGACGTCGTCGACAAGATCGTCGGGGCTCCCAGGGACAACCGCGACCTCCCGAACGACCCGGTCGCGATGACCTCGGTGACGATCCATCACGCCGAAGGTTAAGGAATTTACACCCGCCGACGTGTCAAAACCCTTGGAAAACTGCCCCTGACGGGGTAGGATATCGGTGCTGCTCAGTCAGCGCTGCCCCAGCGACAAGGTCATGGGTAGGTAGGGTCAGGGTAGTCGGTGCAGCCGACGTGATAGATGCCCTTGACGCGCGGCAGAAGCGTTCGTTTCGGCGGACTCTTTCACCGGGACAGCATCGAGGCCGGTTCCTTCGGGAGCCGGCCTCGGCTTATGTCCGGGCCCCGGCGGAGTCCGGTCATCGAACATCTGTGCTACGGTGGGTGCTCGTCGCACCTCGCGACGTGCTCCGCGTGGTCAACCCCTTTTCGAACGGGCCGTGCGTCTGCCAACCGTGTTCGGGAAGTGTTGGAGGTCACTGTGGCCACCGGTACCATCAAGAAGGTCGTTGCCGATCGCGGCTTCGGCTTCATCGCCGCCGAGGATACGAAGGAATACTTCTTCCACCGCGACGGCCTCGATTCGTCACTCGACTTCGACCGCCTCATCGGCGGCGAGCGCGTCGAGTTCGACGTCGAGCAGAGCCCCAAGGGCCCGCGCGCGACCAAGGTCCGCGCCGCCTGAACCCCAGGGCGGTCCGTCCGCGAGGGCGGACCGCTCCGGTCGACTCTGAGAGGAGTCACACGATCATACGGACGGCCTTCGTGTCGACCTACCCGCCCCGCCGCTGCGGGGTGGCTTCGTTCACCCACGACCTCGCCGCCGCGACCGGCGATCGCGAGATCGTCGCCCTCCACCCGCCCGGCTCGGCCGCGCCGTACCCTCTCGAGGTCCACCACCGGATCCGCCGGGACGAGCCCGCCGACTACCTGCAGACGGCACGAGCTCTCGAGCGCTGCGTGGACGTCGTCTCGATCCAGTTCGCGTCCGGGATCTGGGGCGGCGACGACGGCGCATTCGTGACCGAGTTCATCCGCGGGCTGCGGCTCCCCGCCGTCGCCACGCTCCATACGGTCCCCGAGCACCCGACTGCGGGCCAGCGAGAGACACTCGGTCTGCTGATCGAGAGCGTCGCGACGACCGATCGTCATGTCGCCCGCCGCCGCGGCCCTCGTCACGAACGCCTACGGTGCGGACCCGACGCGCCTCGAGATCGTCCCCCACGGCGTGCCCGACCTGCCCCTGGTCGATGCCGAGACGATGAAGCCGGGGCTCGGCGTCGAAGGCCGTGATGTGCTGGTGAGCTTCGGGCTGCTCGGTCCGGGCAAGGGTTACGAGCTCGCGATCGACGCGCTCCCCGAGGTCGTTGCCGCGCACCCGACGACGCTCTACGTCATCGTCGGGGCGACCCAGCCAGACCTGGTCCGCGACGACGGCGAGAGTTATCGCGACGGGCTCGTGGCCCGAGTGCGGCGGCTCGGGATGCAGGAGCACGTTCGGTTCGAGGATCGTTTCGTCGGTCGCGTCGAACGGACTCGCTGGCTGCAGGCCGCCGATGTCGTCGTCACGCCCTATGCGAACCTCGAGCAGACCGTGTCGAGCACGCTGGCGTGCGCGATGGGGGCCGGTCGGATGGTCGTCTCGGCGCCGTACCCCTACGCGCGCGAGATGCTGGCCGACGGCCGCGGCATCCTGGTCGAACCGGACTCGCCGGCTGCGCTCGCCGCGGCACTGACCAAGGCCCTCAGAGACCCCGCCCTTCGGACCGACATCGGCCGACGCGCCTACGAGCACACGCGTCACATGGTCTGGTCCGCCGTCGGCGGCGAGTACCAGCGGGTGCTCCGGGCCGCCGCCGGCGATCCAGCCGATCCAGGCGGCCCCGATCCGCGGTGGACGCCAGGCCGCCATCCAAGCCTGAGGCGTAGATACCGCCCGTCGGGGCGGCCCACTATCATGTGGGTTCGCGCGCCTGTAGCTCAGTGGATAGAGCGTTGGGTTCCGGACCCAAAGGTCGCAGGTTCGAGTCCTGTCGGGCGCGCCATTTCAACCTTTTCGGGCAGAGCCAGCGCCAATCCGTGCGCGTAGGCCGCCTGGGTCAGCCGGACACCCACGATCACCGGGCCCGCGACCCACGATCCGCTCATAGATGGCGT
>CAWAKU010000017.1:0-143622 GCA_963782715.1 uncultured Chloroflexia bacterium
GGTCTTCACGGGTCGGCAGGCAGAGTCGTTACCGGTCTACAGCCCGTGCCCTCCTCGCAGCTTGCGACAAGGAGTCGCCCACTCGTGGTCGCAGCACACCTCCGGACTGGCGTCCGACCGGGATCGCGACTTGGAGGTGCCGTCTCTACCGCCGTCATGGTCGACTCCGACCGATGGTCCGGACCAGGGCAGTGGCCGTGGCAACTGCCCGAGCTCGCGTTCGACACCTGGTCCGAGCAGCCGGCTAGTTGGACGTCTGAGCCCCGACTTCCCGCTCGTAGTCGGGGAAGTATCTCCCGATAATGGTGAGGTCAAACTCCCGCAGGATCGACTCCTTGGGCTCGCGCTCCAGCGGGAACACAAAGCTGGCCCGCACGAGCTCGACGAGGATCCGTCGCACCGGGAGCGAGTCTGGCGAGGTCGTCTCGGGCGACTCGGACCCGGTGGCGGGTCTCGCCGCCGTTGCGGACGATGACGGCGCAGTCCCAGCCGTCTCGTGCGGCAACAGCGGAGATCTCCAAGACTGCTCATACCGTCCTCCGGAGTCTCTACGACGTCACCCGGTCTGGTCGTACCGAGGTCGAGGACCAACGGGACATGGTCACTCCAGGCAAGCCACAGTCCGGGTCCCCGAGTTCATATCGCCGGACGACGGGCAACCAGGCACGCGGGACGAAGGCGTCGTCGACCAGATACGGTCGGTCCTGATGTCGATACCAGAAGAGCGTCGCCCCGCTCTCAGCTCCGGGGGACTCCCCGGTGCGCTCGTGATAGAGGCTCGCATAGCCAGCGTCATCCAGGAGCTGAAGTGTCCGCCTGAATGACGGGTAGGTGGGGGTGTCCCACCGGACGTTGTCGTTGAAGTCCCCGATGACGACGGCGCGGTGATGCTCAAGGAAGGGTCGATAGTGTTCGATGGCACGATGGGAGCGACCCCTCCGGGGTCCAGGCTCCTGTCCGCGATGGTGGAACCGCCCAGACCGGCCAGGAAACCACGTGGTGCCGGAACCGATTCCGAGTCGGACCGGGAGCCACCATTCACGCCATGGCTCCCAACCACCATCGATCGTCGCCCGGATCCCAGGACGCACGAACACCCCCAGGCCCTTCTTGAGGTTCCGCCCGGTCCAGCCGACCCGCAGGAGCACCCCGTCCCCATTCTGGGGTACGTCAGCGCACTCCGGCAGCACTGCAACGTCCGGCTCAAGATCGAGAGGGTGCCTGGGCCTTCGTCTCGACGCTTTGGTTGACATTCCAGGCAACGATCCTGAGGTCCATTCGGGTCTCTGGCCCGGCCGGTCGGCGATGTCGCCCGGATATCGCGGCGGCACCCGCTCGAACTCCTCCGGCGTCACGGGTAGCCTCGCTTGCCGTTGCTTGTCACGTTCTCATCTCCAGCAGCCTCAGCTGCCCATGCTCAGGCCCGGTGTCACGACGACCCACTTCGTCGCCAGACCAGATAGCTGGAAAGGTCGGCGCTGGCGTGACCCTACTGTCTGCCCATAGGGCGGAAAGTGCCGTCCGTCATGAGGCCGGCGATGGACTCAGACTGACCTCGCGACGTTCTCCAAGATGCTGTTCCACGTTGTTCTGCAACATTTGGTAGGCGATTGACCGCACGACGACCACGGCCGCCACCCCGACCCCGATCGCGGCCATCGATGGGCCCCTGCTGCGGGCTTCTACGTCTCAGCACCGGGCATCCCCGTCTCAACGGTGTGCGGACGAGGGCGGGGAGAGCCCCGATGACGGTGAGCACCGCCGCGAAGGCGACTACGATCAATCCCACCCCGAGGGGTTCCGAGGACAACTGTCAAATCGAGGCCTGCAAGCCGCTTGTTCACGTCGCTGATGTCTATGAGCGCGACGATGCCAAGCACGATCGCGCAGACGAGAGTGCACCGATGCGCGCCGTCCGGCACTGCCGCTCCTCGCTGCGATGGCGATGCCGACAATGCGATGACGATCCCGAGGGCAATAGTGATGAGCCCGTCGCCGCCTTCCAGTCCGCTTCGGGTGACTGTGCCCACCAACGCCGCGGTCGCTTGGATCCATGGCAGGAACGAGCCAAGGATGGCTAGGCAACCTGCGATCAGGATGACGACGCCGCCCCATTCCATAGGTCGCCCACCGGCGATCGGCGCTGCCGCCGGCGCTTGAGTTGCCACAGTCGCCGAGGCGGCTGCCCGGCGCCCAGCCCGGATCGGCGGGGAGCTGGTGCGGTTCGGTATGGCCGACAGCAAGGACGCACTGCAGGCCATCCTTGATCGCGGGGCATCGCTCGGTCGTCAACATCTGCCTCCTCGCCCGGACGGTGGCTGCAACTCCCACCGCACCCGTCGCCCCGCATGGTCGCTCGCCACCCAACCCGTCACGTCTCACCCGCACTGCCGGCAGGGCAATGCCGACAGCACCACCACTCCAGGACCGCCGTGTCGCGGGTCAGGAGCCTCTGGTGGCTCGTCGTGACCTGTTCGGACGCAATTCCCGCTTGGACGAAGCCGCAGAGCGGGGGCGCCACGAGAGCGACGCCGTTTGAGACGGATACGCGCTGGCTGACGGCCAGCAGGGCGAGGAACCCTCGACCTGGCGGACCTTGGACTCGCCATACTTCCAGCCATGAAGGCAACCGCAAACCCGAGAACCAGCGAGGAAATCACGTCACGATGACGGGATCTTGGCGATCGGGGCCTGTGCCGAGAGGTCGACGCCGACGAACAGTATTGCGTTCTGATGCTGGAACACCACGGTCCACACAAGGCCTCGGGCCTGCGCGCCTGGTTGGAAGCCACCAACGATGACGGCGTCATTCGGACATCATCCGGGTGCCTATGCGAATGAGATGTTCCAGATGGAAGCCAAGCTGTTTGCCAAGTTCCGCATGTACCCAACGTCGCAGAGCGGCGAGTCGCATACAACAGGTCCCGGTATGGGATCGATCTTCGCGCTCGGCATAATCGCGTTTGGGCGCCGGACAAGTGCCTCTTCCGTCACTGTCATGTTCCGGCGGGAGCCGGCCGTCTCAACCGAGCGAGCTCAGCAACTAACGCTGTCGCTCCCCGATCAGATCCGGGCCCTCGGTGAACTTCGCGACGCGGGCCTCGTGACGCCAGAGGAGTTCGAGGCGAAGAAGAGGGAATTGCTCGCGAGGATGTGAGCTACACGTCCCCCGGATACCGCCGCAGCACGCGCTCGAGTTCGTCGTGCGTCATCGGTCGCCCGGTCCGCTTGCGCCACTCCTGCTCGGCGCCCGCGATGAACTCGGCGCGGAGTCTCTCACTCAGGCGGCGGCTATCCGGGTTCCTGCCGTGTTCGTCCGGTGGGTTGATCATCAGCACCATAGCCTCTCCGGGCCGCGCCAGTCCGGGGCCGAGCCGTTCGGGACCTCGGACCTCCCGACAAGTCTGCAACCAGTCAGATCCACGGCGAAGTCGACCTGTCCAGCCGGTACCCCTGGGTAGAAGTCGGGCGATCCGGCGTCGAGGTGGAAACGGACCGAGACGATGACACCGGATTGCCCGTCCAGGAGGCCCGGACGCTTCAGCTCGACGGATATGACGCGCTTCGGCGTGACCGAGGACCTGCCGCACGGAACCCCCACCGTGCAGACCGGGAGCAGCTCCTGGGCATGCTGCACGATGCCGGCACACCGGTCGGCAGCAAACCCGAAGTCGGAGCAGGCCTCCGGGTACTTGCCACCGGTTCCGGTCACGGCACATGCGGCGAAGGCGAGGGCCGCCAGTACGGCGAGTGCCGATAACCGCAGGGCGCTGTTCACGCGGTTGGTCGAGACGAGCGCTCGCAGAGCGTCATGGGGCGCAGCCTACTCCCCCCAACGCCCCGGTCGGTCCGGACAGGCTGGCCGCGTGGCGCGGGATCGCGAGTCCTGGGCAAGCCCTACGATCGCGGTCGCGGCCCGCGACGGGACTCCCAGGAAGGCGTGAACCACGGAAGACTTGGCCCTCTAGGATCAGGGTCGACGACACTGGCGATGTCGTGGCTGTCCGTTGGCTCCCCGCCGACATAGGGCATTTCGCCAGTCGCAGGAACTACGTTGAGGGCGAACTCGAAGCGGCAATACCGACAGATGCGAGCGGCGGCCTTGACCGTCTCCGCGCAATCCGGGCAAATCTTGGTCTCGGCCACGGACACATGGTTCGATTCTGGCACGAGGTCGTGGACGGCGCAGTCTGTTGCGTTCACGAGGGCTAGCACGCCCGCTTCGCTCTGACTGTCGTCTACCAGCCCGGTCGTCGCGCCGGTGTCCGCCGGAGGGAGCGCAGCAAGCCGAGCCACCGTCTTGATGTCCTCGAAGCGAATGGACACCGATCGACCAGCTTCAGGCATGGATGGGCCGCTCGTGACCGACAGGCCTTTCAGCCACATCGTTGCGACGCTGCCAACGATTGGCCCCGATCCTCGCGAGGGTTCTATCGATACCAGATCGCCGATTTCCAAATCGGCGAACCCAGACGAAAGTGCTGGTCCAGCCTGCGCGTATTCCGACGGCTGAGCCGTGACATGTTCGCGCCGAGAGCGCGTCGAGGGTGGAGTCGAGTCCGCATCTACCTTTGTCGGGGACCCGCGTCGGAGCCACGCCACGAGCACGGCGGTCGCGACGCCGACGACGATGAGGACGCCTTGCGCCGTGGAGTTGAAGGTCTTCACCTCCGTTTGCGTTGTGAACAGGTGTCCTTGTGCGTAAGCGACGAGAAGCAGTTGGATCGCGAAGCCCGCGACGTACGCTGCCGCCGTGGCGAGGGCATAGGTGACCTTGGTCGGGCGGGTCTTGGTGAGCCGCCCATAGGCGAACACTGAGGCGAGGGCGACGAGGATGGTGGTCATTGGGGCGCCGTCTCCAGTTTGAGGATCCCCTAAGGATGCCGAAGCCTCATGCGCCGCTCATCGTCGAGATTGTGTACTCCGAGGCGTCCATCGTTGCAGCAACCATGCAGTGCACGTTTCAGGGTTCTGTTGCGGACGATGACACCCGACTCATCACGCTGCTATCGCACAATGTTCCCATGACCGACCGCGAGGCCGCCTGGGACGCCGTGCATGAGGCGCTGCCTGCCGGCTGGACCGTCGGACCGCCGACCTACGATCCGGGCATCCCTGGCCGGTCAGTGACGGCCCGCTCGGTCGCCCATGGCCGCAACAGGCCGCCGCAGACGGTCACCGGGACCGGCGTCGACGAGACGGCGGGCCTGCGGGCCCTGGACGACCGTCTGCGCGGCGTGCCGCAGCCTGACGGGTCGCGGATGGCCGAGCGTGAGCGTCGGATCCGGCTCGCCTATCTCGGGGGTGCCGAGGTGTGGTCGCGGGAGGACACTGGACGGGGGCTGACCGAGAGGGAGCTGGAGGGCGTCGTCCGGCCGTCGAACCGGCTTCGAACGTCCAGCGTCGTCGATTGGAAGTCGTGACACGAAATCAGCTGCGGCTGCTGCTAGCGCCGAGCTGGCGATGCCGTCCTAGTTCGCTTGACGAACGTGATGTGGACCGAGCCCTTCGTTCGACTTCCGCCGAACAGAAATGATAGGCCACCCGTCAGAGCAGCCCCTGTGATGGTGCGACCCACGTTGACGTGGCTTCCGACGCCACTCTGAGCCGAGATGTCGTATCCGTGCGCAACGAGAATCGTTGCGTCCTCCTCGGCCCTCTTCAAACCCCCCGTGTCGTTCGGGTACGAACGGATCAGCAATGGCTTCTTCCACTTGCCCGTGTCGGCCAGTAGTTCTCGCTCGGCCCTGCTCACTTGGGGCTGGTTGGCTAAGTACTCCCGATATTGGCGGACCGCTTCCTTGCTGGCCTCGCTCGGAGGGTGCAACCGCTCGTCGAACCATCCGAGAAACAAACCTGCTGGGATGAGAAAGAGGCCGACGACGCTGAGGATCGTGAATGAGTGCTCGTCACTAAGGATCAGATTGACCGAGCAGTCGTACGCGAGGAGAACCAGGCCAACCCAGAACGGGAGAGCGAGGATGACTCTCCCGTTCTGACGCCACCAGGATGGGCCCTTTGGATGCTGGTTGACCCGTTTGCGGGCGGTGCGGCGGGTTCAATTCGTGGACGCCAGAGTCTCGACGGTGGTCGGCCCGAACTCGCCGTCCGTACGAAGTTCCGCTCCACAGGAAGCGCAGAATTTCGCGTCAGGAAGTGTCTGGCTCCCGCAGTCCATACAGGTCGTCACCGCAACCTCCAAGCGGGGGCAATCGTAGCGTCGGCCCGCGAACGTCGATGTGATCTTGCACGTCACTCGGGCGCGACCGTGTGTGACTGACGGCACTACCGGGGTTCGATGAGCGCATGCCACAGTCCGGCGAAACACCCTCAGAGGCCGATGTGGCCCTCCGTGCCCGGTTGCTGCCCTTAGTCGTCCTTAGTGCGTTGTGGCTGCATGTGGCGCTACCACCCCTCCATCTGCGGCTGTGCTGGCCGAAACGCACGCGCCCCACCTTCGAGCCAGCCCTTCATCGCGGAATAGATCAAGGGACTCGAAGCACCGATAGTTGCGGAGTTCCAGACGAGTAAGTCGCATCCTTTCCTCCGACAATCTCGGTGGGGGTCACCGAGGACGCTCAACCTGAGCACGAATCCGATCCCTTCTGATGACCGAATCGATCACGCAGTTAGTCAGCGAAGGAAGATCTGGCGAACGCTCGCGCAACCGCTACTTCCGGCGTCGCCTTCGGACACCGAGCCACAGACTCGGCCGCATCGACGATAGATCGACCCCGACCCCCATGGTCGGCGACCAGCCTGACCCCTTCTTGGCCGCCTTCGGCGCTGGAGGGGGTGTCTTCGCTGTGATCCCATAGACCACGAGCGCGACGAGGCCGACAGCCAATAGGCCGAGAACCACGACAACAGCAACGGCACCGCCGATCGTTAGTCCTGTCACCAAGATCGCGGCAGCGATGAGAATGACCACGTTCTCGGCTTTCACACGGCGGGCCTCTAGCGTCGCCGACAGCACGCCACTGACGGTCGGTCAAGGTCAGCATAGTTGGTCGGTGTGGGCCAGCGTCTGTCGCACACCTTGACCGGGACGGGTGGACTCGGCGACCGCCGAGCGCCGGTGAGACGCCAAGCTCCATTCAGTCGCTAGTCGGACAACCGGTGCCCGATCTCATTCTCGTAGTCGGGGAAGTATCTCCCGATGACCGTGACGATCTCAATGTCGAGGCCACGACGGGTCACCCGGCCCGACCGTCGTCGGCGTCTCCCAGCGAACGGCTGCGCAATTCCTCCTCAAACGCCGGTGGCGAACCCTGCGCCGATGGTCGGAGCGGCGGCTGGACTACATGTCATGGGACTACCGTCGCCGTTCCGGTGGCCGGCTTCGGCAGCCCCGCTTCGCCTAGCATCGCCAGGGCCAAATCCAGGTCGGTCTTAAGTCCGTCGGTAATCTGGCGCTGGATGCTTGCGGACCGGTACGTGCTAGACAAGCCGACATACGAGGCATCGAGAATCCTCACGGCGCGTTCCCAGGTCGAGTGTTCGTCCCACGGTAACGAGGACGGATCCGCGTTGCCAAGGCGATCGAGCGTCGAGGACATGAACGTACCTAGGGCCTCGGTCTGGGTGCTCGCGAGTACAAGATTCCGGTGGTAGCAGCCGAGGGTCCGGGTCTTCTGGGTGGCCCCGAAACGCGCCGGGAACCAGACTGCTCGACCACGATCGGCCGCGATCATGACGTGCCCCGGCCGACTTCGCTTCCTGCTCAACGGGACATCTGACGTCGCGCCTTCGGTGACGGGCTTCGACCGCCACTCGGGATCCCAGAACACGAGGCCCGTGAGCGCCTGGCGGACCTCCGGAATGGGACCCGTGTCCGGGTCGTAACCCGAACCTTGGACCACGGTCGCGATTGTGAACGGCTCGACTGGCGGGCTATTTGCGGGCGGCAGACCGTAGAGCCGCTGCCTGACGGAACCAAGGATCCTCTCGGCGGCAGCGTCGAGCGGGACGGGACCGCGGGCGCTCGAAGGGAGAGCGATGCGTGCGCCTCGTCGGAAAGAGATCGCCGCATCGACGGCATCCGCGAGACTCTCGTCGGCACGCCTGTTGACCGAGACGACGAGACCCAAACCGAATGGGAAGAGGAAACACTCCGTCGAGATGACGAACATCCCCTGCTCGTCGGATGGGGATGGCTTCAAAGCCAGGCGGATCGGGACGAGATGCTCCCAGGCGTTGGGCGGTTCGATCGTATTCGGATTGGCTCCAGCGAGGAACCGAGTCCAATAGAGATTGCGCCCGACCGGTATCCATGGGAGGGTGGCTCCCGGGATGGTCGCCCGTGGAGCTCCGAACGCTTCGTAGTAACCGACATCTGAACCAAGTCGACCCGCAGGGCCGGATGGCGGTTTCGAATCGAACAGCTCGGGGACGACTTCGACCCAAACGAAGGCGTAGCGCATCTCGGAAACCTGCGGTGCTCCTTGACCCCCGCTCGGATCAGGTCCCACAATGGTCGCTGACTCGCTGCCGGTGCGGCTATCCGCCGGCCTCACGGGCCCTTCGGGGACCGTGGGAGCTGCCCCTACGGGGGCCTGCGGGGACAGCCCCGTTGGGGGCTGTTCCCTTTCTGGGGCCCGAATAGCATGGCTCGGCCCCGTATCCGATCCCGAGTCGGTCACGGGGACGTCACCTCCCTCGGCCCGTTCGGGCGGGGCCGCGTGGCGAGCACCGCCGCGGCGCTCGGCACATCTGGAGCCTTGACGTCGAGGTCGGCGACTAGCTGGGGAACGGTGTGCTGAGCGGCACTAAATGACTGCTTATCCGGCACGGCCACGATCCCCCGTCGCCACTTGACCGTCATTTCGGGTCGCCTGAGGATCACAGCGAGGCGGTGAGGATCGCCTTGGTCGGTCAATTGTCGCTTCAGGTCGTCGAGAATGTCACGAGCGGCCTGATCGGCGGGGAATGGCGCGATGATCTGCATCATCGGGATGATCGTCACCATCGAACCGTCGGAAGGGACGGACCGGCCAGCGACTAGTGCGGTCCGGCCTTGAGCATCCCGCACCTGCGGCAGGACGAGACCGAGCCGCTGATTGCCCAGCCGTTCGAGCACGGTGATCGGCTCGTCGCCCTTCTTGATTTCGTTTCGCCGCCGGGTCTCCCACGCACGGATCGCCCGCCCCCATCCAGCGGCGTGAACCACTACCCAGAGAATGACAGCGGCGATCACGCCCAACACGAGGGCCAGGGCCCACGCCAAGAAGATGTCGGTGAGGTCGTGCGGGCCGGTGAGTGACCTTGGTCCGTGGACGATACCTTCGATCGGACCGAGGCCGGTGAGCGGCCCATAGATTGCGACGATTGCGAAGGATACTGGGACAGCGAGCACCCATGTCGACGGCTCTGTCGCGGATGGTGTGAACGTCGAGATACCTGGCAACTTCCCGGCGGCCCACCCGAAGGCGACCACGGCGACGAACCCGGGCAGGAAGATCAATGCCGGCACTGACAAGAGTCCCAACGCCGCCGACTCACCGAGGACCCCTAAGTTGACCTTTTGGGAGATGACCGCGCTCGACCGGACGGTCGGACCGTTCGCCGACGCGTCAAAGAGGAGGAGCGCTGGACCCGGCTGCAACTTCTCGTTCGTTGTTATGGAGAACGGGTATGTCCGCGAACGGCCCGGGTCCAGCCTGGTCTCGTCATGGGTGATTCCGGTGCACGAGAGTTGTGGCGCCGGCGTCGACTCGGGTGTCGGCTCGGGCGACTGCGTTGGCATTGGGCTGGGTGGAAGGCAGGGCGAGTCACTCATCGCGCTCGTCAGCGCCACGCCGGGCGGACTCCAGCCCTGGATGTCGATCACCGTGATGGGCTCTCCGGAGATATTTGCCACTGTGATGGCTGCGAACGCCGTCGAGGACCCGATCAGTGGCGTCGCCGACTCGAGGTTGGTTTCCAAGCTGAAGCTCGCAGCTGGAAGTGGGCTTGATGACGGGGAAGGCGTCGGCGTTGCAGTCGCCGAAGGCGACGGCACCGGCGCGACGGAAAGCGACAGCGCCTGGATGCCGGGAATGTCACGCGTCGGTGTCTGGCGTGTATACCGAAGGAGTACATCCACGGTCACGCCACGCACCGCAGTCGCGCCCGAGACCACAAGGTCCCAAGTCCCGACCGCCGCCGGTGCGAGTAGGGCCAGTGCCCCGTCGCAGCCCGCCGAGCCACTGGATGGCCGAACCGAGACACATGTGCGTTCCTGCCCGTTCGTGACGACGTCGAAGGAGAGGCCCACCACTGGGTCCGTTCCCATGTTCTGGGAGATCAACACGGCTCGTAGGCTGCCGTCCGCGTCGATAAGCGGTGACGCCGGGACAACTGCAAGGGTGATCGTCGAATCGAGGGCATGCACCGCCGCACCCGCTCCCCCGACAATCAGCACGAGAAGGCCCATTGCGACCATGACAGCCCGCGCAGCGTCACGCCGGCGCGAACCATAGCGGGTGGACCCGAGTCCGGCCTTCCTCAACCGTCGCAACGACGCTGGAATCGCCATGCCCTCCCTTTGCGTGGACATCCTACGGCGACGAACTAGGGTCGCATACACCCAATCGACGAAGCGGCCAACAAGGCGGTCATTCTGAGGTAGCCGTTGATCTCGTCAATGTTGTTCGGCCCCAGCGCATGAACCGCGTAGACGTCGTAGGCGTATTTGTACGTCTGGCTAGACCGTCACGCGGCCAGTCGTGGTGAGGCTGGGTCCTGGGGACGCGGATCGCCGTCAAGGTGTTGGCCGAGCAGGAAGAACAGTGACGCCCGGTTCATCTGGTAACCGCGCATCGGTGCTGCGCTGCCCGACGCGGGACCGATGGCTGTATCCGGAACCAGCCACTGCTGTGCGAGGTCGACAAAGGAGTCCTGCGCCACCCAGGCCGGGTCTCCACCCTTCCAGCGCAGCCTGATCCGGCCCGGGACCCAGCGCGAAAAGGCGGGGATCCAGACTGACACGCCGCTGACGCGCACCGTGCAGACGAAGTAGTGGACGCCCTCCACGGGGCTGCCGCCGGTGCGGTCGGTCCGTGCCCCACATCGGGATAGGATCTCCGGGTCCAATCGAACGACGATGCCCCGCTCGATCTGCTCAGGCTTCAGCATCGGACGCCTCCTCGACACCATCCACAATCCCATCACCGGTGGAAGCTGCTGGACTCGCGTCGATCGCCTCGGTGTCCTGCGGTGTCCCGACCCAGACGGCACGAATGGCGTCGACGAACCCTTCTCGGATCAGGCCGGTCGGTAGGTCGTGTTCGTCTCGTGGAAAATCCTCGCGGGTATCCGTCGCGATCTCCATGAGGCCTTCCCAATCCACATAGGCGTCGTCCTTGCCCCACAACGAGCGGTCGACGATCTCGTATTCCCTATCGTCGAAATCGACCTGCCACTCGCGCAGATCCCAACCCGTCTCCGCAAGATCCATGAACGCACGCCAGGAGAGTTGAGCAGCCGCATCCAGGCCCATCTCATAGCCGAACTGGTAGGCGGCCTTCATCTGGCCCATGGCGTGCTGGCGCACGACCTCAGTCGAGCGCGCCATGCTGGGATCCGGCATCGCATACGGACGCGAGCGCCCGACAAACCGCTCACGCAGGGCCTGCTGCACGAACTGTGACAACTTGAAATCTGGCTGCCGCTGGACCCGCTCCCAGAGATCATCTGGGATGTACACGCTTTGCTTCATCGACGTCTCCTCTAGTGGTAGGACAGAGGAAACCTACAGTAGGTAGGACTTGATGTCAACCCCTACCTATGACACCTATCAACGTCCATCGTTCAAGAGGCTCGGCGGGGACGCCAGCCCTCTCATGCGCACGCCATTCAGATGGTGACTTCAGCTGGCACAGGTCGCATTGGTCGGCCACAGCCCGCTGGGAGGCGACGGCAGAGCACGAACGACGGATTCGGCTCGTCTATCTCGAAATCGGCTTGGTCAGCCGATGTCGATCACCCGGCTATGATTGTGTGGGCAGGTGCCGTAAGTGCTAAGTGGCTCCTGTGTCGCGTACTCGACCTCCCAGTGGTCAAAGCAGTACACGAGCTCGCACTCTTCGCAATAGAGCGAGAGGAAGCTCTCCGGCCGGTCCCCTCTGAGAGCCTTTGTCCGCCGGCGGAACTCAGCGCCCGACAGTTCGCTGTCCCCCATCCGGTCCCCATTGTCTTGGTAGATCCAGGGGCGGTCCATCCTGCGTCGGGGATGTTCCGGATCGCGTCCCGGCCCTCGTGGGACACCGGCGGGGTAAAGCTCCTGATAGCCCACGAGGGATCCGCAGATCGAACACCGGAAGTCGGCGATGGTCGCGCCGGACACAGCCCGCACCAGATCCATCCCGATGCGGCGGCGCAGTGCCTTGTTCCAGCGGAGAGACCACCGACTCTTGTTCCTGACTGCCAATCGCTGGACGACGTCAACTGGGAGTCTGACAATTCGAAGCACCCGGTAATCGGGGTCGAACAGGAACCCGAGGAACTCGTCGAAGCCGGCGGGAGCCTCCCGGAAATCCCACGAGGTCGATGCATCGACCGAACGGATGATCCGAGCCTTCACCTGGATCCGCTTTCCGTCGCGTATCCCGTCGAAGCCCGCGTTGACGAGGTTCGGCTGGAGGCTGACACCGAAGTCGCGTGCGGCGAGGTACTCGGCCAGCTCCCCGGCGAGCGAGCGGTCGGCACGCAGGACGCCGCGGGCCTTGAGCTCCCGCCGGAGCCGGACGTACTCCCTGATCAGCTCGGGGATCCCCGTCTCCCCCTGTCCCTCCAGGGTGCCCAGCCACGCGCCCAGTGGATCGGAGTTGACAAAGACTTCCATGGCCCGGAGCCATGGGGCGCCATCCCGCTGGTCGAGGACGTCGCTCGTCCCACGGTTGGGAAAGCTGACTCCGTAGAGAGTCCGTCCCAAGCCGGTGGCGGTGACCTCGCCGTCGAGCCAGAGGTCGAGCGCCCCGACCTCGACCCCGGGGTCATCGACCGCCTCGATCCGCAGTCTCATGGCTTACCTCTACGGATCCGCATTCGACGTCTCAGACAATGTTGTCCCTACCCTGTCGAAGCCCGACGTTCCACTCGTCCTTCCCCATGCCGGACAGCCGGAATATCTGCCTGACCGAGTAAGCCTCCGCCAATCCGTCGACATTGCCCGCTGTGCAGGATCTCGATTGCGACTCTGCAGCGAGCTTGTGGTCGCCGTAGTGGACGCCGCGAGGAAGACTCCGTTCTCGTGGACGCCGGGCATTGCCCCGGTTACTTGCACGACCCTTTCAGAGTGATCTTCGTGACCCCGAACAGAGGGACCGTCGTGTTGCCGCCGGCCTGGGTGTCGTAACTGGTCGACCCCATGCTCATCACGTTCATGACCACGATGTCATCGGCCACGAAGTCGGCAAGCTGGTCGGTTTGACCTTGGAACATGGTGTTCTTACCGCTGAGCCAGAAGTCCTTACCGAAGTTCTTGTACGACGCGTCACCACGGAAGGTGTCCGTTCCGGTTGCCGCGTCGAACTGCGTGATGCACGCCCAGACGACGTAGGTGTTTCCGTAGTAGTTGTCGGGGGCCTTGATCAGCTTCGCCCAATTGCGACTGCTTAGTTTCGCGTAGACGATCGGAGCCGGCTTGGGCGTCGGCGCAGGAGTGGGCGTCGCAGTCGGTGTGGGCGTCGGGACGGCCGTTGGGGTCGGCGTGGGCTTCACCGTCGGAACCGCAGTGGGCGTCGACGACGGAGTCGGTGTCGCCGTCGGCTCGGTTGTGGCCGCAATCGCGGCGAGTGGAGCGATCGACGGCGTGACATCAGCGGCTCCACCGCACGCCGAAAGGATGAGAGCCAGGGCGACCCCGGCACCCAGAGTCTTCATGGTCTCGAACCTCCTGAGGTCAAACCGTTGGACTCGCCTTCGACCGTCCTGAGTCGACCCGAGAAAATGGTCTGCAGCCACAGATCTGGCATGCGTGGGACGGGGCGACGACGAGCAAGAGGATGAACGCCGCCGCCACGCCTCGAATCCGGTCGTCATCGCCGACGAACTCCTCTGTCGACGGTAGGCCGTTCGCGTGCATACGACACCTGCCGGATGGCCCGATTGACTGGGCTGCCAGCGTCGCTGACTCGGGGAGGTCCAGGATCCGGGTATGGCACCTGGCTCTGGATCAGGGGGTTCCAGGTTCGAATCCTGGCGCGCCAGCCAGACTCCCTCTCACCGAGCGGCATCCATCGACCCGTAGGCGGCACCGTCATTCATCCCCGTGGCTGTCATGGTGGCTGTCAAAGTCGCCCTTCCCGCTTCGACTCTCGAACCACTCGTCGGTCATCATCTGCCACCCGACCCGGCCGCGAACGGTAGGCGACCACACGACCGCCACGAGCCCAAGGACGGACCCCGTGATCGCCCGCGCAGTCTGCAGGCCGAGGCGTGCGCCGCCTCGGCTGCAAGAGCAATTCAACATAGGACTCGACGCCTATTGACGCGCAACTAGTCCAGCGTATGGTGCCCGCATGCGCATCCTCCAAACCGCGATCCTCACGGCTCTTGGCGGGCTACTGATCGCACTCGTCCTGTTCGTGCTGACGTCCCCGGCTCCTCGTACCGTCTTTCTTCCCGTGGGGAGGCCGGATGGCACGGGCTTCGTTACGGACTTCGGTGGCACGGACCAGTGGACTGGCGAAGTCCAACCAGTGACACAGAGCTGGACGGACCCCACCGGTAAGCGAATGACAAAGGTCTACGCGCTGAGCCCCGAGGACAAGAACTACCGGGCGATCCCGATGCCGGTCGGCTTCGTGGTCGGAAGCCTCTTGACCCTGGGTCTCATCGTCATCCTCGGACGCCGCAGGACCGTTCGAACGTCGTCCCCGCCCCTGGTCGCCGGCTGACATGCGCACCCTCCGAACCGCCGTCCTCACCTTAGCTGGTGGGATAGTGATTGCATTCCTCCTATTCGAAATCACCATCTCGCCTTCGCACATCCTGTGCTGTCCGGTGAACACCGTCGTGACGGACTATGGCGGCATCAACCCGTGGACCGGCGAAGACCGACCCATGACAGTGATTAGGTATGGCATCGAGCCGGGTAGCAATCCGGTCACGCTGGTCTGGGAGCACGACCGGAGCCCCTTCATTCCACTCCCGGTCGGCTTCGCAGTCGGAAGCCTCCTGGCCCTAGGTCTCATCGCCGTCGTCCGACGATCCCGGACCCCCTCCAAACCCGCGGTCTCCATCGCCTGAGGCCGCCCCATCGACACAGGGTGTTGCGTCCCCGCTCCGAGTTTCGAGGCGACGGCGACGGTCCTCGACCGGGTCAGGCGTCCCGCCCCTTAGACACGGCGAGATCGCCGTGACCAGAGCGTCAGGCCGATGATGACGACCACACCAATGACCCACAGCGCGCCGACCGGGGGCGGATGCGGCGTGTGACAATCCGGGTTGTCGGACGGGCACAGGATGCCGCCGCGAGTGTCGCTGAACGCTCCGAGCGCGACCCACATCAGCATCGACCAGGCGAACAGCGCGACAACGGCCCAGCCAGTCTGGATACGCGGCATCCATTCAGCCTACCGTGCCACCCGAGACGTCACGTCTCGGGCTCACAATGCCGCCATGACCGACCGCGAAGCCGTCTGGGACGCGGTGCACGAGGCGTCGCCCGCCGGATGGACCGTCGACCGCCCACTAGTGCGAGAGCCATCCGCGCCGCCGTCGACGGCGACCGGCTCGAGGCAGCCTACGAGCTCGCGTTCATGGGTCTGCGGTCATCGGAGATCCTCGGCGTCGCCCGCTCCGACCTCGATCTCGACGCGATGACCCTGACCATCCGCCACCAGCTCTCGGGCTCAGGCCGAAGGGCAGCCCTCGTGGGACGAAGACCGCGTCGTCGGCGGCCACAATCCCGCTTGCGCCGTTCGTCGTCGACCGCCTTCGGCTCCACCTCGAGCGACAAGCGTGCAGAGCGACCCGTCGTGCCGTTCGGAGACTCGCTCGTCTTCACAGCCGAGGATGGGCTGGCGGTCAAGGCTCGTGGTTCGCGAAAGCACTTCCAGGCCCTGCTCGAGCGGGCGGGCCTGCCAAGGATGCGCCTCCACGATATGCGTCACGGCGCCGTGAGTCTGCTCGTCGATGCCGGCGCACACCCTCGTGTCGCGCAGGAGCTACTCCGGCATGCACCTGGGAGCAGGGTGACGATGGAACGCTACGCCCACGTCACGGCCAGCCAGCAGCGCGACGCAGCCGATCTCCTCGAAAAGGCCGTCGGCGGATCTGGGCAGTCAGTCACGGAATCAGTCACGGATGCCGTGGACGGGGTCGTCTCGAGTGGGTCAGAGTCGCCCGAAGTAGGGCGATCCACGAGGGAATGTTGGCTCCGGCGGTAGGACTCGAACCTACGACCAAGCGGTTAACAGCCGCCCGCTCTACCACTGAGCTACGCCGGAGCGAGGAACGCCGGGTCTCGGGCGAACGCCGAGGCCGCGAGCGTCACGGGCGCCGGGGACGGCGCCGCGCGACAGGATAGCACGGAGGCTGCCGAGCGACGGCACTCTCGAACCTTCGGCATACTCGTGGACGATGGCTCCCCACTCGCCGATCACCTCACCGGAGACGCTGTTCGCAGGGCTCGTCCGACCCGACCTGCGGATCGTCGACGTCCGTTGGTACCTCGCCAAGCCGGGCGGCGGTCGAGCCGCGTACGAGGCCGGCCACCTGCCCGGCGCGATCTTCCTCGACCTCGATGAGGACCTCGCGGCCCCGACCGGGCCGGGCCGCCATCCCCTGCCCGACCCACGGGCGTTCCGCGAACGACTCCAGGAGGTCGGTATCGGTTCGTCCGATGAGGTCGTCGCCTACGACGACGCGGGCGGGTCGATCGCGGCACGCCTGTGGTGGATGCTCGACGATCTGGGCCACGAGCGAGCGTCGGTGCTCGATGGCGGGATGAAGGCGTGGGTCGCCGCGGACTACCCGGTCACGACCGAGCCGCCGCCGTTTCGCGCTCGGGGCCGGCTGGAGCTTCGGGACGCCTGGAGCAACGTCGTCGATCGCGAGGGCGTCGAGGTCGGCCTCGGCAGGATGGTCCTGCTGGATGCCCGCGCGACCGCCCGGTACATCGGCGAGGTCGAACCGATCGATCGGGTCCCCGGCCATATCCCGACCGCCACGAGCGCCCCGACTGCAGACATCCTCGGCGCGGATGGGCGGCTACTCGACCCGGCGACGCTGGCCGCGCGGTTCCGCGAGCTCGGAGCGGACCGGACGGACGTGCCGGTCGTGACGTCCTGCGGCAGCGGCGTCACGGCCTGCTTCAACAGCCTCGCGATGCGCGTGGCCGGTCTGCCCGACCCCATCCTCTACCCCGGCTCGTATTCGGACTGGACCCGGTCCGGCCTCGACGTCGCCACAGGCCCTGAGCCCGGCGAGCGACCGGGCTAAGCTGCGGCGGGCACGGCCGCTCGAGGGGTCGTCGAAGCCTTACGATCGGGTCCCGCAGCAGAGGGCCAGATGCCGCTCTTCCTGGACCGCCATGACCTGCCCGGCTTGACAGCAGCGCAGGTCGCGCAGGCCCACCTGGCCGATATCGCGATCCAGGACGAGTTCGACGTGCAGTTCCTCGCCTACTGGTTCGACGCCGATCAGGGCGAGGCGTTCTGCCTTGCGAAGGCACCCGAAGGCGAAGCCATGACGGCTGTCCATCGGGCGTCGCATGGCCTCGTCCCGAACGAGATCATCAGCGTCTCGGAGTCCGACGTCCTGCGCTTTCTCGGCAGGATGAACGAGGCGGGCGATGACACCTGGCGCAACCCGTTCCGGACGATCATGTTCACCGACCTCGAGGGGTCGACATCGATCCTCCAGTCGGCCGGACAGGCGGCGTTCATGGTCCTGCTCACCGAACACGACCTGATCATCCGGCGCGAACTCGTCGCCTGGCACGGCCGCGAGGTGAAGCACACGGGTGACGGGATCATGGCCTCGTTCGAGGACGTGGCGAATGCGCTCGACTGCGCGATCGCGATCCAGGCCGGATTCGAGGCGCGAGGCGCGGAGGCCCCGGCGCCCGAGCTTCGTGTGCGGATCGGGATCGCCGCCGGCGAACCAGTCGATCACAACGACGACCTGTTCGGATCGACGGTCACCCTGGCCAGCCGCATCTGCGATGCCGCGGACGCCGGCCACATCCTGACCTCGGACCTCGTCTGCGAGCTCGGCAGTCAGCAGGGCTTTGCGTTCGAGGGCGGCCGGAACGTGCTCCTGAAGGGCTTCGCCGAACCGATGTCGGTCTTCGAGCTGGTGCAGAAACGAGATTGACCCAAAGGACGGCCCATCGGCCTTCCTCTATTCGAGGTAGTCCTTCAGCTTGCGGCTGCGGGACGGGTGGCGGAGCTTGCGCAGGGCCTTGGCCTCGATCTGGCGGATGCGTTCGCGGGTGACGTTGAACTCCTTGCCGACCTCCTCGAGGGTCCGGGCCCGGCCGTCCTCCAGGCCGAACCGGAGCTGCAGCACGCGCCGCTCGCGACCGGTCAGCGAGTCCAGGACCGCCTCGACCTGCTCCTTCAGAAGCTGGTGCGACGCGGCCTCGGCCGGGGCGAGCGCGCCCCGGTCCTCGATGAAGTCACCGAGGTGGGAGTCCTCCTCCTCACCGATCGGCGTCTCGAGCGAGACCGGCTCCTGCGAGACCTTGATGATCTCGCGGACCTTCTCCGGCGTGACCTGGACCTCCTGGCCCTTGGACATCGCCTCGGCGATCTCCTCGACCGTCGGCTCGCGGCCGAGCTCCTGGAGCAGGCCACGCGACACCCGGATGAGCCGGTTGATGGTCTCCACCATGTGGACCGGGATGCGGATCGTCCGCGCCTGGTCGGCGATGGCCCGGGTGATGGCCTGGCGGATCCACCAGGTGGCGTAGGTCGAGAACTTGAAGCCCTTCTCGTAGTCGAACTTCTCGACCGCCCGGATCAGGCCGATGTTGCCTTCCTGGATGAGGTCCAGGAACGACATCCCGCGGCCGATGTACTTCTTGGCGATCGAGACGACCAGGCGCAGGTTGGCCGAGGTCAGCTGCTCGCGCGCGTCACGCCCGATCACGACGATGGTGCCCTTGCGGTCACGCAGCTTGGTGTTGAGCGGCACCTCCGGGTCGTAGCCCATCCGCTTGAGCAGGTCGGCGTCGTTGCCGGCGAGGATCCAGCGCTCGAGCGCCGGGTAGGCGACGTCCTCGCGGGTCCAATCCCAGATCGCCCGCAGGCCGATGTTGTCGCGCGAATCGAGGTCGCCGTTGTGGACGGCCAGGAACGCCCAATCGAGCAATTGCTGGTACGACTCGGGCGAGAGCGTCTCGTTGTAGGCGTGGACGAGCTTCTTGGCCTCCTTGAGCCGCTCCTTGGTCCCGTCGGACTGCGCATCGCGGCCGGCCTTGACCAGGTGGAAGTCCGGCGACGGCACGAGCAGCTCGAGGGCGCCCGGATCGGCCAGGGCCCGGCGAACGAGGTCGTGGGCCTCCTCGCCGAACGGCAGCCGATGCTGTGTCTTGGTCGTCCGGGTCTTGCGCTCGGTATCGTGGAGCGTCCACTCGTGGAGCGAGATCATCCCCTTCCACGGTGCCTCGACCAGCCACTCGCCGAGCTCGATGGCCTTGGCCAGGACGACCTCTTCTTCGGCGGTCAGCAGGGCGACCTTGCCGATCTCCTTGAGGTACATCCGGACCGGGTCGTCGATCCCGATCATGTCGGCCGAGATGGCCTCGAGCTCCTCGGCCGAGGGCTCCTCGACCTCCTTCGGGTCGAGCTTGGCCGGCGCGTCCGATGGCAGCTTCGCCGCCGGATCGACCGCGCCGTCCTCGGTCACGACGACGATGCCGACATCGGCGCCGTCCTCGGCCACGTCCGGACCGAGATCGAGATCGTCGTCATCGTCGTCGTCATCGTCGTCACCGGCGATGGCGACACCGGCCTTGGGTCGCGACGGGCGCAGGCCCGCCATCTTGGCTTCCTCGACGTCCGCCTTGGCGCGACGGGGCCGTGACAGGACGGCCTCCACGAGTTGCTTGTCGAGGGGATCGGCGGACATGGGTTACCTCCGGTGGCTGGCGAGCAGCCGGGTCTGGTCTCGGCGCCGGTCGAGTGACAGGCGCGCTTCGTTGATCTGTTGTCGTTCGCGCATCAGCTGGCCGATCGCCTCGCGGTCACCGGCACGTTCGGCCTCCCCCTGGGCGGCCTCGTTGTAGTCGCTGCGTTCGCGCAGCTGGTCGTCCTCGAGCTCGAGGAGGAGGCGGGTGATCTCGTAGTCGAGGTGCGCCGGGTCCAATCCGCGCGCATCCGGCCCCGCCTTCGCATACAACGCGCGAGCGAGGGCTGCTGTTTCGTCATCGAGCGAGAGCAGGAGCGCCGCCGCATCGAACGGCGGGTGGACACCCTGATCGTTGGGCGCCCGCTGGAGGACGATCGCCCGGAACAGCTCGCGCGCGACCGTGCTCGGCAGCTGGTCCGGTCCGAGCTCGTCGACGACCCGCAGCTGTTCGTCCGGGACGAGCAGGAGCAGCCGCAGCAGCTCGGATTCGACCGGCGTGATAGCCCGCAGGATGTCATGGATCGGCAGCGCGTCAGGCGACGACAGGACGGCGCTCGCGCTCATCCGGGATTCCGGATCGCCTGCGGCCCGTCCGTTCGAGATCGGGTTGCGCGACGGCCGCTCGAGGACCTGGAGAAGCACGCGCTCCTCCACTCCCGAGGCGCGCCGGACCTCGCCGAGCGCCTCGTCGCGTCGGAGCGGATCGGCGATGTCGCGGATGGCCGGCATCACCGCCTCGACGAAACCGATCCGGCCGGACGACGTCTTGAGGTCGAACCGTCCGGCGTGGTGGTCGATCAGGTATTCGACCAGAGGCTTGGCCTTGGCGATGGCGGCTTCCCAGTCGGCCGGGTTCGAGCGGACGACCTCGTCGGGATCCTTGCCTTCGGGCAGCCTGGCGACGCGGACGTCCTCGAGCTTGACGCCCGACGTGTCCGACTGGAGCTGTCCGATCAGCCCGGCCAGAGCCGTGACCCCGAGCGTGCCCGCCTTCTCGCCCGCCGCATCGACGTCGTAGGCCAGCACGATCCGGCTCGCGTACCGCGTCAGCAGCGCGACCTGGCCGGGCGTCAAGGCGGTGCCGAGGCTGGCGACGACGTTGTCGAAGCCGGCCTGGTGCGCGATCAGGGCGTCTGTGTAGCCCTCGACGATGACCGCCTGGCCGGACTTGCGAATCGGACCCTTGGCCTTGTCGATGAGGTACAGCGTGCGGCTCTTGTCGAAGAGCGGCGTCGCCGGGGAGTTGAGGTACTTGGGTCCGTCGCCCTCGAGCACGCGACCGCCGAGGCCCACGGCGTGGCCGTTCTGGTCGCGGATCGGGAAGGTGACCCGGGCTCGGAACTTGTCGTAGACGCCGCCGCGACCGCCCTGGCGCGGTGAGGCCAGGCCGACTTCGACGAGCTCGTCTGGCCGGACATCGCGTTTCGTGCCGAGCGTACGGGTCATCTGGTCCCAGCCGGCGGGCGCCCAGCCGAGCTGGTAGGCGCTGATGGTCTCATCGGTGAAGCCGCGGCCGTGGAGATAGTCGAGGGCCGGCCTGCCCGTGTTCGAGCCGGTCAGGACGGCGTGGTAGAAGGCGATCGCACTGTCGAGCACGCTGCGCAGACGGGCCTTGTGGGCGTCCTCACGCTGGGTCCGCTCGTCGATCTCGACGCCGGCGCGCTGGGCGAGGGTGCGCAGCGCCTCCGGGAACGTGACGCTGTCGCGCTGCATGACGAAGCTGAAGATGTCGCCTCCAAGACCGCACCCGAAGCAGTGCCAGGTCTCGCGCTGCGGGGTGACGACGAACGACGGTGTCTTCTCGCCGTGGAACGGGCAGAGCCCCTTGTAGGTGGTGCCTGCCTTCTTCAAGCTCACGGTCTCGCCGACGACCTCGACGACCGAGAGCTTGTTCTTCACTTCGGCTGCGACACCGACCGCCAAACGGCGCCTCCTGGTGCTGGACATGACTGTGGGCCTGTCAAGTCTTGACAAGCCCGGTTGAGCGGATTATCGGCCCCCGAGACCTCGTTTGTCAACCCCTTTGTCAATACTACCTAGGGGTATTTCGACCGCGTCAGGGCAGGCTCTTCTGTGTGGGTGACTCGACTGTGTGGTGCCCCATCACGGCCGGCCAGTGTCGGATCGGGCTCTCCATGGCGGGCGGTTCGGCCCTCGGACCGCGTAGCATCGGGTCCGTGCCCCTGCCTGACGACATCCGTGACTTGCCCGCCTGGGGGTTCGCCTTTCCCGGTCCGCTCCGCGATGAGCTGACGGCACTCGCCCTCGCCGGAACGAAGACCACGACCGCTGGCCTGTTTGCCGAGCTCGAGGCCGACGGCGAGGCGCTCGCCGCACCCGGCGCTCGCGAGATCCTCCTCGATTCGGACGAGCGTCCGGTCGCCGTCATCGAGACGGTCGAGTGTCGGGTCGTCCGCCTGGCCGACGTGGACGATCGGCACGCTATCGATGAGGGCGAGGGCTACGCGAACGCCGCCGAGTTCCGCGTCGCGCACGAACGGTTCTGGAACGGGTACCTCGACGACCTCCGGGCGCGCCTCGGTCCGGCCTTCACGATCGACGACGACACGCTGGTCGTCCTGCAACGCTTCAGCGTCGTGGAGCGACTCGAGCCGGCCTGAGCACGGACGAAAGGGCAGGCGCCGAACGGGACGTTCGGGCGTCTCGCGAGGCGCGCGAACAGGACTACCGTCAGGGAGGCCATGCAGTCCCTCATGCCCGCGGATCGGGCCCGAGCCGGCGTCGCCAGGCGATTCGCATTCGCGAGCCTCCTGGCGGCTGCCACGGCGATGGTCGCGCTGCCTGGCGTCGTCGCCGCGGCGGATCCCTCGGCCTCACCGGCCACGATAGCTGCCGCCGCGGCCTCACCCGAACCGACACCGACGCCAGATCCGACTCCGACCGCGGACCCGACGCCGGCAGCGAACCCCACACCGCCTGCGGATCCAACGCCGTCGCCCGAGCCGACCCCGGCGCCCGAGCCGACCGTTCCGCCCGTCGGGGCCGCGTCGATGAACCTGTTCGACAGCAGCGGCTTCCGCTACCAGGACCCGAATTACGCAGCGTGCACCGCGACGTCGGTCCGCTCCATGCTCAACTTCGTCTCGATGCGCGGCACGGGCGGCCCGGACTTCATCTGGCAGAGGACCAATGCCGGCTCCGTCCGTGACAGCATCCTCGTCTGGGAGCGCCACCACGACACCTTGACCGGCGGTCATGGATCCGATCCGCACGGCTGGCGGAACGCACTCAACTACTACGGCTGGGGCCCTCTCACGCTCGTCGCCGGCGCTCGTGTCTACGACGACGTCTCGTACGCATCGTTCGATGGGGCGATGAAGGCGGCGGTCCGCGCGCTCGTGGCCACCGGCAAGCCGGTCGGCCTGCTCGGCTGGCGCGGCGCGCACGCCCAGATGATCACCGGCTACTACGGACTCTCCGGCGACCCGTTCGCCCGGGACCTGACCGGGCGCTACACCAACGCCTTCTCGGTCGCGGGCTTCTACCTGACCGATCCGCTCCGCGCGACCAATGCGGTCAACCGGGCGCGGTCGTACTCGTTGCTTCGGCTGACGATGAACTATCGACTGCGGTTCCAGCGCTTTTACGAGACCGACAGCCGGCTCGACGACATCTACACGCCCGGGTTCCGGATGGCCAAGTCCGAGTGGTACAAGCGGTTCGTGCTGATCCTGCCCATCCGCTAGCCCTCGAGGCCGAGGCTGCCCGTCTGCTCGCCTTCCTGACCGACGGGGAGGGCGCCGAGATCGTCCTTCTGGCGCCGACCCCGTAGACTGCCCGCGGGCGACCGCGCCGCCGTCCCCGGCGGGGGCCCACCATGGAGTCCCGGCCCATGTCCGCAGACGCAACCAACCATCGGACCGGGCGCGAGCCAGCCACAGTCCGTATCGCGATGTGGAGCGCTCGGCACCGCTGGCCGGTCGCGGCGCTGTGGTTCATCGCCACCATCGGCCTTCTGGTGGTCAGTCTGTCGATGGGCGGGATCAACGCGGCCGACGCGAACGCGAACCCGAACGAGCGACAGATGGAGGCGAGCAAGGCCTACGACGTCTTCAACGCCGGTGGCACGAACGACCCGTACGAGCAGGTCCTGATCGTCGTCGGCGGTGCGCCCGGGGCCACGAGCGACCCGGCCTTCAAGGCGGCCGTCGGAGACCTGATGACGAAGCTTGGAGCGTCGTCGGGCGCTCTCGACGGAATCCAGACGCCGACCTTCAGCCAGCTCGTCGATCCGTTCTCGGCGCCACCCGCTGCCGGGTTGGTCTCACCGGACGGGTCCACCGTCCGGATCGTCGGTCGCATCGAGGGCGACAGGGCGCGGGTCAGCCCGCTCATCGCACCGGTGCTGCCGGTCCTCGAGTCCGCTCGAGCCGCGAACCCGACCCTCATCATCCACGCCATCAGCAGCACGTTCATCAACGCGGATATCAACGCGCTCATCTCGAAGGGCCTGGATTCGTCGCTGTCGCTGACGATCCCGCTGACCTTCATCATCCTGTTGTTCGCGTTCGGCGCCATCGTCGCGTCGGTCGTGCCGCTGGTCCTCGCCATCACCTCGCTGGTGGCCGCCTTCGGGATCCTCGGCATCTACAGTCAGGTCGTCGGTCCGGTCAGCCCGAACGCCACCCAGCTCATCGTGCTCATCGGGCTCGCCGTCGCGGTCGACTACTCGCTGTTCATGATCACCCGGTTCCGCGTCGAACGGCGCGCCGGCCGCGATCGGGCGAAGGCGATCGAGGTCTCGAGCAGCACCGCCGGCCGAGCCGTCTTCTTCTCCGGACTCGCGGTCATGATCTCGCTCGCCGGGCTGATCACCCTCGGGGTGTCGCTGTTCACGTCGATGGCGATCGGCACGATCTCGGTCGTCTTCGTGTCGGTCATCGGCAGCCTGACCTTCCTGCCTGCGACCCTGTCGATCCTCGGCGACAGGGTCAACCTCGGTCGCCCGGCGGCATGGCTGCCGCGGCTGGCGGTCGCCCTGCCGCTCGGCCCGGTCAGACGCTGGGGGAGATCGGCGCTCGCCTGGCTCGACGAGCGGGCGGCCCGCCAGGAGGGCAGCGGCTTCTGGGGCCGTCTCGTCACCCGGGTGATGGCGAGACCGGTCCTGATGACGGTCGCGTCGGTCGGCGTGCTCCTGATCCTCGCCTCGCCGGTCCTGTCGCTGCGGACCGGGATCACGGACATCACCGCCTTCCCCGATTCGATCGACGGCGTCGCCGGCATCAAGCTGCTCAACGAGAAGTGGCCGCAGGGCACCGAGCTGCAGCTCCAGGTCGTGGTCACCAACGCCGACCGACCCGAGACCCAGGCGGCCATCGAACGGCTCAAGACCGAGGGCCTCAAGATCGCCGGGTTGAGCTCGCCCGTGGACGTCACGCCGTCACACGACGGCAAGGTCGCCCTCGTCGCCTTCACCATGGGCGGCAACCAGAACGACGACGCGAACCGGGCGATCGTCCACCAGGTCCGGAGCGTGCTGGATCCGTCCGTCTTCGGCGCACTCCCGGACGTCAAGGCGTATGTCACAGGCGACTCGGCCTTCACCGTCGACGTGACCCAGGTCTACGCCGACGGGATCCCGCTCATCTTCGGCTTCGTGCTCGGGCTGTCGTTCCTGCTGATGCTGGTGGCCTTCCATTCGATCGTCATCCCGATCAAGGCCATCCTGCTCAACCTGCTGTCGGTGGCCGCCGCGTATGGCGTCCTGGTCGCCGTGTTCGAGCGCGGCTGGTTCGCCGGGCCGCTCGGGATCACGCCCAGCGGGGTCATCGAGAGCTGGGTCCCGCTGTTCATCTTCACCATCCTGTTCGGGCTGTCGATGGACTACCACCTGTTCATCCTGACCCGGATCAAGGAGGCCAAGGACCGCGGGCTCGAGTCGCGAGCGGCAGTGGCCAAGGGCATCTCGGTCACGGCCGGGGTCATCACCAGCGCGGCCTCGATCATGGTCGTCGTCTTCGCGGTGTTCGTGACCCTGAAGTTCGTCTTCATCCAGCAGCTCGGCCTCGGGTTGGCGGTCGCGGTGTTCATCGATGCGACCATCATCCGCAGCGTGTTGCTGCCGGCGTCGATGACCCTCCTCGGCGACTGGAACTGGTGGATGCCGAAGTTCCTCGACTGGATCCCGCGGGTGACCATCGAAGGCGATCCGGACGAACCGGTCGACATCGATGAGGATCTCGAGCACGGCGGAGCCGGCGCCCCGGCGTGATCGCGCGCGGCGGTGCCACCGGCGAGGTCTTCCGGGCGGCCCTCCGGCCGGGGCTGACGTCGTTCGGCGGCCCGATCGCGCACATCGGCTACTTCCGGCGCTCTACGCGCCCGTCTGGACCGGCGCGGTGAGTGGCCCGGCAGATATCGTCGTCGCGGCCGGGGCCCTGGGGTTGCTGCTCAGCGGACGGGTCCCGCCGGTCGCCGTGGTCGGTCTGTGTGCCCTCGCAGGTCAGGCGCTCACGGTCACGTAGCGCCGGGTCACTTGACCGTGCCCGCCCGGAAATCGGTCATGAGCTGGTGATAGCCGGGCTGGCCGCGCTCGTACCCGACCGCCCAGAACCCGGCGCCGGCCAGGCCACGCGAGTCGGCGAGGGCCAGCTTCGGTCGCAGGGTCGCCGGCGAATCCACGTAGATGGCCTGCCAGCCGGCGGTCGCCCGTGAGTCGCCCGGGACGGGGCTGACGGTCGGGGCCACGGCGTAGACCTCGACGACCTCGATCGGGTCGAGGACGGGTGGAGCGGGCGGTGAGGCGAGGAACTTCGGGTTGTCCGCGGGAACCCAGATGGCGCCGTTGCCGAGACGTTCCGCACCGATGTCGGGGCCGACCACCCGCCAGCGCATGCCGTACAGCGGCAGGCCGAGGATCGTCCGCTCCACGGGCACGCCGGCGGCCTCGTACAGGTCGAGCGACCACGGCAGATCGGCTTCGGAGCCGTCGCGCCGGGCCATGGGTGCCGACGCCCCGACATCGGATCCCGCGTAGTGGTAGTCGTAGCCCATCAGGAAGATCCGGTCGGCACCCGCGGTCGTCGCGGCTGCAGCCATGGCGGCGCCGGTCCGGCCCGAGGTCGTCGAGGCGGACACCTGCCCGTCGGGCAGCTTCGCCCGGAGCGCGTCGCGCAATCGACCGACGAATGCGCCGTAGGCGGGCACGAACTCGTCGGCGATCTGCTCGACGTCCACGTTGATGCCGTCGGCGTGGATCTTCCGCGCGAGCGCAACCAGATTGGCGATGGTCGCGTCCTGCACGGTGGTCGAGCCGAAGAAGCGCTGATTCCGGGCCGTCCCGAAGCTCGAGTAGACGAGCTGGACCGCGACCCCGCGATCGTGCGCCTCGGCGATGAGCTGGGTCCCGATCGCCCCGGTGATCCGCTTGTAGCCCGTCTGCGACGTATCGATCTTGCCGGTCTTGGTGTGCGTCACGGAGAACAGGGCAAGGGTCGTCAGCGGGGTCGAGGCGAGGTGGGCGGCGATGTCGCCATTCATCTCCCAGTACGGCACGAAGCCGAACAGCTCGTGGCCGGGGACGGGCCGGACGGTCGGCAGTGCGGTCTCGCCCGGCGGCTCGCTCGACCCGGCAGCCGCACTCGGACCCGGGGCGCCGGACGCCGCGGGCTTGCCGCCCGACCATGGCCCGATCGCGACGACGAGCGCCACGACCACCGCCGCCGCGACCAGGGCGGGGCCGATCGCTTTCCGTCTCGTCATCCGGCTAGCGTGGGTCCGCGCCCGGATCGGGTCAAGCGACCCCGGGACAGCCGAACGCCGGGTGGGCCGACGATCGACGACGACAGGGAGGAGTCACCGTCTCGATCCAAAGGCCCCCCGGCGTTTTGGCGCGGAGGAGAGAACACCGACGATATTGACGGTCGTCCCTGTGATTTCTCTGAGAATCGCGACGAAATCTCGGACGGAGGCGCGGATCGTTTGCACCTGGCACGCTCGTGGGGTGACCGATGGCCCACCCAGACGGGCCGGACCACCCCTCGCCGGGCGACCGGCGGGGTCCCACCATGCCTCCATGCAGGTCGAACCGCGTCCCCGCGTCCGTGGTCAGGTCGCGCGTCTCCGCTGGCTGGGAGTCATCCTCCCGGTCACCTTCATCCTGACCCTCGAGACCTTCCGGCTCGTCTTCGTCGAGGGCAGCGGCGGCGACGCACGGGGGCATCTTGCGCTGGCGACGCTGACCATCGCCGGCGTCGTCGTCTTCGCCTTCGCCATGTTCCGGGCCATCGAGGCGACCCAGCGCCAGCTCGTTCGCCAGAACCGCGAGCTGACCGCCGTCAATGCGGTGTCGACGGCGGTCCAGGGCGAGCTCGGGGTCGACGTCATCATCGACGCCGCGCTCTCGAGCGTCATCGAGTCGACCGGTGCGACCGAGGCCGTCATCAAGGTCTTCCCACCCGATGCCACTGCCGACCCGGATGGCGGCTTCGAACGACGCCGGACCGTCGCGCCGCACGCGTCGCCCCATGCCGAAGTCGGCTCGGTCGTCCCCCACCTCATCGACATCCCCCTGTCGACCGGGACGGCGGTGGTCGGCCGGATGCAGCTGCACCTGCCGCTCGGCGTCGCCGAGCCGGACCTGCTCGCGACCGCGACGCTCAACAACATCGGTCACCAGCTGGCCGCGTCGATCCAGATCGGCCAGTTCGTGGTCGACCTGAAACGCCGCCAGCGGGAGGGACACGGGCTGTACAGCGTCCTGCTCCAGATCTCCAACCAGGAGCCGCTGGCCGAGATCCTCGTCGCGATCGTCCGCCACGCACGCGACCTTCTCGGCGCGGATTCGGCGACGATGTGCCTGTCCGAAGCGAGTTCGCGCGCGATGCAGCTCGACGACGCGGCCGCGGCCATCCCGGAATTGACCGACGGGACGATCTGCGTGTCCGGGACCGACGAGCGGTTCGTGATGCCGCACGAGCGTGGCCCGAGCTGCCGGGTGCGCATGGCGCCCGGCATCGGTCCGTCAGTCTCGGTGCCGATCAGGAGCCCGGATGGGCCGCTCGGCGACGTCTGGCTGGGCCGGGGCGGGGCCCGTGCGTTCTCGGAGCGCGACCGGCGGTTCCTCATCACCCTGTCGGACCTCGCCTCGATCGCCATCACCAGCGCGCGGATGCGCGAGAGCGAACGTCAGGGCGCCATCGTCACCGAACGAGAGCGGATCGCCCGGGAGATGCATGACAGCCTCGCCCAGATCCTGGGTGTGACCCACCTCCGAATCGTCGCCCTGGAGTCACGCCCGGAGATCGCCGCCTCAGCCGGCCGTCCTCGAGGAGCTGGCCGATCTTGCCTCGCTCACGGAGGAGGCCTACCGCGACGTCCGCGAGGCGATCCTGGGCCTGCGCGAGGGCAGCCGGGTCGATCGCGGCTTCCTCGACAGCCTGGAGGCCTATCTCGAGAAGTACAGCCACCAGTCGGGCATCCCGGCCACCCTCGAGCGGTCGTTCAAGGGCGAGCTGACCCTTCCGCCCCGCTCGGAGCTCCAACTCATCCGGGTGATCGGTGAGGCGCTCACCAACGTGCGCAAGCACGGATCCGCCGGCACCGTCATCGTCCGCATCAGCGAGGCGCCCGAGTGTGCGACGATCGAGATCGTCGATGACGGCCGCGGCTTCGACGTCGCCGAGACCCTCCTCGGACACGACGGTTACGGCCTGCACACGATGCGCGAACGGATGGAGCTCGTCGGCGGCACACTGACCATCGACTCCGCGCCCGGGCGCGGCACCCGGGTCATCGCGCGGTTGCCACATCACGCTCAGACCGATCCATCGACGGAGGAGACCCGAGCACGTGACGACGTCCATCCGAATCCTGCTGGTCGATGACCAGCCGCTCTTCCGGCGGGCCATCGCGACGTTGATCGCCGAGCAGCCGGACATGGTCGTCGTCGGCGAGGCGGAGAACGGGCTCGACGGTGTCGAGCAGGCGCATGCCCTGCTGCCCGACCTGATGGTGATGGACGTCGAGATGCCGGTCATGAACGGGGTCGAGGCGGTCGGTCTGATCCACGAGCAGCTGCCGTCGATCAAGGTCCTGATGCTGACCGTGTCCGACTCCGAGGACTTCCTGTTCGAAGCGCTCCGCAACGGCGCCGACGGCTACCTCCTCAAGGACCTCCGGCCGGAGCAGCTGTACGACATGATCCGCTCGGTCATGCGCAACGAGACGCCGCTGTCACCGGCCATCGCCGGCCGGCTGCTGACGGAGTTCCGTGGCCGGCCGTCAGTCCGCGCCGCGCCGGCCCCGGCGTCCGTCGGGCCCGCCCTGACCCGGCGCGAGGTCGAGATCCTGCAGCTGGTGTCGGAAGGGCTGAGCAACAAGGAGATCGGCACACGCTTGTCGATCACCGAGGGGACGGTCAAGAACCACGTCCACAACGCCCTCGAGAAGCTCCAGCTCGAGAACCGGATCCAGGCTGCCGCGTACGTCGTCCGCCAGGGCCTCGGTCACCGCCCGGTCGAGGGGAACTGAGCGGCGGCGACCATGCCGTGCGGTAGACCCGCGACGCTAACAGATTGTGCCGCCTCGGGGATGGAATGGCGGCATCCGGGTTCGTACGCTGACGGCCCAGACCACCCCGTCACGAGGACGCCACCGCATGCAGGACGACCGACCCATCTCGGTCCTCATCCTGTACGCCCATGCGCTGCTGGGCGAGGGACTCGCCGACCTGCTGTCGGCCGAGCCGGGACTCGAGGTCGTCGCCGTCCGGATCGACGACTCCGGCAGCGCCGAGCGCGCACTGGAGATGGTCCCCCAGGTCATCATCTTCGAGCGTGGCGACCCCGATCGCGCGGTCGAGATGCTCGAGTTCGTGCCGGACGCGCTGATCATCGACATCGGTATCGGCTCGGGGCAGACATTCACCTATCGTCGTGACGAGATCTCCGCGGTGCCCGACGCGATCGTGGCGGCGATCCGCGGGGTCCCGCCGCGCCGCGCCCGCCGGGGCGCGCCCACGCCTGTGGCTACACGGGGACTGTGACCCACTCCATCGGGTCTGTACCCAAAACCTACCGGCCCATACATACCGTGCCATCCGGCACGGTCCCATGCTGCCTCCACGGCTTGCGAACACGGTGTTCGCCCTGCGAGAGCCCGTCGACCCGCTGAGGAGAGGACGGATGGAGCCAGCCACTGTCGATCCCACAGATCGACCGATGGGGCGCCGCCGGTTCATCAAGGTCCTGCTGGGGTTCTCCTTCGTGTCGACGCTGGCGATGGTCGTGACGCCCATCACGGGCTTCCTGATCCCACCTAAGTCCGCCGGTGCCAATGCCGGGGGGCGCGTTCTCGCGGCGACGACGGCCGACCTCCCGGTCGGCAGCGGCAAGGTCGTCCCGATGGGCAGCAAGCCGGTCATCCTCGTCAACACCCAGGCCGGCGTGAAGGCGTACTCGGCGGTGTGCACGCACCTCGGCTGCATCGTCGCCTATGACGGGACATCGGGCGCGATCATCTGCCCGTGCCACGACGGGCACTTCAGTCCGGCGAACGGGGGCGTCACCTCCGGGCCACCACCGCAGCCGCTGGCCCCGATCGGCGTCGCGGTGGAAAAGGACCAGATCTTCCTCGTGAGCAGCTGACCGTGGCCACGCCCGAGGTCCCGCTCAGGCATGACAGCCGACTCTCGGACTGGCTCGAGGAGCGGCTCCGGGCGCGCGAGCTGTTCGCGGCGCTCGTCCACGTTCGGATCCCGGTCGAGGCGCGGACCTACTACCTCGGCGGCATCACGCTCTTCCTGTTCACGACCCAGGTCGTGACGGGCACGCTGCTCACCATCTACTACAAGCCGACGCCGGACGCGGCGTTCGACAGCGTGAAGTTCATCACCAGCACCGTCGAGTTCGGCTGGCTCATCCGGAGCGTCCACCACTGGGCCGCCAACCTGATGATCATCTGCCTCGTCCTGCACGTGATCAGGATCTTCATCCAGGGCGCCTACAAGTACCCGCGCGAACTCACCTGGCTGATGGGCATCGGCCTGCTCGCGGCGACCATCGGGTTCGGGTTCACGGGCTACCTGCTGCCGTGGGACCAGCGGGCGTTCTGGGCGACGGTCGTTGGCACCGAGATCGCCGGCGGGATCCCCGTGATCGGGGGCGCGCTGCTCCAGCTGCTGCGCGGTGGCGCCGACGTGACCGAGGCGACCCTCGGCCGCTTCTTCGGGATGCACGTCCTCGTGCTGCCGCTGCTCCTGGCGACCTTCCTCGTCGCTCATCTCACGATCGTCCATCAGATCGGCCTGGCGAGCCCGAAGCGACCGACGCCACGCCCGGGGACGGCCGCCGCGGTCGAAGAGGAGACGAAGCCCCTCAAGCCGTTCTTCCCGAACTACGTCCTCGACGAGGTCATCGCCTGGGCGGCCATGCTGGCGTTGCTGGTCGTCCTGGCTTCGGTGCTGCCGGCCGGACTCGAGGAGAAGGCGAACCCGCTGCAGACGCCGGCCCACGTGAAGCCGGAGTGGTACTTCCTCGCGGCCTACCAGCTGCTCAAGATCGTGCCCCGCGACATCGGCATCCTCGCCCCGATGGTGGGCATCGCCGCGCTTGGCCTGCTCCCCTTCTTCGACCGGAATCCGGAGGTCCGCGCGCGCAAGCGGCCGCTCGTGCTGTTCATGGGAGCGGTCGTCGGAGTGGCGATCGTCGGCCTGTCCGTTTGGGGTTACTACAGTTAGGAGCTTCGACCGTCGATGACCGCTCTGCCGCGCATCGCCCAGGGGACCGTCCGGCTCGTCCGGCCGCTCCTGCTTGCCGGCGCGCTGGGGCTGCTCGGACTGACGCTGGTCCAGGCGGTCGCCGCGGCCGATCCGTCGGCGTCGCCGTCGCCCGCGGCTTCTGGTCTGCCGTCCGCCGGCGCGTCGACCGCTCCAGCGGCGCCGGGTGCGAGTCCGGCTCTCGCTCCGCAGGGCACCTGCTTCGCCTGTCACACCGCGATCGACAACAAGCAGCACGACATCACGACCCAGTGGAGCGCCAGCGTCCATGGCCAGAACGGGATCGGCTGTGCCGACTGCCACGGTGGAGACCCCACCTCCGACGAGGTGACCGTGGCGATGTCGAAGGATGCCGGGTTCATCGGCAAGCCGGATCGAGCGATGACGGTCGGCGTGTGCGGCACCTGCCACTCGGACGTCGAGAAGATGCGCCAGTACCAGCTGCCGACCGACCAGCTGGCGAAGTACCAGACGAGCGTCCACGGCCAGCGGCTCGCCACCGGGGACACCCGGGTCGCCATCTGTACCGACTGCCACGGTGTCCACGACATCAAGAAGGCGTCCGACCCGACCGCCGCGGTCTACCCGCTCAACGTCCCGAAGCTGTGCTCCTCCTGTCACTCCGACGCGACGTTGATGGCGCCGTACGGGATCCCCACCGACCAGTTCGAGATCTACCAGAACAGTGTCCACGGCAAGGCCCTGCTGGTGAACCAGGACGTCCGCGCGCCGACCTGCGCGTCATGCCACGGCTCGCACGATGCTAAGCCACCGGGCAGCTCGGAGGTCGTCGGCGTGTGCGGCAAGTGCCACACGGCGACCCAGGCGCTCTACGAGCAGAGCAAGCACGCACGCCTCGACGTCGGCCCGAAGTGCTGGACCTGCCATGGCACACACGACGTCGTGAAGCCCGACGAGAGCCGGTTCTTCCATCCGTCGCCACCCGACATCGACTGCACCACCTGTCACAACCCGGGCGACCGGACGCTGATCCTCAACGCGGACCGGTTCACCAATGACGCCGACCGTCGCTGCGACACCTGCCACCATCCGGAGTCGATCCTCTACTCGCAGGGTCAGGGGATCCACAACGCGCTCGATGCCGCCAACACGGCCTATACCAACGCCGAGGCTCGGATCGCCGAGGCGGCCCGCGCCGGGATGATCGTGTCGGACGCCGAGGTCACCCTGTCCGAGGCTCGGACGAGCCTGATCCAGGGCCGGGCCGCGGTCCACACGACCAAACTCTCGACGGTCGCGGGCTTCACCGATGTCGCGAGCGCGAAGGCGGCCGAAGCGCAGGCATTCGCCGACGCCAAGCTCCAGGAGAGCGACTCGCGGAGACAGGCGATGGTGGTGGTCCTCGCCATCATCCTCGTCAACGTGCTGGCGCTCTTCCTGCTCCGACGGGGCATCCACCCCGGGAAGGGGCACGTCTGAGACCCGACCGGACGATAGAGATCCGGAGACACCGGGGCGTGGCCGCACCTGTACCCGTTTTCTACCGCCCGACGGATGGGAAGGGCCGCGCGTGGGCGCCACGATGGCGATGAGGGGCAATGGCCCTCGGTTCGCGCCCGTTGGCGTTCAACGACAGGTGTCCCCGTGCATATGGAACGACGACTCACGGCTCCATCGGACAGGACGACGAAGCGACTGATCATCGGGTCGATCCTGGTCCTTGCCATCGGCATCCCGCTCAGCGTGGTGCTCTATGCCCTCGACCAGTACCACGCGCCGGGCCCGAGTCTCGTCGATCGCGACATCACGGTCGCCGAGGAAGCGGTCACGAAGGACCCGAACCTGCTCGTCGGCCCGTCTCGCGCTAGCGAGCGCGTACATGAAGAACGGCCGGCTCGAAGACGCCGTTGCCCAGTTCGACCAGATCCTGATCGCGGCACCTGATGCCATCCGGAGCGCTGCTCGGACGCGGGAGCGCCGAGATCGCTCTCGACAGGCTCGACGCCGCGGCCGCCGACTTCCAGAAGATCGTGGACGCGGCCAAGGGAGGCGAGATGGCCGAAGCGGATCCCCAGCTCGAGTCGGCCTACTTCAGCCTCGGCGTGGTCGCGCTGAAGCAGGACCGCGCCGAGGACGCCGTGGTCCAGCTCACCAACGCGATCAAGATCAAGCGGACCGACGCCGACGCGCTGAACCTGCTCGGGACGGCCCTCCTCAAGGCCGGGGACCCGCAGCGGGCCGTCGCGGCCACCCGACAGGCGATCGCGCTCGTGCCGGTCGGCTGGTGCGAGCCGTACGCGCAACTCGAAGCGTCGTATACGGCACTCGCCGACGGCGACGGGGCTGCGTATGCCGGCGGGATGCTGGCGCTGTGCCAGGAACGGCCGGACGACGCCAAGGCGAAGCTCGCAGCGTTGACGACCGGCAGCTATGCCGTCGACGCTCTCGTCGGGCTCGGCCTTGTCGCCGAGACCCAGAACGACACGGCTGCGGCGCAGGACGCATACACCAAGGCGCTCGCGGTTGACCCGACGAACTTCGGCGCGGTGACCGGCCTGGGACGGGTCGGCGGCGCGCCATCGGACAGTCCGGGCGTCGCGCCGTCCGGCACACCGACAGGCGGTGGCTGACATGACCAGCGAATCGATCGCTCCCGGGCGCCCCCGCGACGAGCGACCTCGAGCCCGAACCGCCGACTCCCGACGGCGACGGCACACCTCCGGGCGCACCGGAAGAGCGGCGTCGTCGGCTCCTCCCCTTGCTCCTACTCCTGCTCCTGGCCGCGGTCGTGGTCGCCATGTTCCTGTTCCTGGGCTGGTACCTCCTCTACCGCAAGCCTGTCAGTGAGCTTCCCCTGCCAGGGGTCACGGTCCCCGTCGTGCCCCACTACGCCTACAGCATCTACGACGTCGTCGCCCCGACCGGTGTCGCCGTCAATGCGGACGGCAGCCGGATCTACGCGACCCAGACCGAAGGCGACCGCATGGTCATCGCCTTCGACGCGGCCGGCAAGCAGGTCGCGTCGCTGACACCACCGGACGCCGACGGCGCGGAGCACGTCCCGGTCTACGTCGCCGTCAACCCGGTCACACGCGACGTCTACGTCAGCGATCGGATCTGCGGCGACCATCTATGTCTACTCCGCCGACGGCGGCTACCTGCGGAAGTTCGACCCGGGACCCACTCTCACGAATTGGGCGCCGCTCGGGCTCGCGTTCGACGCCAAGGGCGACCTGTTCGTGACGAACGTCGGCGCGCCGTACCAGTCGGTCGTCGAATTCGGCCCCGACGGCGTCCTGCTCCGGACCTTCGGCAAGGACGGCGAGTTCAACTTCCCGAACGGCGTTGCAGTCGACGCGAACGGCAATGTCTACGTGACGGACAGCAACAACGGGCGGCTCGTCGCGTTCGATCGCGACGGGACCGAGCTCGGGATGATCCGACGCGGGGTGAGTGTCGGCGACCTCGGCCTGCCGCGCGGAGCTGCGATCGACGACGCCGGCCGGATCTACGTCGCCGACGTGTCGCAGCAGGGTATCCAGTCCTACCAGGCCATCACCGCCGGCCAACACTCGCCCACGTTCATCGGGGGGTTCGGCGAGGAAGGCACGGCGGACGGCGCGTTCCGGCTGCCGAATGCCGTCGCGGTCGATGGCCGGGCACGGATCTACGTCGCCGACTGGCGGAACAACCGGATCCAGGTCTGGAGCTACTGATGGCTTCCCACATGGAGCGATCTGACGAGAGCGACCCAGCAGGAGGTGCCAAGCGACCCACTCGCCGACCCGCATGACGGGTACCCAGCCTTCCACAGGCACCCGCACACCTCAAGGAAAGGAGGGCAGGCTAGTGAGACGTCTGGCGATCATCCTGATCGGTGGAGCTCTCTGGCTGCTCCTAGTCGCGATACCCGCCTTGGCGGACGGTGGTCCGCATGTCATGACCAACAACAACGGGTCGAGCGGCATCAACGCCGATGGCTGCGCAAGCTGCCATCGGATCCATACGTCGAAGAGCCCGACGGGCTTCCTGCTCGTGAGCGAGCGAGTCGATCGTCACGAACTACTGTCGCTCGTGCCACGGCGTCGCCGGCACCGGCGCGTCGACGGATGTCGACACCGGCATCCAGTACGCGGTCGGAACCGACCGCTCGCGATGGCGGCACCATCGGCGCCCTCCGGGGCGGCGGCTTCGTCGAGGCCCGGATCGGTTCCGACTGGCCTATCGGCTCGTCAGCTGCCGGATCCGGCAGCGGTTACAACCCGAAGGTCCCGGTCGGCGACCGCGAGGCGGACCTCAGCCCACGGCCTCGGCACGATCGCGGGCTGGGCGGCAACGGGCTGACCGCGAAGAACGTCGTCTGGGGCAACGGAGCCCTCGGCATCGGCCGGAGCCGGCCCGACCCTCGCGTCCGAGATGGAATGCACGGCCTGCCACAACCCGCACGGGAATGGCAACTACCGGATCCTCAATAGCGCTCCGGACCCGGGGGCGGTTGCGACGGGTTCCACGGCGTTCGCGGCGAACGCACCCACGGCTCCGGTCAACGTGACGCGATCCACCGACTACGCCCGGACAAGACGCGCAACTACACCGGTGATCCAGGTCAAGGGCACGCTCGGCGTCGAGGCCACGTATCTGCTCTATGCGGTCACGTGCTCGCATGCCCGACGGCCAGGTCACTCAACGGCATCGCCGGTGACTACGACGCATTGTCCGGCGACTACTTCCACAAGAACGTCCCGTACGACGCCATCGGGCGTCCACCCAGTACGACGGCCCGAACGCGTCTGCCGAACACGTCGGCGACAGCCGCGTTCAGCCACGCGACCGGCGGGTTCAACGTCCAGATGACGAACTGGTGCTCCCAGTGCCATACCCGCTACCTGGCGGCGTCCGGCGCGAGAAGCCCGCAGATCCCGCCCCCGGCGGCCCAGACCGGTGGCGGTGTCGACAGCATCTTCTCGTACCGCCACACGACGGCCCAGAACCGGACCTGCACGACGTGTCACGTCGCGCACGGCACCAACGCCGTCATGCAGTCGGGCGCCCGAGCGAGGCTATCCGGCAAACGTCCCGTACCCGGACAACTCCACCACGGTCGGCGATAGCCGGCTACTCAAGGTGGATAACCGGGGCACGTGCCAGCTCTGCCACGACCCGACGTCGGGCTCCGCCCTTCCGTCCACCGTGACAGCACACGCGATCACTGCGATCTCCATCGCCAACCCGACCGTGATCACGACGGCCGACCCCCACGGGTTCGTCACCGGCGATCAGGTCGCCTTCTCAAGGATCACCACAACCCAACCCATCAGCGGGGTCTATACCGTGACGGTCACCGGCACCAACACGTTCACCATCCCGGTGAACGTCACTGTGCCGCCAAGCTCGTACACGGGCGCCACGGTGATGAAGACCATGGCGCAGGGCACGACCCCTGCCCCCGGTCCGTAGACATCCACGAGTCTCCGGATCGAGGCCGTCCCCGACGACCTCGATCCGGGCTCCCAAGCAGAGCACGAACAGTGTGGAACCAAGTGGCGAGCCCAAGAGCGGAACGTCGATGAACGGACGCCGATCCACGGCCCGCCCGAGCAATTCCCGGGCGCGTCGCGCTCGCCCTCTGTTCGTCATCGCGACGCTCGTCTGCTCGATCCTTCTGGCGTTCCCGCCGGGAATCCCGAACGTCATCGCGCTGACCGCATCACCTGATCCGTCCGCATCGGCCGACCCGACGCCCACGCCGGCACCCGATCCCACGCCGGCACCCGATCCCACGCCCACACCCGATCCCACGCCCACACCCGAACCGGCCCCGACGCCTACGCCCGCTCCCGACCCAACCACGGTTCCGGATCCGACGCCGACGCCCGAGCCCATCGCCCCACGCCGACTCCGACGTCGGCCTCCGACCCGACACCGGCCCCAGACCCGACACCCGACCCGGCAAGTACCCCGGCCCCAGACCCGACCCCGTTGTCTGAGGCGACGCCGGTCCCCGGCCCGGTCGAGGTCCGTGTCGTCCAAGATTCCGACGCACCCGTCGAAGGCCGGCACCGGATCGATCCCGACGCCCAACTCACCGTGCATGTCTCCGTGACTCCAGCCAGCGCAATCGCGGCCGCCGTCCTGTCGGAGCCTCTCCCGGCCGGATGGGTGGTCGTCGATGCCGGGGGCGGAACCGTCATGTCGCCGGGAGAGACCGTCGCCTGGGAACTCGGGGACCTCGCCGGAGGCGACCGGGCAAGCCGCACCATGGTCGTCCAAGCCCCGAAGACTTCGCCTCAGGATGGTGGCCTCGTCTTCGACGCCTCGTTCGTCGCCCGACTCGTCCATGCCGGCGGCTCGCAGGTCGCCGACCCGCTGGACGTCCTGATCGCCCCGCGCATCGCCATCGAGCACAGCCGACTCGCCCAGATCGTCGATCGCGACCACGCTCCGGTGTACCTGGCCGAGGACGCGGCGATCGGCGGCGAGCAACGGTTCGACACCTTCCGTGTCCGCTTCCGACTGACGAACGCGGACGACCTGGCGACCCAGATCGCGCCGCGTCTCGAGTTCCAGGCCGCGGGCGCGAGCACCTTCGCCGTCGTCGCGCCGGCCGACGGCGACGATGGGAGCGCCTTCGCCGTGGCCGGGGAATGGGTCGCTCTCGGTGGCTCGAAGGGCGGATCGGCACCAGGGCCGGCTGCTCGAGGCGATCGGCGCCGGCGCCTTCAGGATCTCCGGCCCAGGCGGCGGCGAGACAGCGGTCGCTGGCTACCACTCGATGGGCGCGAACCCGCTGCCGAGCCTGACCATCCCCGCGCATTCCTTTACGGAGATCGAATTCACGGTACGGGGGACGGTCGCCGCCCGGTACCTGACCGACTACCGGTTCGGGCTGACCGATGGCGGCAGCGCGCTCACCGGAGCCGTCACGCCGACCGTCATCTTCGGGGCCCGACCGGGCCTGCTGCTCTCGCCCGGGCAGCGCGATGGCGTCGACGTCGACGGACCCGTGACGACGAAGACTGCCGAGACCATCCGGTACCGCCTCGATGCCGCAATCGCCAGCCCGACTCGCATGACCTACTCGCTGACCGGAGGGTTCGACGATCCGCACGCGAGCAACGGGACGGTCGGGGGCGACGGGTGCGCCGCCTGCCACCGGACGCATTCGGCGCAGGGTCCGAACGTCCTGACCACGACCTCGACGCAGACGCAGCTGTGCTTCACCTGCCACGATTCCGTCGGGTCGGGTGCCAGCTCGGGGGTGGAGGGCGAGTACACGAACCCGGCCGTCCCCGCCAACGACCCGACCACTCGTTCCTACTACACGCACGACGCGTTGGCGACCGACAGCGGCCACACGCTCGCTGCGGACGACGAGTTCGGCGGCCGGTCGAACCGGCACAGCCAGTGCGCGGATTGCCACCAGCCCCACGAGGCGAACGATCGGCCGGGAACGATGACCACGGAGGGCTGGACGCTGCCCGGTCCACTCGACGGGATCTCCGCCGTGGCCGTCACCAACGGGGCCGCCGGCACGGTGCCCACATTCACCTTCGTCGACGGCGGGAAAGATCGGGCGACCCTCGAGTACCAGCTGTGCTTCAAGTGCCACTCGGGCGCCACGGTCCTGCCGTCCAACGCGGGCTTCACGCCCTCGAAGGACGTCCTCGACAAGGCCGTCGAATTCAATCCGGCCAACGAGTCGTACCACCCGATCGAGGCCGCCGGGCAGAACCAGACCTCCGAGATGGCGGCGAGCCTGGCCGGGACGTCGCCGTTCAAGCAGTGGAACTTCTCGACGACGAGCACGATCCGTTGCCTGAACTGTCACGCCAGCGCCGATCGGTTCGATGCGACAGGTCCCGACGCGGGGGCCGACGAGGCCGCCGCCGCGGCCGATCTCGCCCCGCACACGAGCCCGAACCGCGGGATCCTCATCCAGAACTACCGCGATCGCGAGCTGAAGGGTTCGATCGAGCCCTACGACGAGAACGATTTCGCGCTCTGCTACGTCTGCCACGCCGAGGCTCCGTTCGCCGACACATCCGGCTCCGTCCGGCCCGACACGAACTTCCGCTACCACGGGCTCCACGTGAACGGCACCAAGCTGATGGACAAGGGCGTCGCTGGCTCCGACATCGACCAGCCGGGGATCGGCTCGGGCCTGGCCGTCTGTTCCGAGTGCCACTACCGGATCCACTCGACGACGTTCGCGGTCAACGGGCAGCGGGCCGGCTCACGGCTCGTGAACTTCGCTCCGAACGTCACCGCGCCGACCGGCCTCCCACTCAGCTGGCAGCCGAAGACGGACACCCAGGACGGTACGTGCGCGCTCAAGTGCCACAGCATCGGACACCGCCCAGAGCCGTACTGACCGCCGGTCGCGAGCGCCGAATCGCTCAAACCTCACCTTTCGGTACAGGCCCGGCTGTACCCATCCACCCGGTCTCTATCCGAAACGTGCCGCCCGGCGGATGGTTCGCGGATTCGCTCAAATCGACAATGGGTCCATCGAACACGACGTCCGCGCGGGCCGATCGCCCGCCAGGCCAAGGAGAGCGACATGGACCGTCCCAGGACCCCCCGGCGCGCGTGGGGCTTCCGTCCCATCCGAGCCGCCTCCGTCGCGCTGTTCGCCCTGGTCCTCGTGAGCGGCCCGGCCTTCGCCGCCTGCTCCGGGGCCCACGGCACGAACCCGGTCTCGGCATCGGCAGCCACGAACACGGCGATGAGCGAGGACATGCCGATGGCCGGCGCCGGCACGGCCTGGACCGCCCGACCCGCCTACGTCAAGTCGAATGCCTCGACCGAGGAGGCCTACGCCTTCGCCATCTCCCACCCGCAGATCGTCGCCTGGATGCCGTGCTACTGCGGCTGCGAGGCGATGGGCCACGGCAGCAACCTCGACTGCTACTTCAAGCATGGCCAGCCGGGCGACAAGCCGGTCTTCGAGGAGCACGCGTCGTTCTGCGACATCTGCGTCCAGATCACGCTCAAGACGAAGCAACTCAACGCCCAAGGCAAGTCGCTGCTTCGAGATCAGACAGGTCATCGACCAGACCTTCGGCGGGTCAGGCGCCCCCGGCACGCTGACAGCCCAGCCGCCGGTCTGACGGGATCCGACGATGACCACCCCCACCAGCGTCGAAGGCACACTCCTCGCGCGGCTCGGCCTGCCCGCGACGGCGAGCGCGCAAGAGGTCGAGGCGGCCCATGACGGGCTCGTCGACTACCTCGAGGGCGCACCGGCCGACCTGCAGGCATGGGCCCGGGTCCAGATCGGATCGATCGACGAGGCGTTCGCGCTCCTGTCCGATCCGACCATCGACCGCTCCGCCCTTGTCGCGCCGACGCCCGCGCCCATCGCGACCGCGCCACGGGCCGCCAAGTCCAAGCCCGCTGCCCTCCCCGATCCGCTGGACGACGACGAGCTCATCGCGCAGTTCACGACCGATCCGACCACCGCGACGGCGCCAGGCAAGAAGGCCCGGCCACGGACCGGATCCGCCGTGGTGGCCGTCCGCGACCTCGGCCGCGCCCGTCCAGTCGCGACGGCCGCTCGCCCGCCGGATCGCGGTGTTCGGGGTCGTGGTCGTCGGTGTCGTCGCCATCGCCATCGCCGGCTTCAACCTCAACGGCGGGACCGGCGTCCCGGCGATCAACGGAACGCCCGCCCCCGAAGCCGCGGCCAGCCCAGGCGTCGACGCGGCCCAGGTCGCGGCACTCATGACCAAGATCGCGGCCGACCCGAAGGACACCGACCTCGCTCCAGTCGCTCGCCGACATCTACTACGGCGCAGGCGACTACGAGAGTGCCGGCGGCTTCCTCGAGAAGATCATCGCCGTCGACCCGAAGGACGTGACCGCCCGGATCGCCCTCGGCGCGGCGCTGTTCAACCTCGGCAAGACCGACGGTGCCGAGGAGCAGTGGCGAGCCGTCCTCGCCGTCGAGCCGAACAACCTCGAAGCCCACTACGACCTCGGGTTCATGTACCTGAGCCTGACCCCGCCGGACCTCGCCAACGTCAGGGCCGAGTGGGGCAAGGTCATGACCATCGCGCCGGACTCCGACGTCGCCAAGACCGTCGCGACGCACCTCGCCAGCCTCGACGCCTCACCGGCGCCGAGCGCGGCATCCGTCGGGGCCAGTGGCGGTCCCTCGCCGGCCCCGAGCTCCGCCCCGGCAGCCAGCGCGGCCCCCTCCCCGGCCGCAAGCGGGCGATGACGCGATGACCGCGGGCATCGGCGTCGCGATCGCCATCGCCTTCGTGGCGGGCATCGTCTCGTTCGCCTCGCCGTGCTGCCTGCCGCTCGTGCCGGCCTACGTCGGCTACATGGTCGGCACGGACACCGAGGCTGGCGCGGCCCGTCGCCGGCGGCGTTCCGCCAGGCCCTGGCCTTCGTCGTCGGCTTCTCGGTCGTGTTCATCACCCTGTGGGCCTCGATCGGGCTGATCGGCTACGTCTTCCGCGACTACGTCGGGATCCTCCGCCAGCTCGGCGGCGCGATCCTCATCTTCATGGGCCTCCACGTCGCGGGCGTCATCGACGTCGGCGTGCTCTACCGCGAGGTCCACTTGCCGGTCGGCGCGATGGGCGGAGCCTCGATGGGCTTCGGCCAGGCTGCCCCGGTCGGCCCGAGCTACCGCCGGTCGGCGCTGCTCGGCATCGTCTTCGCCGCCGGCTGGACACCGTGCATCGGGCCGATCCTCGGCGGGATCATCGGCCTCGCGTCGGTCAGCGCGAGCGTGCTCGAGGGCACGATCCTGCTGGTCGCCTACGCGGCCGGCCTGGCCATCCCGTTCATCCTCGTGGCGGTCGGCGCCACGGCGGTCAGCCACCGACTCGGCTGGCTGCGCGACCACCACGCGGCCGTCTCGATGGTGACCGGCGTGATGCTCGCGGGAGTCGGCTTCCTGATGATCACGAACACGTTCGGCCGGCTGTCGGGCCTGTTCGCACCACTCGGTTCCTGAGGAGATGCGACGATGACTGAGACCGTCCGGACGATCGGCCGCGCCGATCCGGGCCCCGCCAACGACCTCGATGGCGGACTGGCCGTCTCACCGGGGGACCTCGGCGAACGGCTGTGGCACTTCTTCATCTCGATGCGGACGGGCCTCGCGCTCATCCTCGCGTTGGCGGTGCTCGGCCTCATCGGCACGATGCTGGTGCAGGCGCCGTCGGGCCTGGGCTCCGACCCGAAGGCCTACGCCGCCTGGGTCGAGACGCTTCGGCCGAAGTACGGTGGCTGGACGGGCATCTTCGACACCCTTGGCCTGTTCAACATCTTCAACTCGGTCTGGTTCCGCGGGATCACCGTCCTGCTGATGACCAGCGTCCTGGCCTGTTCGGCCAACCGGGCGCCGCATCTCTGGAAGCTGACCGTCCATCCGCGGACGGACATGAGCGAGCCGTTCTTCGACCACGCGCCGCTGAGCATGCGGGCGACCGGCCGGATCGAGCCCACCGCCGCCGCGGCCGACATCCAGGCGGCGTTCGCGCGACGACACTTCCGGACCATCGTCCATGACGAGGGCGACCTCGTCCACGTCTATGCCGACCACAACCGCTGGGGCCCATTCGGCACGGTCATCGCCCACCTGAGTCTCGTCGTCATCCTGCTCGGCGCCCTCGTCGGGACCGCCTTCGGCTTCCGTGACGACGGGCTGGCGGTCGCCGTCGGCTCGACCGCCGACATCGGCCGCGGCACCGGGCTGACGGTCGAAGCGCGCAACTTCAGCGACTCCTACTACGCGAACGGCAGCCCCAGCGACTACGCCAGCGACCTCGTCGTCTACCAGGACGGTCAGCAGGTCGGGGCGGCGACCGTCCGGGTCAACCAGCCGATGCGGGTGGCGGGGATCACCCTCTATCAGTCCTACTTCGGGGCCGCCGCGGCGATGAAGGTCGTCGATGGCTCCGGCAAGGTCCTCGTCGAGGAGGGCGTCCCGCTCCAGTGGACGTCGAACGACGGGGCGCGGACGGTCGGGATGATCGCCCTGCCCGACGCCGGGATGACGATGTACGTCCTGGGCGCCGTCTCGGGCGCGGTCGACCCGACCATCAAGGCCGGCCAGATGCAGGTCGAGCTGTACAAGACCGGATCGGAGAACGTGCCGGTCGCGACCGAGGTCGTCAGCCAGGGCCAGCCGGTCGACATGGCCGGGCTCAAGGTGACGTTCGTCCGCGAACGGCAGTTCACGGGGCTGATCGTCGCCCGGGACCCGGGCGCGGTCTTCGTCTGGCTCGGGGCGATCCTCCTGGTCGGTGGCATCGCCCTCGTCTTCTTCTTCCCCTGTCGCCGGGCATGGGCGCTCATCCGGCGACGACCCGACGGCGACACCGACGTCTGGGTCGGCGCGGTCGTCCGGCACGACGTCGGCTTCCAGGCTGAATTCGGGCGCCTCAGCACAGAGATCGAGCAGGCCGTCGCAGGACAGGCTGCACCACACGGAAGGGATGAGTAGACCGATGTTCAAGATGTCCGAGTACAGCTTCCTGGCGGCGGTCCTGTCGATCGCCCTCGCCCTCGGCTGCTACGCCCTTGCTCTCGCATCGAGCCTGGTCGCTCGACGGCGCACGACGTTCGCAGGTGCCGGTGCCGGTGGCGGGACCATCACGATGGACGCGCCGCCCAGTTCGTCCGGCATCGATATCGGGACGTACGGGACGCTCATCACCTGGCTCGCCTTCGCGTTCCTCTCCGCCTCCCTCATCTTCCGGACGATCGCGGTCGGTCACGGCCCGTTCGCGAACATGTACGAGTTCTCCGTCGCGTTCGCGTGGGGCACGCTCGGGATGTATCTCTACTTCGAACACCGCTACCACCAGCGCGTGCTGGGGCTCATCGCCCTTCCGATCGCTCTGCTGATGCTGCTCTACGCCGCCACGATCACCGCCGGCTCGACCGATCCGCTCGTCCCGGCCCTCCAGAACAACCTGCTGCTGTCGGTCCACGTCGCGGTCGCGATCGTCGCCTACGGCACGTTCACGGTCGCGTTCGCCAGCGCGGTCCTGTACCTCATCAACACCGACCAGGGGCGGCGCGGCCTGCCGAGCCGCGAGCTGCTCGATGAGATCTCGTACAAGGCGGTGATGGTCGGCTTCCCGTTCCTGACCCTGACCATCGTCCTCGGCGCCGTGTGGGCCAACGAGGCCTGGGGCACCTACTGGAGCTGGGATCCGAAGGAGACCGCGTCGCTCGTGACATGGCTCATCTACGGCTCGTACCTCCACGCCAGGGTCGTCCGCGGCTGGCGGGGTCAGCGCGCTGCGCTGCTCCTGATCGTGGGCTTCGCCGCGGTGCTGTTCACCTACTTCGGCAACTACTTCTTCGGCGGCCTGCACAGCTACAGCGGGCTGAGCCGGAACTAGCCAGACACGGAACGAACACGCGTCCCGCGACGCCCGGGACGCAGGAGGAGAACGATGGACACGACGGCAACGATCGAAGGCAGCGGCCGGGCAGCGACCCGGGCGAGCCGGATCAGGACGCTCGCGGTCATGGCGATCACCGCGGCGATCATCGCGGCCGTCGTGTTCATCGTGAACCAGCCCACGGCGTCGGCCGGCGACGTGACCAACGTCACCCTGACCGGATCGGCGCGGCCAGGCGCCCGTGGTCGGCCAGCCGGCGCCCGACTTCAGTGCGACGACGATCGACGGCCGGAAGGTCAAGCTGAGCGACTACCGCGGTCAGCCGGTCTGGCTCACGTTCGGCGCGAGCTGGTGCCAGCCATGCCGGGCCGAGGCCCCGGATATCGCCGCCGTGTACGAGCGCGAGAAGGCGAGCGGCCTGAAGATCCTTGCCGTCTTCATCTCCGAGGATGCCGCGGCGGTGCAGCGATTACGCGAACCGGGTCGCACTCTGCTACGACAAGATCGCCGACCCGAACACCGACATCGCGTCGGCCTACGGCATCCTCGGCATCCCGTCGCACTTCTTCATCGACAGCGCCGGGCGTGCTGCGCGAGATGAAGATCGGCAGCCTCGACCAGGCCGCGATGGAAGCGACCATCGCGGGCATCCGCCAGTGACCGAGGGCGAGCCGTTCGCCGCCCAACCCGGGTCCGACCCCGAGGCCGAACCTGAGGCCGAGCGCGAGCCGGACGTCGCCGCCGACGCTGCGAGCGCGACCACGGAGGCCAAGCAGTCGCCCGGCGCTCGCGGACGGCTGGCCCGGATCGTCCGGCCGCTTCGCCGAATCCCACACCCGACCCTGCGCACGAAGCGCGGTCGATTCGTGGTCCTCGTCCTCGTCGCCGGCTTCGGGATGGCGATCGCGGCCGGCGGCGTGGTCGCGATGACCTGGACCGAGACGGCCGACTTCTGCGGCCGCTGCCACACGATGGACCCGGAGCTCAAGGCCTACGAGATGTCGGCGCATCGCGAGGTCCCGTGCGCGGAATGCCACGTCGAACCAGGCGCGATCGGCTGGATCAAGGCGAAGATCAACGGCACACGCCAGCTCATCGGCGTGCTGACCGGGTCCTTCCCGACCCCGATCCCGGCCCCCGACCACGCGGACCTGCCACCGACCAGCAAGACATGCATCCGCTGCCACGACCCGAAGGCACTCGTCGCCAACGGTGGCCCGGTCAAGCTCGTCATCCAGGAGAAGTTCCACGAGGACGAGCCGAACACGAAGGACACCATCGCCCTGGTCCTCCGACCGGCCGGCTTCGGGACCCCGAACCAGGCCCGCGGCCTCCACTGGCACATCGACTCCGAGGTGGACTACATCGCGACCGACCCGCGCGCCCAGCACGATCGACTACGTCGCGATCAAGGGGAGGAAGGCGAGGCGCCGGAGGAGTTCATCGCCTCTGACCAGGTGACCGACTCGGGCAACGTCCAGCCAGACATCGACCGGCTGCCAGGCCGAGCGGGACGCAGCGCCGGATGGACTGCATCGACTGTCACAACCGGGCGGGTCACGGGATCCCGACACCCGACCAGGCGATCGACGATTCGCTGTCGAACGGGACGATCGACGCGAACCTGCCGTTCGTCAAGCGGGAGGGCGTCGATCGGGTGACCGGCGACTACATCTCGGTCGAGGATGCCGACCGGGCGATCTCCGGCGCTGCGCGGCTTCTACGCGACGCGCTACCCGCTGGTCACCCAGTACAAGAGCGGCGCAGGTGAACGCGGCCATCGACGAGCTCCAGCGCATCTACCGCCTCGTCGCGACCCCGGAGATGCGGGTGACCGGCACGACCTACCCGAACAACCTCGGCCACCAGTCGTCGCCGGGTTGCTTCCGCTGTCACGACGGCGCCCACTACAAGGTCGAGAACGGCGTTCTCACCAAGGAGGCGATCCCGTCGGCCTGCGCGACATGCCACACGTTCCCGCAGATCGGGGCTCGACCGAGTCGGGCGTGCTGATCGGCCAGCGACCGACGAGCCACGATGACCGGCTCTGGGTGTTCGACCACAAATCGAGCGTCTCTGCGCTCGATCCAGGGGGGACCACCTGCGGCGCCTGCCACACGCGGACCTATTGCGAGAGCTGTCACAAGACCGCAGCGGTCCAGGTGAAGCACGACGACATGATGTACAACCACGCCGAGGTCATCAAGAAGGTCGGCTACCAGGCATGCGCGTATTGCCATCAGCCCGCGTACTGCTCTCAGTGCCATGCCGAGAAGGTCCTGCCTGACCCGTTCCAGGCCGGTGCCGCGCCCAGCGCTCCGGGATCGCCGCCGGCGACCGTCGCGTCCCCGTCGGCAACGCCATGAAGGAGGTCCGCCGGTGACGAGCACTGTTCCGCGGACCCAGATGGGTTCGGGCTGGATGACCATCCACGAGGCGTCGAACCTGATGGGCGTGTCGCCGGCGACCCTCCGACGCTGGAGTGACGCCGGTCGGATCCGGACGTTCACGACGCCCGGCGGCCACCGTCGATTCAGCCGGGCTGCCGTCGACGCCCTGCTCCCGGATGACGCAGCCTCGCCGCCGGGCACGCAGCATGCCGCGCGTTCGCGGATCGAGGCCGACCTGCCATGGTTCCTCGAACTCGATCCACCGACCCGCCGACGGACGCGTCAGCAGGTCCAGCAGATCGCCGCGGCGCTCGTCTCGGCGACGGTCGGCCGGACCGCGGTCGAGCGGGAATTCGCCTTCAGCCAGGCCGAGACGGCCACGACACGCTGCGCGATCCTCGCGGCCACGTCCGGCGTCGGCCTTCGGGAGACGGTCGAGGGTCTGCTGTCGCTGCGCGGCCGGTGCCTCCAGGCGATCGCCGACGCGGGCTCGACCGGAGACGTCCACGAGGGTGCGCCGGTGGCGTCAGGGGCGTCGGTCGAGACCCTGACCGACCTGCTCGACCGGCTGCTGTGTCACGCCATGCGCGCCCATGAGGCCGCTGGCGAACCGTCCTGACGGATCTCCGCGATCAGGACCAGGGACCGAGCGGCGCCAGGAACGCGACGATCTCGGCGGCCAGGCGATCCGGCTGCTCCATGCCGATCATGTGCGCCACGTCGTCCCAGACGACGGCCTTCGCGTCGGGCGCATCCGCCTCGAGCATCCGGGCGGCATTGACGACGCCGCTGAAGTCGAGCGCGCCGGCGACGGCCAGGACCGGGCAGCGGAGCTCGGCGAGTCGGTCGATCGCCGGCGGATCGAGGCGGACCTCGCGGCCGCGGACGTGGTCCGGCTGGTTGAGCGGCAGGCCCATCTCGGAGAGAAGCGCCCGAGCGTCGGCGGCGAGGCGACCGACCGGCTGGCCGGGGCCGTCGCCCCAGACTCCGACCTCGAATTCCGTCAGCGCCACGGCATCGAACGGATCGGCCGAATCGACCTGCGCGTAGGCCTCCTCGATCACCGTCTCGGCCGGGGTCGAGCCTCCGTCGTAGCCGCCCAACCCGGCCGCGACGCCGACGACCGCGACCACGCGATCCGGGAATTCGATGGCGGTGTCGTAGGAGATCATCCCGCCGCGCGAGTTGCCGACCAGCACGGCCCGACCGACATCGAGCGCGTCCATGACCGCCAGGAGGTCTGCCCGATGCGAGAACTCGACGTCATCGGTCGCCGACCGCCCGTAACCGCGCTGGTCGTAGCGGATCACCCGGTACCCCGCGGCTGCGAGCGGTCCGACCATCCCGTCCCAGGCGCGCATGTCCGCCACGCCCGCATGGAGCAGGACGATCGGCGGCCCGGCGCCGTCCTCCACGACATGCAGGCGAGATCCCGGGACGTCGACCGTGTGGATCGGCATGCCCGGAGGATATCGCGCGGTTCAGCCGTGCGGCATCGGCATGACCGGTGTCGGATCGCCGGGCCGGCGGATCCGGATCCCGCCGCCGGACTGCTTGGCGAGGTACATCTCGTGATCGGCCATCGCGTGGAGCCGCTCGATCGACGTCACCCGGGTCGCCTGATCGACGATGACGACGCCGATCGAGGCCCCGACCCGGATCATCCCCTGATCGGTCTCGATGGGCTGGCACAGGTCGGCCAGGATGCGCTTGGTAAGCGTCTCCGCGGCGACGTCATCGGAGATGCCGGCGAGGAGGACGCCGAACTCGTCGCCGCCTCGTCGCACCGCCGCGTCGGTCAGCCTGATCGACCGGTGCAGGCGGGCGCCGGTCTCACGGATGACCTCATCGCCCGCCCCGTGACCGTACGTGTCGTTGACCGCCTTGAACCCATCGAGGTCGATCGCCACCAGGGCGGTTCGGCCCCCGCTGCGACGGATGTGGTCGAGCACCTCCTTCAGGCGCGCATCGAAGCCCGAACGGCTGAGCAGACCGGTCATCGGGTCATGCCGCGCGATCTCGCGGGCGTCGTGCGCCTGCCAGATGACCAGCACGAGCGAGGCACTGACGAGCGCTGCCCACCAGCCGATGGTGCTGTAAGCGAGGGTCAGGATCCAACCGAGGACGACCTCGCTGGCCGACGTCGTCCGATAGGAGGTGTCCATCAGCCGGGCGGCCTCGCGCACCGTCAGGCCATCGCGCAGGATCGCCGTGCCGGTCGCCAGCGCCGCCGACAGGCCGGACAGCACGAATGTCGCCAGCACGATCGCCACGAGCTGGACCGCCTGGGGCTGGTCGGTGACCGCACCCAGGGGTCCGCTGCGGACGGCCCCGTATACGACCCCTGCCAGGACCGCCGACAACGCCATGGCCGAGTGATTGGCGAGCGTTCCGTACCACGGCACCTCGCGCAGCTCGCGCGCCTCGAGGGTCGAGACCATGGCCACCCAGCCACCCGCGACGGGCCCGCCCAGGGCGGTCGCGGCGATGATGAAGGGCAGGTGGAAGGTCAGGACGCCGTAGCCGTGGAGCTGCTCCACCCGAGTCCCGCCGAGCAGTCCGAGGAGGATCCAGAACACCAGGCCGAGCAGGATCCCCTCGGGTCCGCCGGCATGGGTCAGCGAGATGGTCGGCCAGATGGCGAAGGTCAGCGAGGCCCAGGCAAGGGCCGCCAGGCCGACCACGATGGTGGCGCCCGTGTATGCGTACAGAGCCACTCTCGAGCGCTGCGAGCGTGGCTGCGGCACGCCCACGCCAGGGAACATCGGGACCGACCGGCGGTCCCAGCCGTCATCCGACGGCAGACTCGGATCCATCAGGGGGCACTCCTGGAGATCGCGAACGCCCACGGCCCCGGGAAGGCCGACACGGCGCAGTTCTCGTCGTCACGTGGCGGTCGCCCGGGAAGAAGCGCGGACCAATCCGCTCGACCGTCCCGTGGTGGCACCCACCGTGATCCCTCCGACGACGACATCCGGGCCCCGTCCGGCCAGTCCAGCGGACTGGTCTCGTCTACGCCAAAGTTGGGCGCAATCGTCCCGATCGGCCATATGACATAAGTACTATCGGGCCCCTGACCTGCAGCGGTCGGGTCAACCCCAGACGTGACCGGCGGTGGTGAGCGGCCGGCCCGTCGTCGCGGCCTGATCGATGCACAGCCCGAGATAGTGGTCCTGCGCCGCGTCCGCGAGCGAGCAGACCTCCCGTCCGCCCTCGAGCCAGTCGGCCATCCCGGCCAGGCAGGTCGCGACGGCGATCTCGTCGTCGGCCAGGCGCGCCGGCGCGAACGGATTCCGATAGACCCATTCGTCGCCGAGCGTGTACCCCGTGTGATGGAGGCCCTCGAGGTTCCCCTCCTGCCCGGAATCGTGGCGCACGAGATCGGCGACGATGGGCGTGCGGTGGTCGAGCAGGGTCCGGACACTCCGGTCCGCGATCTCGCCTCTCTCCCCGCGGATGAGGACACGACTGGCCCTGATCCACGAGAAGTACTGGTCGGGCGTGAAGTCGTAGACGCCGAGTCGGTCACCGGCGTCGAGGAACGCGACGACCTGCTCGGACTCGACCAACCGCTCCTGGTCCGGCGGCCCGTTCCGGTCCGGGCCTGCGACGATCGGCGACACGAAGCGGTGGGCGGTGATCGTCAGTGGCTCGCCGTCGAGATCGAGCAGGCGGCGCAGCAGATCCACGCCGTGGTAGCCGTGCGCCGCCGAGACCCGCGCCTGGGACACCCGTCCGAGCCGGCCCGAACGCACCACGGCCAGGCGAGCGGCGTGGAGCGGCTGGTAGCGATACTGCTCGGCGACCTGGATCCGACCGCTGACGGCCAGCGGCGCGAGCGCCCGAAGGCCGTCGAGATCGGGCGCCGGCGGCGTCTCCGCGAGGGCGGGCATGCCCAGGTCGGTGAGCTCGCGCAGGAACGACGGCGTCGCCGGCCAGGGCGTGGCGACGACCACGAACGATGGCGCGCCGCGCAGCAGCTCCGACAGCGATGCGGGCGTCTGGACACCGGATCCCGTCGCGAGGGCGGCCCGCCGGGCCGGATCGCGGGTCAGGACGCCGGTGACCCGGAAACGCTCCGGCAGCGCGGCCGCGACGCGCAGGAAGAAGGCGGCCCGCCAGCCGCCGCCGATGATGGCGAACGGGGTCGGCGTCACCCCTCGCGGGCGATCGGCTCCAGGTCGATCGTGCGGACCTGGCGGGTGCGACCGGCTTCCGTCCGCACCAGCGCCGCCGGGATCACCCCGGAGGTCAGCTTCTCGATCACCGCGGCTTCCCCCGCGTACAGGCCGCTCCCGGAGATACGGACTCGATCCCCGACCGACAATCCCGCCCGGCCGCTGCCGGCGTTGAGGTCGATCGTCGCCACCGTGGGGCGGACGTACGGCTCCGGGCCTGCCCCCGGTCGCTGGGTCGGCTTCGTGTCGGTCCTGGCCGGGGGATAGACGGTCTTCCGCTTGCGTGTCGCCACAGTGGCTGTCGCCCTCCTTGGGCCGCGACGAAGGTGCGCGGCGCGACGCGATGCTACAACGGCCCGTCAACGTCGTGCGAAGCCGGAGTCCCGTATGGTGGCCTCGACATGACCGATCCGGCACCCTTCGACGATCCGGGACCGCTCGTCCCGCAGCCGCCGGGGCGCGCTCGACGCGCCGCGACGGTCGCCATCCTGGTCCTGCTCATCGTGTCGATGGTGTTCCTCGCGTTCGTGTCCGGCCGCGGGTTCATCACGCCCGTACCAGCGTCACCGGATCGGCCCGGCCCGACGCTGCCCGAGGCCGCAGCTTCCACCCGATCGCTCGGCACGCCGACGTCGCGGCTGGCCATCATCGATGCGGCCGGCCGGCTGACGACCTCCGATGTGGCCGGTCACGCCTCCGTCCCACTCGGCATCGCCGGGGTCAGCTACTCGTTCCCGGCCTGGTCGCCCGAGGGTGATCGGGTCGCGGTCATCGGCGATGACGCCGGGACCGGCGTGGTCCACGTCTTCCAGGTCGGTCCGGACGGCTCCGCGCCCGATGCGCCCATCGCCGTCTACGACAGCGGCGACCACCCGCCGTTCTACCTGTACTGGTCGCCCGACGGGACCCGGCTGACCTTCCTGACGACCGAGCCGGATGGCGGGATCGCCCTGCGCGTGGCGCCGGCCGACGCGACCGCCCCGGCCACGCTCGTTCGCCAGGGCGCGCCGATGTACTGGGCATGGACGGGAGCGGGCGGGCTGCTCGTCCATAGTGGCGGCGACGCCGCCGACGCGTTCGTGGGCGAGATCGGACTCGACGGCGTTCCGGTCGAACCGGGTGTCGCCGCCTCCGGTGGCTTCCGGACGCCGGCCGTGACGGCCGATGGCGCGTTCCGCGGCTACGTCGAGACCGGCGGGACGACGGCCGACCAGGTCGTCGTGGCGGCGCGCGACGGATCCAGGCGCCACGCGGTCGACGTCGATGGCGCCGCCGCGATCGACTTCAGCCCGACGACGACCGACCTGGCGTTCATCGCGCCGGACGCGCCCGGTCGCGAGGTGAGCCTGCCGGTCGGGCCGCTTCGCCTCCTGTCGGCGACGACCGGCGCCGTTCGCGTCGTGCTCGCCGGACCCGTCGTCGCCTTCTTCTGGTCGCCCGACGGACGAACGCTCGCGGCGCTCCAGGTCGGACAGCCCTCTGATGGCACCGTCGCCGCCGTGACGGGCGCCGGCACGGCGACGCTCGCTCGGGCGCCCTTGGCGGCACAGCCTCCCGGCGTCGCCATCCGTCTCGTCTTCGTGGATGCCGCCAGCGGGGCGATCCGTGCCAAGCGAGGCATCCAGCTGGCCGATCTCTTCGCCGCCCAGCAGCTCCCCTACTTCGACCAGTACGCCCTGAGTCACCGCCTCTGGTCACCCGACAGCCGCTCGATCGCGCTGCCGGTGGTCGCTGCGGACGGGACGACCGGGATCGAGGTCATCCCCGCCGACGGTTCCGACACCATCCGGGTCGCTGACGGCGTCGCCGCCGCCTGGAGCCCCTGAACCAGACCGGTCCGGCCCGCGTGTCCGAACCGACGCCTGGTCGGGCGGCGTGCGACGCTACTCCGCGTCGACCCAGCCGAGCGTCCGCTCGACGCCCTTGTGCCAGCGGGCGATCCCGGCCGCGCGGGTCGCATCGTCCATCGCGGGCTCCCAGCGACGGGCCGCCCGATCCATCGAGCGCAGCTCGTCGAGCCCCGACCAGAAGCCGACCGCCAGCCCTGCGGCATAGGCCGCGCCGAGCGCGCTCGTCTCGGCGATCGGTGGCGCGACGACCGGCCGGCCCAGGATGTCCGCCTGGAACTGCATGAGCAGCTCGTTGCGGGTCATCCCGCCGTCGACCCGGAGCTCGGCGGGCAGCTCGCGACCGAGGTCGGCGACCATCGCGTCACCGAGGTCGTAGACCTGGTAGGCGGTCGATTCGAGGGCGGCGCGGGCGATGTGGGCCCGAGACGCGTACCGCGTCAGCCCGGCGATGACCCCCCGGGCGTCGCTCCGCCAGTGCGGCGCGAACAGCCCGGAGAAAGCGGGCACGAAGACCACATCACCCGAATCCGGCACCGTCCGGGCGAGCTTCTCGACCTCCGAGGCATCGCCGATGATGCCGAGGTTGTCGCGCAGCCACTGGATGAGCGAGCCGGCGACCGCCACCGACCCCTCGAGCGCGTACGTCGCCGGCCCATCGCCGAGTCGGGCGGCGACTGTGGTGATCAGTCCATGCGCCGAGTGGACCGGCCGCTCGCCGGTATGCATGAGCATGAAGCAGCCCGTCCCGTAGGTGCACTTGATCTGGCCGGCTTCGAAGCAGGTCTGGCCGAACAGGGCCGCCTGCTGGTCGCCGAGATCGCCCGAGATGGGGACGCCGGCCAGGTCCCCCACCCCGAGGCCATAGACCTCGGATGAGGACCGGATGTCGGGGAGCATCGCCGCCGGCACGCCGACTGCGTCGAGCAGCGACGGCTCCCAGGCGAGCGACTCAAGGCCCATGAGCATGGTCCGCGAGGCGTTCGTGACGTCGGTGACGTGGACGCCGCCGGAGCGGCCGCCGGTCAAGTGCCAGATGAGCCAGGAATCGATGGTCCCGAACAGGAGGTCGCCCGCCGCGGCAGCCGCTCGCCGCTCGGGGCCGCCCTCGTCGAGGATCCAGGCCAGCTTGAGCGCCGAGGAGTAGGTCGAGATGGGCAGTCCGGTCAGTCCCCGGAACCGGTCCGCCCCGGCCGGGTCCGCGGCAGCCAGACGGGCGCCCGCTTCGGCCGTCCGGGTGTCCTGCCAGACGATCGCGTGGTGGACCGGGCGACCGGTCCGGCGATCCCAGACGACCGTCGTCTCGCGCTGGTCGCTGATGCCGATCGCCGCGAGCGCGTTTGCGTCGGCGCCGCTGTCACGCAGCGAAACCCGAACGCATGTCCGCACGCGCTCGAGGATCTCGTCCGCGTCGTGCTCGACCCAGCCGGGTCGCGGCGTGATCTGGGCGTGCTCCAGCTGGTGGCTGGCGACCGGTCGCCCGGCCTTGTCGAACAGGATGCAGCGGCTGCTCGTCGTCCCCTGATCGATGGCGGCGACGAGCGACCGCGGCTGCATGGCTGACCTAGTAGCGGTACGAGCTCCGGTCCACCGACTGGATCGATGTCCCGACGTCACGTATCTGCCACATCAAGGCCACGACACCGAGCACCAGGAACAGGCCGATACCGAGGATCCCGTTGGCCAGCAGCGATCCGAAGATGCCCTCGTTGAGCGCTTCGAGCTTGATCTGGCCGAGGAAGATCAGGATGCCGTTGACGACAGCGGCCGCACCGCTGAACGCCGAGAAGGCCATCACCAGCAGGATCGGGACGCCCAGCACGAATGTGCCGATGGCGAAGATCGCACCGACGATCAGGCCGATGATCACGATGATCGGGCCGGTGCTGATGTTGAAGAAGTCGAAGAAGCCGACGCCCAGGGCGTAGCCGACGGCCCCACCGAGGATGACGATCGCGGCGTAGTACCAGAAGAACGAGATCGCCGCGAGGACGATGCCGAAGATGAGGCCGATGCCCCACGACAGCACGGTCGCGAAGAATCCCTGGCCGAAGACGTCGGCACCCCACTGGGCGCCGGCAAGGAGTCCGAAGAAGAATGCCCAGAGCGGCAGCAGGATCGTGAACAGCTTCAGGCCGTAGAACGCCCAGGCGAGGCCGATGCCGATCGCCAGCAGTCCGATGATGATCCCTTCGAGAGACATGTACGCCTCCAACCCTGTCGACGTCCGCTGCCGGGCACAGGCAGACGTGGTCGGACGTCACTCGATGGGGACTATACGCTCCGAATCAACCCCCACGAGGGCGATTCCAGCCATCGGACGCTAGGCGCGCTTCACCGAGCGACCCAGCACGTCGCGGCTGCGCAGCGCGTTGGCACTCGCGAAGTGCGCCTGCTTGCGGGCCGGCTCGGCCATCGGGGCGGCGTAGACGATCTCCTCCTCGGCGAGGGTCTCGACGACTGCCCGGATCTCGGGGTCGTCGCCGGCGTAGCCGAGGATGCGTGCCCGCGTGGCGTCGAGGACGTGGCGCGCCCCGGCGAAGTCGCCCTCCCGGTTCCGGCCGAGTGCCTCCTGCCGCGCTCGCGCGGCGAACAGCCGGGCGACGGCCCGGTCGACATCGCGATCGCGCGCCTGGACGTCGTTGGCCCGGTCGTCTGCGTAGGACCAGGTCAGGCGGACGGGCTCCGGGTGGCCGGTGGCTCGTTCGAAGACACCGTCACGGTCGGTCAGGGCGACGATGGCGCCCGTCTCGCGACCGACGTCGCCGTACGGGAAGGACAGTCGCAGGACGATCTCGACGATCTGCTCAGACACGAGGTCACCCAGTGACACGAACGTCCGGTTGCCGGTCACCGTGAGGCGATACGGGCTGATGGCGTCGATGCGGACGTCGTCCCGGGCGGTGATCTCGAGCGCGACGTCGCGGGCCACGGTCTCGAGCGTTTCGCCGACCTCGGACGTGATCGCATCGCGGATCTGCGGGGCGTCCGCGATGTAGTAGAAATGGCCGCCGCCGGCATCGGCGAGCTCCTGCAGGAGTCGCTCGTCGAAGTCGTTGCCGACGCCGAAGGTCGAGGTCGACACGCCGCGCGCCCGGAGCTCCCGGGCGTGACCCGCGAGCTCGTCGGGAGCCGTGATGCCGACGTTGGCGAGGCCGTCGGTCAGCAGCAGGCACCGGTTGACGCCCGACTCGGCCAGGTGCGCCGCGACCTGTTCGCAGCCGCGCAGCCAGCCTTCGGCGAGGTTCGTGCTGCCGCGCGCTTCGACGTCCGCAGCCGCTCGATGGCACCGCGCCGCGCCTCGGGCGACGCGAGGGTCGTTCCGCAGACGATGTCGACGACATCGTCGTAGACGACGACGCTGAACCGGTCATCGGGCTGGAGGCGCCCGATCGCCTCCTCGACGGCGGTCTTGGCGACCTGCAGCTTCGGTCCGGACATGGATCCCGACCGGTCGAGCACGATGGCGAGGTTGACGGGTGGGCGGACGCGCTCGGCCGTGGCACGCGGCGCCTCGACTCGAACGAGCAGGAATCGTTTGCTGTGGGCGTTGGGGCGGATGAGCCGTCGGTCCTGGCGGACGTCCAGGGCGGGGTGGGTTCGGGTGGTCATGATCGGTCCTCCTCGAGGAGCTCACGGGCGATCGTCACGAGACGATCGACCCCTTTCTGCTGGGTCCGCGTGAGCGGACGACGGATGTGGAGTTCGACATCGGGGGCGAGGGCGATCCGCTCCCATTGCGAGCGGTCGATGGCGCTCGGCATGACTCCCGGCGACACCGGCGGTGGGGCGGGCACCTCGCTTGGGTAGCGGGGCACGGTCTCGGACAGGTCCATGCGGCGCATGAGGGGCTGAGCCATCGCCGGCGCGACCGGCAGCCCGCGTGACGACGGGGCCGAGGCCGGGGTCGGGGCGGGCGCAGGCGTCGGCCTGGTGGGTCCCGCGAGGACGGTCCGCACGTAGTCCAGCGCCGAATCGGTCGGCGGCGGGGGTGCGTCCGCCGTGGACAGCGTCTCGATGTCCATGTCCGACAGGCCTTCGAGCCGGCGCCGGATCTCGGCGAGTGGCAGGTGCTCGACCTGGAGCCGGCGGATGAGCCGGAGTCGGAGGAGATGGGACGTGCCGTACTTGCTGCCGGGGCCGGACTGGCCGACCGACGGCAGGAGCCCTTGCGCGAGGTAGTAGCGGACCGTGCGCGGGGTGACCCCGGCAAGGTCCGCAAGCTCGGTCAGGGAGTAGCGCTCGTCATCTGGCATGAGATTATATTGCCAGTGTGACGTTCCAGTGTCAATACCCATCCCAGGACCGCCACCCCGTCTCCATCGGCGCTCCACATCCGGCGGTCAGCATCACGGTCATCAGGGATCCGCGTGGATCCCGACCACAGGACAAGGAGTCCCGCACAGTCATGCCCAGAGTCATCGCCGCGATCCTGCTCGTCGCCGTCCTCGCGATCGGCGGCGGAGTCATCGCCACCACGGCCTACCAGGCCGGCCTGTCCACCGCCGTCACGACCGCCGCAGCCGGCGGCGCCACCGTCGTCACCCCCGTCGTCGTGCCCGCCTATGGCTACGGCTTCGGCTGGCATCCCGGGTTCGGGATCTTCGGGTTCTTCGCGACCCTGTTCTTCCTGTTCGTCGTCTTCGCCCTCATCCGGGCGATCGTCTGGCGCGGCGGGCCCGGTCGCCACGGCGGCTGGGGACGGGGCGGCTGGGGCGGACCCGGCGGCCACGGCTACGGCGACGGCCACGGGCCGGACAAGGGCAGCGGCCCCGATCGGTCGCCGTGGGAGGCCCGGGCGCATGAGACCTTCGACGACTGGCACCGCCACGCGCACGACCCGTCGGCCGCGCCTGCTCCGGCCCCGGCACCGACCGATCCGGTCGGCCCGGCCCCGGCCGCCTGACCCGCCGACCCTCCCCCACTCCGAGGCGCCCCTGGACAGGATGTCCGGGGGCGCCTCCGCATCTACGATGGACGACCCATGAAGACCATCCTGGTCGTGGACGACGAGCCGAAGATCGTGACCCTCGCCCGCGACTACCTCGAGCACGCCGGGTTCAGCGTCCTGACCGCGGGCGACGGCCCGGCTGCCCTCGCGACGGTGCGCCAGCGCCGGCCCGACCTGGTCGTCCTCGACCTCGGGCTGCCCGGCCTCGACGGCCTCGACGTCACGCGCGAGCTGCGCCGCGACTCGACGATCCCGATCGTCATGCTCACCGCCCGGGACGACGAGTTCGACAAGCTGCTCGGCCTCGAGCTCGGCGCCGACGACTACCTGACCAAGCCGTTCAGCCCGCGCGAGCTGGTTGCCCGCGTCCGCGCCGTCCTGCGGCGGGCCGACCGTCCGCCCGAGGCGGCCGAGACCATCCGGGCCGGCGACGTGGTCATCGACCTGCCCCGGATGCGGGCCGAGGTGGCCGGCACGGTCGTTGACCTCACGCCGACCGAGTTCGGCCTGCTCGCCACCATGGCCGCCCGGCCCGGCCGGATCTTCACTCGGGCGCAGCTCCTCGACGCGCTCCACGGCATCGCCTTCGACACCTACGAGCGGGCGATCGACTCGCACATCAAGAACCTGCGGCGCAAGGTCGAGCCCGACCCACGCCGGCCGCGCTACATCCTGACCGTCTACGGGGTCGGCTACCGCTTCGCCGACGAACGGGCCGGCGAATGACGCACGGCGACGACCCGAGCGGGTGGGGCGAGCGCGACTGGCGGGCCGCTCGCGAGTCGTGGCGCCGTCGCCGGATGGCCGAGGGCGCCGGTCCCCGGGGCGGACCGCCGTGGATGCGTGGTCGCGGCTTCGGCTGCCTGTTCGGGCTGCTGTTCCTCGTCATCGCCGGGTCGGTCGTGGCGACCAGCGCGCTGATCCTCGCGAGCCTCGGCCCGATCCCGGGCTTCATCGCGCTGGCGTTCGTGGTCGTCGTCCTCGGCTGGATGGGCCGGACCCTGCTGGTCACCGGGCGCGCGCTCGATCGCCTGGTGGACGCGACCCGACGGGTCGAAGCCGGCGACTACTCGGTCCGGGTCCAGACATCCAGCCGGCCGGCCGGTCGGACGCACCTCGTCGACGAGCTCAACATCGGCTTCGACACGATGGCCGAACGGCTCGAGACCGACGAGCGCCAGCGGCGCACCCTGCTCGCCGAGATCAGCCACGAGCTGCGGACGCCGCTCACGGTCGTCCAGGGCAATCTCGAGGCCATCACGGACGGCGTCTACCCGGCCGATCCCGAGCACATCGGCCTGATCCTCGAGGAGACGCGGGTCCTCGGCCGGCTGATCGACGACCTGCGCACGCTCGCCCTGTCCGAGGCGGGCACGCTGACCCTCCATCCCGAGCCGACCGACCCCGACCTGCTCGTCGCCGAGGTCGTCCGCTCGTTCGAACCGGCTGCAGCCGCCGCGGGGGTGACGCTCGGTGTGTCGATCGACGGCGACCTGCCCATCACCGAGATCGACCCGGTGCGCATCCGCGAAGTCCTGTCGAATCTCGTCGCCAACGCCCTCGGCCACACCCCGGCCGGTGGCCGGGTGACGGTCGTCGGCGGGGTCGATCCGGGCGACTGGATCCGCCTCGAGGTCCGCGACACGGGCGAGGGCATCGATCCCGAGCTGCTGCCGCACGTCTTCGACCGATTCGTCAAGGGCGACGCGTCACGCGGGTCGGGTCTCGGGCTGGCGATCGCGCGTCAGCTGGTGGTGGCCCACGACGGCGACATCGAGGCGGAGTCGCGGCCCGGAGCCGGCACGACGGTCCGGTTCCGGCTCCCGATCAGGGGCGCCTGATCCGAACGTCGTCGACAGCGGCCTCGACGGTGCTCGCGCGACCGCGATCGGCCGCCGCGAAGACGATCCGCACGGTCTCGCCGGCCCACGGAGTCATCGGGATCGAGGCCGATGCCCAGCTCGGGAGGTCCGTGTTCGCCGCCCCGAGCTCCTGCAGGACGAGCGTCCGGGAGCCGTCCGCGCGCTCGACGTAGGCCCGGAAGTAGTCCAGCGACGTGGCATTCGAGCTGTGGGCGAGGTAGTAGCGGAAGGTCAGCGGCCCGACGCTGGCCGGGAGCGTGATCGGCGCGGACCGGACGGTCGTGACGCCGCCATCGACGTCGTACGCGCCGACGCTGCTGCCGGCCTTCGTCCCGGTCACCAGGGCCTCCGAGCCGGACGTGGTCGTGCCCTTCTGGCGAGCCGTCGCGGCCGGATTCCCGCGCTGCCAGGCGCCGGCCGTGGCCGTGTCCGTGCCGAGCGGGTTCGTCTGCCAGCCGCCATACGTCTCGAGGTCGTCGTACAGCGGCCCGCAGTTCGCCGCCGCCAGGCCGGTCAGCGCATACGGGCAGCCCGCCGCTTCGATGAGCATGAGGATGGCGTTGCGATTGCGGTCGGTCTGGGCGGCGATGACCTCGTCGGGCGGGTAGAACCGTTTGGTCGAGCTGACCTGGGCGTGGCTCGGGTACATCTCGAAGGTGTACATGAAGATGTGTTCCTTGCCGTACGCCCAGTCGATCTCGTCGCCGTCGGTGACGTACAGGCTGCTCGACTGCATCGGCGTGTAGCCGTTGCTGGCGGCCATCTTCTTGCCGAGCGCCACCAGCGCGGCATGATCGGCGGTGGTCATGTCGCCCGGAACGTCGGTCTTGGTGTAGCCATACGGCCACAGGATCTGCTCGCCGGCGGTATGGAACGTGATGGCCGTCTTGATCTGCTGGCGGCCGCCGATCCGACGGCTGGCCATGAAGTCGCGGATGGCCCGCGCCTCCGGCGTCGAGAACGCGCTCGAGCCGTGATACGTGGTCGCGGACTTCGTGCTCGATGAGCCACCGCAGCAGGCCCAGTGGTAGCCGTAGTTGCGGTTGATGTCGGTCCCGATCGAGGTCGAGCCGGCATTCGGCTGACGGTTCTTGCGCCAGGCGCGGTAGGGCGTGCCGGTCAGGTCGTACTCGGCGCCGTCGGGGTTGACCGCGAAGACGATCCAGACCTCGCGTGTGTTGACGATGTCGGTGATCCGCTGGTCGGTGCCGTAGCCATCGGTCAGCCAGTGCAGGATGGCCAGCGTCTGCTCGAGCGACAGGTGCTCGCGAGCGTGATGGAGCCCGTCGAACATGACCTCGGGCTCGGGCTCGTCCACGGTGACGTTGTCGGACACCTTGGCGACCCACAGGTCGCGCCCCTGGTAGCTCTTGCCGATCGAGCTGAGGGCGACGATGTCGGGGTGAGCGGCCTGGGTCGCCTGGATGTCGGCGACCATCTCGGCATAGGTGTGGTAGCCCGAGTCGTACGCGGGGAAGTCGGCGGCGGAGGCCGAGACCGGCGCGATCGCGGTGACGAGCAGGACGGCGGCGGCCGCGCCCAGGAGCGGCGCACGAAGTCGGTGGTGCATTCGCGCATCATCGCCCGCGCGGCGGCCGACCGGGTATCCCGCGATGGGGCTAGTCGCGACCCGGACCGCACGAGGCGAGGGAACACCGACGGGCCCTCCGGAGTCTTGGGCCCCAACAGGACCGGTCCAGGCGGGCCGGCGATCAAGGGGAGATCGACGATGGACCGTTCGATCAGCCGTTTCGGCGCCGCGCTCGGAGCCGCCCTCGTCATCGTCGCCGTGACGGCGGCGCCCGCCCTCGCCTGCGGCGGCCTGATCGGGCCGAATGGCGCCGTGAACCTTCTCCGCACGACGACGCTGGCCGCGTACCACGACGGAGCCGAGCACTACGTGACGGCCTTCCAGTTCGCCGGTGGCGGCGGGGCCTTCGGTTCGTTGACGCCACTCCCGGGCATCCCGTCGAGCGTCGAGAAGGGCGGCGACTGGACCCTCCAACGGCTGGTCCGCGAGACGGATCCCGTCCTCGAGTCCGACGCGGTCCGGGCCGCCGTGCCGGCCGCCGCCGGGTCGGCCGAGGAGCTCATGACGGTCCGCATCGACGCGCTCGACGTGACCGTCCTGCGCGGTGGCGCGGCCGCCGTCGGCCAGTGGGCCAAGGACCACGGGTTCCGCCTCCCGCCCGACGCGCCCGAGGTGCTCGACTTCTACGCCGAGCGCTCGCCGATCTTCCTCGCCGCCGTGTTCGATGCCGATGCAGCCAAGGCGCGCGGCCAGGCCGTCGGCGACGGCACGCCGGTCCACGTGACCATCCCGACCGACAACCCATGGGTCCCGCTGCGGATCCTGGCTCTTGGCAAGACCGCGAACGAACGCGTCGACGCGGCCGTCTACCTGCTGACCGACCACCGCCCGGCCCTGCTGCCCGTGCCGACGGGTGACAACGGGCTGGGACTGGGCCACAGTGCGCCGGCGACCGCCTCACTCCTCGACGATCTGCGGTCGGACAAGGGCATGGGCTGGATCCCGTCCTCGGGCTGGCTGACCAAGGTCACCATCGACGCCGCCGCGGCGGACCTGACCTTCGACCTCGCGATCGACGCGTCGGGCGCCGGGGCGCCCTCGCGCGTCATGGCCGGCCTGGACCGGCCCGGCGCGGTCGTCGACCCCGGATCGAACGGCGACGATCGTCCCACTCGTCCTCGGCCTGACCTTCGCGGTCGGCGGTATCGGCGGCATCGTGCTGATCGGCCGGCGCCGCCCGCCGCTGTCGATGGCCTGAGCGGAGCGGCCCGATGACCGACCGTCGCCGACCGGGGCGCCTCGCCCTGGTCGGCGGCATCGCCCTCTCGCTCGGCCTGGCCGGGATCGCCGCGGCCTGGACCGGCCTGCCCGGCAACCAGCCGGAGCGGATCGAGATCGGGATCCGTTACTCGCATTACGGTCCGTCGCAGGTCACGATCGCGGCGGGCGTCCCGGTCACGTTCGTGCTGCGCAACGACGACCCGATCGACCACGAATGGATCGTCGGTGACGCGGCGACCCACGAGCGACATCGGACGGGCACGGAGCCGGTCCACGGCTCGCGCCCGACCGAGGTCTCCATCCCGGCCGGGTCGAGCCGCGAGACGACCGTCCGGTTCGAGACGCCGGGCACGTACCTGTACATCTGCCACCTGCCCGGCCACGAGGCCTACGGGATGGTCGGCACGCTCGTCGTGACACCTGGCTGATCGGCGACTGCTCGGCGGTTCCGTGAGGCCCCGCACGGACGGCTATGCTCGTCCCGATGCGCCCACTCCCGGCCCCGTTCGATGACATCGCGGCCGGCCGGCCCGCGCCCATCGCGCTGGCCGGGCCGGCGCTCCTCGGCAGCCGGCTGCTGACCAAGGACCTCGCGTTCTCCGATGCCGAGCGCGACACCTTCAGCCTGCGCGGACTGCTGCCCGACCGCGTCCTGACCATCGAGGAGCAGGTCGTCCTCGAGCTCGAGCACCTGCGGCGCAAGGACGACCCCCTCGAGCAGTACATCGGGATGGCGGCCCTGCAGGACCGCAACGCCACCCTGTTCTACCGGCTCCTCGCGGAACATCTCGCCGAGTTCCTGCCGATCGTCTACACGCCGACCGTCGGGCGCGCCTGCGAGGAGTTCAGCCACATCATCCGGCGCACCCGCGGGACGTGGATCACGCCGGCCGATCGCGACCGGATCCCGCAGCTGCTGCGCGAGGGACCGTACGACGATGTCCGGCTCATCGTCGTCACCGACAACGAGCGCATCCTCGGGCTCGGCGACCAGGGCGCCGGCGGGATGGCCATCCCGATCGGCAAGCTCGCCCTGTACACGGCGGCCAGCGGCATCCACCCGGCCCTGACCCTGCCGGTCTCGCTCGACGTCGGCACGGACAATCCACAGCTCCTGGCCGACCCGCTGTACGTCGGCCATCGTGCCCCACGCCTGCGCGGCCCCGAATACGACTCGCTCCTCGAGGCGTTCGTCGTCGGCGTCGCCGAGGTCTGGCCGGATTGCGTGATCCAGTGGGAGGATTTCAAGCAGCAGAACGCGCTCCACATCCTCGATCGGTATCGCGACCGGGTGCCGTCCTTCAACGACGACATCCAGGGGACCGCGGCGGTCGTCGTCGGTGGCGTGCTGGCCGCCATCCGTGGCCTCGGGACGACCCTGGCCGAGACGCGCGTCGTCCTCGCCGGGTCTGGCGCGGCCGGCATCGGCATCGCCCGCCTGCTCCGGCTGGCCATGCTCGACGAGGGCGTCTCGGAGGCCGACGCCCGGCGGGCGCTCGTGCTGGTCGACTCGCACGGCCAGATCCACGACCGACGCGAGGATCTCGACGAGACCAAGCGCGAGCTCGCCCTGCCAAGCGGCGCATATACCGACTACGGGTTCACGACGGAATTCCCCACGCTCCTCGAGACCATCGAGCGGGTGCGCCCGACCGTCCTGATCGGCACGACCGCGATGGGTGGCACGTTCACCGAGGAGGTCATCCGGTCGGCCGCGGCCGGGACGGCTCGGCCGGTCGTCCTGCCGCTCTCGAACCCGACCTCCAAGGTCGAGGCGACGCCGATCGACATCCTGCGCTGGTCCGAGGGCCGCGCGATCGTGGCCACCGGCTCGCCGTTCGACCCGGTCGAAGTGGACGGTCGGTCGATCGCCATCGGCCAGGCGAACAACGTGTTCATCTTCCCGGGGCTCGGTCTCGGGGCGATCGCCGCCGAGGCGCGGATCATCTCCGACCGGATGTTCCTGCTGGCGGCCCGGACGCTCGCCTCGCTGGTGACCGACGAGCGGCTGGCCGGCGGCGGGATCTACCCACAGGTCGACGACCTGCGGACCGTGACCCGCGCCATCGCGATCGCCGTCGCTCGCGAAGCGATCGACTCCGAGCTGGCGCTCGTCCGGCCCGACACCGACGTCGAGGCGCTCGTCGACGGGGCCATGTGGTGGCCCGAGTACGTGCCCTACGAGCCGGCACGACCGACCGAGCGACGACGCCTCGGCGAGGCATGACCGGGGACGCGTCGAGCCTGGACGCGGCGACCGCCCGACGCGCGCGCGGCGCGGTCCTGCGCACACTCGGCGAGCCGACCGCGATCGAGGACCTGGTCGTCGCCGACCCACGAGCCGGCGAGGTCCGCGTCCGGATGCTCGCCTCGGGCGTCTGCCACTCCGACCTCCACGTCCGCGACGGGGAGTGGCCGCGGCCGACCCCGATCGTCATGGGCCACGAGGGTGCCGGCGTGATCGAGGCCGTCGGTCCCGGCGTCGAGCGGCTGCGTCCGGGCCAGCCGGTCGCGCTGTCGTGGCTCGTGCCGTGCGGCGTCTGCCGGTCGTGCCGTGCCGGCCGGCCGTGGGCCTGCCCGGATTCGCCATCGTTCCGCCATCGGATGCCGGATGGAGCCACCGTCCTGGCCACCTCGGACGGCGAGCCCGTCCTGTCGTACTGCGGGATCGGCACGATGGCTGGCGCGGCAGTGGTCCCGGAGGCCGCCGCGATCGCGCTGCCGGACGGCGTGGATCCGGCCGTGGCCGCGCTCATCGGCTGCTGCGTGTCGACCGGGGTCGGGGCGGTCGTCAAGACCGCCGCGGTGCCGGCCGGTGCGAGTGTCGCGATCATCGGTCTCGGTGGGGTCGGGTTGTCCTGCGTCATGGGCGCGGCCCTGGCCGGGGCGGGGCGGATCGTGGCGATCGACCGGGTCGAGGCCAAGCTGGCGGTGGCGGTGGCCGTCGGCGCGACGGACGGGTTGCTCGCGACCGCCGACGGGCAGGCGACCATCGAGGCGCTGCGCGACCTGACCGACGGCGGTCCCGACTTCATCTTCGAGGCGATCGGCCGGATCGACACCGTCGAGCTCGCCATCGAGGCGCTGCCGCTCGGCGGGACGGCCGTGCTCGTCGGGATGACCCCGGCCGACGCACGGGCGAGCTTCGCCGTCTATCCGCTGGTGGACGGCAGCCGGCGCATCCTCGGCTCGAACTACGGCTTCGCCGACCCGCCGCTCGACTTCCCGCGCTACGCCGCGCTCCACCTCGCCGGCCGGTTGCCGGTCGAGCGGCTCATCGATCGGCGCATCGGGCTCGACGACCTGGAGTCCGCCTTCGACCGGTTGAGGGCCGGCGACGGCCTGCGCCAGGTCGTCGTCTTCGACTGACGGCCGGTCAGCTGCCGGGTGCGGGTGCCGCGGACGAGGCCGGGGCGGCCGGCTTCGCGGCACGCAGCCGGCCGTCGGCGAGGTTCGCGGTCAGCCGGGCGAGGATCCGATCCTCGCGGGCCTGCTTGATCGTCCCGGCCTGCACGGCCGCGTCGAGGTCCGCCTTGACCGACGCGATGACGGCCGCCGACACGTCGGCGTACGGCACGCCCTTGTCCGTCGCGACCTGCTTGAGCGTATCTCCCGCCTTGAGCCGTGCGCCCAGCTCGGCCGGCGTCACCCCGAGCGCCTTGGCCGCCGCTGCGACGCCATCCTTCACGACACCAAGCGCCGCCTGGACCTTGCCCGCCCCGGCGGCGCCCCGCAGCGCGCCGATGCGCCCGGCGAGCAACGCGCAGCCATCGGCGTCGGCGGCCTCGATGCGAGCCTTGAGCCGGTCGCCGCGGGCCTTGGGCATGGTGCCGTCGGCGACCGCCGCATCGATCGTCGCGAGTGCGGCCGACCTCGCGGCCGGGGCAAGCGCGCTCTCATCCACGCCAAGGCCGGCCGCGAACGCGCGCCGGAAGTCCGCGCAGTACTCGGCCGCCTTGGCACCGGCCGGGGCGGCGCTGGCCGCTGCCGCGACCGGAGTCTTCGGCGTGTTCGCCGCCGCCTGGAGGCTCCTCGCCGCCACCGATCCGATCACCGTGCCACCGACCAGGGCCGCGACCACGAGCAGGCCCGCATACCCCGCCATCCGAACCTTCGACATCGTCGTCATCCTTCGTTGTCGGGACCGGCTCGGCCGACATCGACCGTACCGTCAGGTCGAACCTTCGGCCGATGACGTCAAGAACGTGTGAGGATGTCGGCGCCGCCCTTCACGGCTCCTTGACACGCGCCCCGCTACGATGCGAGGCATGGACGCCCGCGCCCGGATCCTGGTCGTCGAGGACGAACCGCGCCTGGCCGAGATCCTGCGCCTCTACCTCGAGCGCGACGGGCATGCCGTCACCGTGGTCGGCGACGGGACCGCGGCCCTCGCCGCCTTCGACGCCGAGCCGGTCGACCTGGTCGTCCTCGACCTGATGCTGCCCGGCCTGAGCGGCGAGGCCGTCCTTGCCGCCATCCGCGAACGGAGCGAGACGCCCGTCCTCATCGCCTCGGCCAAGCGGAGCGACCTCGAGCGGATCGCCGGCCTGCGGATGGGCGCCGACGACTACCTGGCCAAGCCGTTCAACCCGCACGAGCTGACGGCCCGGGTCGCCGCGATCCTGCGGCGCAGCCGGGGTGAGGCCACGCCACCGGCCGGGGCGCCCGTCGCCCTCGCCGACGTCAACGCGGAGCCACTGTCCTTCGACGGTGGCCGGCTGGTGGTCGATCCTGCCAGCCGCCGATTCACGCTCGCATCAGCCGAAGGCTCGGAGCCGGCCGGCCCGGTCGAGGGCCGCCTGACGCCCGGGGAGATCGGGCTGCTCGCCGCTCTCGCTCGACGGCCGGGCGCCGTCCTGACCCGCGACCAGCTGCTCGAGGCCGTCACGCGGCGGCCGGACGAGGTCTACGACCGGGTGATCGACGTCCACGTGGCGAACCTGCGGCGCAAGCTCGGCGACGACGCGGCCCGGCCGTGGCTGATCGAGACGATCCCGCAGACCGGCTACCGGCTCGTCGCCGCCCCGGACGCCGCCGCGTGACGGCCGGAGTCGAGACCGCACCCGCGCACCTCACCCGCCGGCGGTCGCTCGCCTGGCGGCTCGGCCTGCTCCTGGGCGTCGCGGTGCTCGGCGTGCTGCTGCTCGTGGGCATCGTCGTCAATCGGGTGGTCAGCGGCAGCTTCGAGACGGTCCTGACGGCCCAGCAGCAGCAGCGTCTCGACGATGCCGCGGTGACCCTCGCCGACCGGTTGTCGCGACCGGCCGGTCTCGTCCGCGCCCAGGCGCTCGTGACCCGCATCGCGACATCGCTCGGCGGCGAGATCCGGGTCGTCGGGCTGGACGGCACGACGCTGGCGGCGTTCGGCCGGCCGCCGGCCGGCGACCCTGCCCATTACGAGGTCGCGATCAGCGGCGACAGCGGCACGGTCGCGACGCTCGAGGCGGACATGCCCGCGCAGGCCGGCGACCGGGGTTTCCTGCCGCTGTTCAACGTGACCCTTGCCGTCGCCGGACTGGTCAGCGTGCTGGCCATCGTGGTCATCTCGACGTCCATCGCCGGCAGGATGACCCGGCCGCTCCACGATGTGGCTGCGGCCGCCCGCCGGCTCGAGGCGGGCGAGTCCGGAGCGCGGGCGACCGGCGGAGACGACCTCGAATCGACCGAGCTGGCCGAGGCGTTCAACGCGATGGCCGACCGCCTCGAGCGCTCCGAGATGCTCCGGCGCCGGGCCGCGAGCGATATCGCCCACGACCTCGCGACACCGGCCACGGTCCTCGAATCCCAGCTCCAGGCGATGATCGACGGCGTCGTCCCGACCGACCTGGCGGGTCTCGAGGCGGCCAGGTCCGCGGCCGCGGCGCTGGGTGGCGTCGTCGCCGACATCGACGACCTCGCCCGGGCAGAGGCGGCGCCGCTCCAGGCGCGGCCCGAGCGGGTCGACCTGGCGGTGGCCCTGCCCGAGATCGCCCAGGTCCTTGATGGGCCGGCCCGGGCCAGGTCCGTCCGGATCGAGGTCGCGGTCGCCCCAGGCGCGGTCGCCTGGGCCGACGCCGGTCACCTCGGGCGCGCGATCCGCAACGTGGTCGCCAACGCCATCGGCCACAGCCCCGTCGGGGGCGTCGTCCGGGTCGTCGCGACCCGTGGGCCTGACGGGCTCGAGATCCGCGTCACGGACCAGGGTCCGGGCATCTCGCCCGAGGACGTCGAGCATGTCTTCGAGCGCTTCTACCGCGCCGATACCGCGCGAGCGACCGATCCCGTGACCGGACGGGCGACCGGCCTCGGCCTGGGCCTGACCATCGCCCGCGAGCTGCTCAGCGCGAATGGCGGGCGGATCGCCGTCGAGCGAACCGGCCCGGACGGGACGACGTTCCTGATGACGATCCCGGCCGCCTGACCCCGCTCAGGTCCCCGACTGGCCCCCGTCAGGGTCGAATGGCGCCAGGTACGGCGGCTCGGGCTCCTCGATCGGTGGCAGCAGCTCCGCGCCGGTGATGAGGCGCGTCCCGCGGCCGTGGGTCAGGAATGTCCAGGCCCAGCGCACGAGGACGACGATCCGGTTCGAGAAGCCGATGAGGTAGAACAGGTGGATGCCGAGCCACAGCGCCCAGGCGGTGAACCCGCCCTGTCGGCCGAACGGTCCGAGCCAGCTGATGTTGGTCACGCCCGACAGCCGGCCGATGATCGCGGCGTCGCCGTGATCGCTGTAGCGAAACGGGTCGTACGGCCGGCCGAGGATGCGCCGCCGGATGACCTTGGCGGCATACGAGCCACCCTGGATGGCACCCTGGGCAACGCCAGGCGTCGGCTTGTCAGGTTTCCACGGCTCGACTGCGGCATCGCCCACCACGAAGATCTCCGGGTGGCCCGAGACGGTCAAGTCGGGCTCGACCAGGACGCGCCCCGCGCGATCGAGCGGTGCGCCCGCCGCCTCTGCGACCGTCCGTGCGAACCGGGCGCTCAGCACGCCGGCCGCCCACAGCACGGTCTTCGCTTCGATCCGTTCCTCCGCGCCGTCGGGGCCGGTGACCCGGACACCATCGGCGTCGAGACCGATCACCCGCATTCGCGTCCGGACCTCGACACCGAGCTTCTCGAGCTGGCGTTGGGCCGACACGGACCGGTCCGGCGGATACGGCGGCAGGACCCGGTCCATCGCCTCGATCAGGATGATCCGCGTCTGACCCGGCCGGATCGACCGGAAGTCGCGGCGCAGCGTGTCGTGGGCGATCTCGCCCAGCGCTCCGGCCAGCTCGACGCCGGTCGGTCCGCCGCCGACGATGACGAAGGTCATCCACGCCCGCCTGCGGTCGGGGTCGGCCTCGCGCTCGGCGGCCTCGAAGGCGATCAGGATGCGCCGGCGGATCTCGGTCGCGTCCTCCATGGTCTTGAGCCCGGGTGCGACCGCTGCCCATTCCGGATGATCGAAGTAGGTGTGATGCGCCCCCGTCGCGACCACGAGCGTGTCATACGGGATCGGCCCACCGTCGGCCAGCTGGATCTCGCGCCGGTCGATGTCGATGCCGACGGCTTCGCCGAGGATGACCGTGGTGTTCGAGTGCTTGCGCACGAGCGAGCGCAGCGGTTGGGCGATGTCGCCGGGCGACAGCGCTCCGGTCGCGACCTGGTACAGCAGTGGTTGGAACAGATGGAAGTTGCGGCGATCGACGAGAGTCAGCCGGACTTCCGGGTCGATGCCGAGGCTGCGCGCGGCATTCAGCCCCGCGAACCCGCCGCCAACGACGACCACGCGAAGCGGCAGCCGGGGCGGTTCGGAAGTCTGCGGCGGGGACGGCTCGACCACGACCCGGACGGTATCGAATCAGGCGGCCGTCCGCACGGTCGTGCGGGCCATGTAGCTCGCCAGCTCGGGGAAGCGCCGGGCGACCACGGCCACGCCCAGGACGCAGGCCACCCCGCCCGAGACGACCGCGAACTGCGGGCTGGTGAGCGCCGCGACGACGGCCGCCTCGATGTCACCGAGCCGCGGCCCGCTGGTCACGACCAGGATGTGGATCGACATGACCCGGCCGCGGAGGCCGTCGGGCGTGTCGAGCTGGACGAGTGACGAGCGGAAGACGGCCGAGAAGAGGTCCGCCGCCCCGGCCAGGGCCAGGCAGACCAGGGCCAGCGGGAACGACACGGTCACCAGCCCGAACGCGGTGATGGCGAGGCCCCAGCAGAGGACCGCCAGGAGGATCGCCCGACCGGTCCGCTGGACGGCACGGACCCAGCCCGAGAACACGGCCGCGATGAATGCGCCGGCGGCGGGCGCGGCGGCCATCAGTCCGAGTCCGGCCGGCCCCGTCCCGAAGACGTCGAGCGCGAGGACCGGGAAGAGCGAGGTCGGCATGCCGAAGATCATCGCGTTGAGGTCGATGACGAACGAGCCGAGGATGGCCCGGCGCTGGCGCGTGTAGGCGAGACCCTCGCGGATCGCGGCCAGCCCGGGCCGGGTGACGACCCCGAGGGGCGGCAGCGGAGCGATGGCCAGCAGCGCGACGAACGACGCGATGAACGACAGGAGGTCGACGGTGTAGGCGCCGGCCAGGCCGACCGTCGCGATGAGGATGCCGCCGACGGCCGGTCCGACGATCGAGGCCATCTGGAAGTTGAGCTGGTTGAGGGCGATGGCCGAGGGCAGCCGCTCGGGCGGCACCAGGCGCGGGATCGCCGACGACCGCGCCGGCTGGTCGGCGGCCGACAGCCCCGCCGCCACGAACGCGACGGCGAACAGGGCGAGCACCGGCGGCGACCCGTTGAGAGCCAGCAGGACGAGCGACAGGCTGCACGCTGCGAGCCCCGCCTGGGTGACCAGCAACAGGCGCCGTCGATCCACGGCGTCCGCCAGCGACCCGGCGCCAAGGGCGAACAGCAGGATGGGCACCAGCTGGAAGAGCGTCAGGGCCGCGATGGCCAGGGTCGACCCGGTCAGCACGTAGACCTGGTACGGCAGCGCGATCCGGGTGATCTGATTGCCGATGCCGTTGACGACCTGGCCGGACCACAGCCAGCGGTAGTCGCGGTCGCGCCGGAGCGGTTCTGTGTCGAGGAGCAGGCGCCTGACCCGGCCCGCCGCCCCCGACGACGGCGCGGTCAGGCGTCCGCCCCGGTCACGGCCTCGCCCGGGCTACTTGTCTCGTTCGGCGCTGGCCAGGACGGCCTGCGCCGCGGCCAGCCGGGCGACCGGGACGCGGAACGGCGAGCAGGACACGTAGTCGAGCCCGATCCGCTCGCACTTGTGGATCGATTCCGGGTCGCCGCCGTGCTCGCCGCAGATGCCGAGCTCAAGGTCCGGACGGGTCGCCCGGCCCTTGTCGACGGCCGTCTTCATCAGCCCGGCGACCGCGTCGTCGAGCGTCTGGAACGGGTTGACCGGCAGGATCCCGTCCTCGACGTACTTGAGCAGGAAGCCGCCCTCGGCGTCGTCGCGGCTGTAGCCGAACGTCATCTGGGTCAGGTCGTTGGTGCCGAACGAGAAGAACGCCGCGTGGTGGGCGATCTCGTCCGCGGTCAGCGCGCCGCGCGGGACCTCGATCATCGTCCCGAAGACATATTCGACGTCGAGGCCCGCCGCGGCTTCGACCGCCTTCGCCTCGGCCTCGAGCAGGTCCTTGGTCGCCTTGAGCTCGTTCACGTGGCCGACGAGCGGGATCATGATCTTGGCCTTCGGATGGCCGCCGGACGCCTTCACGACGATGAGCGCGTTGAGGATCGCCCGCGTCTGGACCTTCACGAAGTCGGGGATCATCAGGCCGAGGCGGCAGCCGCGCAGGCCGAGCATCGGGTTCTGCTCGTGCATGCTCTTGATGGTCGCGAGGAGCTCCTTGTCCTCGTCCGATGCACCGCCGGACATCTCCGCCCGGGTGACCTTGACGAGCTGCTCCTCGAGGTTCGGCAGGAACTCATGGAGCGGCGGGTCGATCAGCCGGATGACGACCGGCAGGCCGTCCATCGCCCGGAAGATGCCCTCGAAGTCGCCCTGCTGGAGGACTTCGAGCTCGCCCATCGCGGTGTCGAAGATGTCGACGGCCTCGAGCTCCTCGGCGGTCAGCGTGACGCCGGCCGTCCGCTTGGCCTTGGCCCGTGTCGCCGCATTGGCGACCAGGATCGCGCCGCGCACGATCTCGAGCCGCTCGCCTTCCCGGAACATGTGCTCGGTCCGGCACAGGCCGATGCCCTGCGCGCCGTAGAGGCGCGCCATGGCGGCCTCCTCGGGCTTGTCGGCGTTGGTCCAGACCTGCATCCGGCGGACGGCGTCCGCCCAACCCAGGATCGTCTGGAGCTCGGGCTGGTCCTCGAACCGGGCCGAGACGGTCGGCAGCGCGCCGACGAAGACCTCGCCGGTCGAGCCGTCGACGCTGATCCAGTCGCCCTCGGCGAAGGTCACCCCGTCCGCCGTCGCGGTGAGGGCGCCGTAGTCGATGACGAGCTCGTGGCAGCCGGCGACGCACGGCTTGCCGATCTGGCGGGCGACGACGGCGGCGTGGCTCGTCGCGCCGCCACGTGCGGTCAGGATGCCCTGGGCGACCGCCATCCCGTGGAAGTCGTCGGGCGAGGTCTCGATCCGGACCAGCACGACGCGTTCGCCCTGGCCGACCCAATCGACCGCCGTATCGGCGTCGAACACGGCGCGGCCGACGGCTGCACCGGGCGAGGCGTTGAGCCCCTTGGCGATGCGGGTCGCCGCGGCCCGGGCGGCCGGGTCGAACTGGTCGCGCAGGAGCTGGTCGACGTGGGCAGGCTCGATCCGGCCGAGCGCCTCTTCCTTGCTGATGAGACCTTCGGCCACGAGGTCGACGGCGATCCGGACGGCGGCTGCGGCGGTCCGCTTGGCCGAGCGGGTCTGGAGCATGTACAGCTTGCCGCGCTCGATCGTGAACTCGAGGTCCTGGACGTCGCGGTAATGGCGCTCGAGCTGCTCGCCGATGCGCAGGAACTCGCCGTAGACCTGCGGCATGTCGGTCTGCATCTGGCTGATCTTCGGCGCGGTCCGGATGCCGGCCACGACGTCCTCGCCCTGGGCGTTGGTGAGGTACTCGCCGTAGAGCACCTTCTCGCCGGTGTTCGGGTCACGGGTGAACGCGACGCCGGTGCCCGAATCGTCGCCCATGTTGCCGAAGACCATGGTCACGACGTTGACCGCGGTGCCCAGGTCGTGGGCGATCTTCTGGTTGTTCCGGTAGTCCACCGCGCGCTTGCCGAACCAGCTGGCGAAGACGGCCTTGATGGCCAGGTCGAGCTGCTCGTCCGGGTCGCTCGGGAAGTCGCGGCCGGTGTCCTCGCGAACGATGCGCTTGAACTCGCTGGTCAGCTCGCGCAGGTCGTCGGCGGTCAGCTCGGTGTCCTGGTGGACGCCGCGGGCCTTCTTGGCCGCCTCGAGGGCCTCGTCGAACCGCTCGCCCTTCACGTCCATGACGATCCGACCGAACATCTGGATGAATCGTCGGTAGGCATCCCAGCCGAAGCGCTCGTTGCCGGTCAGGGCGACCAGGCCATTGAGCGTCTGCTCGTTGAGGCCGAGGTTGAGGACCGTGTCCATCATCCCGGGCATGGAGAACTTGGCGCCCGAGCGGACCGAGACGAGGAGCGGATCGGCGGCGTTGCCGAAGCCCTTGCCGGTCGATCGCTCGACCTCGCGGACGGCTTCCAGGACGTCGTCCCAGAGCCCGTCGGGTAGCTGCTGGCCGGCCGTGAAGTAGTCGTTGCAGGCCTCGGTCGTGATGGTGAAGCCGGGCGGCACCGGCAGGCCGGCATTGGTCATCTCGGCGAGACCCGCGCCCTTGCCACCGAGCAGGTCGCGCATCGTGGCGTCGCCCTCGGCCCGGCCGTCGCCCCAGGCGAAGATGTAGCGCTTGGCAGCGCGATGCGGGCGATCCGCGGTGGCGGTCGGGGTCGAGGTCATCGGGAGGTCCTCCGGGTCTGGGCTACGGGCATGCCGGCCTGGGGGCCAAGCCCGTCAAGGGTCGGTCGGCGTTGGGTCGATTGTAGCGTCGCGACCGGATGACCCTCGGTTGCGGGTCGGTAGCGGGATGCCCGGCCGGCATCCGATGGCTAGAGTGCGGCAGGCGCCCTGAGCTCATGTGCGGATGCTAGATCGACGCCAGATACCAAAGGAGGGGCGTCCCGATGGCGAACGCATCGGCGAGGATGTCCGGCAGCTCCGGGCTGAACGCGTCGTCGTCGGACAGTCGGCGGCCGAACGTCACGTTCTTCTTCCGCAGCAGGTCGGCCGCCGGGTGGTCGGCCGGATAGCCGGTCGGTACGCGCTTCAGGGCCTCGCCGTCATCGCTGACCGAGCCGAACGCCGCCACGAACTCCGGCGCCTCGACGATCGCCCGAACCTCGTCCGGCCGGCTGGCGACTCGATCCCGGAACCCCTTCAGCCACGACGGGTCTGGATGCCAGACACCACCCCCGACGTAGATGTTGCCGGGTTGAAGGTGGAAGTAGCCACCCGAGGCGTGGACGTTCTCGGTGTGGGATCGACCGGACACGTCGGCTTCGTCGCGAGACCACGCGAATGCAGCACTAACCTGGTTCTTGTAAGGCGACTTGTCCCTTGAGAAGCGGACGTCGCGGTAGATCCGGAACGGCGACCGAGCCGGGTCCGCGACAAGCGGGATGTCACGGGCGCGGAAGCGATCGGCCAGCGCCCCGCAGAGCAATTCGAGCGGCCGCTTCAGAAGGCGTTCGTAGTCGGCCTTGCGCGGCGTGAACCAGGCACGGTCGTTGTTCTCGGCGAGGTCGGCGAGGAACTGGATGGCCTCGGGCTGGAAACCGGTGAATGTCTCGGGGTCAGATGGCATGGCTGGTTCCTCGGACGTGGATCGAACCCCGCCATCGTGGCGACCGAGACCCGAGGCGACAAGCCTGGCCAGCCGAACGAAGGTCCGGGGTGCACCCAGAGCGCGCCGCAACTGCCCGTCTCGTGGGTGGATGGCCACGAGAGGTCGCGCGCTTCGACTTCTACCCATGGCTGGACTGTGAGTCGGATGATCGACCCGTTTGCGCAGGCAACGCAGGCTCAGCAGGTCCTGGCCGAGCGTGGCTCCGTGCAGCAGCGCATCGTCGGGAGCCCCGGATGCTGACGACCAGTCCAGGCACGGGTAGGCGGCAGGAACCAAGGTACGAATTTGCCAGCCATCCTGGGCACGGGCATGTGGCCAGAAAGCATCCGCCGCGGACCGGAGCCGATGCCGACAAGCCGTCAGCGGTGGACCGGACTCCGCTCGACATTGCTCGTCCAGGTCGCGATCTCGGTGCGACGGGATGCGCCGAGCTTGGCCAGGATGTGCTCGACGTGGCTGCTGGCGGTCTTCGGCGCGATGCCCAGCGAATCGGCGATCTCGCCGTTCGTCATGCCCTCGCCGATGAGCCGGGCGACCTCGTATTCACGGGCGGTCAGCGGCCGCCACGGCTCGTCGTCCGGAGCGTGGCCCCGGGCCATGCGCAGCAGCCCGTCCGCCCGATCCGCGAGGACTGGCGACTGGAGCCGGCCCGCCGCTGCCAGGGCCTCGGTCGCCACGGTCACGGCTTCGGCGAACCGGTTCATCCGAACGAGGCAATGGGCCAGGTCGAGCCGCGCCCAGGTCCCCTCCCAGGCCCGGCCTCGCCGATCCCAGCCCTCGACCGCCGATTCCAGCGCGCCACGGGCGATCCCGGTCGCACCATCGGCAAGGGCCACGATGCCGCGGGCGTGGTCAGAGGCGGCGCCGGCGACGTCGCGGATCGGCTCGAGCTGTGCCTCGCACGCGGCGAGCCAGGTCGCCGCCTCGGCCGGCCGTCCTGCGGCATGCGCTGCCCGAGCGCCGGTGACGACGAACGGCATCAGCAGGACCCGCTCATCGACCGACGTGCAGCGAGCGAAGGCATCGCGACACAGACCCAGCGCCCGGTCCGGCTCGCCGGCCTGGAGGGCGATCTCGGCGAGGCCCCACAGGGGCGGCATGATGAGCTCGATCTCCTCGCTCGAGATGCCGAACGCGAGGGCATCGGCCAGCTCGGCCGTGGCGTCATCGAGCTCGCCGCGAGACATGGCCACGTAGCCCAGGGCCCAGTGCGCCGTCATCGCCCCGCGCCGGCAGCCCTTGTCCACGATGGCCTGCCGCGCCCGCCGTTGCGCATCGTCCGGGTCCGCGCCAGCCCACGAGACCATCGCCAGGGTCGCCCGCATCACGTGGGCGCAATGCGATTGCTCGATCGAATCCGCGTAGCGGATGCCCTCGTCGATCCAGTGGACGGCCGCACGGTAATCGAGAGCCGCGGCGGCCGCCGTCGAGGCCTCGCGGAAGGCAGTCACCCCGGTCGATTCCCAGCCTGCACGGACGGCCGCATGAGCGACCGTGCCGACCCGGGCGATGCCGACATCGAGGACCCCCTCGAGCATGTCCGCGAGGCCGTACTTCCACTCGGCGACCGCCCGCCACTCTGGGTCATCGAGCTCGTCACCCAACACAGCCATCGCGGCGAGCTCGGCCCGAGCCTCCGGGATGGCGCGGGCATCCATCAGCGTCAACGCCAGCAGGAGCGAGATGAGCGCCCGTGCCTCGAGCGTGTCGGGGTCATCTGGCAGATGGCGCAGCTCGTCTGCGAGCTCGTGCGTGGCGGCCAGTCGCTCGGAGACCGGCCGGCCCTCGCGACGCCACACCGTCAGGGCATTGGTCGCGGCGATGACGGCCCGAGCCGGCTGGCCCGCGTCGCGATATGCCTGGGCCGCCTCGCGCGCCAGCGTCTCGGCGATGTCGTGCTCCTCGATCGAGACCGCCTGCTCGGCGCAGGCATCGAGGATCCTCGCCCGCTCCAGGATGTCGATGTCGAGGGGCATGTTGTCGACGGCGCGGCGGTACAGCTCGAACGCCTCGCGACGGGCCGACAGCCGGGCTGCCTCGCGGGCGCCGGCGAGGGCCGCCTCGAACGCCTCGCGCCGCAAGCCCGCCCGTTCGTAGTGGACCGACGCGTGGATCTCCGATGCGCCCTCGAGGCGGGCACCGAACTCGCCGGCCCGGGCGTGGTAGCGGCGGCGCTCCGAGGTCGGGATGGTGCGGTACAGCGCGTCGCGCAGGAGCTGGTGGCGGAAGTCGTACAGGCCGCGCAGTCCCGGCGCGTCCAGCACGTAGTGGTCGACGAGCTCCTGGAGCGGCGCCTCGATCGCGGCCGGCGGGACGTCCATGATCCCGGCCAGGACGTCGGGGACGAAACAGCGGCCGATGACGGCTCCCGCCCGAGCCGTCGCCTGCGCCTCGGGAGACAGCGTCGCGATCCGGGCGATGATGGCGTCCTCGAGGGTGTCGGGCACGCCGGCCTCGCGGATCGCCGTCCCGTCGGCCCGTGCCTCGGCGCTGAGCGCCCCGAGCAGCTCCTCGATGTGGAGCGGGATCCCGTCGGTCCGCTCGTAGACGGCGGCCGACACGTCGCGCGGGGCGGGCAGCCCGGTGTCGAGGATGAGGGTCGTGATGAGCGCGGTCTCGGCGGCGTCGAGCGGCGCGAGCTGGACCTCCTCGGCGATCCGCTGGGTCACCAGCCGGGCACGCCACTGGCGGAGGCTCGTCCCGCGCGGTACGTCCTCCGTCCGGTAGTCGCCGGTCAGCAGGAGTGTCCGATCGCGGGACTTCCGGGCGAGCTCGGCGATGATCTCGAGGCTGACATCATCGGCCCACTGCAGGTCCTCGAACGACAGCATCGTCGGGCCGGGCAGCGAGGCAAGGATCAGATCGACGGTCTCCATCACGAGACGTCGGCGCTGGGCGTGCTCGGCGGCGAGGACGACCTCGTCGAGCTCGAGCAGCGCCGCCCCGAGCGTCGCGAACTCCGGCATCCGGACCATCGAGCGGGCGAGGTCGAGGATGGACGACGCCGGGACGTCGTGATCCTGCGGCGCGACCGCTCCCTCGACCGCGGCGAAGCCGCGACTGGTGGCCTTGCGGCGGATCGCCCCGAGGAGGCGCGTCTTGCCGATGCCGGCCGGGCCTGCCAGCAGGAGGAACTGACCGCGGCCGGCGAGGACGTCCTCGAGACGGCGGTCGGTCAGGTCGAGCAGGTCGTCACGACCGATGAGGAGCGGGCAGCGGACGGCGCGCAGGGGACGGTCCATCGCCTTGAAGTGTATGGCCGGCTGCAACGGCGGCATCGGTCATTCGACCGATGCCGCCCAGACGGGTCCGTTCGGGGCACGACCACGGTGGTCGTCGGTCGTTCGCCCGATGACGACGGAAGGGAGCGCGCCGGACCCTGTCGTCGTGTCGATGGCTCGGACGGCCCGGCCACCGAACCGACGCTGGAGGACCACCATGACCCATCCGACCCGACTCGCATCGGCATTGATCTCGGCGGCCCTGCTGGCCACCCTGGTCGTGACCGGGGCGACGGCCCACGACCGCGAACGCGGCCCGGGTCGAGACCTGGCCGCCGTGCGCGCTGCGACCGCGCGCTTCCAGGACGTGAACGTGGCCATCGCCGCCGGCTACGGCCAGCCGCCCGCCCCGGCGCCTCTCCACGAATGCATCTCGTCGTTCGACGGGACCGGCGCGATGGGCTACCACTTCATCAACGGCTCTCTGCTCGACACCAAGCTCGATCCGCGCAAGCCCGAGGTGCTCGTCTACGCCCCCGATCGCCGCGGCAAGCTCCACCTCGTCGCGCTCGAGTACGTCGTCTTCCAGCAGCCCTGGATGGACGCCCACGGCTCGAAGATGCCGACCCTCTTCCACCAGATGTTCATGTCGACCGGGGAACCGAACCGCTACGACATCCCGGCCTTCTTCTCGCTCCACGTCTGGCTCTGGAAGCACAATCCGTCGGGCCTGTTCGCACCGTTCAATCCGGCCGTGTCGTGCACGCCGGGTGGTGGCCCGCACCACGGCCAGGACCCGGATGCTGTGCACGCCGCCGTGCGGACGGCCGCGACCCGGTTCGCCTGTGACATCGATCGCGCCGCCACGAAGTCGCTGGTCCACGCCACCTAGAGTCCAGCGGCGGATGGCCCGCCGACCATCCTCCTCCGCGAGACCCGGGGTGCCTCCCATCCCCCGGGTCTCGTCACGTCTGATCCACGGAGCGCAGCCCGGGTACCATCCACCCGATGACCCGATGGAGGCGCCGACCCCACCCATGACCGAGACGATCCTGCCCCACGACGAGCGCGTCATCGACCCGGACGCGGCGCAGTACAACGCGACGCTCGTGCGCCGCGAGGACATGACCGACGACCTCGCCTACTTCTGGGTCAGGTACGACGACCAGCCGGTCCCGTTCGAACCGGGCCAGTACATGACGACCGGTGTCTTCGCCGACGGCAAGATGTGGCAGCGACCCTATTCGGTCGCCTCGCCGCCCATCGAGTCCGCCGACGGCGGCTACGAGTTCTACGTCCGGCTCGTGCCGATCATCCGGTTCACGACGCTGCTGTGGCGGCTGCCGGTCGGTCATCGGATGCGGATGATCGGCCCGAAGGGCAAGTTCCTGCTCGAACCCGAGGACGACCGGACCCATCTGTTCATCTCGACCGGCACCGGCATCGCCCCGTTCATGTCGATGATGCGCCAGACGCTGGCGGACGGACGCCCGCGCAAGACGGTCATCCTGCATGGCTGCTCGTACGTCGAAGAGCTCGGCTACCGCGAGGAGCTCGAAGACTGGCAGCGCGACGGGACCTACCCGGTCCTCTACGAGCCGACCATCAGCCGGCCGAACGACCCGCGCAACGCGGGCTGGACCGGGCGGACCGGCCGTGCCGAGAACGTGGTCGCCGCGGTCTGCAAGGACCTCAAGCTCCGGCCCGAACGGACCGTCGTGTACATCTGCGGCAACCCGGACATGATCCTCAACGCCGAGTCCGTGCTGATGGACCACGGCTTCCCCGAATTCCACGTCAAGAAGGAGCTCTACTGGCCGAAGGGCAAGGTCGTCCCCGAGCTCGGCGGCTGACTGGGTGACCTTCGGCCCGCGCGGAACGGGCCGCCTGACGCATGGGCGGGTCCCCCACCCCCACTAGCATCGAGCCACGGCCAGATGAGCCGACCGAAGCCATGGGTAGGGCATGCACCCGATCATCGCGACCGACCAGCTGTCGCCGAACGTCACGCGGCTGGTCCTCGAGGCGCCCCGGATCGCCGAGATCAGGCGTCCCGGCCAGTTCGTCATCGTCCGGCTCGACGAGGGCGCCGAGCGCATCCCGCTGACCATCGCCGACGCCGACGCCGCGGCGGGCACCATCAGCCTCATCATCCAGTCCGTCGGCGCGAGCACGATGGACCTTGTCGCGCTCCGTCCGGGCGACGCCATCCGCGACGTCGCGGGGCCGCTCGGACGCCCGACCGACCTGCTCGACCACGGTCATGCCGTGTGCGTCGGCGGCGGCGTCGGGACCGCGGTCGTCTACCCGATCGCCCAGGAGCTCCATCGACGCGGCGTCAGCGTGACGAGCGTCATCGGTGGCCGATCCCGCGAGTGGGTGATCATGGAGGAGGAGCTGCGCACGGCCGGCGATGTCGTCGTCTGCACCGACGACGGCAGCTATGGCCGCCACGGCTTCGTGACCGAGGCGCTCAAGGACCTGTGCGAGGCGGGCGGGATCGACGAGGTCTTCGCCGTCGGGCCGGTCCCGATGATGCGCGCGGTCGCCGAGCTGACCAGGCCGTACGGGATCCGGACCACCGTGTCGCTCAACGCGATCATGGTCGACGGGACCGGGATGTGCGGCGGCTGCCGCGTCGCGGTCGACGGCGAGACCAGGTACGCCTGCGTGGATGGCCCCGAATTCGACGGCCATACGGTGGACTTCAAGGTCCTCGCCGACCGGCTCACCACCTACCGCGCGTTCGAGGGGGAATCACTCGCCCGCCACGAAGCGTGTCTCATCCCAGGCCTCGCCAACCACGCGACGACCGCGACCACCGAGGGTGCCGTCCGATGACCGACCAGCGTCCCCCTCTCAGCGCGAAGGAGCGGATGGCCATCGAGCGGGTGGCCATGCCCGAACAGGACCCGGCGATCCGTGCCGTCAACTTCCGCGAGGTCAACCTCGGGCTGACCCAGCAGATCGCGATGCTCGAAGCCGAGCGCTGCCTGCAGTGCCCCAAGCCGTACTGCATCGGCGGCTGCCCGGTCAGCGTCAACATCCCGCGCTTCCTGAAGCTCCTGCGCGAGGGCGACCTCCCGGGTGCGGCTGACTCGCTGCTCGACGACAACGCGCTGCCGTGCGTGACCGGCCGGGTCTGCCCGCAGGAGAGCCAATGCGAGGGCGTCTGCCTCCGCGCCAAGAAGGGCAACTCCGTCGCCATCGGCCACCTCGAGCGGTTCGTCGCGGACTGGGCCCAGGCTCACCCGGACGAGCTCATCCACGTCAAGCCGAAGCCGACCGGCCGGTCGATCGCCATCGTCGGCTCGGGTCCGGCGGGGCTGACCGCGGCCGGTGAGCTCACCAAGCTCGGCCATGCCGTCACGATCTTCGAGGCGTTCCACGCCGCCGGCGGCGTCCTCGTCTACGGCATCCCTGAATTCCGCCTGCCCAAGGACATCGTCCAGGCCGAGGTCGACCGCCTGGTCGCCGACGGCGTGACGATCGTCCCGAACTCGATCATCGGCAAGACCTGGACGCTGCCCGAGCTGCGCGAACGGTTCGACGCCGTGTTCCTCGCGGTCGGTGCGGGGCTGCCGGTGTTCATGGACGTCCCCGGCGAGAACCTCAAGGGCGTCTACTCGGCCAATGAGTACCTGACCCGGGTCAACCTCATGGGCGCCTGGAATCCAGGCTCCGAGACACCCGTGCTCCACGGCCAGCGGGTCGTCGTCGTGGGTGGCGGGAACGTCGCCATGGATGCGGTCCGGACCGCGCGGCGGCTCGGAGCCGACGAGGCAGTCATCGTTTACCGGCGTGGCCGTGGCGAGCTCCCGGCGCGTGCCGAGGAGGCCCACCACGCCGAGCAGGAAGGGATCCGGTTCGACCTCCTCGTGGCACCGCTCGAGGTGCTCGGCGACGAGGCGGGCTGGGTCCGCGCATTGCGCTGCATCCGGATGGAGCTCGGCGAGCCGGACGCGTCCGGACGGGCCCGACCGACCCCGATCGCGGGCTCGGAATTCGAGATCCCGTGCGAGATGGTCGTGGTGGCCATCGGCACCCGCTCGAACCCGCTGCTCACCTCCACCGCGCCGGATCTCGACGTGAGCAAGTACGGCTACATCACGACCGACGAGTACGGGATGACGAGCATGGACGGCGTCTTCGCAGGCGGCGACATCGTCCGCGGCGCGGCCACGGTCATCCTCGCGATGGGCGACGGGAAACGTGCCGCCGCCGCGATCGACCGCTGGCTGACCACGGGGGAGGCGGCGGAACCGGTCGTCCCCGAACCGGAGGCCGCCGCCGCCGAGGCCTGAGGGTCCCGCGCGGGGCGTGCCGAGCCCCGAGCGGCCCAGGCCCTGACCGAGGCCACCCGAGGTCGGGCCCGGCGTTGACGAACCCTTGCGCCCGCCTCAGGGGGCGAGACGCTGCCAGGTCGGGAGCGAGTCAGCCGCGATCGGCAGGTCCACCTTCTTGCCCGTGCCGCTGGCCACGTCGTACAGCCACGCCGTGTGGTCGTCCCGATAGACGACAAGGACCTGACTGCCGTCCGGAGAGAACTCCTTCAGGGCTCCGTCGGTCATGTCGGGGTGGTGCTCGCCCAGGAAGATCGGCGCCCCACCATCGAGTGGCACGATCGTCGGGCGATAGCCGGCTTCGTCGTAGCGCTCGACCAGGAGGCTCCGGCTATCGGGCGAGAAGACCGGCAAGAGGTCGGTGTACGTCCGCGCGCCGTAGAAGTCGCGATCCTGCTCGACGCCGGTATCGATGTCGACGACATGCAGGCGCCCTTGGGCGCTGGAACTCCAGGTCGGATAGACGAGCGACCGGCCGTCGGGCGACACCGAGAATTGGTCGCCCAGCATGCCGTCCGCAGTGACGATCGGGCCCAGGTCCGTGCCATCGTCAGCGATCCGATAGAACGTCGAGTTCTCGGCGGCGACGATGAGCTGGTTCGTGCCCGGCCGGGCGGCGAAGGCCGTGACCCAGTGGCCGGCGGTCAAGGTGGAGTTGACGCCAGTCTTCGTGTCGATGACGGTGATCACCCCGATCTTGTCACCACTACGCATCACGAACAATCGGTCGCCGCTCGGCGACCAGTCGACCCACTTGATCGGCGCCGCTGGCCCTGCGAGCTGCCGAGCTTCGGAGCCATCCGCGTTCGCGATGTAGAGGGCGCGGGTGCCGTCTGAGGCCGTGGCACTCTGGTCGAACGCGAATCTCGTGCCGTCATTGGTGAACCACGGCGCGGCAGCCAGGCCGGGCGCAGGCTCGAGCTTGGTGGTCGAGCCCGTCGACGGGTCGTACGACCGGATGCCACCTTCGGCGCTCTCGAACAGGATCAGGCCATTGCGGGCCGGTCCGAACGGGGCGGGCAGCCGTCGTTGCGATCCGACGACGAGGACCGTGGCGGCCGCGACGATGGCGACCAGCAACAGGACGAGGACCGGTCGCAGCGGGATGCTCGAAATCGGTCTGGTACGGGCGATGACGCTCATGGGAAGCCACCTTTCAAGGCTGCTCCAGGCCGGCCGCTGGCGGACCTGCGTCGTGGACCGGAGCATGTCGTCGAAGTAGTCGGGGGTGCCGGCACCGGCGAGCTCCTCGAAGAGCTCGGGAAGGTGGCGCTCGACCCGGTCGAAGGCGGTCATGCGTACTGCCCTCCGGCGACCGGCGAACGCCCGGCATCTGGGTCGTCATCGATCGCGGCACGCATCAGCGCGAGCGACCGATGATGGCGGGACTTGGCGGTCCCGACGGGGATCCCGAGCGCCTCTGCCACGTCGGGCAGCGGCATCCCGAGGTAGTAGTGCAGGACGATGACGGCACGCTGCTCGGGCTGCAGGCGCCGGAGCGCCAGCTCGAGCAGGTCGCGATCGGCGACGACGGTCGCGAAGTCGGCGACGGCCGGTCCATCGATCGGCAGCAGCTCGACCTCGATCGGTCGACGCCCGCGACGTCGCAGGACGTCGATGCAGGAGTGGGAGACGAGGCTGCGCAGCCAGGCTTCGAAGCGATCGGGGTCGCGCAGTGACGGGAGGTTCCGCCAAGCGCGCAGGTAGCCCTCCTGGACCGCGTCTCGCGCGAGCTCGTGGTCCCTGAGGATCAGGCGGGCCGCCGCGTCCAGCCGCGCGACGAACAGGCCGGCAAGCACGGCGAAGGCATCGCGATCGCCTCGCTGTGCTCGCTCGACGAGCTCTCGCTGGTCCACGGCCACCCTCATCGGTTCGGCGCGGCCATCTTGTCGCGCTCGGAGTGTATGTCGCCGTTGAACGCCCGAAGGTTCCCGGAAGCCTGAAAATGCCTCGTCGTCCGTTGGTATCGCGCTCAGCCGCCGCTCGCGGCCAGGGCGGCGAAGAGCCAGACCGCGGCGGCGACACCGACGATCGCCGCCACGATGACCGCGACCCGCAGCCAGACCGGATCGAACGACCCCTTCATCTGTCGTCCGCCGCTTCGGCCAGGGTCGCCGCCTTCGCGGTCTCGTATTCCTCGTTGGTCAGATCCCCGCGCCGACGCAGGCCGGCCAGGCGCTCGAGGCGATCGACCAGCGCGCCGTCCCCAGGTCGGGTGTCGGGGGCAGCCAGCGGAGGGGTCGGTGGCGACGGTCGCGGGCGGACGACGACGCGACCGGACGCATAGGCACGGCCACCTCCACCGTCCTCACGCATCGCCGCGATCGCGACCACGAGCGGGACGGCGCCCATCAGCACGAACAGGACACCGCACAACAGCCAGCTCCAGACCCAACCGCCGTCGGGCGGGAAGAAGCCGAACTCGAGGAAGTTCCAGCCGAGTGACAGGAACAGCGCCGGCCAGGCGAGGAACGCCAGGCCGGCCCACGCGCCATCGAGCGACGATCCTCCCCAGACGATGAGCCCGACGGCAAGCAGGCCGCCGAAGATCGACAACGGCGTCGTGGCGACGACCGCGTCGGGGCATTCGACCGCGATGACATACGGGCCGCCCGAGGCGCAGAACCCACCGAGATCCATCACCGCGCGCATCCCGAGCCAGAGCAGCGCGATGCAGAACGCGAGCCCGGCGATACCGAAGAGATAGGCGACGACATGCCCGAGCGGCAACGGCGCCCGACCGGGTGCGCCGAGGGTCACCGGGCGTCCTCTCGCGCCGCCTCCAGCCGGTCGAGGATGAGCCGCGTGACGCCCTCGACGGGGATGCGCTCCTGGGTCATCGAATCGCGGTCACGCACGGTCACCGCGCCGTCCTCGAGCGAATCGACGTCGACCGTGACGCACCACGGCGTCCCGATCTCATCCTGGCGGCGGTAGAGCTTGCCGATCGCCGCGGTGTCGTCGTAGACCGCCATGGTGTGGCGCTTGAGGTCGTCCTTGATCCGGTGGCACAGCTCGACGATCTCGGGTCGCTTCTTGAGCAGGGGCAGGACGGCGACCTTGTACGGCGCGAGATCGGGGTGGAGCGCGAGCGACACGCGGGTCTCGCCGCGGACCTCCTCCTCGCGGTAGGCGTCGATGAGGAAGGTGAAGGCGGCCCGGTCGGCGCCGGCGGCGGTCTCGACCACCCACGGCACGACGTGCTCGTCGGTCGCCTGGTCGAAGTACTCGAGCTTCTCGCCCGACGCCTCGCTGTGGCGCGAGAGGTCGAAGTCGCCCCGGTTGTGGACGCCCTCGAGCTCCTTCCAGCCGAACGGGAAGCGGTATTCGACGTCGACCGCCTTCTTCGCGTAGTGGGCCAGCTCGTCGGGAGCGTGCTCGCGCAGCCGGAGCCGCTCGGGGGTCACGCCGTAGCGCTCGTACCAGCCCCGGCGCTTGGGCAGCCATTCCTCGAAGGCGGCCGCGGCGGCGGCCTCCGGCCGGACGAAATACTGCATCTCCATCTGCTCGAACTCGCGCATCCGGAAGACGAAGTTGCCCGGGCTGATCTCGTTGCGGAACGACTTGCCGATCTGGGCGATCCCGAATGGCAGCTTCTTGCGCGACGACTGCTGGACGTTCTTGAAGTTGACGTACGAACCCTGGGCGGTCTCCGGGCGCAGGTAGATGACCGCCGCATCCTCCTCGAGCGGACCCATGAACGTCTTGAACATCAGGTTGAACCGGCGCGGCGCGGAGAGTGGACCGCCGTCGTCCGGGCAGCGCAGGCCGAGCCGCTCGACGACCGTCGGATCCTGCAGGTCGGTCGCAGTCAGGTGCTCGGCGCCGGGCAGCTCGTCGAGCCGGAAGCGCTTGTGATCGGTGGCGCATTCGACCAGCGGGTCGCTGAACGAGCCGACGTGACCGGATGTCACCCAGACCTGCGGATGCATGAGGATGCCCGCATCGAGCCCGACGATGTCGTCGCGCTCCTGGACCATCGCCCGCCACCACGCGCGCTTGACGTTGTTCTTGAGCTCGACCCCGAGCGGCCCGTAGTCCCAGACCGCGTTGATGCCGCCGTAGATCTCGCTCGACGGAAAGATGAAGCCGCGCCGCTTCGAGAGCGAGACGATGGTCTCGAGCTCGGGGATGGCGGGCGCGACATCGTTCGGATCCTGGGTGCTGGTGTCGGTCACGGGGACTCCGCTGTGAGCGTGTGGGCTCCCCGGATGCTAGCAGAGCGGCTCGGGCGGGTCGGGCAGCGTCTCGGCCAGCAGCCGGCGAGCGTTTCCGCCCATCACCTTGGCGACCGCCGGGTCGTCGAGCCCGGCATCGAGCAGGGCGTCGGTCAGCAGGACGAGGCCGCTCGCGTCGAACGGCACCGCGACGGCGCCATCGAAGTCGGAGCCGAGCCCGACATGGTCCACGCCGGCGACGGCGACCGCGTAACGGATCGACCGCGCGATCGCGGCGACATCGTCGCCGCCACAGGCTGTCGGCCAGAATCCGATGCCGAGCAACCCGCCCGTGTCGGCGATGCCGCGGACGTGCGCGTCGGACAGGTTGCGGGCGTTGTCGCAGATGCCACGAACGCCGGTGTGGGAGGCGACGACCGGGCGAGTCGCCATGGCCAGCACGTCGTCGATGGTGGCGGCAGAGGCATGCGCTAGGTCGACCAGCATCGCGCGGGATTCCATCCGCCGGACCATCTCGCGGCCGGCCTCGGTCAGTCCGCCCTTCTCGAGTCCATGGGCCGACCCGCCGAAGGCGTTGTCGAAGAAATGGCTCGGCGACATCATCCGGAAGCCGGCGTCGGCGACGACCTCCACGTTGGCTGGATCACCATCGAGGGCGTGGGCGCCTTCGATCGAGAGCAGGCCTGCAGTGAGCGTCGGGTCCACGAGCCGCGCCGCCTCGTAGTCGGCCAGCTCCGTGCGCGTCCGGATGACCCGGAACGCACCAGCGGAGCGGGCGGCCAGGCGATCGGCGCGCGAGGCGAGATGGAGCGCCCGGGGCAGCAGCCGACGCCAGGTCGCGGGCGGCCAGCCGAGCGCGATGGCCAGCAGGATCACGTCGTCGGTCCGGTCGTCGTTGCGCTCGATGTTGAGGTGGCGGGGCGATTTCGTGGTCGCGGCGAAGACCTGGAGCGCGACGTTCCCCTCGCGCAGCCGGGGCACGTCGACCTGGCCGCGGTCCCCGCGCTGGAGCAGGTCGCGGCCCCACAGCAATGAATCGGCGTGCAGGTCGGCGACCCACAGCGTCTCGTGCAACGCTCGCGCGCGATCCGACGCACGGTACGGCGGCGCACCGGCTGTCGTGCACAGGCGGGCCTCGGTCCGGCCGACCATGGCCCGTCCACCCGCCTTGGCGCCGAGGGTCACGGCCGTCGCGGCGGCCGCGCCGAGGCCGACGGCCGCAACGCGGCGCAGAGCGGTCATGAGGGCACGGGGCGGGCCGGCTTGGCCGTCCGGACCTCGTCGAGGAAGGCCAGCGAGCGGGCGTCTCGTTCGAGCGCTCCCCGGACGAACTCCCGGAGGGCAGCCTCGGTCTCGCGTTCGACGCCGGGCGCGAGACGGAGGGCGGCGATGGCCTCGATGTCGAGCCGCTGATAGGCCTTCAGGAGCTTGAGCGACTCGAGGCTGATGGCCGTCCGGTCGTGGGCGGGCCCGGGACAGCGCTCGCACAGGATCCCGCCGAGCGGCGGTACCCAGCGGAAGCGCTCGTCGGCTTCGAGGACACGGTCGCATTCGACGCAGCGGTCGACCTCGGGCCGCTGGCCGAGCTCATCGAGGAGGTGCATCTCGTACCAGCGCGCGACCCGGCCCGGCGCCATCTCCGCGTCGAGCAGCTCGTACGCCCGGCGCAGCAGCGCATACAGCGGCTCGGCGGCGTGGCGTTCCTCGAGTGACCGGTCGGCCAGCTCGGCCAGGTACCAGGCCGTCGCCGCCGATTCGAGCGAATCGCGCAGGTGCAGCCAGGCGTGCCCGACCCGGACCTCGGTCACGACATCGAACGTCCGGCCACGGGCGAGGCCGAGGTTGAGCTCGGCGAACGGCTCGAGGCTGCCGCCCAGTCGCGACGTCGGGCGGCGGATGCCCTTGGCGATGGCCTTCAGCTTGCCCCCGGTCGGGGTGATCAGGGTCAGCACCCGGTCGGCCTCGCCGAGGTCGAATCTCGAGAGGACGATGGCGTCGGTCGTGTAGCGGCGCGGGATGGGCATCAGCGCGACGGTACCACCGCTCGGACTTGGGTGATCCGATGCGCGGCCGCCCGCGTATGACCCGGTAGACGCCGGCGAGGAGCGTCCCCGCGCCGGCGTCGAACCATGTCTCCCGACCCATTCAGGCTACCTGTGCGGGGCACGTTTCGTGTACACTCCGCCACGGGATGACCACCGTGACGCCAGACATCGACATCGCCGCGCTCATCGCCGACACCGAGGGCGAGATCGTCCGGCTCGTCCGCGACCGCGATCCGTCGACCCATGGCCTGTACGAGATGGTGCGCTACCACCTCGCGCTCGACGGCATGGGTGCCTCGGGCGGCAAGCGGATGCGGCCGCTGCTCGGCCTGCTCGCCTACGCCAGCATCACCGGCGAGCACCAGCGTGCCCTGCCCGGGGCGGCGGCCGTGGAGCTGGGCCACAACTTCAGCCTCGTCCACGACGACATCGAGGACGGCGACGTCGAGCGGCGTCATCGGCCGACCCTGTGGACGGTCCACGGCGTCCCCCAGGCGATCAACACCGGCGACACCCTGTTCAGCCTGTCGCGCATCGCGCTGCACCGGCTGACCGACCTCGGCTTCCCGGACCGGACGGTGCTCCGCCTGATGCGGCTGTTCGACGAGACCTGTCTTGCCCTGTGTGAAGGCCAGTACATCGACATCGCGATGAGCGCCTCCGACGAGCTCATCAGCGTCGAGCTGTACTTCGACATGATCGGCCGCAAGACCGCCGCCCTGATCGCCGCCTCGATCGAGGCGGGCGCGTTGCTGGCGACCGAGGACGAGGCGGTCATCAGCCGCTATCGCGCGTTCGGCTGGGCGCTCGGGCTGGCCTTCCAGCTCAACGACGACCTGCTCGGCATCTGGGGCGTTGAACAGACGACCGGCAAGGAGCCGTCCGACGTCATCCACCGCAAGAAGACGCTGCCGGTCCTGTACGCCCACGAGCACGCCGGTCCCGAAGATCGCGCTCGGCTCGGGGCGATGTACGCCAACCACGACCTGAACCCGGCAGAGGTCGCCGAGGTGACTGCCATCCTCGAACGGACGGGCGCCCGCGAGTACACCCGCGACCAGGCCCACCGCTATCGCGACGAAGCGCTCGCCGAACTCGACGCCGCGGGAGTGGTCCGACCGGACGCCCGCGCCCGGCTCCAGGAGATCATCGTCTCGGTGATCAGCGCCTAGCGATCGCCGTCGTCGTCCTCGAGGTCAGCCTGGCGACGGTGGCGCACGACGAGGACCTTGCCGACGCGTCGGCCGTCGGTCGTCTCGACCGTCAGCGTGAGCCCGTCGATCGGGATCACGTCGCCCGGCTTCGGGACGGTGCCGAGCCGGTGGTAGATCAGCCCCCCGACGGTGTCGTACTCGTCGGCATCCTCGAGCCCGAGGTCCGTGTCGAACAGATCCGCCAGGTCGTCCACGTCGGCGCGACCGTCGATCCGGGCCTCGTCGTCGGACAGGCGCACGATGAGCGGCTCCTCCTCGTCGTACTCGTCCTGGATCTCGCCGACGATCTCCTCGAGCAGGTCTTCGATGGTGACCAGACCAGCCGTCCCGCCATATTCGTCGAGCACGATGGCGATGTGGACCTTCCGCCGCTGGAACTCGTGAAGCAGGTCGTCCACGCTCATCGACTCGGGCACGAAGACCGGCGTCCGCAGGATCGACCGGAGGCTCGGGCGCTGTTCGACCGAGCCCTTGAGGAAGGGCAGGAGGTCCTTGGCATAGAGGATGCCGACGATCTCGTCGATCGTCTCCTCGTAGACCGGGATCCGACTGTGACCTTCCTCGATGACGACGTCGATCGCCTGTTCCATCGAGGCCGTCGCGGCGAGGGTGACCATGGCGATGCGCGGGACCATGACCTCGTGGACGCGCTGGTCGCCGAGCTGGATGACCGCGTGGATCATCTGCTCTTCCTCGGCCTCGAGGATGCCCTGCTCGCCGCCGCGTTCGACGAGGATCTTGAGCTCCTCGGTGCTCATCACGTCCTGGCTCTGCTCACCGGCGCCGAGCATGCGTGACACGCTCGCGGTGATCGCGGTGAGGACCTGGACCAGGGGACCCAGGACGCGCAGGAGGACGACGATGAAGCCGCTCAACCGGAGCGCGAATGCCTCGGTGTGGGCGAGCGCGAGACTCTTGGGCACGAGCTCGCCGAAGACGATCGTGAACAGGCTCAGGATCAGGGTCACGGTGATCAGCGCGAGGGCGCCGGCGGAGGAGGTCAGGATCGGCAGGCCGGACCCGGCCAGCACCGTTTCCAGGCTCATCGTCAGGTTGACGGCGGCGTAGGCCGAGGCCAGGAATCCCAGGAAGGTCAGACCGATCTGGGTGACCGCGAGGAACCGGCCAGGCTGGGCGACCAGGCCCTTGACTCGCCTGGCGCTCCGGTTGCCCTCATCGGCAAGCTGATCGATCCGTGTCCGGCGGATCGTCACCAGGGCGATCTCGGCGGCCACGAAGACGCCTTCGAAGCCCGTCAGGATGACGATCACGGCGATCTGGAGGATCGTGTCCATCTAGGGCGTCGGCTCCGGTTCGGGCGGTTTCACGCGTGGCTCGCGGATGCGCGCCGGGACCCCGACGGCGAGCTTGCCGGCCGGGACATCGCGGGTCACGACCGCACCGGCGCCGGTCCGGGCGCCCTCGCCGATGACCCGCGGTGCGACGATCATGGTGTCCACGCCGATGAACGCGCCGTCGCCGATGGTCGTCGGATGCTTGCGGGTCCCGTCGTAGTTCGCGGTGATCGTGCCGGCGCCGATGTTCACGCCCTGGCCGATCTCGGCGTCGCCCAGGTAGCTCATGTGGTGCTGCTTCGAGCCGGGGCCGAGGTGGGTGTTCTTCATCTCGGCGAAGTTGCCGACCATCGCACCGCGGCCGACGACGCTGCCCGGCCGGATGTGGCTGAACGGGCCGACGGTCGCGCCGTCCTCGATCGTCGACGACTCGACGATGCTCGCCCAGACCGTGGCGCCTGCACCGATGAGCGCATCGATGAGCTGGCTCCCGGCGCCGATGACGCTCCCCTCCCCGACCCTCGTCGCGCCACGCAGGATGACGTTCGGCTCGAGCGTGACGTCGGCGCCCAGGTCGACGGTCCAGTCGAGGTAGACCGTCGACGGGTCGCGCATCGTGACGCCGTTGCGCATGTGCGCCTCGTTGAGGCGGACGCGCAGGCTCCACTCGGCGGCGGCCAGCTGCGCGCGGTCGTTGATGCCGTCGAACCGTCCGTCGTCCTCGAAGGCGACCGCGCTGACCAGGCGACCGTCCTCGCGGGCGAGGGCGACCAGGTCGGTCAGGTACAGCTCGCCGGTCGCCGGCGACGGCGTGAGCGCCTCGATCCGGCGCCGCAGCCAGTCGCCATCGAACGCATAGATGCCCGCGTTGACCTCGTTGTTGGCCAGCTCGTCGGGGCTGGCGTCGTTCGCCTCGACGATCCGCTCGACGGTCCCGAACTCGCCGCGGACGATCCGGCCGAGCCGGGCGGGCTCGGCCGCGAACACGCTGGCGAGGGCGATCGCCGCGTCGTCCTGGCGGCGCGCCTCGAGGACGGCCTCGAGATCGGCGCCGGTGACGAGCGGGACGTCGCCGGACAGGACGAGGATCTCGGTCGCCTCGGCCGGCACCGCGGTCAGGCCGGCGCGGACCGCATCACCCGTCCCGCGCGGCTCGGCCTGGAGGGCGAGCGTGCCCCGCTCGGCGAAGACGGCGGCGATGGCCTCGACCGCGGGCGAGTAGACGATGACCGGCCGGCCGGCGGCAGCTCCATCGGCCGTGCTCTCCCAGGCGTCGATGACGTAGGCCAGCATCGGCCGGCCGCACAGCGTGTGCAGGACCTTGGGCAGCCTCGAGCGCATCCGGGTCCCGAGGCCGGCCGCCAGCACGACGGCGACCGTGCCACTCGGCGCGGCGGGACTTGGGGGGTTCACGAGGTGTGACGCAGACCGGCGGCCGGTCGTGGGCGTCGGGCGCTCCGGACCCGATCGGGGTCGAGCGCGTGGGCTTCAGGGTTCATCAAGGGTCCGGGCATCGTAGGGGTGCCTCCTTCGGGGTGTCAACCGAGCCGGGCGACGACCTCGATCTCGACCCGGGCGCCCTTCGGCAGGGCGGCCACGCCGACGGTCGAGCGGGCGGGCGGCGGATCGCCCACGAACCGGCCGTAGATCCCGTTGACGGTCGCGAAATCGCCCATGTCGACGAGGAAGATCGTCGTCTTCACGACCGCCTCCCAGGTCGTCCCGGCGGCGTCGAGGACGGCGGTCAGGTTGGCCATCACCCGTTCGGTCTCGGGCTCGATGCCGCCGTCGACGAGCACTCCCGTGGCGGGCTCGAGGGCGGCCTGCCCGGAGCAGAAGAGCAGGCCGTCGCTGACGATGCCCTGGCTGTACGGCCCGATCGCGGCGGGTGCCCCGGTGGTCGAGACGGCACGTCGGCTCATGACGGATGCTCCTCCTTGGTCTGGCCCACGATCGCCGTGGCGGTGACGAATGGTTCCGTGTCGCCGGGCGCCGCGAGACCCCCATCGCGCACGGTCGCGCGAACGACCTCCGCCGCCGCCGCGGCCTCACGCTCCGAAGGATAGAGCGCCCAGAGTGTCGGGCCGGAGCCCGACAGACCGATCGGTCGCCCGAGCAGCCGGCTCAACGCGCGCTTGAACGGCACGAGCGTCGGCACGACGAGCGCGGTCGCCGGGAGCAGGTCGTTGGCCGATGCCAGGACGCCCGCCCGGACGACGAGGTCGGCTGCGGTCAGCCCCTTCCTCAACTCGTCGGCAAGGTGCGCCGACGACATCCGGACGGCGCCGTCGCCCCCCTGGCGGATCGCATCGAAGGCCGCGAAGACGTCCGGTGTCGACACGGCGATGACCGGCGTGACGAGCAGGACGCCGGGCGATCCGTGCAGCCCGTGGAGCGCGGTCACGGTCTCGCCGCGGCCCTCGATGAGGGCTGGACCACCGGCCAGGAAGAACGGCACGTCCGAACCGAGCCGGGCGGCGACCCGGTGGCGCGCCTCGCCATCGAGCTCGGCGCCCCACGCCTCCAGCGCACCGTCCAGCGTCGCCGCCGCATCGGAGGACCCGCCGGCCAGCCCGGCCGCCACGGGGATCCGCTTGTCGAGGCGGGCGGCGAGCGCCGGAGCGGGCCCCGGACCGCCCGACCAGCCGCCACCGACCGCCGCCCGGGCCGCCGCGATCGCCCGGAAGACGAGGTTGTCGGCCGGCGGGCCGGCGTCCAGACCGCGGACGTGGAGCGTGTCCTGCTGACCCGCCGCCGGAGCGAGGCTCAGGCGGTCCGCCAGCGTCAGGGGCACGAACACCGAGTGGAGCGCGTGGTAGCCGTCGTCGCGTCGCCCGATGACGGCGAGGGTCAGGTTGAGCTTCGCCGGCGCGAGCCGGACGACCGGCGAGAGGCGGCGGAGCGGATCCGTCGCGGTCATGCCGGACCCCGGGGCCCGGACCCACGTTTCCCGCGCCCGTCCGGACCGATCGGACCGAGCGCCTCACGCAAGGCCAGCCACTCCCCGACCGCGAGGGTCTGCGGCCGGCGATCCGGATCGATGTCGGCGGCGGCCAGCGCCGCGGCGACGCGTCCACCATCGACCGGGAGCTGGCGCGACAGGACGTTGTGGAGCATCTTGCGCCGTTCGCGGAAGCCGGCCATGACCAACCGCCAGAGCTCTTCCTCGGCCGCCGGTTCGAGGCGGTCGTCGGACTCGTACGGCTCGACCACGATGACCGCCGACTCGACCGCCGGCTCGGGCTCGAAGGCGGCGGCCGGCACCCTGACCGCGATCCGGACGCGAGCGTGGTACTGCACGAACACCGACAGGTAGCTCATCTTCCCGGGCGGTGCCGCGATCCGCTCGGCGACCTCGCGCTGGACCATCAGCACGAGCCTGGCCGGCCGTGGCTCGGCGCCCAGCAGGGCGTGCAGGATCGGGCTGGTGATGTGGTACGGCAGGTTGGCGACGACGTCGTAGGGCGGCGGGACCAGGTGGACGAGGTCCTGGTCGAGCGCGTCGCCCTCGACCAGGCGAAGCGTGTCGACGCCCTCGAATCGGCCGCGCAGGAACGCCGCCAGGCCACGGTCGAGCTCGACGGCGGTGACCTCCGCGCCCGAGGCCAGGAGCGCTCCGGTCAGCAGCCCGAGGCCCGGACCGATCTCGAGGACTCCCCTGCCCGGTCCGGGATCCGCCTCGGCCAGGATGGCGTCGAGGACATCCGGGTCGGCCAGGAAGTTCTGCGACAGGCTATGGCGGGCGCGCAGGCCCGCCGCTCGGAGCGTGGCGCGGACGGCTTCGGGATCCACCCGCGCGGTCCCCGGCCCGCCGGCGGCGCCCATCATCTGGCCGCGAGCGGCAGCGACGGCCGTGCGTCAAGGTCGAGCCCGGCGCGCTCCCCGGCCGCGAACCGGCGCGCCGCGGCCGCCCCGATCATCGCCCCGTTGTCCGTGCACAGCGCCGGTCGCGGCACGATGAGCGGCAGCCCGAGCGCCTCGGCCTCACTCGCCAGCCTGGCGCGCAGCGCGCCGTTGGCCGCGACGCCGCCGCCCATCACGATCGAGCTGGCCCCGGTCGCCTCGGCGGCCCGGATCGTCTTGGTCGCCAGGACGTCGACCACGGCGTCCTGGAAGCCCCAGGCGAGCTCGGCGACGACATCCTCGGGGAGCGGCGCCCCGGGCGTGTCGGCCAGGCCGGCGTCGGCCCGGGCCTCGGTGATGATGCGGCGGGCGGCCGTCTTGAGTCCCGAGAAGCTCAGGTCGTACGAATCGCCAAGCCAGGCGCGCGGGAAGACCCGGTCATGGCGGGTGGCGGCGTCTGCGGCACGTCCGATCGCCGGCCCGCCCGGGTAGCCGAGCCCGAGCAGCCGCCCGACCTTGTCGAAGGCCTCGCCGGCAGCGTCGTCGAGTGTCGTGCCGAGGAGACGATAGGTCAGGTGATCGCGCATCTCGGCGAGGAACGTGTGGCCGCCCGAGACGACGAGGGCGACGAGCGGGAAGACCGGGTCCGGCCGATCGTCGTCGGGGGCGTCGTGCAGCCAGGCGGCATAGACATGGCCCTCGAGATGGTTGACGCCGACGAGCGGCCGATCATGGACCCAGGCGAGCGCCTTGGCGAAGTTGATGCCGACCAGGAGCGACCCGGCCAGGCCGGGGCCGTAGGTCACCGCGACCGCCTCGATGTCGTCCCAGGTGGCTCCCGCATCGGTCCAGGCCTCGTCGAGGACGGGCGCGATCCAGCGCAGGTGCGCCCGTGCGGCGACCTCGGGGACGATCCCGCCGGTCGGCGCGTGGAGGGCGACCTGCGACGCCACGACGTTGGCGACGATCGTCCGGCCGTCCTCGATGAGCGCGATGCCGGTCTCGTCGCACGACGATTCGATGGCCAGGATCAGGCCGCCGCTCATCCGCGACCCGCAGGCCCGTCGTCGGGCGGGCGGTCCGGCCGGACCGGTGGCGGAGCGGCATCGATCTCGGCCCGCAGCCGGCCGATCCGGTCACGCATGACGGGGTCGGTCAGCGGATCCGTGGTCATGATCAGCGCGTCCTCGCCGTTGTCGCTGTAGTAGCGCGGCCGGAGTCCGACCGGCCGGAAGCCGAAGCGCTCGTACAGCCGGCGCGCCGGCAGGTTCGACAGCCGGACCTCGAGCGTCGCCTCGTGTGCGCCGCGCTCGGTGGCCAGGTCGAGGAATGCCAGCAGCAGCCGACCGCCGATGTGCTGTCGGCGCCAGATCGGGGCGACCGCGAAGGTGATGATGTGACCCTCGTCGACCATCAGCCACATGCCGCCGTAGGCCGCGATCTCGCCACCGACCCGGGCGACGAGGTACTGCGCCAGTCGGTTGGTCTCGAGGTCGTGCTGATACGCCTCGGGCGGCCAGGGTGCGTCGAAGCTGGCCGCCTCGATGGCATGGACGGCCGGCAGGTCCTCCATCCGCATCGGCTCGATGCGCAGGATCACCGACGGTCGTGCGACCATTCGACCTCCCCGCTCTCGCTCCGGACCCCGCGCGGCAGCGTGACGTACTCGGGCACCAGCCCGGCCAGATCGTCGACATCGCCGGCGCGCACCCGCTCCGCGCCGAGCGTGACGAGCGCGCCGGCGAGCGCGCTCCGTGCGGCCTCGCCGCGCGCCACCGCATCGGCCGGGGCGCGTTCCGCCAGGTCGACCGCCACGAGCGTCTCGCCGGGCTCGAGATCCGGCTCCGAGCCGGCCGGGACGAGGCGCGCGGCCTCCCCGTGACGGACCACCAGGCGATCGGACGGCCCGGCCGGCAGCACGAGGACGGACCGCGGCGCGGCCCCGACGAGCAGCGCCTCGGCCGTCGAGATCCCGACGATCGGACAGCCGAGGCCGTGGGCGAGGCCCTTCGCGGTGGCGAGCCCGACGCGCAGGCCCGTGAACGCGCCCGGCCCGGTCCCGACCACGATGGCCGCCAGCAGCGCTCGCTCGATCCCCGACCGACCGAACAGGTCGGCGATGGCAGGCAGCAGCGTCTCGCCGTGGCGATACCCCGCCGGCCAATCGAGCGCATCGATGAGCGTCCCATCGAGGGCGCCGAGGGCGACCACCACGCGCGTCGTCGCGCTATCGATGACGAGGATGGCCGGCGCGCTCACGGGGCCGCCTCGAGGTAGCGGCGGAGGCCGGCGCCGACGCCGCGCAGGGTGATCGACCGCGGGTCGTCGCCCGACCCGTCGATGACCACGTCGAGTCGTCGTGAGGGCAGGGCCGGTCCCAGCCGTTCCGGCCACTCGACGAGGGTCAGCCCGGCCGCCTGCCGGTCGTCGATCAGCCCGCCGGCCAGCGCGTCGCTGGCGTCCGCCAGGCGGTACAGGTCGATGTGGAAGAGCGGCAGCCTGCCCCGGTACTCGGCCATCAGGATGAAGCTCGGCGAGGTGATGGTGTCGGTCACGCCCAGGCCCAGACCGATCGCCTTGGCGAGATGGGTCTTGCCGGCGCCGAGGTCGCCCCACAGGCAGACGACGTCACCGGCCTGCGCGACGCGACCGAGCGCGAACCCCAGCGCAGTGGTGGCGTCGGGATCGCGGCTCGTCAGGTGGCGTTCGTCCTGGGTGGCGGCGGGCATGGCGGTTCGAGCGTAGCCGAAGGCGGCCTCGGCCGCCGGGCGTCGGGCGATCGCGCTCAGACGAACCGTTCGAGGTCGCCGAGCGGGATGGCCGCGTCGGTGCCGTCGGGCAGGCGCACGATGCCCGCCTCGAGGTGCGCGCCACCGGGGAACCGGCGCGGACCGATGGCCGAGATGAACTGGCCCTCGCGCCCGGACATCGCACCCGCCCGGATCCGGACCAGGTCGACCGGCGGAGGCGGGATGACCAGGTTCGGCCGGTCGAACACGAGCATCGGCGGGTCGGTGACGATGGCGACCTCGAAACCGGCCAGCGCGGCCAGGACGGCCTGGACGGCACCCGCCAGCGGCCGGCGGGTGGCCCCGTCGAGGACGAGGACCGCGAACGGCGGCAGCCGGTGGAGGGCCGCCCGCTGGCGCGACTCCGAGGCAAGGAAGTCGCGCCGCTCCTTGCTCGCGAGCCCGGCGACAACGACACCACAGACGCCCATCGCTCGAGCCCGGGTCAGCGTCTCGGCGTCCACCCGCGACCCGACCACGAGGATCGTGCCGGCCGAACCCACGTCGAGACCGCCCGAACGCAGCTCGCCATCGGCGCCAAGCTGGAGACGGCCGCGGGTCGGGCCACCGAGCGCCACGATCCCGCGGATGCCGCGCCCCGCGGCGCGGATCGTGATGCCCGTCCCGGGCCGGACGTCGCGGACGATACCGGCGAACGGGGTCTCGAGCCCGTCGGTGATGTCGCCGGTCGCGACCCGCCAGCGGCCGTGCCAGTCGAAGATGTACTCGCCGGTCGGTCCGCCGTCGGCGCCGCGCCGGGAGTTGCCCGTCCAGCGGCCGCCGGGCTGCGGTGTCGCCGCCGACGCGGGCAGGTCGAACTCGTCGAGCCGTGGGTCGCGGATCAGCTCCGCGATGGGCGCCCCGACCACCACCGAGTCGCCGGCCGCGACCAGCGCCCTGTCGCCCGGGGCCAGCGCGAACAGCGCGTCGACCGGGGCACTGATGAGCCGGCGGGCGGGCACGAGGCGAACGTCGGCTGTGCTCATGCGTCGCGACCGTTGAGGAGCGTGGCCTGCCACGATTCGAGCATCTCCCCACGCAGGTCGGCCCGGTCGGGCAGACGCAGCGGGACGTCGCGCATGTCGACGACCAATCCGCCCAGGCCGCCGGTCACCTCGATCGCGAAATGCCGGCCCCGGGCCCCGAGCTTCACGGTGTCGCGGAAGGTGAACTCGGCCACTGCCGAGGAGCCGGGCGGGAGGTCCACCAGCGCGAGCCCGCCCGGGGTCAGCTCGAGCCGGACTTCGCCGTGCGCGCCGTGGACGATGACGGACCCGGCGTTCCGACCGGTCCGCATGCCGGCCGGGGTCACGACCGTGCCGAGCGGCGCCAGCAGGTCGTCCACGAGGTCGGCCACCATCGCCCGCCGCTCGTCGGCATCGGGGATCGATCCGAGCGGCGCCAGGATGCGCGCGTGATCGAGCGCGAACTGGCCCGCTCCGGGCCGTCGCAGGACGTCGACCAGGGCGAGCGCGATGGTCGGCGCCGCGGCCACCGCCCAGGCCCCGCCGGTCGCGATGGTCAGGTCGGCCGGCGCCCGGTCGTCCCAGTCGGGCGTGCATTCGGCCAGCCGGGCCAGCGCCGCCCGGGCCGCCGCCAGCCGGAGGGTCGCGCCATCGCCGGTCGCATCGGCCCACGGGGCGATGCGCAGCTCCCGGAGTCGGTCGCGCAGACGATGCCGGTCGGCGCCCCAGGTGGACCACAGCCCGACTCGGTCCACGACGGCATCATCGGGGTCCGCCGGGGCGAGGGCGGCGCTCGGCACGACGGCGAGGTCGGCAGTCGCCGACGCCCCGCCGATGCCCGGCGACGCAGCGGCCCGGGTCCCGGCGTCGTAGCCGATCTCCACGACGTCGACGCGCCGATCGAGCACATCGGCGAGCGCCATCGCGCCCCAGCCGAGCGAGCGATGGGCGTCATCGGGCGGCAGCGCGAGCTCGAGCAGGAGGTCGGCGAGGGGTCCGCCGGGGTTGCCTCGTCGCGCGGCCGGTCCGAGGACGACCTCACCCGGCCGCCGTCCGACATCGCCGAACGCGGGCAGGTGATCGCTCATGCCGCCGGCCAGCACGACGACGAGCTCCGGCCGGCGGCCGGCGGCGGCCGAGATGAGCCCGGCGAGCTCGCCCAGGGCCCGTCGTTCGTCGGCCGCCGGCGGGTCACCCGCCCCGACGAGCACGCCGTCGACGCTCGAATCGAGCAGCAGGGTGGACATCGCCAGCGGATCCATCTGGTCGGTGCTCGCGGCCGCGGTCAGCCAGCCGCTGCGCGAGGCGGTCGCGAGAAGTGGTTCCAGCGCCCGCTGCGACGCGGCGACGACCGCCAACTTGCGCGGTCGATGACTGGACACCTCGAGACGGGGCAGGTCCACGGCACCACCATGTCGCAGGTCGAGCGCTGCGGCGAGGGCAGGGTCGGCGTCGATCGCCCGGTCGCCAAGGACCGCGATGATGGCCTCGACATCGGCGCCGGCCGGCATGGCGATGGACCCGACGAGCCGCCAGCGGCCACCCACCCGCCCGATCATCGCGGCGGCGACGGTGGCGGCGCCTGTATCGAGGGTCAGAAAGGCGCGCGGTTCGCTCGTCACCCGTCCATGCTACCCGGCGCGGCGCGCGGCCGGTTCGGACGGTGGCCCGTCAGGTCCGCTCAGGCGTCCCAGACGATCTCGTCGTCCGACTCCTCGAGCCGGGCGATGAGCAGTTCGATCCCGGTGTCATCGGCCAGGATCTCGCTGGCCGAGGCGAGATCGCCCCCGAACACGCCGCGCAGCACCGGGTCGAAGAAGAGCATCGCGTTCGCGCCAAGGGCGCGGTACGGCCGGCTGGCCTCGAGGAAGTGGACGGCCGGGCCGGTCAGGCCGCGGAGCTGGATCTCGCGGGCGACCTGCTCGACGAGCTCGTCACGCTGCTCCTCGGTCGCCTCGTAGGGGCTCACGAGGCACCGCCGACGGTTTCGACGGATCGGTGGAGGGCCTTGCCGAACGCCTCGTACGGGGCGGCGCCGCGGAGGGCGAAGATGACATGCTCGATGGCGGGGCTCGAGGCCAGCTCATCGCGAACGGCATCGACCGTGATCCGGGCCGCCTCGTCGAGCGGGAAGCCACCGACGCCCGTGCCGAGCGCCGGGAAGGCGATGCTCGTCGCGCCGATCTCGCGAGCGCGGGCCATCGCGCTGCGGACCGCCGTGTCGATGGCGGGGCCACTCGTCCGTCGCTCGCGATCGAGCGACACGGCGTGGATGACCGCCTTCGCGGCGAGCCTGCCGGCCTGGGTCACGATGGCACCACCGAGGGCAACGGGCGCCTGGCGCACCGCGGCGAACTCGATCTCATCGCCGCCGGCACGCTTGAGCGCACCGCCGACGCCCGTCGACATCCACAGTGAAGGACTGGCGGCGTTCACGATCGCGTCCACCTCCAGGTCGCAGATGTCGCCGTTCCACAACTCGATGCGCGCCAAGACCTATCCCTTCCGCTCGGTGAGCGTCCGAAGACCGACCGGCCCCGCCGCGGCATGGTACACCCGAGGCAGCCGCCGGGACATGTCCGTGACCACCTCCCATGTGTTGGTGGTGCGCAGCCGCGCCAGCTCCTCGACCGTGATGCGCGCCTCGCCGGACCGCCCGATGAGCACGAATTCGTCCGCCCCGTCCACCGGTCGGCCCGGGACGTCCGTCACGTCGGCCATGACCGCGTCCATCGCGACGTTGCCGACGAGGGGCACCCGCCGGCCGCGGACGAGCGCGCTGGCGCGGTTCGAGAGGGCCCGCGACCAGCCGTCGCCGTAGCCGAGCGGCAGCGTCGCGATCCGGCTCGGGCGCGTCGTCCGGAAGGTCGGTCCGTAGCTGATACCGGCTCCCGTCGGCAGGTCCGCGACCCGCACCGGACGGGCGACCAGCGACATGACGGGCTGGAGCCGCGGCGCCATGCCGGTCACCCCCGGGACGCCGTCGAGCTCGTCGGGCACGATGCCGTAGACCGCGAGCCCGGGCCGGACGCCGTCATAGGCGACGACCTCCTCGGTCATGAGCGCCGCGCTTGCCGCGACATGGCGGGCTGGCAGGGCGATGCCGGCCGCCGCGATGGATGCCGCAGCGGCGTCGAACCGGGCGATCTGGGCGGCCGTGCCGGCCGGATCCTCGACCGCCTGGAAGTGGGTCCACAGTCCGGCCAGGCTGACGCCGGGCGAGCCGGCGATGAGCGCCGCGGCGGCCACCAGGTCCTCGCCCGACAGGCCGCCTCGACCCAGGCCGGTCTCGACCTCGAGGTGGATGCCGAGCGTCTGGCTCTTCGGCATCCCGGCCGCGGACCGCACCGTCTCGGCCAGTGCGCGACGGTCGCCGCCCGCCACCGCGATGCCGAGCCGCGCCGCCTCCGCGACCCAGGCGCTTGGGACCGGATAGAGCACGAGGATCGGCCCGCGGACGCCGGCGCCGCGCAGCTCGAGCGCCTCGTCGATGGCGGCCACGCAGAAGCCGTCGGCACCGCTGCCCTCCAGCGCCAGCGCGACCGGGACCGCGCCGTGGCCGTAGGCATCGGCCTTGACCACCGGCCGCACGGGGATTCCGGGGCCGGCCAGGTCGTGCAGCACCGCGAGGTTGTCGGCGAGCGCCTCGAGGTCGATCTCGAGCCAGGCGGTCCGGGGCAGCGGCGGCAGGCCGCCGTCGGCCAGTCGCCGTTCGATCGGCCGCCGGGGGAGGATCTCGGTCATCTGCTGCCGGCGGTGGTCAGCGCACGTCGCCCGGCACGACCGCCCCGAACCCCAACCGCTTATTGGCGCTCCGGCGCTCGGCCATGGCCGCCAGGCGCTTGCGCGCCAGGGCGATGCCGTCAGGCAGGTCGGAGGCGAGGAGTCCCGCGTCCCCGAACCGCTCTCGGCCGGCATCGCCGGACAGGCCGTGGAGATAGACCCCGAGGCGAGCCGCGGCGAACGGATCGAGACCTTGGGCGAGCAGCGAGCCGATGGCACCGGACAACACGTCGCCCGTGCCGCCTGTCGCCAGCGCCGGGTTCTCGAACGGGGCGATGGCTGCAGCGCCATCCGGTGCCGCGATGATGGTGCGGGCGCCCTTCAGGACGACCACGGACCGCCAGGTGGCCGCCGCGTCGAGGGCCGCCGCCAGCCGTGCCTCGTCGTCGTCATTGACGTCACCGTCATCGACGTCACCGTCATCGCTCCCCGCCCGGAGCCGCGCGAATTCGCCGGCATGCGGGGTGAGCACCGCCGGCCGCCGGTCACCCTCCCACCAGCCATCGATGGTGGCCATCGAGCGAAGCGCCTCGGCGTCGAGCACGATCGGGACTGCATCGGCCTCGCCCGAGACGAGCAGCAGCGAGCGGACCAGGTCGGTCGTGGCGAGACCGGGTCGGAGGCCGGGACCGACGACGATCGCGTCGTGCTCGTGGTCGAGGATCCGGGCGAGGGCCGGTTCCGGGTCGACCTCCTCGACGTCGTCCTCGGGCAGAGCCATGGTCGTGGCCTCGATGACCTTGGCCGCGAACAGCGGCTGGAGCGACTCCGGAACGGCGAGCGTCACGAGACCGACACCGGTCCGTCCGGCCGCCCGGCAGACGAGCAGGGCGGCGCCGGCGTAGTCGAGCGAGCCGGCGATGACCAGCAGCTTGCCGAACGAACCCTTGTGGCCGCGCGCCTTCCGTTCCGGGATCAACCCGGCGGCGATATCGTCGTCGAGCTTCGTCGCCCCGGCCGGGAACGGCGCGGATGCTGTCGCTTCCGGGCTGGGTGCCACGGCGTCGCGCCGCCCGAAGCCGACCGGGCCACGCTCAGGCACGCGTCATCTCCTCGTCGCCAGGTGCCGGGATCGGGGCATCGGACGCGAGCGAATCTGCGCCGCCGGCCACCGCCAGCGCCCGGAGTCGCTCGATCCGGGCGAGGATGCGGCGCTCGCGCTCGTCGAGGCGCTCCTCGATGTCGAGCGGGAAGACATACCGCCCGCCGGCCGTCCGGACACCGAATGCGACCGCCACCGCATAGTCGGATTCGTGGGTGATGGAGACGGCGATCCGGTCCATCCCGAGCTGCTCGGCACGCTCCGCTGCCCGGCCGTGCAGACGGACCGCTGGCTGGCCGGTCGGCATCCGCTCGATCTCGATGTCGCGCCAGCCGATCCCCCGGACGCCGAGCCCGAGCACCTTGGAGACGGCCTCCTTGGCCGCCCACCGACCGGCCATCGTCTCCGGTCGGCCGCGGACGTAGCGCTGCTCCGTCTCGGTCAGGACGCGCCGGGTGAAACGCTCGCCGAACCGCTCGAGCGATGCCCGGATGCGATCGACCTTGATGATGTCGATCCCGAGCTCGGTCGTTCCGGGCGGGACGAGGCCGTCGGCCATCGCGACGCTACTCGACCGTGACGGACTTGGCGAGGTTGCGCGGCTGGTCCACGTCCGTGCCCCGGGCGACAGCGATGTAGTAGGCGAACAGCTGGAGCGGGATGATCGCGAGGACCGGGCTCAGCGTCTCGTGCGTGTCCGGCACCCGGCAGATGTCATCGGCGTAGTGCTCGATGGCCGCATCACCCTCGGTCGCGACGGCGATCACGCGTGCGTCGCGGGCGCGGCCCTCCATGACGTTGCTGATGAGCTTGTCGTAGACGGCCGACCGGGTCGCGACCGCGACCAGCGGACACTCGGCATCGAGCAGTGAGATGGGTCCGTGCTTGAGCTCGCCGGCCGCGTAGCCCTCGGCATGGACGTAGCTGACCTCCTTGAGCTTGAGCGCGCCCTCGAGCGCGGCCGGGTACGTCGCCCCGCGCCCGACGAACATGAAGCCGCGCGAGTTGACGTACCGCCTCGCCAGATCCGGCGTGGTCAGGGCGGCCGAGGCGAGGGCCTTGGCCGCACCGGTCGGCAGCGCTCGGAGGGCACGCCCGAGGGCCACGTCGTCCTCGTCCGACATGGCCCCGCGCGCCTTGGCGATGGCCGCCGCCAGGATGACCAGCGTCGTGACCTGGGTCACGAAGGTCTTGGACGCGGCGACCGCGACCTCCGGTCCCGCCTGCAGGAAGAGGACCGCGTCGGCCTCGCGGGTGATGGCCGAGCCGACCGTGTTGGTCACCGCGATGACCGGACAGCCCCTCTCCCGGGCGAGCCGCGTCGGGGCGATGGTGTCGGCGGTCTCGCCCGACTGGGTGACGGCGATGACCAGCGTGTTCGCGTCGAGCGGTGGCGGGCCGTAGCGAAACTCCGAGCCGATGTTCGCGCGGACCGGCAGCCCGGTCCAGTCCTGGAGCGCGGCGGCCCCGACGAGCGAGGCGTAGAAGGCGCTGCCGCAGGCGATGAGCTCGATCCGGGTGATGTCCTCGAGACGCTCGGTGAGGCCGGCGATCTCGTCGACCACGACGCGATCGTCGCGGTCGATCCGCCCGGCGATGCACTGGCTCAGGGACTCCGGCTGCTCGTGGATCTCCTTGAGCATGAAGTGCTCGTAGCCGCCCTTCTCGGCGGCCTCGGGCGACCAGTCGATCTTCGTCACGGTCCGCTCGCGCGGGGCGCCCTGGACGTCGGTGACGGTGACGCCCCAGGGCCGCAGGTCGGCGACGTCGCCGTCCTCGAGGAAGATGATCCGGTCGGTATGGGCGAGGATGGCCGCGACGTCGGAGGCGAGGAACGCCTCGCCGTCGCCGAGCCCGACGATGAGCGGCACGTCCTTGCGGGCACCGATCAGCCGGTCGCCCTCGCCGATGTGCATGACCGCGAGGGCATACGCACCCTGGAGCTGGCGCAGGGTCTGGCGGACGGCGTCGGCGAGGTCACCCTGATAGGCCTCCTCGACGAGATGGGCGATGGCCTCCGTGTCGGTCTCGGAGGCCAGGACGTGGCCACGCGCTTCGAGCCCGTCGCGGAGCTCGCGGAAGTTCTCGATGATGCCGTTGTGGATGACCGTGATCCTGCCGGTGCAGTCGCGGTGCGGGTGGGCGTTCAGGTCGTTCGGCCGGCCGTGGGTCGCCCATCGGGTGTGCGCCAGCCCGATCGCGGCATGCGGCGTGCGGTCGGCCAGGGCGACCTCGAGATTGACCAGCTTGCCCGCCCGCTTCTCGACGAACAGGTCACCGGCGTCGTCCACGAGGGCGATGCCCGCTGAATCGTAGCCGCGGTATTCGAGCCGCTTGAGCCCCTCGATGAGGATGGGGCCCGCCTCCCGCGGACCGGTGTAGCCGACGATGCCGCACATACCGTCAAGTCCTCCGCTCGTGCCGGCGGACCCCCGGTCCGTCGTCAGTGGTGACTCCGATGGTGGGCACCGGGGCTAGTCTAGTCGCTCCCCGACGAGAGTCGCGAGCGTGTCGGCCAGCTCGGTGACGAGCGCTTCGTCCGGCCCTTCGACCATCACCCGCAGCGCAGGCTCCGTCCCGGACGGCCGGACGAGGACACGTCCCGTGTCACCCAGGCGCCGTGCTGCGTCGGCGATGGCGCGCTGGAGGACCGCGTCGCCTTCCCACTGGTCCTTGTGACGCGCCTTCACCGCCCGCTGTTGCTGCGGCAGCATCGGGATGGCCGCGGCGAGCTCGGCCAGACCGCGTCGCTGGCCGACCATGACCCGCAGCACCTCGAGCGCGGTGACGATCCCGTCACCCGATGTCGTGTGCTCGAGCAGGATGACGTGGCCGCTCTTCTCGCCGCCGAGGACGGCCCCCGAGACCTGCATCCCCTCGAGGATGTACTTGTCGCCCACGGGCGTGCGCACGACGTGGCCGCCGGCCGCCTCGACGACGGCCTGCAGCCCACCGTTCGACAGCACCGACACGACCAGGCCGCCCCCCGGCAGCGCGCCGCGACCAAGCCGCTCGAGCGCGAGGATGCCCAGGACCTGGTCGCCATCGACGACCTGCCCGCGGGCATCGACCGCGATGAGTCGGTCGGCATCGCCGTCGAGCGCGAAACCCGCATCCGCGCCGGCCGCGACGACGGCCTCGGCGAGCGAGGCGGGCGCCGTCGCGCCGGACCGGACGTTGATGTTCACGCCGTCCGGTGCGGCGTGGATGACGTCGACGCGAGCGCCGGTCGAGGCAAGGATCTCCGGTCCGACCACGGATCCCGACCCGTTGGCCGCATCGAGGACGAGGTGGAGTCCGCGCGCATCGATCGATCGGGCGAGGTCCATGCGATGGGCGCGATAAGCGTCGAGCCGGGCGCTCGCGTCGATCATCCGGCCGAGGTCGTCGTTCGAGACGCCGGGCAGCTCCTCCGTCCGCCAGATGAGCGCCTCGAGCTCGTCCTCGATCGAATCGTCGAGCTTCAGGCCGTCGCGGTCGAGGACCTTGAGCCCGTTGTCGATGGCCGGGTTGTGCGAGGCCGAGACCATGATCCCCGCCGCGAACGGCCCGGCGCCGGTCATGAACGCCAGCGCCGGCGTGGGCACGACCCCGACGACGTGGGCGTCGACCCCGAGGCTCGTCGTGCCGGCCACGATGGCGGCCACGAACATGTCGCCCGATCGGCGGGTGTCCTGCCCGACGATGACCGGCCCGCCGCCCGCCAGGCGATGGGCAACCGCCCGGCCGAGCGCGTAAGCCAGCGTCGGCTTGAGCTCGACATTGGCGACGCCGCGGATCCCGTCGGTGCCGAACAGACGTGACATGGCGGTCAGCCTCCCGCCGATGGCGACGGCGCTGCGATGTCGGTGATGGTGACCTTGACGGTCGCGGGATCGGCGGCGACGAGGGTCGTCCCGGTCGGCAGGTTGGCGGTCACGGTCACATCGTGGACCCCCGTCTTGAGTCCCGCCACATCGAGCGTCGCCACGAGTGTCGCGCCCGACAGCCGGTCGAGGTCGGCGGTGGACCCGCCGATGGTCAGCAGGACCCGATCCACCGACAGCGCGTAGGCCAGGTCGGCGCTGCCCCCGATGAGGTCGAGCCCGGCGCTGAACGTGCGGGTGGCGGTCACAGGTCGGATCTTGATGGACACGCGGATGGGCGTGTCGTTGACCGCCACGACGCCGGTCGGCAGCGCGAGCTTGACCTGGACCACCTCGTCGGCCGACACCCCCGTCATCGGGATCGGGTCGGTATCCACCTGGTTCAGCTCGGCCAATTGATCGGCGTCGCCCGCGACCAGCGCGACCAGCGGGTCGACGGTGACCGATTCGATCTCGAACCCGGCGGCCGGGTTGCCGGTGATGATGGGATTGACCGGCAGCGTCCTGCTCTGTCGGTCGGAGAAGACCGGGATGACCACGCGGGCGGTCGGCGGATTGACGTCGAGCGGGCTCAGGGCATTGCCGAGCTTGTCGATCGGCACGAGCTGGGCGTCCTCGTCCACGTCGATGCCGGTGGACTGGATGGTGACGTCGGCCCGGACGGCGTCGACCTGGGCGACGAGCGAGGCGGCTCCGGTGACCGTGACGGTCGGCGGGTCGACCGTCGTCGTGCCGAGGGTCAGTCCGTCGGGGACGGTGCCGTGGACGACCTTCACCGCGACATCGCTGGACTTGAGCTCGTCGAGCGTGACGGTGGCGAAGGCAGGATCGTAGCCGAGGACGCGGATCCGCGAATCGGGCGTCGTCACGTCGATCTTGACGCTGATCACGCCGACCTTGCCCTCCTGGCCGGACAGGTCGATGGTCGCCAGGAACGAGCTGGTCGCGACCTGGACGCCGGTCGGCGCGAAGTAGCGGACCTGGGTCACCGGTTGCGGGGTGGATGGCAGGACGACCGTGTTGTTCGGCTCGTTGACGTAGCGAACGGGGATCACGCCCTGGAAGGTCTGGGTGTTCTGCGACAGGGCCAGGCCGCCGTACATCAGTGTCGCGAGCCCGATCGCCGCGAGCTTGAGGGGCCAGTTATGGACGATGATCCCGAGGATCCGCCTCACCGCGGCGCCTGGGCGGCGATGGACGACACCACCTCATCCTCGTCATGGACCGACGGCGCCGGTGGTTTCGTCGCCGGGGCGACGGGGGTCACCGGTCCGGCCGGGGTCACGGCAGTCGCCGACGCGCCGGAAGAGCCGGCCGCGCTGGGCTGGGCCGGCGCGACGGCCGTGGCTTGCGAGTCGCCAGCGCCCGGTGGCCGCCCGACGAACCGACCGAGCTCGCGCAAGCGGGGCGACCTCCCGTCGAAGCCTCGGCGCTGGTTCGCAGAGCGCCAGCCGAAGGCTCCCCGTCGCCCGCCGGCCGGATCGAGCAGGCCCTGGATGGCGCGCGCGAGCCCGGCCTCGGTCAGGTTGCGCACGATCCGCGCGCGCTCGACGAGGCTGATCTGACCGTTCTCCTCGGACACCACGACGACGACCGCATCGGTCTGCTCGGTGATGCCGAGGGCGGCCCGGTGGCGCGTCCCGAAACGCTCGGTATGGATGGACGTCTCGGCCAGCGGCAGGAGTGCCCCAGCCGCGACGACCCGTTCGTCGCGGATGATCACCGCGCCGTCATGGAGGGGCGACTTCGGCGTGAAGATCGTGCGCAGCAGGTCGGACGAAACGTCGCCGTGGATCATCACCCCGGTCTCGGCGACCTCCTCGAGGCCGGTCTCGCGCTCGAGCACGATGAGCGCACCCTGGCCGTCGGCCGACAGCCCGGCCGCGGCGCGGGCGACCTCGGCCGCGACGTGCTCGACCGCGCGCAATTCGGCCGGCGACAGGAGCCAGCCGAACGACCCCACCCGACCGATCCGCTCGAGCGCCCGGCGCAGCTCGGGCTGGAAGATCACCACCAGCGCGAACAGGCCGACGACGGCGCCGCCCTGGAGGATCTGGGTGAGCAGGCGCAGGTCGAAGGCGACCGCGAGCGCGTAGACCACCACGAGGACGCTCACGCCGATGACCAGGCGGACCGCGCGCGTCCCCCGGATGAGGCTGAACAACCAGTAGATGAGCAGCGCGGTGATCCCGATATCGACGATCGTCGTCAGCTGGCGCTGCTCGAGGATCGAGCCGAGGAGGGACATCGTCCCCGAGTGTAGCATCGCCACCGGCGCCGTCCGGGTAGCCCAGAAGTCAGGCGCAGACGGCGGCCAGCCTCGGGTCGTCGGGGAAGCGCGCCGCCGCGAGATAGCACAGCCGGCCGCGAGTGGCGCCGTCGCCGGTCAGCTGCGACAGGCGACCGAGCAGGACGAGCTTGTCTGCGGCCGGCCCGCGCCAGCCGCGATCGAGATACAGCTCTGCCAGCAGCAGGTGGATGTCGGGGTCCGAGGGCATGATCGCGAGAGCCTGGTAGCAGGCGTCCATCGCCGCATGGAACTGACCCACCGCCCGATGGCCGTTGGCCGCGATGAGCGCGCGACGGCGGGCTTCGTCGAGGTTCCCGGCCTCCAGCGCCTCCTCGACGGCCAGGGTCAGGATGGCCGGATCGGGAGCGGCAGGACGTGGCGGTTCGGGGGCGGTCTCGGGCGGCGCGTCGTCCGTTCCCGAGCTGCCGGCGGGACGGTGGGGGTCGACCCCGGGTCCCGATTCGAGCACCCCGAGCGCCCGCTCGAGCGCCTCTGAAGCGGCTGCGTCACCCGGTGCGGCGGACCGCAACCGCGCCACGAGGTTCTCGACCTGGCCGCGACGGCCGCGGGACTCGGCAAGCTCGAGCGCCCGGCGGGCGACGTCGCAGGCGTCGGCCAGCCGTCCGTCGCGTTCGAGATCGGCCGCCAGGCGGTCGAGCTGGTCGGCCGCCTCCGAGCGTCGCCCGACAGCGGCCAGGACATCGGCCCGGCCCTGCATGGCGCCTTCGTCGGCCGGTGCCCGCTCAAGCGCCGCGGCGTAGGCCGCCAGCGACTCATCGGTCCGGCCAAGCCGGGCGAGCACGCCACCCAGCCCGACGTACGGCAGGGCCCGATCCGGGGCGACCCGGGCCGCCTCCCGGTAGGCGGCCGCCGCGGCATCGAGCCGACCGCGGAGGGCCGCCACGTGGCCGCGCCGCAGTGCGTCCTTGTACTGCTCGTAGAGGACTTCGCTCAACCCCGATCCTCCGTCCCCAGCAGTTCGACGAGGAGCCCCTTCTGCACGTGCAGCCGGTTCTCCGATTGTTCCCAGATGAGACTACGCGGTCCGTCCATCACCGAGGAGGTGATCTCCTCGCCGCGATGGGCCGGCAGGCAATGCATCGCCAGCGCGTCGGGACCAGCCGCGTCAAGCAGCGCGTCGTCCACGCGGAAGCCGGCGAACGCGTCGCGACGCTCCTCCGTCTCGGCCTCCTGGCCCATCGAGGTCCAGGCGTCGGTGTAGACGACGGCCGCGCCACGGACGATCTCGACCGGGTCGTGCCCGAAGACGAGCCGTCCCCCGGACGCCGCCGCGAGCTCCTCCGCCCGGGCCACGATCCGCTCGTTCGGCGCATAGCCCGGCGGGTGGGCCAGGCGGACCTCCATGCCGAGTCCGGCGCCGAGCAGGGCCAGCGAGTGATAGACGTTGTTGCCATCGCCGACGAAGGCGACGACGAGCCCGTCGAGTCGCCCGAACCGCTCGCGCATCGTGAACACATCGGCGAGCGCCTGGCAGGGGTGCTCTCGAAGGGTGAGGCCATTGATGACCGGGATGCCGGCCTGGCCGGCCAATTCGAGCGCAACCTCGTGCGGTCCCGTCCGGACGACGATGCCGTCGACGAACCGCTCGAGGTTCCGGGCCACGTCGCGCACGCTCTCACGAGCCCCGAGCACGACGTCGTGGGTGAGATAGATGGCGTGCCCGCCGAGCTGGACCATCCCGGCCTCGAACGTCACCCGCGTCCGCAGGCTCGGCTTCTGGAACAGCATCGCCAGCGTCCGCCCGACGAGCGGCGGCGCCGCATGCCGCCGCCCATCCCGATACTCGGCCTTGAGCCGTTCCGCAGTCGCAAAGACCCGCCCGACCTCGTCCGGCGTGAAGTCGGCGACGCTCAGGAGATCGCGCCCGACCAACGTGCCCGCGGCAGCCGTCATTCGGCGCACCTCGGCGACGCGGTCATGCGTTGCGCGCGGCTGGGGCGTCCAGGCGAAGGCGCCGGCAAGCGAGGGAGCGAGCGCAGCCCAAGCTGCGTGAGCGACCGAGCGCAGTCCGGCAACGCACGCATGGACGTTCCAGCCGCGCGCCGGTGACTAACGCTTCGTGTACTGCGGGGCTTTTCGGGCTCGCTTGAGCCCGTACTTCTTGCGTCTCCTTCATTCGGGGATCGCGTGTCAGCAGACCCGGCCTGGCGCAGAGGAAGCCGGTTGGCCTCGGGGTCCAGTTCGAGCAAAGCCCTCGCAATGCCGTGACGGATCGCACCGGCCTGGCCGGTGACGCCTCCCCCTTCGACCTTGATCATCACGTTGAAGCGGCCTTCGGTGCCGGTGACCCGGAACGGCATCCGCACCTCCGACTCGTTGACCGCGTTGCCGAAGTGCTCCTCGAGCGTTCGGCCATTGACCACGATCTCACCCTCACCCGGCAGCAGCCGGACGCGAGCGATGGCCGTCTTGCGACGGCCGGTGCCGGAGTAGAAAGCGGGGATCGACATCGTGTGTGTAGCTCCTGGTCAGTCGAGCGGTTCGGGCTGCTGGGCTTGATGCGGGTGATCCGACCCGGGATAGACCTTCAGCTTGCGCAGCTGCTGGGTCCCAAGACGATTGTGCGGAAGCATCCCCTTGACCGCCCGGCGGATGACCTCCTCGGGACGGCGGGCCAGCAGGTGACCGAGCGTCTCCTGCTTGAAGCCCTGGGGGTAGCCGCTGTGGCGGCTGTACAGCTTGCTTTCGAGCTTGTCGCTGGTGACTGCGATCCGGGCGGCATTCAGCACGATCACGTGATCGCCCGAATCGAGGTTCGGCTGATAGGTCGGCTTGTGCTTGCCCTCGAGGACGTGCGCGATGCGCGAGGCGAGCCGGCCGAGCGTCTCGTCCGTCGCGTCGACGACGTACCAGCGTCGCTCGATGTCGCCCTCTCGGACCGAATAGGTCTTCGCGTTCATCGTTCCTCGTTCACTCCGTTCGATCGCTCCGACGCTCGCCTGATGGCGACACGCCTGAGGTTCAACCCCTTGGCCGGGGCTGACGTCCCGTCGAGGGCCGGTCCCGTCCCGGCGAGTGCCGCACGGACCGCTTGCTCATCCATCTTTCCAAGGCCGACCTCGATGAGGGCGGCGACCATCCGGCGGACCATCCCGCGCAGGAAGGCGTCGGCCCTGACGTCGATCGTCACCAGCCGGCCCTCCCGCCTGACCCGGACCGCCATGACGGTCCGGACCGACGTTCGGCCCGCCACCCCGAAGGTGCTGAAGTCGTGCCGGCCGATGAAGACCGACCCGGCCCGCTCCATCGCGGCGGTATCGAGTGGGGTCCGCACCCCGAGCGCCATTCGCTCGCGGAGCGGGCTGCGCGGCCCGTTCCAAACGGTATAGCGATATTCCCGATACCGCGCCGCATAACGGGGGTTGAACCCGGTCGGAGCCCGTCGGACCGCTCGCACTGTGACGTCCGGCGGGAGGAGCGCATCGAGCGCCCGACCCAAGTCCGCCACGGGGAGCCGCCCGGCGTAGGTGAATGCGATCACCTGGCCACTGGCGTGGACACCGGCATCCGTCCGGCCTGCCCCATCGACCCGCTGGATCTGCCCGTCTCCGAGTCTGGCCAGCACGGCTTCAAGGACCCCCTGGACCGTCCGTTTCCCAGGATTGACCTGGAAGCCGGCGAAGTCCGTTCCGTCGTATTCGACCACGGCGCGGAAACGCAGTGGGGCGCCCTCTCGGGCGCCTGTCTCAGACGAGTTCGATCTGGACGATCTCGGCCGCGTCACCGCGGCGTTGACCGAGGCGGACGATCCGGGTGAACCCGGAGGTCCGGTCTGCGTATCTCGGGGCGATCTCATCGAACAGCTTCGCCACCACGAGGGGTTCGTTGGGGAATTGCGCCACGACCGCGCGCCGTGCCGACAGGTCGCCGCGCTTGGCCAGCGTGATGACCTTCTCGACGCGTCCGCTGATCTCCTTGGCCTTCGCCTCGGTCGTCTTGACGCGCTCGTAGCGCACGACCGACACGGTCAGGTTCTTGAACAGGCTGAGCCGTGGACCCTGTTTGCGGCTCAGCTTGCGGCCGCCGACGCGATGCGAGGACATCGGTCAGGCCTCGGGCTCGTCGTCGAACGACTCATCGGTCTCGATGTCGTCGAGCCCGTCGCTCTCGGTCTCCGGGACGATGAAGCCGCGCATGCGCAGTCGCTCCTTCATCTCGTCGAGCGACTTCTTGCCGAAGTTGCGCATCCGGAGAAGGTCGTCGTCCTTGAGCTGGAGGAGCTGGCCGACCTTGACGATGTTGTTGCGCTTGAGCGAGTTGTAGGCGCGCATCGGCAGGTCGAGCTCTTCGATCGGCATGTCGAGCATGTTCGCCGGCAGCGCCGCGGCGCCCGTCACCGGGGCGACCGGGACAGCGGCCATGCCGACCGTCACGAACGGGCGGAACTGGTTGACCAGGATCTCGGCGGAGCGGCTGAGGGCCTCCTCCGGTCCGATCGTCCCGTCGGTCTCGATCTCGATGGTGAGCTTGTCGTAGTTGGTCATCTGACCGACCCGCATGCTCTCGACCCAGTAGTTGATCTTGCGGACCGGGGTGAAGATCGCGTCGACGGCGATGACGCCGATCGGCAGCGCTTCCGCCCGCTCGGCGCCGAGGTAGCCGACACCGCGCTCGACGGTCAGGTCCATCTCGATCGTCACGTCGTCCGTGTCGAGGGTCATCAGGACGAGTTCCGGATTGATGATCTCGACGTCGGCCGACTCGGCGATGTCGGCGGCCGTGACCGCTCCGGCGCCGCTCTTGATGAGGCGGAGCTGGACGGGGTGACCGGCGTAGCTCTTGAGCCGCAGCTTCTTGACGTTCAGGACGATCTGGGTGACGTCTTCCTTGACGCCCGGGATCGTCGAGAACTCCTGGTAGATGTCACGGATCTGGATGCTCGTGACGGCAGCTCCCTCGAGGGACGACAGGAGGACGCGCCGGAGGGCGTTTCCGAGGGTGACGCCGTAGCCGGCCTGGAGTGGGCCCGCCTCGTACTTGGCGTACGTGCCGGCTTCCTCGACAGGCTCGATCTGCGGGCTCTCGAGTTCGATCATGGGTGCGGCTTACCTCGAGTAGTACTCGACCACGAGCTGCTCGTTGAGATCGAGCGGCATCTGGTCGCGGGATGGCGGGGTGACGATGGAACCCGACAGGCTGGCCGGGTCGATCGTCAGCCACTCCGGCGCCTGGTGCGAACGGAGCGTCTCCTTGGCGATCTTGAACGGCTCGCGTGAGCGATGCGACTCGCGCACCTCGATCCGGTCACCGGGCTTGAGCTGGTAGGACGAGATATTGGTCGGCCGGCCGTTGACGGCCAGGTGGCCGTGCCCGACGAAGTGGCGGGCCTGGGCGCGGGACGAGGCGATACCCATCCGGTAGACGACGTTGTCGAGCCTCAGCTCCAGGGAGCGGAGCAGGTTTTCGCCGGTCACGCCGGGGGTCGTCTCGGCGGCGATGAAGTAGTTGCGGAACTGGCGCTCGAGGACGCCGTAGGTGCGACGCACCTTCTGCTTCTCGCGCAGCTGCAGGCCGTACTCGCCGACCTTGCGACGGCGGACGCCGTGCTGGCCGGGCGGCGTCGGTCGACGCTCGAACGAGCACTTCTTGGAGTAGCAGCGGCTGCCCTTCAGGAAGAGCTTGGCGCCCTCCCGCCGGCACAGGCGACAGACGGATTCGGTGTAACGAGCCATGGGTCCTCGGGGTTCCTAGACGCGTCGCCGCTTGGGCGGGCGGCAACCGTTATGCGGGATTGGGGTGACATCGGTGATGGCGCTGACCTCGAGGCCGGCTGCCTGGAGCGAACGGATCGCCTGCTCGCGGCCGGCGCCCGGACCCTTCACGTACACCTCGACCTGGCGCATGCCGTGCTCCATCGCACGCTTGGCCGCGCCGTCAGCCGACAGCGCCGCGGCATACGGCGTGCTCTTGCGGGAGCCCTTGAAGCCGGCCACGCCGGCAGAGCCCCAGCTGATGACGGCACCGTTGAGGTCCGTGATCGTGATGATCGTGTTGTTGAACGTCGCCTGGATGTGGACGTGCCCCTGGGGGACGTTCTTCTTCTCGCGCCGACGCGTCTTGACCGCTCGCTTGCGTTCCGCCATGCCTGGTCAGTCCCTCGTCACTTCTTGCGCCTGACGCCGACCGTCTTCTTCGGTCCGCGACGCTGGCGAGCGTTGGTCTTGGTCCGCTGGCCACGGACCGGGAGGTTGCGCCGATGACGCAGGCCACGGTACGAGCCGATCTCGATGAGGCGCTTGATGTTGAGCGCGACCTCGCGACGGAGGTCGCCCTCGACCTTGTAGCGCCGGTCGATGAGCTCACGCAGGCGGTTGACCTGCTCCTCGGTCAGATCCCGCACCCGGGTATCCGGGTTGATGTTGGTCTGGGCGAGGATCTTCTGGCTGGTCGGCAGACCGATCCCGAAGACGTAGGTGAGGGCGACTTCCACGCGCTTCTCGCGCGGGATGTCGACGCCGGCGATACGTGCCATCGGTTACCCCTGCCGCTGCTTGTGCTTCGGGTTGGTGCAGATGACCATCACGGTGCCGTGGCGCCGGATGACCTTGCAGTTGTCGCAGCGCGCCTTGACGGAAGCTCTGACTTTCAACGGATCCTCGATCGTTTCGTGTGTATCGGCTACTTGAGTCGGTAGGTGATGCGGCCCCGGGTCAGGTCGTATGGCGACAACTCGACACGGACCCGGTCGCCGGGCAGGATGCGGATGAAGTTCATGCGCAGCTTGCCGCTGATGTGGGCGAGCACTCGGTGGCCGTTCTCCAGCTCGACCGCGAACATGGTGTTCGGGAGCGGCTCGATGACCGTCCCTTCGACTTCGATCGCGTCTCGTTTGGCCACAGGTTGACGTGCTTCCCTTTCTCACGTGTAGTGCCGGCCCGACAGGGCCGACACACGAACGCGTAGCGTACCAAAGACGGTCGATTCCGGCAACCGTCCGGTCATGCGACGGTCAGGATGCGAGGACCGTCCTCGGTGATGGCGATGGAATGCTCGAAGTGCGCCGCCAGCGAGCCGTCGGCCGTGACGACCGTCCAGTCGTCGGGTTCGATCCGGGTGTCCCAGCCGCCGAGGGTGAACATCGGCTCGATGGCCAGGCACAGGCCCGGTTCGAGCTTGCGGCCGGGGCGGCCGGTGCGGTAGTTGGGGACCTGGGGCTCCTCGTGCATCTCGGTGCCGATGCCGTGCCCGACGAACTGGCGGATGACCCCGAGTCCGCCCGTCCGGGCGACCGCTTCGACAGCCGCCGAGATGTCGTCGATGTGGTTGCCCGGCACCGCCGCCGCGATGCCCGCCATCATCGCCTCGCGGGTGAGGTCGATCAGGCTGGCGATCTTGGGCGGCGGATCCCCGATATAGAAGGTCCGCGCGCCGTCGCCATGCCAGCCGTCGACGATCGCCCCGGCGTCGACCGAGACGATCTGGCCTTCGCGGAGTGTCCGCTCGCCCGGGATGCCGTGGACGATCTCGCGATCGATCGAGATGCAGACGCTGGCCGGGAAGGGCCGGCGCGGGTTGATGCCCGGGTAGCCCTTGAACGACGGGATACCGCCCGAGGCTCGGATGTGGGCCTCGGCCAGGGCATCGAGATGCGCCGTCGACACACCCGGCCGCAGCTCGGCCTCGATCCGGTCGAGGACCTCGGCCACGACCTGACCGGCCCGGCGCATCCGCTCGATCTCGGACCGAGACTTGCGGGTGACCATGGTCAGACCGGCCTGAGACCGTGGATGGCCGAGAGGAGCTCTTCGGTCACGGTGTCGATCGGCTGCAGGCCGTCGACCGAGAACAGCACATCGCGGTGTCGATAGTGCTCGACCACGTCGAGCAGGGCGGGCACCTGCTGGGCCATCCGCGCCCGGACGGTCGCCTCGTGATCATCGGCCCGCTGGGTCAGGTCCGAGCCGTCGATGTCGCAGACGCCGTCGACCGCCGGCGGGTTGGACACGAGGTTGTAGACGTGGCCGTTGGCGGCGCAGATGCGCCGGTTCGCCATCCGCTGGACGAGGTCCTCGAGCGGGACGTCGATGTAGCCCGCGAGGTCGACCCGTCGTTCCGCCTCGGCTAGCGCGTCGTCGAGCGCCTCGGCCTGGACGTGCGTCCGCGGGAAACCGTCGAGGATGGCACCGTCGGACGCGTCGGCCGCTTCGAGACGGTCGAGGAAGACCCGGACGATGGTCTCGTCGGGGACGAGCTGGCCGCGGCTCATGTAGCGATCGGCCTCACGGCCGAGCGGGGTGTGCTCGGCGACCGCTGCCCGCAGGAGGTTGCCCGAAGCCAGGACCGGGATGCCGAGTCGCTCCGCCAGCGCCGGGGCCTGGGTGCCCTTCCCTGCCCCGGGAGCCCCGAGCAGGACGAGGACAGTCACGCGACCGCGATCATCGGATGAAGCCTTCGTAGTTGCGCATCATCAGCTGGGCTTCGATCTGCTTCATCGTCTCGACCACGACCGACACGACGATGAGCAGGCTCGTGCCGCCCAGGCCGAGTGTCGCCAGATCGGGGATGGCCAGGGCGATGACCGACGGCGAGACCGCGACGATGGCCAGGAACAGCGCGCCGGCGAAGGTGATCCGGGTGACGACCCGGGCGAGATAGTCCTGGGTCGGACGGCCCGGCCGGATGCCCGGGATGAACCCGCCGTTCTTGCGCAGCTGCTCCGCGGTCTCGTCCGGCTTGAACGTGAACGCCGTGTAGAAGTACGTGAAGCCCATCGTCAGCAGGAAGTAGGTGACGATGTAGAACGGCGACGTGTTGCTGAAGATGGTCACGATGAATTCGGAGATCTGCTTGATGATCGGGATGTTCGAGGTCGAGAAGTAGGTCGCCAGCTGGTGCGGGAAGAGCAGGATGCTGACAGCGAAGATGATCGGGATGACGCCGGCCTGGTTGACCCGCAGCGGCAGGAAGGTCTGGCCGCCCGAGTACATCCGCCGGCCACGAACGCGGCTGGCGTACTGGATCGGGATGCGGCGCTGGCCCTCCTGGATGTAGATGATCACGCCGACCGCGAAGATCGCGATGAGGGCGAAGGCGATCGCCAGCGAGAAGTTCGGGTTGGCCCAGAACGCCCCGAGCGCACCCGGCGCCCGGCTGACGATGCCGGCGAAGATGATGAAGCTGATGCCGTTGCCGATGCCGCGCTCGGTGATGAGCTCGCCGATCCACATCAGGACGACCGCGCCCGCGGTGAGGGTCGCGATCTGGGTCAGCGTCTCGAAGCTCGACAGGTCGAACGTGCCGGTCAGGACGTTCTGCGAGTTCAGCAGGGCCAGCACGCCGTAGGCCTGCAGGATCGCCATCGGGACCGTCAGGTAGCGGGTGTACTGGTTGATCTTGTTGCGCCCGAACTCACCCTCGCGGCTGAGCGCCTGGAGTGACGGCACGACGCCGCTCATCAGCTGCATGATGATCGACGCGTTGATGTACGGGTTCATCCCCAACGCCACGACCGAAAAGTGCGACAAGCCGCCGCCCGAGAACAGGTCGAGGAGGCCGGCCAGCGCACTGCCCTTCACGAACGTGGCGAGCTGGGCCTTGTCCACGCCCGGGATCGGCACCGACGCCAGCAGGCGGAAGACGATCAGCAGCGCCAGGACGTACAGGATCCGGCGCCGGATGTCCGGCGCCCGGAAGGCGTTGAGGAGCGATTCGAACACGGGTCAGGCGTCGTCGCCGGACGCCGGCTCGGCCTCGTCGACCGAGGTCGGCTCGTCGGCTTCGGCGGTGTCCGCTTCGGTCGCCGCGACGTCCGGGGCGACGGTCTCGGGGGCGGCCGGGGCGGCGTCGGCGACGGCCTTGGCTTCGGCCTTCGGCTTGGACGCCTTCGGGGCCTTGGCGGGCTTCTCGGCGACGGCCGCGTCGGCCTTCGGCGTGGCCCGTTCAGCCTTGGCCGGCGTCGCGTCGGTCTCGGTCTCGGTCTCGACACCGAGCGCCGCGAGCGGCGTCTTCGGGACTTCGAGGACGTTGACCGAGCCGCCCGCGGCCTCGATCTTGGCCCGGGCCGAGGCGGTGAACGCGTCGGCCACGACGAACAGCGGGGTCGAGACCTCGCCGGCGCCGAGGATCTTCATCGGCTTGTTGAGCGTCCGGACGAGGCCGACCGCGCGCAGGATGTCCTGGTTGACGGTCATCGGTGCCGACTTGCTGGCCTTCTTGGCGTCACCGTCGAGTTCGAAAGCGCCGGCCTCGGCGAGCGCGCCGATCGCCCCGATATTGACGACCTCGTACTCGATCTTGAATCGGTTCTTGAAGCCGCGCAACTTCGGGATGCGCTGATGGAGGGGCGTCTGGCCGCCCTCGAACCAGGCCGGGATCGACGCGCCGGCACGCGCCTTCTGGCCCTTGGTGCCGCGGCCCGCGGTCTTGCCCTTGCCGGCGGCGATGCCGCGGCCGACGCGCGTGCGCGGCTTGCGGGATCCCTCGGCGGGCTGGAGGTCGTGGAGTTTCATGACTTGTCTCCGGACTTGTCTCCGGTGTTGGCGTCGGCGATCTCCTCGACCGAGACGAGGAAACGGACCTGGCGGACCATGCCCCGCGTCGCGGGGTTGTCGGTGATGATGCTGGTGCTGCCGATGCCGTGCAGACCGAGCGCCCGGACGGTCGCCCGATTGCGCGCGATATGGCTGATGGTGCTCTTGGTCTGGGTCACCTTGAGCTTAGCGGCCACCGGTCACCTCCGCCGCGACCGGCGCCGGCTGGCCGGCGATCCGGCTGACCAGCTTGACGCCACGACGGGCGCCCAGCTCCTCGGCCGAGTGCAGGCTGCGCAGTGCCTCGATGGTCGCCCGGGTCACGTTGACCGGGTTGGTCGAGCCGTGGATCTTCGACAGGATGTCGCGGACGCCGGCCGACTCGAGGACGGCGCGGACCGAGCCGCCGGCGATGACGCCGGTGCCCTGCGAGGCGGGCTTCAGGAGCACGCTGCTGGCGCCGTAGACGACCTGGACTTCGTGGGGGATGGTCGTGCCGACCATCGGGATCTTGATCAGGTTCTTCTTGGCGTCCTCGACGCCCTTGCGGATCGACTCCGGGACCTCGCCGGCCTTGCCGATCCCGACCCCGACGTGACCCGCGCCGTCACCGACGACGACGACCGCGCTGAAGCTGAACCGCCGGCCGCCCTTGACGACCTTGGCGACTCGATTGATCTGGACGACGCGCTCCTCGAGCGCGAGCTTGTTGGGGTCGATTCGTGCCACGGAGGCTCCTTCTAGATCAGAACTCGAGGCCGGCTTCGCGGGCGGCATCGGCGAGCGACTTGATCCGCCCGTGGTACCGGAACCCGGCTCGATCGAAGACGACGCGCTCGACGCCGGCGGCTTTTGCCCGCTGGGCGACCAGCTTCCCGACGACGGCTGCCTCCTCCGACTTGGTCTGCTTGGAGCCCTTGAGCTCCTTCTCGACCGTGGAGGCGGCGGCGAGCGTCGTTCCCGACGCGTCGTCGATGACCTGCGCGTAGATGTGGTTGAGGCTGCGGAAGACCGCCAGACGCGGCCGCGCCTCCGTCCCCGCCAGGTGAAGGCGGATCCGTTCGTGGCGCTTGCGTCGGGCGGCGCCGCGGCTGGCGACCTGCGTCATCGGTTTCGTTCCTTGTCAGTCACGATCACTTCTTGCCACCGATCTTGCCGGCCTTGCCGGCCTTGCGGCGGATGTACTCACCGGAGTAGCGCACGCCCTTGCCCTTGTAGGGCTCCGGCTTGCGCATCTGGCGCACCTTGGCGGCGATCTGGCCGACCAGCTCCTTGTCGATGCCGACGACCGCCAGGCGGGTCGGGTTCTCGACCTCGAAGGTGATGCCTTCGGGCGGGTCGATCTCGATCGGGTGGCTGTAGCCGAGGTTGAGGGTCAGCTTGCGACCGTTGAGCGCGGCGCGGTAGCCGACGCCGGTGATCTCGAGACCCTTGCGATAGCCGTCGGTCACGCCGACGACCATGTTGTTGACGAGGGTCCGGGTCAGGCCGTGGAGCTGCTTGTGGGTCTTCTGCTCGGTCGGGCGGGTGACGACCAGCGTCCCGTCCTCGCGACTGAGGGTCATGTCCGGGTGCAGCGCGCGGCTCAGGCTGCCCTTGGGCCCCGTGACCGTGACGTTGCGCCCGTCGATGGTCACGTCGACACCCGACGGGACCGTGATGGGAAGGCGTCCGATGCGCGACATGTCGTCCTGCCTACCAGACGAACGCGAGGACTTCGCCGCCCAGCTGCGCCTGACGCGCCTGCTGGCCGGTCATGATCCCCTGGCTCGTGCTGACGATGACGATGCCGAGGCCGCCGAGCACCCGCGGGATGTCCGTCTTGCGCGCATAGACGCGCAGGCCGGGCTTGCTGATCCGCTTGAGGCCGGAGACGACCGGGACCTTCCCGTCGACGTACTTGAGGGTGATGCGCAGGTTGGCGGTGGGGCCGTCCTGCTCCTCGCTGACGTCGGCGATGAAGCCCTCGTCCTTGAGGATGCGGGCGATCTCGCGCTTGGTCCGCGACGCCGGGACGACCACGTCGGTGTGCCGTGCCCGGGACGCGTTCCGGACGCGCGTGAGCATGTCCGCGATCGGGTCGGAGATGTTCATCGGTTCCCTACCAGCTCGACTTGGTGACGCCCGGCAGCTCGCCCAGGAGCGCACGCTCCCGGAAGCAGATGCGGCACAGAGCGAACCGTCGGATGAAGGCGCGCGGTCGTCCGCACACGGTGCAGCGGTGATACGCCTGCACCTTGTGCTTCGGGGTCCGCTTCGCCTTTGCGATCATCGATTTCTTGGCCATGTGTCTCCCTCCCCGCGCCTACGAGGCGAAGGGCATGCCGAGGAGTTCAAGAAGCTTCTTGCTCTCCTCGTCGGTCTTCGCCGTCGTCACGATGCTGATCTCCAGCCCGCGGAGACGGTCCACCTTGTCGTAGTCGATCTCCGGGAACGCGAGCTGCTCGCGCATCCCGAGTGAGTAGTTGCCGCGCCCGTCGAACGACTTGCCGGGGATGCCCCGGAAGTCGCGGATCCGGGGCAGGGCGAGCATCGTCAGGCGATCCATGAAGTCCCACATCCGGTCGCCCCGGAGGGTGACCTTGGCCCCGATCGAGTTGCCCGTCCGCACGCGGAACTGGGCGATCGAGCGCTTGGCCTTGGTGACGATCGGCTTCTGGCCGGTGATCAGGGTCAGGTCGCCGAGCGCGGCATCGAGCGCCTTGGCGTTCGACAGGGCCTCGCCCAGTCCGATGTTGACGACGATCTTGGTCAGACGCGGGACCTCGTTTGGGTTCGCGTACTCGAACTGCTTCTGGAGCGCCGGGATGACCTCGGCCGTGTAGCGCTCGTGCAGTCGGCTGGTCATGACTTGAGCTCCAGCTGCTCGCTGCAGTGCCGGCAGACGCGGACACGGCGGCCGGACTCGAGCGTGGCATGCGCGATCCGGGTCGGCTTGCCGCAGTTCGTGCAGACCAGCATCACCCGGCTGATGGGCAACGGCTGCGGGATGTCGAGGATCCCGCCCTGCTGCATCTTCGGGACGCGGTCATTGGTCCCGGCCGACTGGCGCGGCTTGGTGTGCCGCTTGGCGATGTTGAGGCCCTCGACGACGACGAACGTGCCGCCCTTCGGGGAGCCGCGACGATAGACGCTCCGGGCCGAGCTCGGCGCCGGCGCCCGGCGGACGATCCGGTCGACCGTGCCTCGCTTGCCGGCATCCTTGCCGGCCAGCACGACGACGGTGTCGCCCTTGCGGATCTCGGGCACCTTGGGCGCCTTCGGGGCAGCCACGCGGACGGCCATCACAGCACCTCCGGGGCGAGCGAGACGATCTTCATGTAGTTCCGGTCGCGCAGTTCGCGGGCGACCGGCCCGAAGATGCGGGTCCCGCGCGGATTGCCCTGGTTGTTGATGAGGACGGCGGCGTTCTCGTCGAACCGGATGTAGCTGCCATCCGGGCCGGCCGTATTCCTTGGCGGTCCGGACGATGACGGCCCGGACGACGTCGCCCTTCTTGACCGCCGCGTTCGGGATCGCCTGCTTGACGCTGGCGATGATCACATCGCCGACGCCGGCCTCGGTCTTGAGCGAGCGACCCATCACCCGGATGCACTGGATGGTGCGGGCGCCGGTGTTGTCGGCCACCTTCAGGCGGGTCTGGGACTGGATCACGAGGTCGCCTCCTCGGCGGCCTGGTCGGTCTCGCCGTCGGCGTCATGCGACCGGCCCGGGTGGGCGGCCGAATGGATCGCCTCGGAGGTGGCGGCCTCGTCGGTCACGACCTCGCCGGGCAGGGCGTGGTCGCCCGCGCGCGCGACGATCGACACCAGGCGCCAGCGCTTGGTGGCGGACAGGGGGCGCGATTCCTCGATGAGGACGGTGTCGCCGATGCGAGCCTCGTTCTCCTCGTCGTGCGCCTTGAACTTCGTGCTCAAGCGGATGACCCGCTTGTAGAGGCGGTGGCGCGCGAGGCGCTCGACGGACACGACGATCGTCTTGTCCATCCGGTCGCTCACGACGCGACCCACCTTGGTCTTGCGCTTGCCTTGCACTGCTGCGTTTGCTCCTGTCATCGCGTGATCTCCCGGGAGCCGGCCGGCCGAGCTCCGCGCTCGCGCTGGACGGTCAGGATCCGCGCGATCGTTCGCCGCGTCTGCGGGATCGTGCTGTAGTCCTTGAGTTGTCGGGTGGACAGCGCGAAGCGCGCTCCCCACAGGTCCTGCTTGGCTTCCTTGAGCGCCGCGTCGAGCTCAGGGTCGGACAGCTGGCGAACCTTCTCGATATCCATCAGTTCGCCTCCTTGGCCGACTCACGGACGACGACGCGGGTCGCGACCGGCAGCTTGTGGCTGGCCAGGCGCATCGCCTCGATCGCCGATTCGTGGTCCACCCCGGCCATCTCGAACAGGATCCGGCCGGGCTTGACGACCGCGACCCAATGGTCCGGTGCGCCCTTGCCCGAACCCATCCGGGTCTCGGCCGGCTTCTTGGTCGCGGGCTTGTCCGGAAAGACACGGATCCAGATCTTGCCACCGCGCTTGACCGAGCGGGTCATCGCCCGTCGGGCGGCCTCGATCTGGCGGCTGGTGATCCAGGCCGGCTCCTGGGTCGCCAGTCCGTATTCACCGAAGGCGACGTTGTAGCCGCCCTTGGCCATCCCGGACATGCGGCCGCGCATGACCTTGCGATGCTTGACGCGCTTGGGCATCAACATCCGATCAGACCCCCGTCCCGACCGACGCCGGGACGCCGGCATCGCGAGCGGCCCGCTCGGGCGTGATGTCGCCGCGGTAGATCCAGACCTTGACGCCGATGCGCCCGTAGGTGGTGTGGGCGTGGACCTGGCCGTAGCTGATGTCGGCACGGAGCGTGCCCAGCGGGATGCGGCCTTCCTTGTCCCACTCGCGTCGACCCATCTCGGAGCCACCGAGGCGACCGGCGACCGCGATCTTGACGCCCTTGGCACCGGCCTTCATCGAGCGCTGGATGGCCTGCTTCATCGCCTTCTTGAAGGCGATGCGGCGGCTCAGCTGCCCGGCGATGTTCATCGCGACGAGGTACGCGTCGAGCTCGGGCTGGCGGATCTCCTTGATCTCCAGCTTGACCTTGCGGGTCGTGAGCGCGCCGATCTGCTGGCGCAGGATCTCGACGTTCGCACCGCCCTTGCCGATGACGATGCCCGGCTTGGCGGTGTGGATGGTGACCGTCACGTGGTTGATGCCGCGCTCGATCTCGACGCCGCTGACGCTGGCGTTGGCCAGCCGCTTGTCGATGAGCGCACGGATCTTGATGTCCTCCTGGAGGGAGGCCGTGTATTCCTTGTTATCCGCGTACCACTTCGCGGTCCAGGTGCGCGAGACACCCAGGCGGAAGCCGTACGGATGGACCTTGTGTCCCAACTCAGGCCTCCTGGTCCGCGACGACGATCGTGATGTGGGTCATGGGCTTGTGGATCGGGAACGCCCGACCCTGTGCCCGCGGCTGGAACCGCTTGATCGTCGGGCCCTCGTTGGCGATGGCGTCGGCGATGTACAGGTCCTCGGCGGACAGGTTGTGGTTGTTCTCGGCATTGGCGGTCGCGCTCTTGAGGACGCGCGCGACGTCGACCGCGGCCTTCTGCGGCATGAACCGCAGGAGAGCGGCGGCTTCCTCGACCGGCTTGCCCTTGATCGCCTCGGTCACGAGGCGGGTCTTGCGGGTCGAGGCCCGGAGGTACTTGGCGGTGGCGGTGACACGCACGGTCGGCACCCTACTTCAGCGCCGTCGATCGGTCGGTGTGCTTGCCGTGCCCGCGGTAGTTGCGGGTCGGGCTGAACTCACCGAGGCGATGGCCGACCATGTTCTCGGTCACGTAGACCGGGATGTGCTTCTTGCCGTTGTAGACGGCGATGGTGTGGCCGATGAAGGTCGGGAAGATCACGGACGCACGCGACCACGACTTGACGACCTTCTTCTCGTTGCGCTTGTTCATCTCCTCGATACGGCCGAGGAGGCGGGCCTCGACGAACGGGCCCTTCTTGATCGAGCGGGACATCGGTTTCCTCCTCCCCTGCTACTTGCGATGCCGCGAACGGACGATGAGCCGTCCGGTCGTCTTGGACCGCCGGGTGCGGTAGCCCATGGCGGGCTTGCCCCACGGGGTCTTCGGCGGCATCCCCGTCGGGGACTTGCCTTCGCCACCACCATGCGGATGGTCGCGCGGGTTCATGACGACACCGCGGACTTCCGGGCGCTGGCCCATGTGCCGGGCGCGGCCGGCCTTGCCGAGGTTCTGGTTCTCGTGGTCGAGGTTGCTGACCTGGCCGACGGTGGCCATGCAGCGCAGCGGGACCCGCCGCATCTCGCCGGACGGGAGTCGCACGGTGGCGAACTCGCCCTCCTTGGCGAGGAGCTGGGCGGACACGCCGGCAGACCGGACGATCTGGCCGCCCTTGCCCGGGACGAGCTCGATGTTGTGGATGGTCGTGCCGAGCGGGATGTTGGCCAGCGGCAGGGCGTTGCCCGTGCGCGCCTCGGCGGTCGGACCGGCGATCACGACGTCACCGACCTTGAGGCCGTGGGGCAGCAGCATGTAGCGCTTCTCGCCGTCGCGGTAGTGCAGCAGGCCGATGCGGGCCGACCGGTTGGGGTCGTACTCGATGGTCGCCAGCCGCGCGGGCACGTCGAGCTTGTCGCGCTTGAAGTCGATCTTGCGGTAGTGCTGCTTCTCGCCGCCACCACGATGGCGCACGGTCAGGCGGCCCTGGTTGTTGCGCCCGGAGCCGCGGATCTGCGCCTCGAGCAGGGGCTTGTAGGGCTCCTTGGTGGTGATCTCCTCGAACGTCGAGCGAGTCATCTGCCGGAGCCCCGGCGAGGTTGCCTTGTAACTGCGAAGCGGCATCGTCAGACCCCCTCGAAGAACTCGATCTTCTGGCCCGGGGCCAGGGTGACGATCGCTTTGCGCCAGGGCGTGGTGTGGCCGACGGTCTGGCCGCGACGATTGCCGCGACGCTTCTCCTTGGCCTTGGTGGTCAGGACGTTGACCGACACGACGGTCACGTTCTCCTTCTTGTAGAGCTCCTCGATCGCCGCCTTGATCTGGATCTTGTTGGCGTCGTCGTGGACGGCGAAGGTGTACTTGCCGCGGCCCGACTCATCGATCGACTTCTCGCTGATGACCGGGCGCAGGATGATCTCCGGGGCGGTCAGGGCGCTCATGCGTAGACCTCCTGCATCCGCGCCAGCGACGGCTGCTCGATGAGGACGATGTCGGCATTGAGCAGGTCGACGACGTTGAGCGAGTCGGCCAGGATGATCTCGACGGTCGGCAGGTTGCGCGCCGACAGCTCGAGCTTCTCGTCGCGGCCGGGAGCGACGACGAGGATCCGACCGGTGGCCTGCAGCGCGCCGAGCACGCCGACGAGGTCCTTGGTCCGGATCGCGTCGAGGCCGAACGTGTCGATGACCTTGATCGCCTCGTCACCGAACTTGGCGGTGAGCGCTCCACGGAGCGCCAGGCGCTTCATCTTGCGCGGCAGCCGCTGCTCGTACGAGCGCGGGTGCGGCCCGAACACGACGCCGCCACCGCGGTAGTGCGGCGCATTGGTCGTGCCCTGGCGGGCGCGGCCGGTGCCCTTCTGGCGGTACGGCTTCTTGCCGCCGCCGCGGACCTGGCCACGGGTCTTGGTGTCGCTCGTCCCGGTCCGCCGGCCGGCCAGCTGGGCGGTGACGACCTGGTGGAGGACCGCGGCGTTCACCGGAGCTGCGAAGAGCTCGTCACTGAGCTCGACGCTGCCGACGGTCGCGCCGGTCCGGTCGTAGACGTTCGTCTGCGGCATCGGTCAGGCCTTCTTCACGAGGATCAGCCCGCCGCGGGCGCCGGGGAGGCTTCCCTTGACCAACAGCAGGTTGCGTTCGGGATCGGCCCGGACGACGCGGACCTTCTTGATGGTCACGCGCTCGTCGCCCATGTGGCCCGCCATCTTGAGCCCGCGATAGACCCGACCCGGCGTGGTGCCGGGACCGATCGAACCGGGTGCGCGGTGATGGTCGGAGCCGTGGGTCTTGGGACCGCGATGGAAGTTGTGGCGCTTGATGTGGCCGGCGAAGCCCTTGCCCTTGGACACGCCGGTGACGTCGACCAGGTCGCCCGCGGCGAACAGGTCGCCCAGCGCGAAGGTCTGGCCGACGGTCATGCCATCGACGCTGTCCACCCGGAACTCGCGGATGGTCGCGACCTTGGGCAGGTCCTTGAGCTGGCCGGTCTCGGGCTTGGACAGCTTCTTCACGACGTCCGTGCCGAGCTGGACGGCGGTATAGCCGTCGCGATCGGGCGTGCGCAGGCGCGTCACCGTGTTGGGCTCGATCGCGACGACCGAGACCGCCACCATGGTGCCGTCATCCTGGAAGACCTGGGTCATCCCGACCTTGCGGCCGATCAGACCGATATCAGTGCTTGACATCACATCTTGATCTCGATGTCGACGCCCGCTGCCAGCGAGAGTCGCATCAGTGCGTCCACGGTCTTGGACGAGGGATCGAGGATGTCGACGAGGCGCTTGTGAGTCCGGATCTCGAACTGCTCGCGACTGTCCTTGTCGATGAACGGGGAACGCAGGACCGTGAACTTCTCGATCCGGGTCGGCAGCGGCACCGGGCCGACGACATCAGCGCCGGTGCGCTGGGCCGTCTCCACGATCTGCGCCGCCGACTGATCGAGCAGTCGATGGTCGTACGCCTTGAGGCGGATCCTGATCCGCTGCTTTGCCATGTGGGGTCCCTACTCGACGATGCTGACGATGGCGCCGGCACCGACGGTCCGGCCACCCTCGCGGATGGCGAAGCGCTGGCCGATCTCGATGGCGATCGGGGTGATGAGCTCGACGCTCATCTCGACGTTGTCACCGGGCATGATCATCTCCGCCCCGTCGGGCAGGCCGATCGCTCCGGTGACGTCGGTCGTGCGCAGGTAGAACTGGGGCCGGTAGCCGTTGTAGAACGGGGTGTGCCGGCCGCCCTCCTCCTTGGTCAGGACGTAGACCTGCGCGGTGAACTTGGTGTGCGGGGTGACCGAGCCTGTCTTGGCCAGGACCTGCCCCCGCTCGATCTCGTCGCGCTCGATGCCCCGGATGAGGCAGCCGACGTTGTCGCCGGCCTGGCCCTGGTCGAGCAGCTTCTTGAACATCTCGACGCCGGTCACGACGATCTTGCGGGTCGGCTTGATGCCGACCAGCTCGACCTCGTCGCCGACCTTGACGATGCCGCGCTCGATCCGGCCGGTCGCGACGGTGCCCCGGCCCTTGATGCCGAAGACGTCCTCGACCGGCATGAGGAACGGCTTGTCGACCGGTCGCTCGGGGGTCGGGATGTACGAATCGACCGCGTCCATCAGCTCCTGGATGCAGGCGTAGGCGGGGTCGGTCGGATCGTCGGGCGCCTCGAGCGCCTTCAGCGCCGAGCCGCGGATGACCGGGATGTCGTCGCCCGGGAAGTTGTTCTTGGTCAGCAGCTCGCGGACCTCGAGCTCGACCAGGTCGAGCAGCTCCTCGTCGTCGACCATGTCGACCTTGTTGAGGAAGACGACGACGAAGGGGACCTCGACCTGGCGGGCCAGCAGGATGTGCTCGCGGGTCTGGGGCATCGGCCCGTCGGTGGCGGCCACGACCAGGATGGCGCCGTCCATCTGGGCGGCCCCGGTGATCATGTTCTTGATGTAGTCGGCGTGGCCCGGGCAGTCGACGTGGGCGTAGTGGCGGGCGTCGGTCTCGTACTCGACGTGGGCGATGGCGATGGTGATGCCGCGCTCGCGCTCTTCGGGCGCGTTGTCGATCGAATCGAAGGCGCGGTACTCGGCATGGCCCTTCAGGGCGAGGTACTTGGAGATCGCCGCGGTCAGGCTCGTCTTGCCATGGTCGATGTGGCCGATCGTGCCGATATTGACGTGCGGCTTGGTGCGCTCGAACTTCTTCTTGGCCATCTGGGCTGCTCCCGGCTTCCTGCTAGACCTTGGACTTCTGGACGAGTTCCGAGGCCAGGTTGCCCGGCACCTCGGCGTAATGACTGAACTCCATCGAGGACGTCGCCCGACCCTGCGACATGCTGCGCAGGTCGGTCACGTACCCGAACATCTGGGCGAGCGGGACGAACGCCCGGACGACCTGGGTCGTGCCGCGCGATTCCATCCCCTCGATCTGGCCCCGGCGGCTGTTGAGATCGCCGATGACGTCGCCCATGAACTCCTCGGGCATGAGGACCTCGACCTTCATGATCGGTTCGAGGATGGCCGGGTCCGCCTTGGCGAAGGCGTCCTTGATCGCCATGGAACCGGCGATCTTGAATGCCATCTCGGACGAGTCCACGTCGTGGTACGAGCCGTCGAACAGGGTGACCTTGACGTCCACGACCGGGAACCCGGCGTAGATGCCCGTGGCCAGCGTCTCACGGATGCCCTGGTCGACCGGCTTGATGTATTCGCGCGGGATCGTGCCACCGACGATCTTGTCGATGAACTCGTAGCCGGCGCCCTTCTCGGCGGGCTCGAGCTTGATCACGGCGTGGCCGTACTGGCCCTTGCCGCCGGTCTGGCGGACGAACCGGCCGTTGCCTTCGGCGGCGCGCCGGATCGTCTCTCGGTACGAGACCTGCGGCTTGCCGATGTTGGCGGCGACGTGGAACTCGCGGACCATCCGGTCGACGAGGACGTCGAGATGCAGCTCGCCCATCCCCGCGATGAGGGTCTCGGAGGTTTCGGGATCGGTCTTGACCCGGAAGGTCGGGTCCTCCTCGGACAGGCGCTGCAGGGCGAGCGCGAGCTTGTCCTGGTCGGCCTTGGTCTTCGGTTCGATCTTGACCTCGATGACCGGCTCGGGGAAGGTCATCGACTCGAGGATGATCGGGTGCTCCGGATCGGCCAGCGTGTCACCGGTGAAGGTGTCCTTCAGGCCGACCGCCGCGGCGATGTCGCCGGCGTAGACGATCTCGATCTCTTCGCGATGGTTGGCGTGCATCTGGAGGATGCGGCCGATCCGCTCGCGCTTGTCCTTGACCGGGTTGTAGACGTACGAGCCCGCCTTGAGCGTGCCCGAATAGACCCGGAAGAACGCCAGCTTGCCGACGAACGGGTCGGCGGCGATCTTGAACGCGAGCGCGCTGAACGGCTCGCTGTCCGACGGGGTCCGGATGATCTCCTCGCCGTTCTTCGGGTCGAGCCCGATCATCGGCGGCACGTCGAGCGGCGACGGCAGGTAGTCGACGACCGCGTCGAGCATCTTCTGGACGCCCTTGTTCTTGAGCGCCGAACCGGTCAGGACCGGGATGATGCGGGTCGTCAGGGTCCCCAGCCGCAGGCCGTGCTTGATCTCGTCGACCGTGAGCTCCTCGCCCTCGAGGTACTTGTGGGTCAGCGCGTCATCCATCTCGGCGACGGCCTCGACCATCGTGTGGCGATGCTTCTCGGCCTCGGCCACGAGCTCGGCCGGGATGTCGGTGACCTCGATGTTGTTGCCGAGGTCGTCGCGGTAGTAGATCGCCTTCATCTCGACCAGGTCGATGACTCCCTGGAACTTGTCCTCGCGGCCGATCGGGATCTGGATCGGCACGGCGTTGGCGCCCAGGCGGTCCTTGATCGAGTCGACACAGCGCCAGAAGTCGGCGCCGGTGCGGTCGAGCTTGTTGATGAAGCAGAAGCGCGGCACGCCGTAGCGGTCGGCCTGGCGCCAGACCGTCTCGGACTGGGGCTCGACGCCGGCAACGCCGTCGAAGACGACGACCGCGCCGTCGAGCACGCGCAGGCTGCGCTCGACCTCGACCGTGAAGTCCACGTGCCCGGGCGTATCGATGATGTTGATGCGATGATCGCCCCAGAACGCCGTCGTCGCAGCGGCCGTGATGGTGATCCCCCGCTCCTGCTCCTGGGGCATCCAGTCCATCGTCGCGGCGCCTTCATGCACCTCGCCGAGCTTGTAGATCTTCTTCGTGTAGAAGAGGATCCGCTCGGTGACGGTGGTCTTGCCCGCGTCGATATGGGCGATGATGCCGATGTTCCGCGTTCGTGCGAGCGGAACCTGTCGTGCCACGGTTGTCTTACGCTCCCAGATCTACCACTTGAAATGGCTGAAGGCCCGGTTGGCCTCCGCCATCTTGTGCGTGTCTTCTCGTCGCTTGACCGCCGCGCCGAGGCCATTCATGGCATCGACGAGCTCGGCGGCGAGCTTCTCGCTCATGCTCTTGCCGTTGCGCTTGCGGGCCGCCTGGACGAGCCAGCGGACACCGAGCGACATGCGGCGGTCGCCCCGGATCTCGACCGGGACCTGGTAGGTCGCGCCACCGACCCGGCGGGGCTTGACCTCGATGATGGGGGTCGCGTTGCGCATCGCCGCCTCGAGGATCTCGAGACCGGGCCGCGAAGCCTGAGCCTCGGCCCGGGCGAGAGCCTGTCGGAGGATCCGCTCGGCGAGGTTCTGCTTGCCGCCCTTCATGAGCTTGGCCGAGAACCGCGCGGTCATCCGGTTGGCCGGGATCGTCTCGTACTTCGACTTGCGCGGGATGCTGGTTCGACGCGGCATCTAGCGGGCCCCCGGCTTCGCGCTGGCCTTCGCGCCGTACTTGCTGCGACCCTGCTTGCGGTCGCGCACGCCGGCCGCGTCGAGCGTGCCACGGATGATGTGGTACTTGACCGACGGGAGGTCCTTGACCCGGCCACCGCGGACGAGCACGACCGAGTGCTCCTGCAGGTTGTGGCCGATGCCCGGGATGTAGGCGGTGACCTCCATCTGGTTGGTCAGGCGCACACGGGCGATCTTGCGCAGGGCGGAGTTCGGCTTCTTCGGCGTCATGGTCCGGACCTGCAGGCAGACCCCGCGCTTCTGCGGGGCGCCCGGGATCGAGACCTGGCGCTGGCGCAGGCTGTTCCAGTTCTTGCGCATGGCCGGCGCCTTGATCTTGGAGATCTTGCGCTTGCGACCGTGACGCACGAGCTGGCTGATCGTCGGCACGAAGACGTTACTCCTTTGAGTCGGACAGATGGTCGATCGGCCGGTCACCGATCGGGCCGGTCCTGGGGTGTCGCGCCGGTGATTCAGGCGGGCGACGGACCGGGGTTTGTGTTGGTCGAAGATGGGTCCCGACGCACGCGTCGAGGGCGGACCCCTCCCGAGGCCACGAAGGCGGAGTCTAGCAGTGGCCCGACGAACGTGTCAAACGTCGGCGGGCCACCGATGGCTGGTCCGAGGACCTCGAAATCAAGCGTCCTCGGCGGTCTCGGCGAGCACTGCTGTCTCGTCGAGGAAGGGGTTCGCCGTGTCGTCTTCGGAGGTCGTCGAGGCGAGGTCCGCGACGAACGGATTGGCCGTCTCGTCGTCGTCCCCTGCCCCGGCGATCGTCGCCGCCAGCGCCAGGCCGGCAGCATCGTCGTCGGCCGTCCGGCCCTCGCCGTCCTCGAGGAACGGGTTGAACTCGTTCCCGAGGTCTTCGAGGGCTTCGCCGGCCAGGGCCTCCAGGGCCGCTCTCCGCTCGCGCTCCTTGCGCGCCGCCACGTTCGCCGGTGCGCCCGTCCCGGCAGGGATGAGCTTGCCGATGATGACGTTCTCCTTGAGCCCGATCAGGTGGTCCTTGGCGCCGTTGATGGCGGCCTCGGTGAGCACCCGGGTCGTCTCCTGGAAGGAGGCGGCAGCGAGGAAGCTGGAGGTGTTGAGCGATGCCTTGGTCACGCCCAGCAGGACGGTCTGAGCCGTCGCCGGCTCGCCCCCCTCGGCCAGGACGCGGTTGTTGTGCTCTTCGAATTCGAGCCGGTCGACAAGCTCGGTCGGCAGCAGGTCGACGTCACCCGGCTGGTCGATGCGGACCTTCCGCAGCATCTGCCGGACGATGATCTCGATGTGCTTGTCGTTGATCGTGACGCCCTGGCTCTTGTAGACCTTCTGGACCTCCTTGACGAGGTACCGCTGGACGGCATCCTTGCCCCGGGTGTCGAGGTACTCCTGCGGGTTGATCGGCCCGTCGGTGATGGCGTCGCCGGCACGGATCTCGGCGCCGTTCTCGACCAGGATCTTGGCGTTGTGCGGGATGAGGTACTCGCGCTCGACGACGTCCTCGGCTCGGACGACGATGCCGTCCTCGGCCTTGACCAGGAAGCCGGCGACCGGTGCCGTGACATCGGTCGTGGCGCCGTCGGCCTCCGTCCGTGCGACGACCTGGCCGAGCGACACGGCGTCGCCGGGGGCCGCCAGCATCTCGGCACCGGCCGGCAGTGCCAGCGAGGTGTCGTAGATCTCACGGGAGATGACCTTGACCTTGGTCGGGCCGTCACCGCGGACGATCTCGACGATGCCGTCGATATGGCTGATCTCGGCCTTGCCCTTGGGGATGCGGGCCTCGAACAGCTCCTCGACGCGCGGCAGGCCGGCGGTGATGTCCACGCCCGCGGCGACGCCGCCGGTGTGGAACGTCCGCATGGTCAGCTGCGTGCCGGGCTCGCCGATCGACTGGGCGGCGATGATGCCGACCGCCTCACCGGACCCGACCATCTCGCCGGTGGCGAGGTTGCGGCCGTAGCACGCCCGGCAGACGCCGTGACGCGCTTCGCAGGTGAGGGGTGAGCGGACGAGCACCTCGTCCACGCCGGCCGCATCGATGCGGGCGGCGGCCTCTTCCATGATCAGCTCGTTGCGATCGACCAGGAGCGTCGGCTCCTCGCCCTTCTTGGTCCCCGCCCGCGGATCGGGCAGCGGAGCAGCGGCCAGCCGGCCGACGAGACGCTTCTGGAAGGCGCCCTTCTCGTCGCTCGACTCGGTCCGGATGATCCAGCTCCCCTCCTCGGTGCCGCAGTCCTCCTCGCGGGTGATGACGTCCTGGGCGACGTCCACCAGGCGCCGGGTGAGGTACCCGGAGTCGGCCGTGCGCAGGGCGGTATCGGCGAGGCCCTTGCGGGCGCCATGGGTGGAGATGAAGTACTCGAGGACGGTCATGCCCTCGCGGAAGTTGCTGCGCACGGGGACGTCGATGATCCGGCCGGACGGGTCGGCCATCAGGCCACGCATGGCGCCCAGCTGGCCGATGTTGCCCTTGTTCCCTCGGGCGCCCGACGCGGTCATCATGACCACCGGGCCGTTCGGATCGAGGGTGCGCATCATCTCGTCGGACATGCTCGAGCTGGCTTCCTGCCAGACGCCGACGACCTGCTCGTAGCGTTCGTCCTCGGTGATGAGGCCGCGCTGGAACTGGCGGTCGATGGCCGACACGGACTCGTCGGCGGCCGCGAGGCGGGCCGGCTTGTCGGTCGGGATCTCGATGTCGAACAGGCCGATGGTCATCCCGCCCCGGGTCGCGAATTCGAACCCGACGCTCTTGATGCCGTCGACGAGGTGGGCCGTCTCCTCCGGACCGAGCTGGCGATAGCAGATGTCGACCAGCTCCTTGAGGTCCGCCCGGCGCATGACGGTGTCATGGAACCGCAGCGGGTCCGGCAGGATCTGGTTGAAGATGACCCGGCCGATGGTCGTCCGACGCCGCTCGAGCTTGAGCGTCTCCGACTCGGCGTCCCACGACTTGACTTCGACGTCGATCAGCTCGTGGAGGGTCGCGCCGGTCTTCTCGCGCAGGCGATAGCCCAGGATCGCCTCGTCCTCGGACGAGAAGATCCGGACGCGCTTGCCCTTGATCGGATCGGCGTCCATGGTCAGGTAGTAGCAACCGAGGACCATGTCCTGGGTCGGCGCGACGACCGGGCTGCCGTCGGCGGGCGACAGCAGGTTGGTCGTCGACAGCATCATCGTCCGCGCCTCTTCCTGGGCGGCCGTCGAGAGCGGCACGTGGACCGCCATCTGGTCGCCGTCGAAGTCCGCGTTGAACGCGGTGCAGACGAGCGGGTGGATCTGGATGGCCGAGCCCTCGACCAGGACAGGCATGAACGCCTGGATACCCAGCCGGTGGAGTGTCGGGGCGCGGTTGAGCAGGACCGGATGGTCCTTGATGACATCCTCGAGGACGTCCCAGACCTCGGGCCGCACGCGCTCGACGATGCGCTTGGCGCTCTTGATGTTGTGGGCGAAGCCCTTCTCGACGAGCTGGCGCATGACGAACGGCTTGAACAGCTCGAGCGCCATCTTCTTGGGCAGCCCGCACTGGTGGAGCTTGAGCTCCGGGCCGACGACGATGACCGAGCGGCCCGAGTAGTCCACGCGCTTGCCGAGCAGGTTCTGGCGGAACCGGCCCTGCTTGCCCTTGAGCATGTCGGACAGCGACTTCAGGCGGTGGTTGCCGGTGCCCGCGATGGCCCGGCCGCGGCGGCCGTTGTCGATGAGCGCATCGCACGCTTCCTGGAGCATCCGCTTCTCGTTGCGGATGATGATCTCCGGGGCGCCCAGCTCGAGCAGTCGCTTGAGCCGGTTGTTGCGGTTGATGACGCGCCGGTAGAGGTCGTTGAGGTCGGACGTGGCGAAGCGGCCGCCGTCGAGCTGGACCATCGGTCGCAGGTCCGGCGGGATGACCGGCAGCACCGACAGGATCATCCAGTCGGGGCGGGTGCCGGAGCGGCGGAACGCCTCGATGAGGCGGAGCCGCTTGATGGCCTTCTTGCGCCGCTGGCCTGAGCTGGTCCGGACCTCGACGTGGAGCGAGCGAGCCAGCTCCTCGAGGTCCATCCGGCTGATGATCTCGCGGACGGCCTCGGCGCCCATGCCCGCGCCGAAGACGCGGCCACCCTTGGCGCCACTGCCGTAGCGCTCGTCCAGGTTGCGGAACTCGGTCTCGCCGAGCGTCTGCATCGGCTTGAGCGATTCGAGCTCGTCGCGCAGCTTGCGCAGCTCGTCCTTGCGACCCTGGGCCTGCTCGGCCAGACCGGACCGCTCGTGCTGGAGCGCGTCCTGCATGCCGGCCTCGAGGTCGGCGACCTTCTGCTCGACGGCACGTGCCTCGTCGGCCTCGCGCTGGCGCAGGTCGGCGTCGACCCGCTCGGAGGCGCCGCTGGCGATCTTCCGAAGCTTGGCCGTGGCCTCCTTGCCACCCTTCTCGCCCGCGGCGACGATGACCTCGCCGGTCGGGGCGAAGGCGATGGTGTCCTCGGCGACGCCGCTCTTGAGGGCGGCCAGGGCCGTCTCCGCGTCCTTGGCGGCCGAGGCGATCGCCTCGGTCTCGCTGGCACGCTGCGTCTCGAGACCCGCCCGGGTGGCGGCCAGCTCGGCGTTCAGCTCGTCCTTGCGGCGGTTGAAGTCGGTTCGAAGCCGGTCCTCGAGTGCCGCAAGACCCTCCTTCGCCTCGCCACCGCGGCCCTCGGCCTCCTCCTCGATGAGGGCCAGGGCGCGCTTGCGCGCGTCCTCATCGACGTGGGTGACGATGTACAGCGCGAAGTACAGGATGCGCTCGAGGTTGCGCGGGCTGATGTCGAGCAGGATCCCGAGCCGGCTCGGGGTGCCCTTGAAATACCAGATGTGGCTGACCGGGCTGGCCAGCTGGATGTGGCCCATCCGCTCACGGCGGACCTTCGAGCGGGTGACCTCGACGCCGCACTTGTCGCAGATGATGCCCTTGTAGCGGATCCGCTTGTACTTGCCGCAGTAGCACTCCCAGTCCTTGGTCGGACCGAAGATGCGCTCGTCGAACAGACCGTCCTTCTCCGGCTTGAGAGTCCGGTAGTTGATGGTCTCGGGCTTGGTGACCTCGCCCTTCGACCACTCCCGGATCTGGTCCGGGCTGGCAAGCGAGATACGGATCGCGCTGAAGTTATTGACTTCGAGCATGGTTCTCCTCCGCGCCGCCGTCTGGCTCGGCAACGCGATGCGGACCGTGGGCGAGCAGGTTCGCGTCGGCCATGACGCGGACCTGCGGGTGTCGGGTCGGGAATGGGTTCAGAGACAGACGATCAGTCCTCGAACCCGGCGAGGTTGATCCCGCCGAGGTCGGGTAGCAGGTAACCGGAGGCATCGTCCTCCGCCAAGGGGATCTCCTCCTCGTTCGGGTCGAGGATCTCGGCGTTGAGGCCGAGGCTGCGCAGTTCCTTGATGAGCACCTTGAACGACTCGGGCACGCGGGGCGGCTGGATCTCCTCGCCCTTGACGATGGCCTCGTAGGTCTGGACGCGCCCGAGGACGTCGTCCGACTTCACGGTGAGCAGTTCCTGGAGGATATTGGCCGCGCCGTAGGCCTCCAGCGCCCAGACCTCCATCTCGCCGAAGCGCTGCCCGCCGAACTGGGCCTTGCCACCGAGCGGCTGCTGGGTGATCAGGCTGTACGGACCGGTCGATCGCGCGTGGATCTTGTCCTCGACGAGGTGATGGAGCTTGAGCATGTAGATGTAGCCGACCGTGATCCGCCGGTCGAACGTCTCGCCGGTGCGGCCGTCCCGCAGCTCGGTCTTGCCGTCGTCGGGCAGGCCGGCCTCGGTCAGCTCGCGCTTGATGTCGTGCTCGGTCGCCCCGTCGAAGACCGCGGTGGCCGCTTTCAGGCCCTTCTCGTGGAGCGCCCATCCCAGGTGGGTCTCGAGGATCTGGCCGATGTTCATCCGGCTCGGCACGCCGAGCGGATTGAGGATGATGTCGACGGGAGTGCCGTCCGGCAGGAACGGCATGTCCTCGGCCGGCAGGATCTTGGCGATGACGCCCTTGTTGCCGTGGCGGCCGGCCATCTTGTCGCCGACGCTGATCTTGCGCTTCTGAGCGACCGACACCCGGACCAGGCGGTTGACGCCGGGCTGGAGGTCGTCGTTGTTCTCGCGACGGAACTCGCGGACCTCGACCACCTTGCCACGCTCGCCGTGGGGCAGGCGGAGCGAGCTGTCCTTCACCTCGCGGGCCTTCTCACCGAAGATCGCCCGCAGCAGGCGCTCCTCGGCGGTCAGCTCGGTCTCGCCTTTGGGCGTGATCTTGCCGACCAGGATGTCGCCCGGACGCACCTCGGCGCCGATATAGACGATGCCCTCCTCGTCGAGGTCCTTGAGGGACTCCTCGCCGACGTTCGGGATGTCGCGGGTGATCTCTTCGGGCCCGAGCTTGGTGTCGCGCGACTCCATCTCGTGCTTCTCGATGTGGATGCTGGTGAACAGGTCGTCGCGGACGAGCCGATCGCTGATGACGATGGCGTCCTCGTAGTTGCCGCCCTCCCAGCTCATGAACGCGACCAGGATGTTGCGCCCGAGAGCGAGCTCGCCCGCCTGGGTCGAGCTCGAGTCGGCCAGCGGCTTGCCATCGGCCACACGGTCGCCCACGTTGACGATCGGTCGCTGGTTGATGCAGGTGCCCTGGTTGCTGCGGACGAACTTCAGGAGCTTGTACTCGTCGAGCTCGCCGGCGTCGGTCTCGATCAGGATCCGCTCGGCGGTGACGCTGGTGACGAGGCCACCGCGCCGGGCGACCTGGACCTGGCCCGAGTCACGCGCGGCACGCTCTTCCATGCCGGTCCCGACGATCGGCGATTCCGGCTCGAGCAACGGCACGGCCTGGCGCTGCATGTTCGAACCCATCAGGGCCCGGTTCGCGTCGTCGTGCTCGAGGAATGGGATGAGCGCGGTCGCCACCGAGACGACCTGCTTGGGCGACACGTCCATGTATTCGATCTGACCGGCACGCGCCTCAGGGAACGTGTCCCGGTAGCGCGACGGGATGCGCTCGGCGGTGAAGTGGCCGTCCTCATCGAGCGGCGCGTTGGCCTGCGCGACGACGTGCTCCTCTTCCTCGTCGGCCGGCATGTAGTGGATCTCGTCGGTGACGATCGGCCGGATCGGGAAGGCGTGGGCCTTCTGCTTCTTGAGCTCGGCCACCGCCGCCGCGTTGATCTGCTTGCCGGACTTGAGGATGACCTCGCCACCCTTGGCGACCAGGTCGGCGCCGGTCTCGTACTGGGTCAGGTTCGGCTCGTCGTAGCCGACGGACCGCTTGACCTTGCGATAGGGCGTCTCGATGAAGCCGTAGCTGTTGATCCGGCCGTAGGTCGCGAGCGACCCGATCAGGCCGATGTTCGGACCTTCCGGCGTCTCGATCGGGCAGATCCGGCCGTAGTGGCTGTGGTGGACGTCGCGGACGTCGAACCCGGCGCGCTCGCGCGACAGGCCGCCCGGGCCGAGGGCCGAGAGCCGGCGCTTGCTGGTCAGCTCGGCCAGTGGGTTGGTCTGGTCCATGAACTGGCTGAGCTGGCTGCCACCGAAGAACTCCTTCATCGCCGCCACGACCGGGCGGATGTTGATGAGCGCGTTCGGGGTCGCCTTGTCGAGCTCCTGGATGGTCATGCGCTCGCGGACGACGCGCTCCATCCGCAGCAGGCCGATGCGGAAGGCGTTCTGGATGAGCTCGCCGTTGGCCCGGATCCGCCGGTTGCCGAGGTGGTCGATGTCATCCTTGGGATGCAGCCCACGGTTGCACTCGATGAGGTGACCGACGATGGCGGCGATGTCCTCGCGGGTGATCGTCCGGCCCTCGCGCGGGAGCTCGACGCCGAGGCGGCCGGCGACTGCGTCCAGCTTCTTGTTGAACTTGTAGCGCCCGACCCGACCGAGGTCGTAGCGGCGGAAGTTGAAGAACAGGCTCTCGACCAGCTGGCGAGCGTTGTCGCCGGTGGGCGGATCGCCCGGACGGAGCTTCTTGTAGACCTCGATGAGGGCCTCGGCCTGGGTGTGGGTCAGGTCCTTGTCGAGGGTCGAGGCGATGAACGGGTGCTCGATGTCGATGTCGACCGCCGTGAACAGCGCTGCGATCTCGTCGTTCTGCTCGTAGCCGACCGCGCGCAGGAGGGTCGTCGCCGCGATCTTCCGCTTGCGATCGACCTTGACCCAGAGCTGATCCTTGTTGTTGGTCTCGAACTCGAGCCAGGCGCCGCGGTTCGGGATGACCTTGGCGCTGAACAGCATCCGTCCCGAGGCGGGATCCTCGGTCTCGCTGTAGTAGACGCCTGGCGAACGGACGAGCTGGCTGACCACGACCCGCTCGGCGCCATTGATGACGAAGGTGCCCTGGTCGGTCATCCACGGGTAGTCGCCCATGTAGACGCGCTGGCGCTGGATCTCGCCGGTCTCCTTGATCAGGAGCTCGACGTTGACGTAGAGCGGCTTGCTGAACGTCAGGTCCTTGGTCCGGCACTCCTCCTCGGAGTACTTGGGCGCCCCGAACTCGTAGTCGAGGAACTGGAGCTCCATCACCTTGCCGGTGAAGTCCTTGATCGGGCTGATCTCATCGAACAGTTCGCGCAGCCCCTTGTCGACGAACCAGGCGAACGAATCGAGCTGGAGTTCGATCAGGTTGGGGATCTCGAACTTCTCGTGGCTGACGCCATCGATCTTCCGATCGATGC
>CAWAKU010000018.1:0-164130 GCA_963782715.1 uncultured Chloroflexia bacterium
CCCCCGGCGGTGCCGGGGGCCTCGAGAGGGTCTGGATCGCGTGTCGGACTAGAAGTCCATCCCCCCGCCGCCGTGATCGTGGCCGCCGCCGTTGCCGGCCTTCTCCTTCTCGGGCATGTCGGTCACGAGCGTTTCCGTCGTGAGGACCATGGCCGCGATGGAGGCCGCATTCTGGAGCGCGGACCGGGTCACCTTGGCGGCATCGACGATGCCGGCCTTGAACAGGTCGCCGTACTCGCCCTTGAGCGCGTCGTAGCCGAAGCCGGGCTTGAGGCCCTTGACGTGCGCGACGATGACCTCGCCGGACTGGCCGGCGTTGTCGGCGATCTGGCGGGCGGGCGCCTCGAGGGCCTTGCGGACGATGTCCACGCCGACCTGGGCGTCGCCATCGAGCTTGACCTTGTCGAGGGCCGGGATGGCCTGCAGGAGAGTGGTGCCGCCGCCGGCGACGAGGCCCTCCTCGACGGCCGCACGGGTCGTCGAGAGCGCATCCTCGATGCGGTGCTTCTTCTCCTTGAGCTCCACCTCGGTGGCCGCGCCGACCTTGATGACCGCGACGCCGCCGGACAGCTTGGCGAGGCGCTCCTGGAGCTTCTCGCGGTCGTAGTCGGAGGTGGTGTCCTCGATCTGGGCCTTGATCTGGCTCATCCGCGCCTTGATCTGGTCGGACTTGCCGTCGCCGTCGATGATCGTCGTGTCGTCCTTGGTCGCGACGACGCGACGGGCCGACCCGAAGTCTTCGAATGCGACCGAGTCGAGCTTGCGCCCGATCTCCTCGCTGATGACGGTCCCGCCCGTCAGGACGGCGATGTCGCGGAGCATCTCCTTGCGCCGATCGCCGAAGCCCGGCGCCTTGACGGCGAGGACCTGGACCGTGCCGCGGAGCTTGTTGACGACGAGCGTGGCGAGAGCCTCACCGTCGACGTCCTCGCTGATGATCAGCGTGGGCTTGCCCTGCTGGACCGCCTTCTCGAGGGCCGGGAGCATGTCCGCGACGCTCGAGATCTTCTTGTCGGTGATCAGGATGAGCGGGTTGTCGAGGACCGCTTCCATCCGATCGGGGTTGGTCACGAAGTAGGCCGAGATGTAGCCCCGGTCGAACTGCATGCCCTCGGTGTATTCCTTCTCGAGGCCCAGGCTCTGGCCCTCTTCGACGGTGATGACGCCGTCCTTGCCGACCTTGTCCATCACCTCGGCGATGATCTCGCCGACTTCCGGATCCGCGGCGCTGATGGCGGCCACGGCCGCGATCTGCTCGCGGTTGTTGACCGGACGTGACTGCTTCTTGATCTCGGCCACGACGGCCTCGACGGCCGCCTCGATGCCGCGCTTGACGACCATCGGGTTGGCACCCGCGGTGACGACCCGGAGGCCCTCGGCGACGAGCGCCTGGCCGAGTACGACCGCGGTGGTCGTGCCGTCGCCGGCGACGTCATCGGTCTTGGTCGCGACTTCCTTGAGGAGCTGGGCGCCCATGTTCTCGAAGGGATCCTCGAGCTCGATGTCGCGGGCGATGGTGACGCCGTCGTTGGTGATGGTCGGCGAGCCGAACTTCTTGTCGAGGACGACGTTGCGGCCCTTCGGACCGATCGTGACCTTGACGGCATCGGCGAGCTTGTCGATGCCACGCTTGAGCGAGCGACGAGCGGTCTCGTCGAAGATGAGTTGCTTAGCCAATTCGAATGTCCCTCCAGGAACCTACGGTGTCCGTGTGGCGCAGGAAGCGCCGTCAGTCCTGGACGATCGCCAGGATGTCCTTCTGGCTCACGATGAGCAGGTCGTCGCCGTCCACCTTGAACTCGGTGCCGGCATACTTGGCGTAGAGGACCTTGTCCCCGACCTTGACGTCCATCGTCTCGCGCTTGCCGTCCTCGAGGATCTTCCCGGGACCGGCGGCGATGATCTCGCCCTCCTGGGGCTTCTCCTTGGCGGTGTCCGGCAGGACGATGCCGCTCTTGGTCATCTCTTCGCGGGCGCTGGGCTTGATGACGACGCGGTCACCGAGCGGGCGAAGCTTCTTCGACACATTCGCAGTGGCTTTGGCCAACGTGCATTCCTCCTGTTTCGGCCAGGGCCGGCCGCGGGCATCGGACTCGCGGGACATCGGGCGGCCGGTTGCTGGCCGTGCGGACGATGTAACCCCGGAACCTCTTTGTGGAGGCACCGCGCCGACCTGTGCCCGACCCTCCAGCCTGTTCCCCAGGCGCAGCCGGGCGTGGTGGCTTCGCGATGCTTAGCACTCTCACTGCGAGAGTGCCAAGGAGAGACTAGCGAACGCGGACGCCGCCTGTCAACCTCACGGCCCGAACGCGACGGCCAGCTCGAGGACATCGCCCGACATGCCGACCGAGACGCAGGCCTGCCCGTCATAGCCGACGTACCAGCCGACCTGGCCCTCCAATTCGTCGAACAGGACCACGTCGCGAATGCTCCGGGATGGATCAGTCACCTTCAGCTCGCGATCGCCGGTGTAGGTCGGCTCGCCGGCGTCGTTCTGGATCGACATGTGCTTGAAGACGATCCTCAAGGCGTGCTCACCGGCGAGATCGATCGGCTGCCCGCTCGACGCCTGGCTGAACGGCGGCTGGGCCGGTGAGATGGTCACCGCGGCCCCGCCGACGGGTTCGAGCGACGCCTCCCCGAGCTCGAAGCGGATGACGTCCGATCCGGAGGCTCCGACGACCTGCATCCCCGTCAGCCTGTCCGATGGCAGGATCCCCGTCTGGGGCCCGACGAGACAAGCGGCCCCGGAGGCGGTCGCAGCCGGGGTCGGAGCCTGGCTCGGGGGTTGCGCGGTCGCTGTCGGCGCGGCTGTCGGCGGGGCGATCGCGGCCGCCGTCGCGCTGGCGGTCGGGCTGGCGCTGGCGGCGGCGCTCGCGACCGGGCTGGCGCTCGTCGACGGTCCGCAGGCCGCGACCACGACGGCGAGGCCGAAAGCGACTGTGAGCGCGCCGGGCCGCGTCCTCACGGACGTCGTGCGCTCGGGAAGGTCCGGTCGTACGCGGCCACGAGTCCCACACCAAGGGCGTCGGGGGACGTCGCGCGTCGCTCGGCCAGCCATGCCCCTGTGACGCGCACCCACTCCGGTTCGTTTCGCGAGCGTGGTGCGCCTGGCGGGGCGAGGAACGGCGAATCGGTCTCGATCAGCACGCGGTCCGCCGGCACGATGGCGGCCGCTTCAGCCGAGGCCCCCTCGCCGGCACGGAAGACCAGCCCCGAGAAGCTGACCGCGAGACCCATGTCGACGACCGTGCGCGCGTAGTCGAGCGGACCTGAGAACGAGTGGATCACGGCCTGCGGCCGCTCGCCGAACGCTGCGGCCCAGACCGAACCACCGAGGCCGGCGCGGCGCAGCTCCCCGACCAGCGCGTCCTGGGCGTCGCGCCGACCGGCCGCCGAGCGGCAGTGGAGGATCGCCGGCTTGCCCGTGTCGAGGGCGAGGGCCAGGTTGCGCCGCAGGTTGTCGAGCTGGTCCGGGATCGGGCTGAAGACCCGGTCGTAGTCGAGGCCGGTCTCGCCGATGGCCACGACACGCGGGTCGGGGCTCCAGGCGACGACCCTCGCCCACCCCGCGTCGTCGACCTTGGCGGCATCGTGCGGGTGGACGCCGACGGCCGCATCGAGCCAGTCGAACCGCTCGACGCAGGCCAGCGCTCGCTCCGACGAGGCGACGTTCCAGCCCGGGACGAGGATGCGCTCGAGGCCGGCCAGCCGGGCGCCCCCGACGACCAGGTCGGCGTCGGCCTCGAACCGGTCGGCATTGAGGTGGCAGTGGCTGTCGACGAGCGCGGTCAGGGCGCGTCCGCGTCGGCGTCGGCGTCGAGGCGTGGGAACAGGGGTTCGGGCGCCGTCAGCCGGCCAGCCTCGGACGCGTGAGCGCCCCAGCGCAGCTCATCGAGGATCGGCGGTCCGCCGTTGCCGTCGGCCTCGTACGGATAGGCGTGGCCCAGCTGGGCCAGCAGGCGCGGAGCCGTCGCCGGCAGGAACGGCGCGGCGGCCAACCCGACCAACCGGCACGCCTCGATCAGGTCGCCGAGGACGCCCGCCAGCTTCGTGGCGGCCTCCGTGTCGCCGGCCTTGGCCGCCTTTGCCAGGACCCACGGCTGCTCCGCGTCGACGACCTTGTTGGCACCTCCGACATACGCCCACAGCTCGGCCAGGGCGTCATGCAGGCGGCAGCCATCGAGGTGGCTTCGATAGATCCGGAGCGTCTCCTCCCAGACGGCGCCGAGAGCCGATCCTGCCGCCGGACGCGGCGCCGGCCGGGCGCCCTCGAGATAGCGATCCGTCATCGACACCGTGCGATTGACGAGGTTGCCGAAGTCGTTGGCGAGGTCGGCGTTGTAGCGTCGCACGAACGAATCCCAGCTGACCTCTGCGTCGCGATCGAATGGCACCTCGCGCAGCACGACATAGCGCGCGCCGTCGGACCCGAATGCGCCGACGAAGTCGTTGGGATCGAGGAAGTTGCCCCGGCTCTTGCTCATCCGCTCGCCGCCGGCGGCCAGCAGCCAGCCGTGGACCCAGACCCCGCGCGGCGCCTCGAGACCGGCGCTCCACAGCATCGCCGGCCAGAAGATGGTGTGGAACCGGGCGATGTCCTTGCCGATGATGTGCAGGTCGGCCGGCCACCACCGCTCGAAGGCGGCCATGTCGCCCGGGAAGCCGGCGCCGGTGATGTAGTTGATCAGCGCGTCGTACCAGACGTAGATCTTGCCGGCATCGGGGTCCCACGTGCCGTCCTCACGCAGCGACGTCCGGCCGTCCTCGGCGATCGGGAACGGGATGCCCCAGTCGCCCGGTGTCCGCTCGCGGCTGATCGAGAAATCCTCGAGCCCGCCGCGGATGAAGCCGAGCATCTCGTTGCGCCGGTAGTCGGGCTGGACGAACTCCGGGTGGTCGGCGAAGTGCCGTTCGAGCCGCTCCTGGTAGGCGGACAGGCGAAAGAACCAGTTCCGCTCGGTCAGCCACTGGAGGGGGATCTCGGGGTGGTTCGGGCAGATCGTCCCGCGCGGCGTCTCGAGGACGTCCGACGCATTGCGGAAGCCCTCGTTCGGGCAATACCAACCCTCGTAGGTGCCGAGATAGATATCGCCGTTGGCGTGCGCCCGGCGGACCATCTCCTGGGCGGCCTGGACATGGTCCGGATCGGTCGTCCGGATGAACCGGTCGGGGCTGATCGACAGGGCGGCCTCGGCCGTCTTGAACAGGGCGACCTTCTCGTCCACGAACTCCCGCGTCGGGCGGCCCTCGTCGACCGCCGCCTGGGCGATGTTGATCGAGTGCTCATCGGTGCCGGTCAGGAACCGGGTGTCGTCACCCAGCATCCGGTGCCAGCGCGCGATCGCGTCGGCGCCGATGACCTCATACAGGGTATGGAGGCCCGGCTTGTTGTTCGCGTAGGCGATCGAGGTCGTGAGGTAGAAACGAGATCGGTCCGGCATGGGGGGCCGATGGTAGCAGGGTCACGATCCGGTTCCCGGGTCCCGATCTTGCGGGGGCGGTGATCGCCACCGAGTGGCCGGAGTTCGCGACGATGGACTGGGCCGGCGTCCGCGACATCATGGCGACGCCACTGATCCTCGACGGCCGGCGTTTGCTCGATCCGGAGACGATGCGGGCCCTCGGGTTCCACTACGAGCGCGTCGGGTCACCGCCGAGCGGAGCAGCCGTCCCTGTGTCGCGAACGATCGCGACGGCACGGGACGAGGACCACAGCTCAGATCCCGGCGTTGTCCAGCATCGCCTCGAGATGCGCAAGGTCGATGGCGGCGTCAGCCGTTCCATACGGGACGACCCCGGTCAGGTGGCCGCTGGCAGCATCGATGACCCGCTGATTCGGGAGCGGCCGCACGCCTGACCGAGCGTCGCCGATCTCGATGACACGCGTCCCCGGGCGCGCGAATGCCGACAGGTGAAGCGCCGAGCCACTGACCCCGATGAGCGTCGATGAGCTCCGGACCTCAGCGATCTGGTCTCGGACGCCCATCTCCTCAGGAAAGACCACGCGATACCCGCGCGACCCCATGAGGCGATCGAGCAGGCTCTCATTGACGAGCTCACGCGGGACCGGTCGGCCGAGGCTCTTTGCTCTTTCGTGCCAATGCGTGCGCGAGAGGTAGACCACGGATGAGGGCGCAGGCGCTGTCTCGGCAGGCACCGCCGCACCGGCCACGCGTTGCCAAGTCTGCGTGGCCATCGACGTGGCATATCCATTCGGCACGAATGGCCGGGTGGGGACGAGGAGTCGGTCCACCCGGCAGCCCCCCACGGCGACCACGCGTGGCAGCGACCCGTACCCGGCGAGCTCCAGGAGGTCGAGCTGCCAATCCAGCTCAGCGGAGCCGAAGATGAAGGGATGGGCCAGGATCCCGGCGACGTCGAGATCCGTGGGCCACAGGGTCGTCAGGGTCTCGGTGATGAAGTGCCCGAAATGATCCATCCATGTGCCCGCGTACAGCCACGTGCCGGTCAGATGCCGCTCTCTCTGGCCCCCGCGAAGCCAGGCCCGGCTGCGCCCGGCCCGGCGGCCGAGGGTCGCCGGGTCCGCGGCCACCACGTGATCCCCGCCCAGGCCGCCGATCCGCTGCGAGGTCGGCAGCAGATGACCGGCTGCGTCGTACACGGCGCCACGCGTCCAGCGATACGGAGCACTCAAGGTCCGCAACGGGCCGCTCGAATACGGGCTGAGGACGGCGCCGACGACCTCTGCGACCGTATCCGCTTCGACGGCCACGGTGACAGGAAAGGTCTGGCGCGCGAAGTCGATCCTTTCCGCCGGATCGGGGGCCGCCCTAACCTCGTCGTCGCCGACCCGCATCTTCCGACCCTCCCTGGGATGACTGTCGATCGCCGGCACACGTCGGAGCGTCGGGTGATCCGGCGCGACGACAGCATCTCACCACCCGTCGACCACGGACACGGTCTGCTCGCGCGGCGACCCCACCGTGCGCGGCGTGACTCGGGCACCCGCAACGGTATGCTGTGTCGCGTGAGTCAGGGTCGTCGCATCTGGCGCAGTGGCGCCCCACGGTCCGTCCGGCGGGCCGTCCGTGGTCCGGCCTCGACAGGTTCGTCGTCGTGACGATGGACAGGTCCGGTCAGGCTCCGGATCAGACCGAGGCGGGGCGATACGTCGAACTCGAGGCCCGGATCGACGAGCTCGAGCGCGAGCTGGCGCACAGCCGTGAGATGGCCCACGAAGCCGCGATGACAAGCCACTCCCTCAGTGCCGAGCTCGATGCGGCGCACGCCTCGCGCGACGTCCTCCGCGGTCGCCGATCCGTTCGGATCGCCCTCGGACTGTCCGACCGTCTGCGACCACTCGTCGCAACGGTCGGGCGACTGACACGTGCACCACGCCGAGCGTGGCGACGCGCCCGACGACGGGTGCGGGGTCTGCGCAAGCGCACGCGCCAGGCCTCGCCCAAGGCAGAGGCGGCCCTCCTCACCGCCATCCGGCGGGATCCCAACCCGGCCCCGGTCAGTGGCGGCCCGCTGGTCTCGATCGTGATCCTCAATCGCGACGGGCGCGACCACCTCGAACGTTGCCTCGGCGCGCTCGCCCGGACGGAGTATCGCGACGTCGAGATCATCGTCGTGGACAACGGATCGACGGATGGATCGGCGGAGCTCGCTGAGCGGATGGACCTTCCATTTCCACTCACCGTCATCCGCAACCGGGAGAACCGTTCCTTCTCCGTCGCCAATGGACAAGGCGTCGCGGTGTCGTCCGGAGAACTGATCTGCTTCCTCAACAACGATGTCGACCCCGTGACGGACCGATGGCTCGGCTACCTCGTTGAAACGCAGACTCGCACGCGCGCGGCGGCCGTTGGCGCCCGCCTGATCTATCCGCGGCATCGAGGTGGTCCCCGAGCGGGATCGCATTTCCCGGATCTGACGCTGCAACACGCCGGTGTCATGTTCGATCGCTCCACCCCGATCCCGATCCCGAGGGTGATGGGCGCCGGCGAGGACCCGATGTCACCAGCGGCGACGGCGGTCGAGGAACGGCCCGCGCTCACGGCGGCGTGTCTCCTGGTCGACCGGACAGCCTTCGAGGCGATCGGCGGGTTCTCGCCGGACTACGACTACGGCATCGAAGATGTCGACCTCTGCCTGAGACTGCGAGCGGCCGGCGGCCGTCTCGTCTACGACGGTCGAGCGGCGTTGTGGCACCACGAATCCGCGACCAGATTCGCCGATATCGAGCGATATCGAGCGCGTGCCGCCGCCAACCGCGAGGTCTTCGTCGATACCTGGGGACCACGGATCTTCCGCGACACGTTGCTCGACGCGCTCGCCGGGAGGCACAGGTTCTCGACCGCGCCCTTCCACATCGCCATCGCCGTGACCGACCACGATCCGAACGCCGGGATCGGCGACTGGTACACCGGCCACGAGCTTGGCGAGGCCCTCCAGACGCTCGGCTGGCGGGTCAGCTACCTGGAGCGCGCCGACGACGAGTGGTATCGACCGGACCCGACCGTCGAGGCCGTCATCGTGTTGCTCGACCGGTGCGACATCCGCAAGATGCCACGCAACCTGGTGACAGTCGCCTGGATCCGTAACTGGCCGGATCGCTGGCTGGCCCGTCCCTGGTTCGACGACTACGATGTCGTCTTCGCCTCGAGCGAGCGGATGGCCGAGGCGGTGCGCAGCACGAGCGCGAAGGTCGCCCTGGCGCTACCGATCGCGACGAATCCCGACCGCTTCGGCAGCGCCGAGCCTCGCGACGACCTGGCCTGCGACGTCCTCTTCGTGGGCAGCTACTGGAAGCAGCATCGTGCCGTCATCGAGGCGCTCCCTGCGCTGGCGGACCGCGGCCTCACGGTCCATGTCCACGGCCACGGCTGGGACGCCGTGCCGGCATTCGCCGCGCTCGATCGGGGCTTCCTCGCCTACGATGAGGTCCCACGCGCGTATGCGTCGGCGCGCGTCGTGATCGATGACGCGACGACCTCGACGATCGCCAACGGCTCCGTGAACTCACGGGTCTTCGATGCCCTCGCCGTCGGGGCGATCGTCCTGAGCAACGGCATCCGCGGGGTCCAGGAGCTGTTCGACGACGAGTTCCCGACCTGGTCCGACGCACCCTCACTGGTCGCCCTTGTCGAGCAGGTCCTCGCCGAGCCAGGGCCAGCCGCCGAACGTGTCCGGTCGTATCGGGCGACGGTCATGGACGCCCACACGTACCACCATCGGGCCGAGACGGTGCGCGACGCGCTGCGATCATGGGCATCGGCCACCCGGTACGGCTTGCGTATCGGCGTTCCCGGCTGGGCCGTCATCGAACGCTGGGGCGACTATCACTTCGCGCGGGCGCTGCAGCGATCGCTCGAACGGTCCGGGCACCCGACGCGGGTGCATTTCCTGCCGGCATGGACGGCGCCGGTCGGCGCCCGTGAGGATGTCACGGTCCATCTGTTCGGACTCAAGGAGGCGCCGACCCGACGCGGCCAGGTCAATCTCCTCTGGCAGATCAGCCACCCTGACCTGGCCACGTCGTCCATGTACGAGCGGTACGACCACGTGTTCGTGGCATCGGATGCCTTCGCGGCACGCATGGGATCGAACGTCGACGTCCCCGTGACCCCACTGCACCAGGCGACGGATCCGGACCGATTCTGGCCGGATCCGACGGGGCCGGCCGATCAGCTGTTGTTCGTTGCGAACTCCAGGAAGGTTCGCCGCCGCATCGTGGCCGATCTCGCAGGGACGTCGCACGATCTCGCGATCTACGGGCAGGGCTGGACGCCGGACCTCGTCGATCTGCGCTTCGTCAAGGGAGACGGCATCCCGAACGCCGATCTCCGCCGTTACTACAGTTCCGCCGAGATCGTCCTCAACGACCACTGGGACGATATGCGCGCCGAGGGCTTCATCTCGAACCGCCTCTATGACGCACTCGCCTGCGGTGCATTCGTGATCTCCGATGACGTCACGGGCATCGATGCGGAGTTCGACGGCGCGGTCGCGACCTACCGAGAGGCCCCTGAGCTCGAGGCGCTGATCACGCGGTACCTAGGCGATCCCCTGGAGCGGCGTCGTCTGGCCGAGCGCGGCCGTCGCATCGTCGTCGAGCGCCACACGTTCGATCATCGGGCGCGAACGCTCCGCGAGGCGGCCGATCCGATCGTCGCGTCGCGTCCGTCGGTGATCCACTCGGAGGTCCTCGGGTAGCGGGGCGAGTCCCGCTCTTGCGGCAGGGCGGATCACACCGTCGAGACGTGGCGGCTCGATGATGGAGATGTCCACGCGGGTATGCTGGGTCGCGTGAGTCATGTCCGTCGCGTCTGGCGAAGGGTCGTCCCCGCCCCGGTCAGGCGGGCTGTCCGCGGTCTGCCGGTCGGGACGAGGACGGGTCGTCCGAAGGCACCGTCGAACCGGCCGGGCCCGGGTGCCCCGGGTGGCCTCAATCGCGTGCATGTCGGGTGTGGGCCGCACAACCTGATGGCGGAATGGTGGAACGTCGACATCCGGCGATTCCCCGGCATCGACCAGGCTGCAGACGTCACGGAACCGTGGCCGTGGCGAAACCTGGACTACGTCTACGGGGAGCACTTCCTCGAGCATCTCTCGCTCGACCAGGCGATCCTGTTCCTGGCCCAGGCTGCCGTGGCACTGCGACCCGGCGGCCGCATCCGCCTCTCGACACCCGGTCTCGAGTGGGTCTGGCGGACCCATTTCGACTCTTCGGGAAGTCCGTCCGAGGTCGTCACATCGACCTATCGTGCGAATCGGGCCTTCTACGGTTGGGGGCACCGCTTCCTGTATTCCCGGCCGATGCTCGAGCATGTCTTGCAGGGCGCCGGGTTCACGGCACTCACGTTCCACGATTACGGGGAGAGCGAGGACCCGGCGCTTCGCGACATCGAGCGCCACGGTGGCTTCGCCGTCGTCGATGGTTGGCCGAATGTGTGGATCGTCGAGGCGACCCCAGGCGGCGTGGACGCGTCGTCAGAGCTGATGACCGAGGCCGATCGAGAGCTCGAGCGGCACCGCCGTGCAGATCATTGACGTCGGCGGATGATCGCCGCGCCGGAATGTCCCGTGGCGCTGATCGGCTGATGCGCACCGATCATACGACGTGAGCGGTCCGTCTCCGGGCGGTCAGGTCCGGCACGTCACCTTCGTGCCGACGGCCCTCGACGTCCCGACGCCTCGATCGGACGGGTCGGTGGTCGTCCTCGACACCTCGTGGACGCCCGTCCGCGAGGAACGGTCCGACATCGCAGACCTCCGACCCTACTTCTCCACCGTCGTCGAGGAGCACGACCTCTTCAACGAGTCGCTGGGACTCCTCGATGGGTGGGCAGAGGCCGTGGGCATAGCTGACTGGCTCCTGGTGGAAGGCGTCACCTACTGGTATCGCATGCGCGAGTCGCTCTGGCAGTGGGTGCACGAGCGGCTCCTCTGGCGCTACACGCTGGCCGCGGCCGACACTGCCGGCCTTTGGCACACGGTCTCCCTGCCATCGACCGAGGACGCGCTGATCGACGTCGTCCGCGCGCTCGGTCGGCGCATCGAGGTCCAGCCTTACCCGGGCCGGATCGAGACTCCGGTCAGCCAAGCTTCCCGGCGGACCGCAGGGCGATACGGTCCCGCGGCGCTGCGACGCCTGTATCGCCGGTTCCGCCCGACGCCCGAGTCGATCGCGGCCGCCGAACGGCGGCGACGCAAGGGTCTCCTCGACGATCGGTTCGAACGCCTGTCGTCGCTCCACGGACAACGCGTCGTCGTCCTGACCCTCCCGAGCAGCTACCAGCGCATCGGTGCGGACGAGCGAGACCGACAGGATCCGAACCTCGGCTCGGTCATCCCAGCCCTTCGCCAGGCCGGGCTCGAACCGATCGTGGTGGGCTGGAGCATGGATCGGAACAGCGCCGAGGACTGGGCCATCGTCGAGCGCGACGACGACCTGCTTCCGGCGCACTACATCCAAGCACGCTGGGCGCGCCCGGAAGACGATCAGCGCGCGGCAAGGGCCGTCGCCGCCGTGCGCGAGAGCCTCGGGGGCCTGGACCCGGTCCCGCTTGATCTCGACGGCCTCGACCTCGGTCCGGCTCTCGTCGAGACGATCCGCACATCCGCCGAGCGACTCATCCGTTCGGACGTCCACGAGCTTGCTCGCGTGGAGCGCTTCTTCGATGCGCTCCACCCCAGCGCCGTGCTCATGACACAGGAGGGCCGCCGGACGCCCTGGCTCGTCGCCGGCGCGAGGATCGGGGTGCCGACCTTCGCGTTGCAGCACGGGGTCCTGTACCCAGCCCATCCTGGATACGCTGATCGCCGTCACCCCAGCCTCGTCCTGCCATCCTGCACCTTCGTGTTCGGCGAGTACGAGCGGCGCGTCCTCGAAGGTGGGGCGTACCGCCCCGAAGAAGTCTCGGTCTCCGGTTCGCCGCGTCTCGACCTAGACGCCGCGGCGATCCGGCCCGATCTCGAGGCTGACTGGGACTCGGTCCGCCGGGAGCTCGGGGTGGCCGACGGCGACCGCATGCTCCTGGTGTCGACCCTGAATGTCCCGTGGGTCCGCCGGTCCCATCTCATCCACATGCTCGCCCGCCTGCTCGGCGGACCGTTGCCTGGCCTGCATGTCACGTTCAAGCTGCATCCGGGCGAGCGCGACGAGGGCCCGTACCGACAGCTGCTCACCGGCTTGGCGCATGCCGGCGGATATGAAGCCCCGCCCATCACCGTGATCCGGGATATCGATCTGTACCGCCTCCTTCGTGCCGCGGATGCACACCTCGGCCTCACCTCGACCGTTCTGACCGACGCGGTCGTGGCCGGCACCTGCAACCTCATCGCGGTGGTCGAAGCGAACGCGGACCTGCTCGGGTACGTGGCCGCCGGCGTCGCGCGTCCGATCCACGACATCGACGGACTCCGCCACGCGCTGGCGAATCCGCGAGCACCAGAACCCGACGCGCGCGCCGCATTCCTCGAAGACCACTTCCGGGCAGGCGGCGCGAGTGACCGCATCGCGACGGCTATCCGCGACGCAGTGCGCGAATCGTCTCCGGCCCCCGCAGTCGACCCGCGCTGATGTGGAAGCGGGCGATCCGATCGGCCATCCGTTTCGGCCTGCGTTCGCCCCGCATCCGATCCGTGGTCGAGTCGGAGCTCAAACGCCAGCGCACGCCGCAACCGCCCGGATCCGCGCCCAGCGAGCGCGAATTCATCGATCGCCACGGTGTCCGGCACCCGCTGGACGAGACCATCCGCGATCGACTCAAGCCTGGATGGCGCTCGATGACCGACCCGGTGGCCGCAGGCGCCCAGCCATCCGATGAGGTCATCCGAGACCGAACCCGAAAGGCCGGGAACAGCGTCGCCGAGGCAGCGGCGCTCGTAGGCCTCGTGACCGGATCGACGCTCACTGGTCGCATCCTCGAGATCGGCTGCTACGACGGCGCACTCGCTTATCAGCTCGCGAGACGGCATGGTGCCCAGGTGGTCGCGTCCGACCTGGCTCGCTACTACGTCGTCCAGCGACCTGGCGAGCCGGCGGCGTCGGACGTGGCGGCCCAGCAGGCCGAGCTTGCCACCCTTCGCGAGCGAGCGCGGCTGGCCGCCGGGCTCGAGCCCGGCGTGGTCGAGTTCGTCGAGGACGACATCACCTCGTCGGGGCTTCCGCCGGGCAGCTTCGATGTCATCGTGTCCTTCGAAGTCCTCGAACACCTCCGCGACCCCGCGGCGGCGTTCATCGCGATGCATCGCCTCCTCAGGAAGGGAGGGGTCGCGTATCACGACTACAACCCGTTCTTCAGCATCACCGGCGGCCATTCGCTCGGCACCCTCGACTTCCCGTGGGGTCACGCCAGGCTCGACACGGCCGATTTCAAGCGCTACCTGGAGGAGAACCGCCCGGATGAGATGGCACAGGCGATGCGGTTCTACGACGAGAGCCTCAACCGGATGACCCTTGCCGACCTGCGCGAGATGGTCATCGCCAGTGGGTTCGAGCCGCTGGCGGTCATCCCTTGGTCGGACCGAGCGCTCGTCAAGCGAATCACCCATGACGTCCTGTCCGACGTGCGGGCCAGCTATGCGACAGCAAGTGTCGAGGACCTGTTGGCCACCTTCGTCACGGTCGTTGTCCGCCGCCCGTAGCGACCGGGATGATCCGTTCACCCAGGCACGTCGAATGAGCCCGACGAACCAGATTCGAGCGGCGTTGACCACGGTCCTCGGTCAGTGCCTGTCGCGCAGTCGCCATCGTGTCGCGATCGGACCCGTCGTCGGGCACAAAGGGAGCTCTCCTCCGGCAACCGCGCGTCCGGGACCCAAGGTGGTCGATCCGGCCATCATCCGGACGACGCGGCTCCGGGGCGGCACCTGAGGTACGCTCTGGCGCGTCGGAGAAGGCGACGCGCTCGGATGGATCTGCCGGGCACAGCACCTTCCAGGGAGAACCGCGATGAGTCGTCGATTCCTCACAAGGATGTCCACGGACCCGGGTGCCTTGCGCCGATCTCGGGGTGCCGTAGCCTCGTGAGCGACATCACGATCGGCGGACGCGCGGTCGGTGACACCGCGCCGACGTACATCATCGCCGAGATCGGGTCGAACCACGATGGCTCACTTGACGAAGCCGTCCGACTCATCGAGGCCGCGGCCGGTGCGGGAGCCGACTGCGTGAAGTTCCAGTCGTACCGGGCGGAGACGCTGGTCGCTCCCGACCATCCGGGCCGAGCGACGTTGCAGCGCCTGAGCCTGCCCCCGGCCTGGTACCCGGATCTGAAAGCTGCGGCAGATCGGTGTGCCATCCATTTCGCCTCCTCGCCGTTCGACCTCGATGCCGTCAGGGACCTCGTCGCCGTCGGGGTCCCGGTGATCAAGATCGCCTCCGGAGATCTGACCTACACGGACCTGCTCGAGGCGGCCGCCGCGACTGGCCTCCCGCTCATCGTCAGCACCGGCGCCGCGTACCTCGGGGAGGTGGACGAGGCCCTGCGGACGATGCGCGCGGCGGGGGCGGAGCAGATCGCCCTGATGCACTGCGCCTCCGCCTACCCAGCCACCTACGCCGCGGCCAACGTGCGCGCGGTCGCCACGATGCGGGCCGCGTTCGGTGTTCCCGTGGGGTTCTCGGACCACACCCCGGGCCACGCCGCAGCCCTGGCCTCGGTCGCGCTCGGCGGCCGCCTCATCGAGAAGCACATCACGTTCGACCGCTCCCGCCCGGGCCCCGACCATGCCTTCGCCCTCACCGTCGAGGAATTCGCCGACATGGTCCACAACGTCCGCGCACTCGAGGCGGCGCTCGGCACCGGGACGAAGGAGCCGGTCGATTCCGAATGGAGCGAACGCGAGGGGGCGCGACGCGGGGTGTACACCACGCGTGCGCTGGAGCCGGGCCAGCTGCTTGGAGCCGCCGATCTCATCTGCCTCCGTCCGCTCCGGGGGGTCCCTGCCACGCGACGCGCGGAGCTGGAGGGCCGGCGTCTGTCCCGAGGCCTCGACGCGCTTGCCCCGATCCACTGGGACGACCTGTGAGGCCGATCGCGATCGTCCAGGCCCACATGGGGTCGACACGTCTTCCGGGCAAGGTCATGCTTCCCCTCGGCGACAAGCCGATGCTGGTCCGGGTCATCGAGCGACTTCGGTACGTCGAGTCCCTTGCCGACGTCGTCGTCGCCACAGGTGACCTGCCAGCGAACGACCCGATCCGGTCGCTCTGCCGGGACGAGGGGATCACCTGCTTCTCCGGCAGCGAGGCTGACGTGCTGGACCGCTACTTTCAGGCCGCCGTGCAGGTCGGCGCCGACCCCGTTCTCAGGGTGACGTCCGATTGTCCGCTCGTGGACCCGGTGGTCGTCGGTCGGGCTCTCGACGCCTACGAGGCCAGGCGACACGAGATCGTCTATCTCGGGTTGGACTCGAGCTTTCCAGAGGGCCTGAGTGTCGAGGTGATCGCCTTCGAGGCGCTCGCGACCACGTGGCGCGAAGCGCGCTTGCCATCGGAGCGGGAGCATGTGACGCCGTTCATCTGGAAACAGCCGGGCCGATTCCCGCAGGGGCGGATCAGCAACCCGGCGCCCGTGAGCCACGAGCACTGGAGCGTCGACTATCCGCAGGATTATCAATTCGTGAAGACGATCTATGCGGCCCTGGATCGGCCTGGGCGGCCATTCGGCATGGACGAGACACTCAGCTACCTGGATGCGAACCCGGACCTCCGACTGTTGGTCGCGGAGAGCATTCCGATGGAGGGCTACCTCAAGTCGGTCCGCGCCGACCCGATCGCGGCGGAGGCTGATCCCGATCCCGGATCTGGACGCTGAGCCGATGGCGGGCCACACGGTCGTCACCGGCTGCGCCGGCTTCATCGGCTCGCATCTCTGCGACCGCCTGTTGGCTGACGGCAAGACCGTGCTCGGTATCGACTCCTTCGAAGACTATTACCCGAGGGAGACGAAGGAAGCGAACCTGGCAGCCGCGCGGTCGAACCCACGGTTCACCCTTCATGACGCGGACATCCTCGACCTCGCGGACGAACGCCCGTCCCGAGCCCGCTCGTCCCTTGAGGTTCTGCTCGGTGATGCCGATTGCGTGTACCACCTCGCCGCCCAGGCCGGCGTGCGCGGAAGCTGGGGCTCGAGCTTCGACGTGTACGCGCGCAACAACGTGCTTGCGACGCAACGACTCCTCGAGGCCTGCGTCGCCGCGGGCGTCGCCAAGGTCATCTACGCGTCCTCATCGTCGGTCTATGGCGACCAGGACGTGCTGCCATTGGTCGAGACCGCCCGACCGGAGCCGCGGTCCCCGTACGGTGTCACCAAGCTGGCCGGCGAGCACCTCTGCGGCCTGTACCACGCGAACCGTGGCCTCGACACCGCGGCGCTCCGCTTCTTCACGGTCTACGGCCCGCGCCAGCGGCCGGATATGGCGTTCCACAAGTTCATCCGTGCCCTCCTCGACGGGCGCGCGATCGTGACCTACGGCGACGGCACCCAGACTCGCGACTTCACCTATGTCGACGACATCGTCGACGGACTCGTGCGAGCGCGCTCGGCCCCCGGCGGCGCCGTCATGAACCTCGGCGGCGGAAACCGGGTGAGCCTGTCCGATGCCATCGCGACGCTTGGTCGGATCGCAGGGGTGGAACCGAAGCTGATCATGCAGGGCGTCGAAGCGGGCGACGTCCGCGACACCTGGGCGAGCATCAGCCGCGCTGCCGATCTGATCGGCTACCGGCCGACCACTCCGCTGGAAGTCGGGCTGGCCCGAGAGGTCGAGTGGCTTGCGCGCGGATGACCTCCTTCTCTCATCGCTGCGAGGTGGTGGACGGTGAGCGGGAATGTCGTCGTCCGATGCGACGGGTCGCCGGATATCGGTCTCGGTCATGTGGTCCGATGCCTGGCCCTCGCCCGTGAGCTCCGAGACCGGCATGGCCGCTCCGTCGTGTTCGCGATGCGTGCCGGCCCGCTCGGTATCGGCCTGGTTCGCGACGCCGGGTTTCCGGTCTTCGAATCACCGGCCGGCGCGGATTCGCCTTCCGACTCCTGGCTACAGGACGTCATCAAGAGTGCGACGGCCGAGGTCCTCGTGCTCGACTCGCGCGACGCACTCGCCCTGGCTGACGTGCGTGCGATCCGCGAACGGACGGGGGTCCGTGTGGTCGTGATCGATGATAGCTCCGAGGCGCGCCTGGCTGCGGACGATGCTTTCTATCCGCCTGTGCCGCAGGTCCTAGCGCTGGCGTGGCCCGACTTCGCGGGACGGGTCCATATCGGCTGGGAATGGGTGCTCCTCCGGCCCGAATTCGCCGTGAGGCCACAGCGATCACCGCAACGCCCACCTGTGGTGCTCGTCACGATGGGCGGCACTGATCCTGCCCGGCTGACGCTCAAGGCCGTGCGCGGCCTCGCCCGCGTGGCGGGACCTCTCGAGTGCATCCTGCTCCTCGGTCCTGGCTATGGCGATGACGCCAGAGCTTGGCGGGTTGCTGGAGTCCTCCCCGCACCGCTCCGTGATCGTCCGTGACGGCGACGTTCGGGCGCAGATGCTCGGTGCGGATCTAGCGGTGCTCTCCTTCGGCGTCACGGCCTACGAGGCGGCGGCCTGCTGCGCTGGCGGCGGTGCATCTCTCGCTCACGGACGACCACGCGCTGTCGTCATCCGCCTTCGAGCGGGCCGGTATCGCGGTATCGCTCGGCCGTGCCGACGAGGTCGAGGAGACCCGGCTGGCCGGAGTCGTCGAATCGCTGCTCGCGGATGACGCGCGACGGGCTGCGATGGGAGATCGGGCGCGGCGCCTCGTGGACGGCAACGGAGCGGCGCGGATCGCCGAGGTCATCGCGGCGGGAGGTTCCGTATGACAGACAGGTCGTGGCACGAGCATCGAGGCTCGATCCTGGATTCCGCTAGCGGCTACGACGTGATCGATTGCGCGACGTGCCGCTTCAAGCACATCGTGCCGATCCCCACCCCAGACGAGCTCGACGGGCTGTACCGCCACGCGTACTACGCCACGGAAAAGCCGCTGTACCTTGAGCGTGCACGGGAAGACGCCGCCTGGTGGGATTCGGTCTACTCGGACCGCTACGACACGTTCGAGGAGTTGCTGCCGCCAGCGCGGCGGCGTCTCCTCGAGGTGGGATCCGGTCCCGGAACGTTCCTGACCCATGGCAACAGGCGCGGCTGGCACACGCTGGGGGTCGAGCCGTCGCACCAGGCCGCCGAATACAGCAGATCCCTTGGGCTGGACGTGGTCGAGGAATTCCTCACCCCCGAAAGCGCGACACAGTTCGGGACCTTCGACGCGATCCACGCCAACGAGGTGTTCGAGCACCTGCCGGACCCTCGCCAGATGACGGCGCTCCTCGGCGACCTTCTCGCCCCTGGCGGGGTCCTGTGCATCTGCGTGCCGAACGACTACAGCCCGATCCAGGAGACGATCCGCTCGGCCTGCGGCTATTCGCCGTGGTGGGTCGCGCCACCACATCACATCAACTTCTTCGACTTCGAATCCCTGGAGATGCTCCTCACAGAGGCAGGCCTGCAGGTCGCCATCCGCGAATCGACGTTCCCGATCGACATCTTCCTGCTCATGGGCGAGAACTACATCGGCAACGACCAGCTTGGAAGGCACTACCACGGACTGCGCAAGACATTCGAGCGTAATCTCGTCGCCGGTGGGCGGAACGACCTGAAGCGCGGGCTGTACCGATCACTGGCGGACCTCGACATCGGGCGCGAAGTGATCATGTATGCCGTCAAGCCCGACACGTCACCGAGCGACTGATGTTGCCCACGCGCCGCATCGCGGTCATCCAGGCCAACCACACCGATCTACTGGGTCACGACCTCGACCCATCTCACTACTGCCTTGAGGCGTTGAGCAGAAGCAGGCACATCGAACGGATCGTCATCGCGGCGCCGGACCTGCCGGAAAACGGCGTGCTAGTGGCCGCGGCCGAGCGGTGGGGTGTGGACTGCTACCTGGGTAGCGAGTTCGACGTGACAGCGAGGATCGTTGCCGCGGCGCAGGCAGTCGGTGCGGTGGACGACTCCGTCATCGCCCGCGTCCTGCTGAACCGGTTCTTCCTCGACATCGACCTCGTCGATCGAATGATCGACCTGCTCGAGCAGGAACGCTGCGACTACGTGACTCTTCCCTACGATTTCAACATCAACTTCGGCGCCGACGTCATGACGCTGGGTTGCCTGCGGCGGGCGGACGAGGCGCTTGCGACCGCGGATATGTCGATGCGGTTCCGGCCGTGGTTGTACATCGAGGAGCACACCGAGCTCTTCCACGTGTCGTGCCTGGAGGACGTTCCGACCTATCCCCGGGACATGCTGGAGCAGATCAGGGGTGGGGACCTCTCTCGTGAGCGCGATTGCGGCAGGTGCGCGGACTTCAGTTATGAGTTCGCAGCGCAGTTCGTCAGCCCGACCGACATGGTCCTCGATCTCGGCTGTGGGGTCGGCGAGGGGGCGTCACTGCTTGCGGGACGGGCGGCCGGGGTGTGGGGCGCCGACTACGACGAGGAGACCGTGCGCGACGCACGGGCTCGGCACAACCTCGCAAACCTGCAATTCGATGTCGAGGACGCGCACGCACTCGACTACGCGAATGAGGCATTCGACGTCGTCGTGTGCTCGAATGTCATGGAGCACGTCGCGGATGACGGTCTGATGCTGCAGAGTTGCCATCGAGTCCTTCGCGTCGGTGGGAGGCTGGTCCTGGAAGTCCCCCTGCTGGCCGAACGGCCGTTCGGCGTGCCGTTGATCGCCAGTCACCTTCGCGAGTATCGACCCGGCCCTTTGCTCGATCTCATCCGGCGCTCGGGATTCGTCGTTGGACGGACATTCGGGTTGAATCGCGGACGGTTCGTGGAGTGGGATCGAGCACGAGAGGGCGTCCTGGTCGTTGCGGAGAAGGTCTAGGGAAGGTCGTGGTGCTTGATCGTCAGCGGTGGCGGATCGGCGTCTCGTAGAGCGTGATGATCGACCTCTCCGGGACCTTGAGTTCCTTCGCGGCTGCGACGACCGAGTCCTGCCCCCCGTAGGTGGACACGAGGAGGAGGACCGACTCCCAGTCCAGCGCGGTGACGACCTCCGGTGATCGGATCGGGATCCCGCGCCAGGTCTTGCCCTGCTTGCGCGTGTCGCTGTCGAGCACGACGAACCGCCTCTTCTCGCCGCCACGGAACAGCGACGTGAACTGGTAGAGGAATTCGAGGTGGATCCCAGCGCCCCAGATCGCGATGTGATCATGTGCATCCAGGGCAACGAGCTTCGCCTCGACCTCCTCGAGAGCGTCGTACCAGCTCGACAGATAGCGATAGAGATGACGTCGGTCGTCGATGTTCCGGGTGGGTGGGTCGTGCGCCGATCCTGGAACCGCGATCACACGGCATCCGTTGTGGTCGTCCTGGATCTGGGTTTGCGCGACCTGCCAACCGCTGACTGCGAGAAGGTCTTCCAGGCTGCCGCGGCTGAAATGTGTCAGGTGATACACCGAGAAGAAGCCGTTGATGTCCCTTGTCGATGCGAGCTCGAGGATCGGCACTTCGACGAGCAACCGGGTATTCGGAGTCGAGATGGCACGCAGATTCTCGAGCACGGTCCTCGGGGCCGGGAGATGCTCAAGAACGTGGAACATCGTGATCACGTCGACCTCTTCGTCGAGCCGGAAGCGCTCGAAGTCCGTCGCGTGGAACTCGGCGTTCGCGGTGCCGCGAGCGGCGAGTGCCCGATCGATGGAGGGCTGGTCGATGTCGACGCCGATGCGCCTGATACTGTCCGGAAGCTTGAGCAGGAACCCACCGTCCGAGCAACCGACGTCCAATACCGTGGTGCCATCCCCGAGCAGCTTCCGCTCGCTCATCCACCGGATCTGTTCATCGAACCGCCCGGGCGACACGTCGTAGGACTGGCCCGCCTCGTCGGCAAGGACCCGGAAGCCATAGGGCGTGAGGCATGGGTTCGTGAAGAGGGTCAGGCAACCCTGGCACTGACAGATATCGAAGCTGTGCCGTTTCGGCAGGACGTCGGAGTCCGAATAGAACTGGACGTCGCGAAACGGAACCACGGTGTGCCAGCGGATATCCTCGCAGACCGGGCAGGATCGAAAGGCGGCAAGGACCGGTGAGGTCGCATTGCCACGAAAGGTGTCGACGGCTGCCCACGTCACTTCTGGCGATGCCGGCGCCTGTGGATCGCGATCGGTATTCGACTCGCTCATTCGTCCATCGACAAGCTTGGTCAACCAACGGCAGTTCTTCACGCGCAGGGGGGCGCGGTCACGGGGTTCTCAGCGTAGCCGAGTTTCGATCGGTCCTGCCTGCGTTCCCGTTGGGCGGAGGTCCTCGCGCCGTCGGCAGGCGTCCTGAGCATATACTCGTGCTCTGCGTTTCGCGGATATCCGGACTCGGGATCCCGGCCCGCGAGGCGTCCACGCACCCGATCTCCCATGCCAAGGAAGGACGTCTGTTGATCGCATGCCCGACCGGGTAGCCCTCGTCACCGGCTCCAGCCGAGGCATAGGCCGGGCCATCGTCCTCGAACTCGCCCGTGGCGGGGTGAACGTGGTCATCACGTACCTTGAACAGGAGCGTGCCGCGTCCGGGGTGGCCGCCGAGGCGCGTGCGCTCGGCGTCCGGGCGCTGGCGGTGCCGCTGGACATCTCGTCACGGGGCAGCGTGCGCGGGGCGATCGCGGCCGCGCTGATCGAGTTCAGGCGCATCGACATCCTCGTGAATAACGCGGGCATCCTCGAACAGAAGCCGTTCGCGACCATCACCGATGATGATTGGGACCGGATGATGGTCGTGAACCTTCGCGGGGCCTTCGCGTGCTCGCAGGAGCTTCTCCCGGCGATGAAGGAGCACGGCTTCGGCCGGATCGTGAATCTGGCGTCCTCGGGCGGACAGATGGGCGGGACACTTGCCGTCCACTACGCGACGAGCAAGGCCGGCATGATCGGCCTCACACGGTCACTGGCGCGGATCGGGGCGCCCGAGGTGCTGGTCAACTGCGTCGCGCCTGGGCTGATCGACAGCGAGATGACCGCCTCGGAGATCGCGTCTGACGCGGGGAAGGCCAAGATCCGGGCCATTCCCATCGGCCGGCCCGGCCTGGTCGAGGAAGTGGCGCGCGCGGTGGCGTACCTCGCCTCCGACGCTGCAGGGTACGTGACAGGACACACCCTCAACGTCAACGGGGGGCAGTACCTTGGCTAGCGAACAGACGCCGATGATCGGAGCCGACGTCATCGCCGACGCCATCGCGGCCCGCGGGTTACGGCGCGTCTTCGTCTTTCCCGGCGGCACGATCGCACCGATCCTCGACAAGCTCCAGACGCTTGGCATCGAGCTCTTCGTCCCACGCCATGAGCAAGGCGCCGGTTACGCCGCCCTTGGGGTAGCTCGGCTGCTCGGCGAAACCCAGGTCGTCATGGTCACATCCGGTCCCGGCGTCACGAACCTCGTGACTCCCGTCGCCGACGCCTACTTCGATTCCACCCCACTGGTCGTCCTCACGGGTCAGGTCGGCACGGGGGACATGCGTCTCGACAAGCCGGTGCGTCAACGAGGTTTCCAGGAGGTCGACACCATCGCCCTCATGACGCCGATCACCAAGGCTCGCTTCCTGCCCATGAGCGCCGCCGAGCTGCCACAGGTCATGGAAGATGCGTTCCATCTCGCCGCGGAGGGACGGCCCGGTCCGGTCCTGGTGGATCTGCCGATGAATGTCCAACGCGCGGAGGTGCAGGCGACCCCGGCGTTGGCTCACGGGTCGTCGCTGGCAAGGCCGCCCGTGGATCCCGCTGGGATCTCGCAGCTTGGCGAGTGGCTCGCTGCCGCCGAGCGGCCCGTCATCGTGGCTGGCCAAGGCGTGTTGATCGCGTGCGCCACGGCCGAATTGCGTTCGCTGGCGGACGGTGCCGGCATCCCGGTGTCGCAGAGCCTGCTCGGCCTCGGGGCGTTCCCGACAGCCTCTCCGCTGGCGCTGGGTTTCCACGGCCATACTGGCAACCAATACGCAGGCCTCGCCATCCATAACGCCGACCTTCTCATCGCGATCGGCTCGCGCCTTGACGTCAGACAGACCGGCTCGGTGGTCAGCGAATTCGTCCCGAACGGGCGGGTCGTTCGGATCGACCTCGATCAAGCCGAGCTGTCGCATTCGCGGGTGCGTGTCGACCTGGCCATCAACGCCGATGCACGCGAAGCGCTCGTCGCCCTGCAGGCGGAGCTTTCCGGGGTGGCGCTGCCCGACTGGTCCGCATGGCGTGCCCGGATCGACGGTTGGAAGCGGGAGCATCCGTTGTCGTTCACCGTCGACGGGCCCCTCAAGCCTCAGTACGTCATCGCGACGGCGAACCGCCTGACCAGCGGCCGCCCGCTGACCATCGTCTCGGGCGTGGGCTCACATCAGCAGTGGACGGCCCGCCATTTCGATTTCGATTCGCCCGAGCGTGCCTGGCTGACGTCAGGCGGGCATGGCGCCATGGGATACGACCTTCCCACTGCCATCGGAGCCGCCCTGGCACGACCAGGCGTTCCCGTGTTGTGCTTCGTCGGCGACGGGTCCTTCCAGATGAATATCCAGGAGCTCGCCACGATCGCCGAGCACCGCCTCCCGATCAAGATGTTCGTTCTCGACAATCACCGGCTCGGAATCGTCTCCCATTTCCAACAGCTGAACTGGGGCAGCGACCCGACATGCGGCGACAAATGGAACCCGGACTTCGCGGCCGTCGCCGCGTCATACGGCATTCCCAGTGCGACGGTCAGGGCCGCTGACGAAGTCGAGGTCACCCTGCGGGAAGCTCTTGCTGCGTCCGGCCCGTTCCTCGTGCACTGTCTTGTCGACCCCGCGGAGGACGTCTCGCCGATGCTCCTGGCCAATCAGACCATGGACGCGATGTGGTCCGATAGGTGACGAGGACCCTCCTCGTCGTCAGTGGCGGTGCCGAAGCCGTCCCGGGCATCCGGCTCGCCAAGCGGATGGGTTTCCACGTCGTGGTGAGTGATGGCTCTGCCGAAGCTCCAGGACTCGCCGAAGCCGATGACGCCATCATCGCGAGCACGTACGACGTCGAGGCCACCATCACGGCCGCCAGTGAGTATTCACGTCAGGTGCGGCGTCTCGACGGCGTCATGTGCATCGCCGCAGACGTGCCGTTGACCGTGGCGAGCGTCGCTGACGTGTTGGGTCTCCCGGGGATCCCCCTCGAGGCCGCGCGCCTGGCGGCCGACAAGATCGCGATGAAGGAACGGTTCGTCGAGCGGGGTATCCCCGTGCCGTGGTTCAGCGGTGTCGCCAGCGCCGATGCCCTGCGGGAGATCATCGCCGAGCGGGGGCTTCCACTGGTGGTCAAGCCCGTGGACAGCCGGGGCGCCCGAGGCGTCCTGCGCCTCTTCGAGGGCGTGAACCCGGAATGGGCCTTCGAGCATGCCCGCAGCTGGTCGCCGACCGGACGCGTGATGGTCGAGGAGTATCTGCCCGGCCCGCAGCTGTCGACCGAATCCCTGCTGGTCGAGGGCGTTGGTCATACGCCTGGCTTCTGCGACCGCAACTACGAGTTCCTCGACCGCTTCTCGCCGTGGATCATCGAGAACGGCGGCGAGCAGCCGTCCGTGCTTTCGGCTGCGGACCAGACTGCCGTGGCCAGCCTTGCCGAGCGTGCCGGGACCGCGATCGGCATATCGACAGGGATCGTCAAAGGCGACATGGTCCTGACCCCGAGCGGTCCGAAGGTCATCGAGGTCGCCGCGCGTCTGTCGGGCGGTTGGTTCTCCACGGACCAGATACCGCTCGCTACGGGAGTCGACCTGATCGGTGCCGCGATCCGCGTGGCCGTCGGCGACCCCGTCGACCGAGATGCCCTGACGCCGACACATCACCGCGGCGTTGCCATCCGGTACTTCTTCCCGGAACCCGGGCGCGTCACCGCCGTTTCCGGGACGGATCGGTTCCGGGGCGTCCCGTGGGTGCACCGCCTGGGAGTCGCCGTCGGCATCGGCCAGGTCGTCAAGGCCCCGACCGATCACACCCTCCGTGCCGGTTTCGTCATCACCTCCGGCGAGACACGAGACGAGGCCGTGTCGCGGGCGCGCGAGGTTGCCAGCTCCGTGCGCATCGTGACGGTCCCAGCATGACGCTCCGGCTCTATACGGTCTTCCACCTGAACCTCGCCTATTCCTCGATCGAGGAGAGCCGTCGTCCCGAGGTCATCGAGCGCTGCTATCGGCCGCTCCTCGAACTCGCTCACGACATGGATCTGCCGTTCGGCATCGAGGCGTCGGCGTACACGCTCGAAGCCGCCCAGGTGACTGTTCCGGACTGGTTCGAGGAGCTCCGCGCGCTGGTGTCCGAAGGCCCATGCGAGTTCATCGGCAGCGGCTACGCCCAGCTGATCGGCCCGCTCGTGCCGGCCGACGTCAACGCGGCCAACCTCCGGCTCGGGAATCTGGCGTACGAGCGAATGCTCGGCGCGCGACCGGGGATCGCACTCGTCAACGAGCAGGCCTACTCCGCCGGGATGGTGGCGCACTTCCTCGATGCCGGCTATCGAGCCATCGTGATGGAGTGGGACAACCCGGCTTCGATGCACCCCGAATGGCCGGCCGACTGGCGTTATCTGCCTCAGATCGCGTGCGGGCACCATGGCGAAGAGATCCCTCTGTTGTGGAACAAGTCGCTCGCTTTCCAGAAGTTCCAGCGTTACGCCCACGGCGAGATCGACCTCTCGGAATACCTCGGGTACCTCGGTTCGCATGTGTCGTCGATGCCCCGCGCCTTTCCGCTGTACGGCGGCGACATGGAGGTGTTCGACTTCAGACCGGGCCGCTATCGGACCGAGGCCGAGCTGACGGAAGGCCTCGAATGGGACAGGCTGCGGCGTCTGTTCGAGACCCTGGTCGCCGACGATCGCTTCGAGTTCGTCACGCCCTCCAGCGCGCTCGAGATGTCTCACCTGCCTGGTGCCGGCAACCGCCTGCATCTGGAGTCAGCGGAGCAACCGATCCCGGTCAAGAAGCAGGGCAAGTACAACCTCACCCGCTGGGCGGTGACCGGGCGCGACGACCTGGGTGTGAACACCGATTGTTGGCGCGCGTATGAGCGCCTCCGGGACGACCCGGCGGCCGGCGACGATCAGTGGCGGGAGCTGTGCTACCTCTGGAGCAGCGACTTTCGCACGCATATCACTGAACGGCGTTGGGTCGCCTACCGCGAACGGCTCGCCGCGTTCGGGCGCCAGTTCGAGGATGTCCGCCCCATGCCTCGGTCCGCCCCGCTCGCCTCGGCCCGAGATCACAGCGAAGATCGATCCGTGGGGCGGGTCGAGGGTCGTTTTCTCACCATCGAGACCGACGCTGCGACCCTCGTCCTCAATACGCGCCGCGGTCTGGCGATCGAGTCGCTCGCCTTCCCCCACGTCTCCGAACGAGCGCTCGTCGGTACCTTGTCGCACGGCTACTACGACGACATCTCCCTCGGAGCGGACTTCTACACCGGCCACCTCATCGTGGAACCGCCGGGTGCGCCGAAGGTCACCGACCTGGAGCGCGTGGAACCTGAGCTGCACGCCGCGTCTGGTGTCGTCGAAGTGTCCGCGGTCGTGGCCACCCCCTTCGGACCGGTACGGAAGACGTTCCGGCTGGTCGAGGGCGAGCCCGCCGTGGAACTGACGTACGAGATCGACTGGACCGCGCTCCCGGCGGCCTCCTGTCGCCTCGGCCATGTGACGCTGATACCTGAGGCATTCGACAGCGCCACCCTGCACTACTCGTCTCACAACGGCGGTTCGACGGCAGAGCGTTTCGATCTTGCCGGCTCCTCGATCGACCATGGTCGACCAGTCTCCTCCCTCGTCTCGGCCACGGGAGGGCTGGGGGTGACGGGCGGCATGGTCGAGATCGGTGACGCCCGCCACGCGGTCCGGTCGACGTCGACAAAGCCTGCTCGTCCCTGATCGGACTGTTGACCTATCGTGAGGTTCGGGGCTCGTACTTCTGTCGCCTGGCCTTCTCCGCGCTCGAACTCGACGAGACGAGCCGGCCCGGCGAGCAGAGGGACCAGCCGTTGCTGGCGCGGATCTCCATCCGAGGCGTGTCGTCACCCGGATAGGCCCCGAATCGCTCCGGGCGGGTGACGTCAGTCGGAGCCGTACACCTGGGTCACCTTGTCGAGGGCGGCCACGACATCGTCGACGTCCGCGTTCGTCATCCCCGCAAAGAGGGGCAGCGTCAGAAGGCGCTCGTAGGCGGCGTCAACCACCGGGAAGACCGATCCCGGGTAGCGCTCACGGTAGAACGGATGCTGATGGACCGGGATGTAGTGGACGTTCACGCCGATCCCTTCCGCACGGAGGGCTCTGTAGACCCCGCCTCGGTCGACCGTCAGCCGATCCAGGCGAAGCTGGACGAAGAGGAAGTGCCAGGCAGGATTCGTGCCCGGCTCGACGGTCGGGAGGTCGAGGTATCGATGGCCCGCCAGCCTCGCGGCGTAGTAGGCCGCCAGATCTCGCCGGCGCGCGAGGAACTCATCGAGCCGGGTCAGCTGTGAGCTGCCGAGAGCCGCTCCGATGTCGGTCAGCCGGTAGTTGTAGCCGAGCTCGACCATCGAGTATGTCCAGTCCGTCCGGGCGGCGAGTTCCGTGGCGATGCCGTGGTTCCGGAATCGCCGCAGACGGGCGGCATGGTCGTCATCATCGGTCAGGACCGCACCACCCTCGCCCGTCGTGAGGATCTTGGCCGGGTGGAAGCTCAGGATGGTCATGTCGGCCATGGTCCCGACGCGTCGGCCGCCGCGGGTCGCCCCCAACGAGTGGGAAGCATCCGCGATGAGCGTCGCAGCGCCGCCAGGTGCCCGGTCAGCGATGCGGCGGAGGGCGTCGTAATCGGCTGGATGGCCTGCATAGTCCACCGCGAGGATCGCCCGCGTCCGTGGCGTCAGCGCAGTCTCGACCCGCGCCGGGTCGATCAGCAACTCGCTCGCATCGACGTCGGCGAAACGCACCTCTGCCCCGGTGTACAGGACCGCGTTGGCCGTCGCGGCGAAGGTCATCGGCGTCGTGATGGCCTCGTCACCCGGTCCCAGACCGGCCGCGACGGCTGCCCCATGGAGGGCCGCGGTGCCCGATGAGAAGGCGATGACGTGTCGTGCCCCGGTCAGCTCGGCGAGCGCCGCCTCGAAGGCGGGGACCCGTGGACCAGTGGTCAACCAGTCCGAACGCAACGCCGCAGCGACCGCCTCCACGTCGTCATCCGAGATCTGTTGATGCGCGTACGGCAGGAGCGTCGAGCGGACCGGCGTGCCGCCGTCGATGGCGAGCTGCGCCTGCGGCGTGGTCGTCATGCCCAGCCCCTGCTCATGCCACCGGGAGATCGAGGGCGAAGCGCTCGGCCATCCAATCGCGCGTGTGTGCCAGCCCGTCGGCCAGCGATATCTGCGGTTCCCAACCCAGCGTGTCGCGTGCCCGCCGAGCATCACAGCGCAGCACCGGGATCTCGCTCTGGGGATGGATGTGCTCGACGTGGCTGATTCGCGAGGTGTCCGGCTCGATCGCCGCGGCGAGGTCGTTGACCGAGATGTCGATGCCGGTGCCGGCGTTGAGGATCCGCCCGGCCGCGGTATCGGACAGCAGGGCATCGACGACGAATCGGGCGCAGTCGGTGACGTACAGGAGGTCCCGCGTCTGCGTGCCGTCGCCGTAGATGCGCAACTCGTCGCCGTCGAGCGAGCGACGCGTGAAGATCGCCACGACGCCGCCCTCGCCGACAGAGCGCTGGAACGGGCCGTACGTGTTGAACGGCCGGACCACGGTCGTCGGCAAACCGTAGGCATGGTGATACGAGAGGGTCAGGGCTTCGCCTGCCAGCTTGGACGCGGCGTAGGGCGAAGCCGGTCTGGTCGGGTGGAGCTCGTCGATCCCTGATCGTGAGGTCGAGCGGTCGTAGACCATGCAGGTGCTCATGAACAGCAACCGGACAGAGGCCGATCTTGCCGCTTCGAGCAGGTTGAACGTGCCGACGACATCGTTCTCGAATGTGGTTGCCGGATCGTCGATCGAGTCCTGCACGGATATCGATGCGGCCAGGTGAGCGATCGCGTCGACCTCGCCCGCCCAGCGCCGACAGGCGGCGCCGTCGCGGATGTCGCCGACCTCAAGCGGTCTCAGGTTCGGATGCTCGGCGAATTCGGCAAGGTTCAGCCGGTCGCCGGCGACAAGGTTGTCGACGGGCAGGACCTCATGACCCCGGGCCAGGAGGTCCGCGACCACCCAACGACCGATGAATCCTGCCGCGCCGGTCACGAGGACCCTCATGCGGTCACGACGCCGTCGGTGCGGGTTCGGGCGAGCGCCTCCGCGACCAGCGCGTGGACCGCATCGGTCGACATCGGCGCGACCGTGTCCGACCGATACGCGCCGACCGGCGCCGATGGCACGTTGCGATATGCCGCGGTGATCTCCGGATGAAGGTCGATCGACGGCAGGACCGCGTACATCTCACCGACGTCATAGGCGCGCGTCGATTCGTCCTGGGTCATCAATTCCTCGTACGCCTTCTCGCCGGCCCTGGCGGCCATCATCGCGGTCGAGATCGTCGCCGGGTCGAGGCCCGCGTTCGGCGCCGCGTAGGCGATGGTGGCCGACACGAGGTCGGCGAGGCGGGCCACCGGCATCTTGAAGACGAAGACCTCGCCGCCCTTTGCGACCTCGGCGGCCCGGATGGCCAGCTGGACCGCCCGGTCGGTGGTCATCACGAAGCGCGTCATCGACGGATCCGTCACGGTGACCGGGCCACCTGCCGCGACCTGTCTGGCGAACAGCTCGACGGCCGATCCACGCGACCCGAGCACATTTCCGAATCGGACGCTGGCGAACGTCGTTCGATGGGGTCCCCGGTAGTTCGTCGCGGCGCTCACCAGCTTTTCGGCCAGGAGCTTCGTGGCGCCCATGACGGAGGTCGGGTTGGCCGCCTTGTCCGACGACGTCAGGATCATCGTTCGAACGTCCGAGGCCAGGCACGCGTCGATGACGTTCTGCGTCCCGACGACGTTCGTCTGGGTCGCCTCGAACGGGTTGTACTCGCCGGACTCGACGTGCTTCAGCGCGGCGCAGTGGAACACGATGTCGATCCCCTCCATCGCGCGTGTCAGACGGTCGCGATCGCGCACGTCGCCGAGGAGGAAACGCAGGTCGGTTCGGCCCGGATGACGCATCTGCTGGTAGAACTGCTTGGTCTCGTCGCGGCCGAACACCCGCACGACGGCCGCGTCCCGGTCCAGCAATCGCTCGACCAGTCGAGCGCCGATCGTGCCGGAACCACCGGTCACCAGGATCCGGTGACCGCCCAGCGTCTCGAGGGCGTCGATGGTCTCGCCTCCTGATTGCTTGTGCCCGCGGGCGCCGACCGACCGATGGACGGACGCTGGGTAGGGTACATCGGGTCCGTGACCTGGGCCGGTCGCACCCGCACCTAGTGCGCCGGTGACGCCTCGACGCCCCCGTCGAAACACCAAGATCGCGTCACGGCGACCGATCCCCGAATCGGTTCGAGATCGCGCCGATCGCGCGTCGGCCGAGGTACGGCGGCAGCACTCGGGGACTCCACGGATCGGCCCGGAGGGCCAGACGAAGCATCCGCCGGTACGGCCGCCGGGCCGAGGACGGAAGCGTCGGCCAGTGCCGGGCCGGCGGCCACATGACCAGCATGAACAGGTGGTCCGAGTGGGCCACGATCGACCGTGGGACCGCAGCCAGGAAGTCGGCCATCGCGTCGAAGAATGCGCCCGTCGCGGGATCCCGGCCCTCGACGGCCTTGCGGACGAGGCGGCCGAGGTCGGACACGATCAGCCGCTCGAAGTACGCCCCCTTGATCGCGTCGCGGGTCGGCTCGTCCGCGACGAGCGTGTCCACCTCCGCGGACACCTCGAGGAAGACGGTCCGTGCGATCGACAGCCATCTCCGCCGCGCCCGTCGCGGACGCACGGGTGCGCGAGGTGATGGTCTCGACCGTCGTCTCGGGATGGGGTCGGGAGTACGCGAAGACCGTTTCCTCGACGACCTCGATGTGCGTCCCCGCCCGGAGGAGTGCCCGGACGGTCCAGGACTGATCGCCGAGGACTCGGCCCTCGAATTGGAGGCCGGCGAGCAGAGAACGATGGAACGCCTTCCCGGTCGCCGAGGCGTAGTAGAGGAGACCCGGATGGGAGGCGATCGACTTGCGACCCGGCTCGCGGATGTCGGGGATGTCGTAGAGCGGCGACAGCCAGGTCCGTTCACCGTCCGTCCAGATGCGCTGACCGATGACGGCCAGGACCTCGGATGGCTGAGCCGGACGCATCAGGGCGGCGAGTCCGCCTGGCAGGATCCGGTCGTCTGCATCGTGGAATGCGATCCATTCCCCGCGCGCGATCCCCAGCCCCCGGTTCCGGGCATTCGAGACCCCGCCATTGGCGGGCAGGCGGAGGAGGACGACGCGTGGATCGCGTTCCGCGAGGGCGGCGACCAGATCGGCCGTCCCATCGGTGGATCCGTCGTCGATGACGACACATTCGAACGAGACGTCACGTTCCGCGAGGATGGACCCAAGAGCCCACTCGATGGTCGAGGCCGCGTTCCAGCACGGGACCAGCACACTCAAGCGGGGGGCGTCCGGCCCGGACTCGAGCACGGCGTCGACTCCTTCGGACATCACGACCGATCGTAGCATCGGCGATCGGAGGACGCCTCCCGGCTGTCAGCGCATCGACGCGTCGATCGACTGCTCGATCTCGTCGTCGTACGAGGTCTGGCGAACGCGGCCGTGATACGCGCCAAGCACGCCGATGATCGGTCCCGGGTCGCCCTCCTTGACCTGCAGGAAGAGCGCGGATCCGCCCGCCGGCAGGTCGTCGCCGACCTCCTTGACGAAGCTGCCATCGATGCCCGGCGCCGCCGCCCGACCGACCAGTCCGCCGGCCACCGCGCCGCCGACGATCGCCCCGACAGGGAAGACGACGAACAGGAGGGCGCCGAGCGCCGCCCCGACCACCGCGCCCGTCTCGGTCCCGCTCGACATCTCGTTGTGGAAGGTGACCTTGCCGTCGGCATCCTTGCGCACGACCGCGCTGTCCTCGAGCCCGATCTTGCCGGCATGCTCGACCGAGCGGATCGACGTCAGCGCCGCCTCGGCGTCGCCGGCCCCATCGAATGTGACCGCCAGGAACTGCGCCATTGCCAGACCTCCCTTGTCGTCGCGCGATGTCCGCCGAAGACCTCGAACGATACGCCTCAGGTCGGGCGCCGGCTGAGGGTCACGATGTTCGCCCACCTCGTCATCGGGACGTGCCAGGAGCGCCGGCGCAGGGCCGGGCGCGCGGACACCGTCAGTCGGGTGCGGCCGTCGGTGACGCAGTGACCGCGATGGAGGACGGCGACGCCGGCATGGTGGAGCCCGGGACCGTGCTTTCGGCCGTCGTGAGCCGCTCGAGGAACGGTCTCGCCCGGAGACGCTGGAACACCTCGCGCGCCCTGGCGACCGCAGCCGCGACGTCCGGCTGACCGAGATCGAGCACCGTCGCCATGTCCAGCCCGGTCAGCGCCTCGTCCCAGTCGAGGCCGAGGGCGCGCCACGCCTCGAGCGCGTCGCGGTAGCCCGCATGGGCCTCGACCGTCCGACCTTCCAGGGCGGCGAGGCCGGCCCGCAGCGTCACCCGTTCGACGGAGATGGCGTCGCCGTGGACGCGCAGGCCCTCGTGCAGGTCGATCAGTCGGGCCAGGGCGGCGGTGTCTCGACGGAGGAAGGCGACCCGCCCGGCAAGGAACAGGTGGGCGGTCCCGCCGATCCGGTCGAGCGAGACGAGCTCGAGGCAACGGTGTTCGATGTCGTCCCATCGCCCGGCGGCCACGTCGGCCTGCATCCGCGGGGTGCGCTTGGAAACCCCGATCTGGCGGTCCGAGCTGCCCTCGAGCGCCGCCTCGTGCGCGGCGAGGTCGGCATCGGTCACCTCGCCCCGGAGGGCGCGGATGGTCAGCACGACACCCAACAGGGCCGACCTGTCCACGAGCTCGAGCTCGGTGGCCATGAGCGGCTCCGTCGAGCTCAGCGCCCAATCCCACTCGCCGACGCGGATGGCCGAGTCACCGGCGTTCTGGTGCAGGGTCGACTGGAGGGAGCGGATGCCGAGGCGCTGGGCATCCTCGAACCCGGCCTTCGCGGTCGCCAGCGCCTGGCGTGGATCGCGCAGGGCCAGGATGTAGCTGAGGTTGACCCGCCCGCGCAGCCCGATGGCCGGCCAGCCGGCACGCTCGCCGATGTCGACGCCGGCCTGGATGGCGCTGCGACCCTCGAGGACACGGCCGATCTCGGCCAGCGACGTGCCCTTGGTGATCAGCGTGTCCGCCGTCATCGCGACGAGGTCCTCGCGCTCGGAGCTCGCCAGCACGAGATCGGCGACCCGGATCGCCTCGACCGAGTCGCCGTGGAAGAAGTACGCCCGGGCGAGCTGGGCCCGGAGGGCGATCCCGGCCGGCGCCTCGGCGACGTCGTCGAATTCGATCGCCCCGGGCTCGAGGACGGCGAGGGCATCGTCCGTCTGGTAGGACTCGAGTAGGGCGCGCCCGAGCGCCGCCGCGGCAGCCGCCGCACCCGCGTGATCCCCGACGGCGCGCTCGCGATCAAGGGCGTTCCGCAGCAATTCGTGGGCACGCGTGTGGCGCCCCGCGGCCGAGGCGGCCTCGCCGGTGCGGATGAGCAGGTCGGCCTGTTCGCCCGGGTCCGAGGTCACCTGCAGCGCCAGGTCGAGGAAGGTGACGGCCTGCTCGTGCGAGCCGAGAGCCGCCGCCCGCTCAGCCGCCGCGCGCAGCGCGATGCGCGCCTGGCCACCGACGGCGTCCGCCTCGGGCCCCGGCGCCGACGCCTCGAAGGCGGCCAGGTAATGTGCGGCCAGGACGCCGACCAGCTCGTCCTCGCCGAGCGACTCGAAATGCCGCGCCGCGGCGAGATGCCGGTCGCGCCGGTCGCGCTTCGCCAGCGTCGAGTAGGCGACCTCGCGCACGAGCGCCTGGACGAAGCTGTACTGGCCCCGCTCCGGTGATCGCGGATCCACCTGCTGGACGAGGATCTCGCGCCGGACGAGACCGCGCAGACGAGGCTCGAGGTCGGCCGAATCGGTCGCGACGACCGCGGCCAGGCCGGTCGGGGTGAAGCTCTGGCCGAGGACCGCGGCGTTCTGGAGGAGCGCCCGATCGGACGGGTCGAGGGCGTCGAGCCGTGCCGCGATCAGGGCGTGGAGCGTCTCCGGGACGGCCAGCTCGGTCAGGTCGCCGACGGGCACGTACGCCCCGTCGCGCTCGGCCAGCCGGTCGTCGGCGACGAGCATGCGCACCGTCTCCACGGCGTACAGGGGGATGCCGTCGGCGCGCCGGATGATCGTCTCCGCGGCCCGCGATGGGAGTCCGCTGACCAGCCCGCTGAGGAGCTCGCCGACCGCTTCGTCCGAGAGTGGGTCGAGGTGGATGGCGACGAAGTTCCGCCGGCCTGCCCCCCAGGCCGGGCGTCGCTCGAGGAGCTCCGGTCGGGCGAGCGTGACGATGAGCATCGGCACGCCGGTCGACCATTCGAGCAGGTGGTCGATGAAGTCGAGCAAGCCGGGATCCGCCCAGTGGAGGTCCTCGAAGACGAGGACGACCGCCGACGAGCCGCTGCTGATCCGCTCGAAATAGGTCCGCCACGCGGCGAACAGGCTCTCCCGACCACCAGGCGGCGCCGGTTCGACGGCGAGCAATGCCAGGAGTGCGGTCTCGACCCACCGACGCTCACCCTCGTCGGGGACCCATTGGGCGACCGATTCGGCGATCTTCCGGCGCGTGGTCGCCTCGTCGTCGGTCGCCAGCAGGGCCGCTCGCCCGCGGACCATCTCGCCGAGCGCCCAGAAGGTGATCCCGTCGCCGTACGCCGGCGACCGACCGGCGTTCCACCTCACTTCGTCGACCAGTCCGTCGAGGTACTTCTCGAACTCCCAGGCCACCCTGGTCTTGCCGACCCCGGCCTGGCCGGTCAGCGAGACGAGGCTGATCCGCCGCTCACGCGCCGTCGAGGCGTACAGGTCCTTGAGCAGGCGGAGTTCCGTGTCACGACCGGTGAACGGCGCCTCGAGCGTCTCGCTCCGGTTCCGGCCGCCCCGTTCGGCCACGACGCGCATCGCGCGATACGCCGGGACCGGGCTGGCCTTGCCCTTGAGGATCTGCTCGCCGGCCGGCTCGAAGGCGATCGCCTTGGAGGCGGTGCGCTCCGTGGCCTCGTCGACGAGCACGGTCCCGGGCGGCGCCACGGACTGCAACCGGCTGGCGGTATTGACCAGGTCGCCCGCGACGATGCCCTGGTCGGTGGCCCGCAGGTCGACGGCCGCTTCGCCGGTCAGGACGCCCGCCCGCGCTCGGAGCGACGGTTCGAGGCCCGGGATGCGGTCGACCAGCTCGAGCGCGGCGCGGACGGCTCGCTCGGCGTCGTCCTCGTGCGCGGTCGGTGCGCCCCAGACGGCCATCACCGCATCCCCGATGAACTTCTCGATGGTGCCGCCGTAGCGCCCGACGATGTCGCGCGCCGTCTCGAAGTAGCGGGTCAGCAGGTCGCGCGCCTGCTCCGGGTCCCAGCCGTCGGCAAGCGTCGTATAGCCGACGAGGTCGACGAACAGGACCGACACGAGCCGCCGCTCCGGCTGGGTCAGGGCGGACTCGATGACGACCTGGCGCGCGGTGGCTGGTCCGGATGCGACGCCCGCTTCGACGGCGGTGCCGCAGTCGCCGCAGAACCTCGCCGTCGGGCGGTTGGACGATCCGCACACGCGACAGACGACCGTCAGCGGCGCGCCACACGTGTCGCAGAACCGCCGTCCCGCATCGTTCTCTGTGCCGCAGGCCGAACAGAGCATCCGAACCTCACGAAAGGGTGACCGCGAGCGTACCCGATACGCGACGGTCAGGCCATGGATCCGCGGTCAGTGGCGGAAGTGGCGGACGCCGGTGATGAGCATCGTCGCGCCGGCCGCGTCGGCGGCGGCGAGGGCGTCGGCGTCATGGATCGAGCCGCCAGGCTGGGCGAACGCCTTGACCCCGGCCCCGAGGCAGACCTCGACCGCATCGGGGAATGGATAGAAGGCATCCGAGGCACAGGCGGCGCCGACCGTGGCGTCCGGCCCGAGCATCGCGTGCGCCTTGGCGACTGCCTGGCGGGCGGCATCCACGCGCGAGGTCTGGCCGCTGCCCATGCCGACCAGCCGGCGGTCGCGGACGAGCACGATCGCGTTGGAGGTCACGCCGCGCACCAGCCGCCAGGCCAGATCGAGGTCGAGCTGCTCGGCGTCGGACGGCGGGCGGCGCGTGGCGCACGTCCAGGTCGTCGGGTCGTCATGGGCCAGGTCCGCGGTCGTGACGAGGACTGCGCCGCCGGCCGTCCGGATCGATCCGATCGGATCGAGCGGACCGGTGTGGGGCGCGTCGTCGGCGAGCGCTTCGTCGAGCAGGACGCGCAGATTCGGCTTGGTCGCAAGGACCTCGAGCGCGCCCGCGTCGAAGGCCGGCGCGATGACGATCTCGAGGAAGATCGAGACGAGCCGTTCGGCGACCGCGCGGTCCACGGGTCGCGTCAGTGCCACGACTCCGCCGAACGCGCTGATCGGGTCCGCCTCGAGCGCCGCCGCCCAGGCATCTGCGAGCGACGAGCGCTCGGCGGCGCCGCACGGGTTGGTGTGCTTGACGATGACGACGGCCGGACCGCGCAGGGCGCGACCCAGCGCCGATGCGGCCGCGGCGTCGAGGACGTTGTTGTAGGAGAGGGCTTTGCCCTGCAGCGGCGCCCGTTCGACCCCGAAGGGACCGTCGGCGAGCGTGGCCCCGGGCCGTCGATAGCGGGCCGCGGCCTGGTGCGGGTTCTCGCCGTAGCGCAACGTCTCGACCTTGTCGAGGCCGACGGTCAGCGTCGGCGGATACGGGTCGTCGGGCACGTCGAGCAAGCGGGCTGCGATCATCCGCTTCGGCAACTCGGACGCGATGCGGGCGTCGTACGCCGCTGTGTGCGCGAACGCCTCGAGGGCAAGGGCGCGCCGGTACCGGCCGTCGATGCCCACCTCCGTGTCGAGAGCTGCGAGGACCTCCTCGTAGCGTGCAGGTGACGTCACGACCGCCACGTTGGCGTGGTTCTTGGCCGCCGCGCGGACCATCGACGGCCCACCGATGTCGATCTCCTCGATCAGCTCATCGACCGTGATGCCCGGGCGCTCCAGCGCGGCCCCGAACGGATAGAGGTTGACGACGACCAGCTCGAACGGGGCGATGCCCGCGGCGAGCAGCTGGCGACGGTGGTCGACCAGGCGACGGTCGGCCAGGATCCCGCCGTGGACCCGCGGGTGGAGCGTCTTGATCCGGCCGTCGAGCATCTCGGGGAAGCCGGTCACCGCGGCCACGTCGGTCACCGGCAGGCCCGACTCCCGCAGCGCGCGGGCGGTGCCGCCGGTCGAGACGAGCTCGAAGCCGCGGGCGACCAGATCGCGACCGAAGTCGGCCAGTCCGGTCTTGTCCGAGACCGACAACAGCGCGCGGCGCGGGATCGGGACGCGCGCGTCCACACGGGCGAGGTCCACCGACACGTGCCGGCCGTCGACGGCCAGGGCATCGGCGAGGACCACGGCGACCGCCCGCGGCAACAGCCGGTGCTCGACCGCCCGGATCCGGTCGTGGAGGCTCGTGACGTCGTCGCCGGGCAGGACGGCGACGGCTTCCTGCACCACGATCGGCCCGCCGTCGAGCGTGGCGTCAACGAGGTGGACCGTGCAGCCGGTGACGGTCACGCCGTGGGCCAGCGCGTCGGCGACCGCATGACCGCCCGGGAATGCCGGCAGCAGCGAGGGATGCGTGTTGAGGATCCGGCCGCCGAATGCCGCGAGGACCGCCGGTCCGACGATGCGCATGTAGCCCGCCAGCACGACGGCATCGACACCGACTGCTCCGAGCGTCTCGGCGAGGGTCGCATCGTCGCCGCCCGGGAGGAGCGCGGTCTCGATCCCCTGCTCGGCCGCCCAGTCGAGGGCAGGGCAGGTACGGTCGGCGAACACGAGGACGATGGTCCCTCCGAGCTCGCCACGGTCCGCGGCGGCCGCGAGCGCCCGCAGGTTCGACCCCGCGCCCGACACGCCGACGGCGATCCGGCCGCTCAAGCGGCACCCTCGAGCAGACCTTCGACGTAGCGGGCACCGTCGACCGCGTCGGCCGCCACGACCTCGCCGACGACCGTCGCCTCGATCCCGAACGGGGCGATCGCGCCGGTCGCCGCGGCGACGGCGTCGCCCGGCAGGACGATGACCATCCCGATGCCGCCGTTGAACGTCGCCCGGAGCTCGGTCTCATCGAGCCCGCCGAGGGCCCCGAACAGATGCATGACCGAGGGCATGACCCAGCGCCCCGGGTCGAGTCGCGCCGCGAGGCCGTCCGGCAGCGCACGCGGCACGTTTCCCGGCAGGCCACCCCCGGTGATATGAGCCAGGCCGTGCAGGTCCGCGCCGGACGCCCGGACCGCGGCACGGGCCGCCAGCACGGCCTTGGCGTAGATGCGGGTCGGTGTCAGGAGGATCTCGCCGAGGGTGGCCATCGTCTCGTGCGGGGCGGCCGCCAGGATCGCGTCACTGGCCGCGTCGCCGAGCGAGCGGCGCAATCGCGCCTGGTACGGCTCGGCGAGGTCGAGGTCCCACTGGGCCAGGAGCGCTCGGACGAGCGAGAACCCGTTCGCGTGCAGACCGGACGACGCCAGGCCGAGGATCGCGTCGCCCGCCCGGACCGAGGAACCGTCGATGACGTCGGCGCGCTCGACGACGCCGATGCAGCAGCCCGACAGGTCGAACTCGTCGGTCGACATCAGGTCAGGGTGCTCGGCGGTCTCGCCACCGACCAGCGCGCAGCCGGCATCGCGGCAGCCGACGGCGATCGACCCGACGACCTCGGCGACGGCCTCCGGGATGACCCGGCCGACCGCGATGTAGTCGAGGAACGCGAGCGGCTCGGCGCCGCAGCACACCACGTCGTCGGCGCACATGGCGACGAGGTCGATGCCGATGGTGTCGAACCGGCGGAGCGATGCGGCGAGCGCGGTCTTCGTACCGACACCGTCCGTCGAGGCCACCATCAGGGGCTCGCGGTAGCCGGCCGGGATGGTGAACGCCCCGCCGAAGCCGCCGAGGCCGCCGACGACCTCGGGTCGCCGGGTCGACTCGACATGGGCTCGCATGAGGTCGACCGCCCGCTCCCCTGCCGCGACATCGACACCGGCCGCCCGGTAGGCGTCGCGACCGGCCGCGCCCTTGGCGCCGGGACGGGTCATCGTCCGACCACCGCCTCCTCGAGCATGAACTTGCGGCTCTTGGCGTCGTACGGGACCGGATCCGGGTAGTGGCCGTCGAAGCAGGCGAAGCAGAATCGCTCGTACGGCAGGTCGAGCGCGGCGAGCACGCCGCGGATCGACAGGTAGCCGAGCGAATCGGCGCCGATGAACTCGCGGATCTCGGGCTCCGTGTGGGTCGACGCGATGAGCTCGGTCTCGATCTGGGTGTCGATGCCGTAGAAGCACGGGTGGTAGATCGGCGGGGCGCTGATCCGAACGTGGACCTCGGTCGCGCCGGCCTTGCGCAGCAGGTCGACGATCCGCTTGGTCGTCGTCCCGCGGACGATCGAATCGTCGACGACGACGAGCCGCTTGCCGTTGACGACCTCGCGCAGCGGATTGAGCTTGATGGTCACCCCGCGATGCCGGAGCCCGGCCGACGGCTGGATGAAGGTCCGCCCGGCGTACCGGTTGCGGTACATCCCCTCGCGATACGGCAGCCCCGATTCCTCGGCGAAGCCGGCGGCGGCGGGGGCGCCCGTGTCGGGCACGGGCATCACCAGGTCGGCGTCGATCGGGTGCTCCATGGCCAGCTGCATGCCCATCTTGCGCCGGGCCTCGTACAGGTTGCGGCCTTCCATGTACGAGTCCGGGCGGGCGAAGTAGATGAGCTCGAACACGCACAGGGCGGGCGTCGCCTCGGTGAAGCGGACCGAGCGCGGCGCGACGCCCGGCTCGAGGATGACCATCTCGCCGGGCTGGACGTCGCGGACATATTCCGCGCCGACGATGTCGAGGGCCGCGGTCTCCGACGACAGGCACCAGCCCGATGACGCGTCGTCGGCCGGCCACAGTCCGTCATCGCCCTCGGCGCCGGCGGCGGGCAGACGTCCAAGGACGAGCGGCCGGAACCCGAACGGATCGCGCACGCCGATGACCCGCCGTTCGTCGAGGACCACCAGGCTGTACGCGCCCCGGACGCGCGGCAGGACCTGGCGGAGCGCCTCGACCGTATCGGCCGCGGGCTCGTCGGCGAGCAGCGCGGTGAGCAATTCCGTATCTGTCGACGCCGGCAGCCGGGCGCGCCCGCCGTGGAGCAGCTCGAGCAGGTCACGGGTGTTGACAAGGTTGCCGTTGTGCCCGATGGCCAGGGCGCGTCGCGGCCCGAGGCGGTAGGTCGGCTGGGCGTTCTCCCAGATGGTCGAGCCGGTCGTGGAGTAGCGGCAATGGGCGATCGCCAGCTGGCCACGCAGGCTCGGCAGCCGGCGCTCGTCGAGGACCGAGCTGATCATGCCGAGGTCCTTGTAGAGCATCAGCTGCTCGCCGTCGCTGACGGCGAGCCCGGCCGACTCCTGGCCGCGGTGCTGGAGGGCGAACAGCCCGAGCGCCGCGATCGATGCGGCATCGGTGGGCTCACCGCCCGGCAACACGACCCCGAACACCCCACACATCGGTCAGCCCTCCCAGCCGAGGGCGTGCGCGAGCCCGTGCTCCCAGGCATGACGCAGGTCGCGGACCGGCACCTCGAGCGCGTCGGCGCCGTGTCCGCCGCGGTCCTCGATGTCGCCCGTCGCGACCCCGACCGCGAGCTCGATGACGAGCTGGTCGCCGCCGACCGCCCCGATCGTCTCGACCGGCTGGCCGTGCTGACGGGCGAGCAGCTCGAGCGCCGCGGCAAAACGCGGCCGACAGGTGACGACGAGGCGCGACGGGCTCTCGCCGAACAGGTCGACGGCTGGCGAATGGCTCACCCCGATCCGGACGCCGGCACCGAGGCCGCTCCAGATCGAGCCTTCGGCGAGCGCGACGGCAAGCCCGCCGCCGGAGATGTCCTGGGCCGAGGCGACGAGGCCGCGCGCGATGGCTTCGCGGATGAACCGCTGCAGGGCGGCCTCGCGGGCGAGGTCGAGGGCGGGCGGGTCGTCCTCGCTCGCACCGCCCGCCAGGGCCGCGTAGGCCGAGCCGGCCAGACCCGGGACGGTCTCGCCGACGAGCAGGATCGCGTCGTGGACCTGGCCGAACGCCGGACCGACCAGTGTCCCGATATCGTCGAGCAGGCCGACGACGCCGATCTCCGGGGTCGGGGCGATGGGACCGGTCGGCGACTCGTTGTAGAGCGAGACATTGCCACCGGTGACCGGGAGTCCGAGGGCGAGGCAGGCGTCGGCAAGGCCGCGGACGCCCTCGGTCAGCTGCCAGAACGCCTCGGGTCGGGTCGGGTCGCCGTAGTTGAGGCAGTTCGTGACGCCGAGCGGACGGGCCCCCGTGATCGAGACGTTGCGAGTCGCCTCGGCGACCGACAGGGCGGCCCCCAGCCACGGGTCGAGCACACCGATCGCCTGGTTGCCGTCGGTCGTGGCCACCAGCGCCTTGGTCGTGCCCTTGACGCGGAGGACGGCCGCGCCGCGACCGGGACCGGCGACCGTATCCGCACCGACGGTCGAGTCGTATTGGTGGAACACGGCGTGCCGCGACGACAGGTTGGCCGAGCCGAGCAACGCGAGCAGGACGGCCCCCGGGTCCATCCCGCGCTCGGGCAGCCGGTCGCTGACGACGGCGGGCGCGCCCGGTGCCGGGGCTCCCCGGCGGTGGGTCGGCGCGGCCGCGACGCGGTCGTGGACGATGGCGTCGCTGGTCAGGGCGCTGGCGGGGATGCGAGCGATCTCGCGGGCACCGGGGTTCGGTCGCCCATCACCGTCCAGGCCGCCTTCGACGACGGCGATGTCGCCATCCGCGGTGACCCGGCCGATGACCGCGACAGGCAGGCCCCAGCGCTGGCAGACCTCGCGGACGTCGGGCCAGCGGTCGGGCAGGACGGCCGCGCACATCCGCTCCTGCGATTCCGAGATCATCACCTCGAACGGCTCGAGACCCGGCTCGCGACGCGGGATCGCGTCGAGGTCGACGAGCATCCCGGTCCCGGCCCGGTCGGCGGTCTCCGAGGTCGCGCAGGTGATGCCGCCGGCACCGAGGTCCTGGAGGCCCTCGACGAGGCCTCGCTCGATGAGCTCCAGGCTCGCCTCGATGAGGAGCTTCTCCGCGAATGGGTCGCCGACCTGGACCGACGGGCGCTTCGACGGGTCGTCGTCGGTGAAGGTCGCGCTGGCGAGGACGGATGCGCCGCCGATGCCGTCGCGGCCGGTCGCCGACCCATACAGGACGACGAGATTCCCGGGACCCGGTGCCGCCGCGAGGGTCAGGAGCCGTTCCTCGAGGAGGCCGATGGCCATGACGTTGACCAGCGGATTGCCGCCGTAGCTCGGGTCGAAGACAAGCTCGCCGCCGACCGTCGGCACACCGACGCAGTTGCCGTAGCCCCCGACACCGCGCACCACACCGTCGACGAGGTGGCGCGTTCGCGCGTCGGCGGGGTCGCCGAAGCGCAGCGCATCGAGCACCGCGATCGGACGCGCACCCATCGTGAAGATGTCGCGCAGGATGCCACCGACGCCGGTCGCGGCGCCCTGATACGGCTCGACCGCCGAGGGATGGTTGTGCGATTCGATCTTGAACGCGACGGCGAGGCCGCCGCCGATCGAGATGACCCCGGCGTTCTCTCCGGGACCGGCGACGACGCCTTCGCCCGCGGTCGGGAGTGTACGCAGCAGGGGCTTCGAGCTCTTGTATGAGCAGTGCTCACTCCACATCACGCTGAACATCGCGAGCTCGAGATCGTTCGGGTCGCGACCGCCGAGTCGGGCGCGGATCGCCTCGAGCTCGTCGTCGGTCACGCCGAGGCGGCGATGGAGCGGCTCGACCGGACGCTCGGCCACGGTCATCGGGACACTGCGGCGGCGACGATCGGCTCGTTGGCGGCGCGCGACGCGCTCTCGACCAGCGAGCGGATGATCCCGAGCCCGTCGGCCGAGCCGAGGATCGCCTCGGACGCGCGCTCCGGGTGGGGCATGAGACCGGCCACGTTGCCCGCCGCGTTCATCACGCCGGCGATCGCCCGGAGCGATCCGTTGGGGTTGGCGGGGTCGTCCGGTCCGGCACGCTCCCCTGCCCCATCCACGTAGCGGAAGAGGACCTGTCCGTCGCGCTCGAGCGCATCGAGCGTCGCGTCGTCCGCGTAGAACCGGCCCTCGCCGTGGGCGACCGGCATCCGCAACGGGCCCGTGTCGGCGAGCGCGTGGGTGAACCTGGTGTCGCTCCGCTCGGCCGCGATCGCGACCTCCTGCCCGGCGAACCGGAGCGAGGCGTTGCGCAGCAGCGCGCCCGGCACGAGGCCGGCCTCGGCCAGCACCTGGAAGCCGTTGCAGATGCCGAGCACGAGGCCCCCGGCGCCCGCGAATGCCGAGACCGCGCGCATCACCGGGCTGAACCGGGCGATGACGCCAGCCCGGACGTAGTCGCCGTAGGCGAACCCGCCTGGCAGGACGACTGCCGCGACGCCCTCGAGCGAGGCCTGTTCGTGCCACAGCACGACCGGCTCCGCCCCGGCGAGGTCCAGCGCATGGACGGTGTCGCGATCGCAGTTGCTGCCCGGGAAGACGACGACCCCGATGCGGACCGGCACGCTCAGCCCTCCCCCACGCCGGCGCTCACGGCCGATGACGCAGCGGCCAGCGGTTCGACCGCATAGACCTCGATGAGCGGGTTCGACAGCAGCTCCGCGGCGAGCCTCTCGACGACGGCGCGCGCCACGGCCTCATCCGCCGCATCGACGGTCAGCTCGACCCGCCGGCCGATCCGGACGTCGTGGACGCCCTCGATGCCGAGATGCCCGAGGCTGCCCTCGACGGCGCGCCCGCCCGGGTCGAGGATGCCCGGCTTGGGCGTGACGTTGACCGCGTACCGGTAGCTCGTCATGGGGCGATCACGTCCTCCCTGAGATAGCGCTCGAAGCTGGCGCCGGTGATCCGTTCGTAGGCCTCGACGTACCGTGCCCGGGTCCCGGTCACGACGTCGTCAGGCAGCGCGGGGCCTGGCGCCGTCTTGTCCCACGGCTGGGCCTCCAGCCAGTCGCGCACGAACTGCTTGTCGAAGCTGGCCTGGCTGCGACCGGGCTGGTAGGTCGCCGCATCCCAGAAACGCGAGGAATCCGGGGTCAGCGCTTCGTCGATCAGCAGGATCCGGCCGGTCTCCCGATCTAGCCCGAACTCGAACTTCGTGTCGGCCAGGAGGATCCCGACGCGCTCGGTCGTCGCGGCTGCGTGTCGGTACAGCGCGAGCGCGAGGTCGCGGACCTGCTCGGCGACGTCGTGACCGACGCTCCCGGCCATCGTCTCGAAGTCGATGTTCTCGTCGTGCTCGCCGGCCTCGGCCTTCGTCGCCGGGGTGAAGATCGGTTCGGGCAGCCGGTCGCTCTCGACCAGTCCGGGCGGGAGCGCGACGCCGCAGACGCGACCGTTCGCCCGGTACTCCTTCCAGCCCGACCCGGCGAGGTAGCCCCGGACGACGGCCTCGATCGGGATGACCGTCGTCGGGCGGCAGACCATGATCCGGCCGCGCAGCGCGGGATCGTCCGTGTCGGTTGACACGAGGTGATTCGGGACGATCCGCCCGGTGGTCGCGAACCAGTGGCGCGAGAGGCCGGTCAGGACCCGGCCCTTGTCGGGGATCTCGGTCGGCAGCACGACGTCGAAAGCGGACATCCGGTCCGAGGCGACGAGCACAAGCCGGCCATCCGGTCGCGCGTACAGGTCGCGCACCTTGCCCGATCGGAGGTACGCGTCAGCGAGCATCAGGCACCGCGACGGCTGGAGCGGCGGCGCGGCCGGCCGTGCGTTCGGCCAGTCCACCGGCGAGACGGTCGAGCCGGCCGATGACCTCCGGGACGTGGCGGAGGTAGGCGGCGTCGTCAAAGCATTCGTCGAGCTGTGTCAGCGACAGCCGCTGGGCGACGGCCGGATCGACCGCGATCAGGTCGCGCAAGGGCAGCCGCTCGTCCGCGGCCCGAAGCGATGCCCGCTGGACGATGGCGTAGGCCTCTTCGCGCGACAGGCCGCCGACGTCGACCAGCGCGACGAGCACGTGCGACGAGGCATGCAGGCCGAGGCCGCGGGCGATGTTCTCGCGCATCCGCTCCGAACGGACGATGAGCCCGTCCGCCAGCCCGGTCATCCGGACGAGCATGTAGTCGAGCAGGATGGTCGCGTCGGGCAGGATGACCCGCTCGGCGCTCGAATGGCTGATGTCGCGTTCGTGCCAGAGCGGCTGGTCCTCGAGCGCCGTGTGAGCGTACCCGCGCAACAGGCGGGCGAGGCCCGCGATCCGCTCGGACAGGATGGGGTTGCGCTTGTGGGGCATCGCCGACGAGCCCTTCTGGCCCGCCCGGAACGGTTCCTGGAGCTCGCCGATCTCGGTGTGCTGGAGGTTGCGGACCTCGGTCGCGAAGCGTTCCAGCGAGCCACCGACGATGGCGATCGCGGTCAGCAGCCCGGCATGGCGGTCGCGCTGGACGATCTGGGTGCTGACGGGGTCCACATGGAGGCCGAGCGCGGCGAGGACCTCCGCCTCGAGATCGGGCGCAAGATGGCTGTAGGTCCCGACCGGCCCGGAGATCTTGCCGGTGGCGATCTCGTCCACGGCGGCGGCCAGGCGGACCCGTCCGCGATCGAGCTCGAACGCCCAGCTGGCGAGCTTGAGGCCCAGCGTCGTCGGCTCGGCGTGGACGGAGTGGGTCCGGCCCATCATCACCGTCCCGGCCTCGGTGCGGGCACGCGCGATCAGGACCGCCAGCAGTCGGTCGATGTCGAGCAGCAGGCGCTCACCCGCTGCCCGGAGCTGGAGGGCGAGCCCGGTATCGACCACGTCGCTGCTGGTCAGCCCGAGGTGCAGGAAGCGCCCCTCCGGTCCGACCAATTCGGCCACCTGGCTGACGAAGGCGATGACGTCGTGGTCGGTCGTCCGTTCGATCTCGAGGATCCGGTCGAGATCGATGCGCGTGCGTGATTCGAGCACGGCCAGCGCCTCTGGTGGGACCTGGCCCCGAGCGGACTGGGCGCGGGCGACGGCCAGCTCGACCCGGAGCATCGCCTCGAACCGGGCGGCATCCGACCAGATGGCGCCCATCTCGGGCAGCGTGTAGCGCGGGATCATCGAGCGAGGACCTCGGATCGGACCAGGCCGATGTCGCGCCGGCGCTGCAGGCCGTTGAAGGCGATCGCATCGGCCGCTCGTTCGGCGACGACCCGCGCGGCACCGAGGTCGGCGCCGCGACCGACCACGGCCAGGATCCGGCCGCCGTTCGTCACCCAGCCATCGGCTGCCCGGGTCGTGCCGGCGTGGAAGACCAGCGCGCCGAGTCGGCGGGCGTCGTCGATGCCCGTGATGGCCTCGCCCGCGCTGGGTCGCGACGGGTACGAGCCGCCCGCCAGGACCAGCCCGACGGCCGCGCCGGGGAGGACCGGCAGCCGGGCCGGGAGATCGGCCGGCAGCGCCCCGCCGGCCGCCGCGAGGAGGACAGGACCGAGCGATCCACCGAGCAGCGGCAGCATCACCTGGGTCTCCGGGTCGCCAAGCCGGGCGTTGCACTCGAGCAGGACCGGGCCGTCGGCGGTCAGCATCAAGCCCGCGTAGAGGAAGCCGCGAAACGGCCTGCCGCGCCGGGCGAGCTCGGCCAGGATCGGCCGATGGACGTCGGCCACGATCCGATCGACGTCCGCCTCGGTCAGGTCAGGGAGCGGCGAGAAGGCTCCCATCCCGCCGGTGTTCGGGCCGGCGTCGTGGTCCCCGAGGCGCTTGTGGTCGCGCGCCGCCGGGAGCGCGATCGCCCGTTCGCCGTCGCACACCGCGATGACGCTCGCCTCCGGTCCATACAGCCGCTCCTCGACGACGATCCGCACGTCCGTGGCACCCGGGCCGTACAGCGCGTCGAGCAATTCGGTCGCGTCCGCGCCGGGGTCGAGGACAGCGACGCCCTTGCCGGCCGCCAGCCCGTCCTCCTTGATGACGACGCCGGACCCGCTCGATGCGAGGGACGCGACGGCGGCGTCAGCCTCTGCCCTGGTCGTGCACGTCGCCGAGCGTGCCATCCGGACACCGGCCGCGGCGGCCACCTCGTGGCAGAACGCCTTCGACCACTCGATCTCGGCCGCGGCCCGGGTCGCCCCGAAGACCGGGATGCGCGCGTCGATCAGGGCATCCGCCAGACCAGCCGCGAGCGGCGCCTCCGGCCCGACGACGACGAGCTCGGTCGCGTGCGAGCGCGCGAGATCGACGATGACTCCGATCGACGAGGCCGCGACGTCGGCGACCCGCACCCGCGGCAGCTCGGCGATGCCGGCGCTCCCGGGCGCGACGACGACCTCGTTGACCCCGGGTTCGGCCGCGAGCTTCCAGGCGAGTGCGTGCTCGCGGCCACCACCGCCGACGACCAGGATCCGGGTCGGCATCACGAGGTTCACGCCGGCATCCCCGGCCGGTGGCGCATCGGACGCCAGGCACGTTCGATCGTCTGGGTCCGCTCCGGTCCGACCGAGACGAGCACGATCGGCACCCCGGCGTGTTCCTCGATGGCCGAGACATAGCGCCGCGCGTTCTCGGGCAGGTCGGCCAGCGAGCGGATGTCGTGGATCGGCTCGGTCCAGCCCGGGAAGTCCTCGTAGATCGGAACCACCCGGGCGAGCGCAGCGCCGCTCGACGGCCACACCTCGACGCGCTTGCCGTCGAGGTCGTAGGCGACGCACAGCCGGATGGTCTCGATGCCCGACAGGATGTCGAGCTTGTTGAGCATGATGCTGCTGACACTGTTGACGGCGACCGCGTAGCGCAGCGGGACGGCGTCGAACCAGCCGATCCGTCGCGGCCGGCCGGTCACCGTGCCGAACTCGTGGCCGCGCTGGGCGATCCCGGCGCCGATGTCGTCCTCGAGCTCGGTCGGATACGGTCCGGATCCGACGCGCGTCGAATACGCCTTCATCACGCCGATGACCTCGTCCACCTGGAGCGGGCCGATGCCGCCGCCGGTGCACGCCCCACCGGCGACCGGATTGGACGACGTCACGTACGGATAGCTCCCGTGGTCAAGGTCGAGCAGCGTGCCCTGGGCGCCCTCGAGCAGGACGTGCTCGCCACGGCCGAGGGCGGCCTGGACCAGCCAGGTCGTATCGTCGAGGTGGTCGCGCAGGCGCTCGCCCCAGTCGAGGCAGTCGGCGACCAGCGGGTCCACCTCGAAGGTGGGACCGCCCATCCCCGCGAGGAGCAGGTTCTTGTCCGGCAGCGCGCGCTCGATCCGCTCGCGCAGGACGACCGGATCGAGCAGGTCCTCCATCCGCAGGCCGAGCCGCCAGGCGCGATCGCCGTAGGTCGGGCCGATGCCCCGGCCGGTCGTGCCCACCTTGGCACCGCCGAGCCGGGCCTCGTTCGCGACGTCGAGCGCCACGTGGTACGGCATGATCACGTGCGCGCTGCGGCTCACCCGCACGCGCGAGACGTCGATGCCGCGTGAGGCGAGCATGTCGAGCTCGCCGATGAGCGTCAGTGGATTGACCACCACGCCATTGCCGATGACCGAGGTGATGTGGGGATAGAGCACGCCCGACGGCGTCAGGCGGAGCTTGAAGACCTCATCGCCATTGACCACCGTGTGGCCCGCGTTGTCGCCGCCCTGATAGCGCACCACCATCCCGACCTGCTCGGCCAGGAAGTCCGTCGTCTTGCCCTTGCCCTCGTCGCCCCACTGCAACCCGACGATCACGGTGGCGGGCATCAGGGCGCCACCGCATTGGTCCCGAGGATCGGCGCCGGAATCAAGAACCCCAACCCCGCCGGGGTTGGGGACTGCTGGATAGACTGCTCCCGCGGGGTCATCTTCCGGTCGCTCGGTCGGCTCACGGGACGACCGATGCGCCATGAAAGCGCGATCGCTGACCTCCTGATTCGCGGCGGAACCCCGCTCGTTTCGAGGATTGGCGGAGTATAGCAGGGCATCTCGGCCGCCCGCCCGGGTCCTGGCCGACCCGCGCCACACGTACTTCCTGCGCCGGATGGTTGGTACGTCCGGTCGGTCCGTCTTCCGAGCAGCGCCTCGTAGCCTGTCCTGTGTGATGCGCCTGCTGGGGATCGTGGCGCTCGCGGCTCCTGTCGCGATCGCGATCCTCTTCCTGATCGACCCGACGCTCACGGCGTCCTGGGTCGATGACGGTTCGCGCTCGGAGATCGCGACTGCGACCGCCGTGGCGATCGGCGTCGCCCTGACCGCGATCGTCTCGTGGGTCCTGGTCCGGCTCAGGTTCGGACGCCTGGTCGGCGCGGCGGAGCGGATCGCCGCCGGGAACTACACGGTCGAGGTCTCGCCCCGTGGCGGCGGACTGGACGGCCGCCTGGCGACGGCGATCAACGGCATCTCCGCCTCGCTGGCCGACTCGCACGAAAGCGCCACAGTCGACCGCCTGACCAGCGTCGCCAACCGGCAGGCGCTCCTGGCGGCCCTGTTCGCCGAGGTCGAGCGGGCGTCGCGCTACGAACGGCCGCTGTGTGTCGCGTTCGTCGACATCGACCATTTCAAGACCGTCAACGACACGTATGGTCATGCCGCCGGCGACATCGTCCTTCGCGGCGTCGCCCAGACCATCGCCGAGAACCTGCGCACGAGCGATCTCATCGGCCGCTATGGCGGCGAGGAATTCATGCTGATCCTGACCGAGACGAACGTCGAGGAAGGGGCCACCCTCAGCGAGAAGCTGCGGGTCCTGGTCGAGCGGCTCAAGTTCAGCGTCGAGGGCAACCAGGCACTGTCGGTGACGATCTCGATCGGCATCGTCGGCGGGGCCGGGCAGCAGCTCCGGATGGAGACCCTCGTCCGCGACGCGGACGCCGCGATGTACTCGGCCAAATCGCTCGGACGCAACCAGACCTACATCTTCGAGGAGCCCGACGAGGACGCTCGCGTCCCGCGCGCGCCGATCTCGGATGTCGGGCGGGCCCGGGCCATGGAGATCGGCCGCCGGGCACGAGATGCGGCGACCGACAGCCTCACTGCCTTCATCGCGCCGCTCCCCCACTATCGCGGACAGCCGTCGGCGCTCATCGCCTCGATCGTCGTCGAGATGGCGACGCAGCTCGAGCTGCCGGACACCGAGATCGACCGGATCCGGGTCGCCGCCCTGCTCCACGACGTGGGCAAGGTCGCGGTTCCCGAGGAGATCCTCGACAAGCCGGCCCCGCTGACATCGGCCGAATGGCGGACGGTCGTCCAGCATCCCCGGATCGGCCAGGTCATCCTCGAGCACGCGGCCGCCCTGCGCGACGCCGTGCCGATCATCCTCCATCACCACGAACGCTTCGCCGGCCACGGCTATCCCTACGGCCTGCGGGCCAACGAGATCCCGCTCGGGGCTCGCATCGTGGCCATCGCCGATGCCTACGACGCGATGACCCACGACCGGCCCTACAAGCGCGCGATCTCGCACGAGGCGGCGATCACCGAGCTCAAGCAGCACGCCGGGACGCAGTTCGACCCCGAACTCGTCGCGCTCTTCTGCGACCTCTACGCCGACGAGGCGCCGCTGCCGGATCCGACGGTCCTGGCCATCACCCACCCGACCGGCGCTGGACCCGCCCGGCACGAACGGCGGGTTCGCGCCGTCGAGGTCGACTCCGAGGTCGTCACATTCGACGACCCGCCCGAGTCGGGGACCCAGGCGGCAGACGCGACAGCGACCGTCGTCCGCCGGTCCGAAGGACCGGAGGGCTGGCCCGACCCCCGAGCGACCGCGTCGGGCTGAGCTCAGGCCGTCTTCGGGGTCCAGCCGCGGGCCTGGACGGGGACTCGAGATCCGCGAGGGCCACCTAGGACGTGGTCCGGACCGCCGATTCTGTTCGTGCGCGTCGGCGGAGTTGACGGCGGACCAGCGACTGGTCGCGCACCGCGAGGAACCAGTCGCAGCGGCACAGGCCCTTCGGGCAGCCCGCGTGCGGCAGGCGCGGTTGGCGGAGCTCGACGGCGATCTTGAATAGCCCGCCGTCGTCGGCGCGGCAGATGTCACAGCACTTGCCGCTGACGAGCTCGGCGACCCGCGACATCTCGCCCAGGCCGCGCAGGGCGGCAGCCGCGCCGAGGCGGTGAGCGTCGAGACTCTCCTCGGGCGGCGGGGTCGGTGAGCCGGCCAGCTTGAACAGGACCAGGGCGTGGTCGCGCATGATGCCCGACGCGTCCTCCCAGCGACGCTCGCGCTTGGCGGCGCGGTAGGACCGATCGACGGTCGTGAAGTAGAGGCTCCGGGCCGACGCGACGACCTCGTCGGAGAGCGGCGCTCGCTCGAGGCGGGCGATCTTCTCGGGCGGCGCGTCGACCGAGGCCGCGGCCTTCAGCCAGCGACTTCGTTCCTTGGTCCAGCGGCCGCTGTTGGCGACCCGCCGTCGTTCGGCCTCGAAGATCGCCACGGATGCCTCGGTCAGGTAGACCGCGCGGCCGTCGACCCGCTTGACGATGATGCGCTCGCGGCAGCGCGGGCAGCGTCGACTGCTGTCGGGCGGCGGCTCGAGCAGCAACGCGCAATACGGGCAGTACGGAGCCGGCCCGGCGACCGCGGCCGGGCGGTGGGGCGGCAGGTTCTGACGTGGGGCCGCCACCGGTCTGGGCTCCGCCTGCCGAGGCGATGAGGCGGGCTTCTGCGGAGTCGGACGCGGCCGTGCTGGACGGGTCCGGCGTCTCGGCGTTTCCGTCGTGACGGCGTGAACCTCGGATACCGCCGCGGTCTCGGTCGACGGTGAGTCGCGAGGCTCGGGGTCGACGTCGGACTGGTCAGAAATGGCGCTGCCCTCAGGTGGCGGGACCGACGCGACCGTTTCGATCTCGTCGAGTTCCTCGGTCATCCCGAGTCCGTCGGTGGACCCCGGCTGCCCGATGACGTCGGCGACCACCAGGATGTCGACCGGCTCGATCGCCGCGGTCGCGGCGTCGGGCTGCGACTCCGGTCCGGCGTCGAGGATCGTGTCTTCCCGGTCTGCAACGAGCGACGTCATCGTGGCTTCTTCGTCGATGACGTCGAATCGGAACAGGTCCTCGACCGGGTCGTAGTGACTCAGGTCGGGGTCGATCAGGTCCGGCTCGGGGACCGGCGCCTCGGCGACGACCGGCTCGGCGAACGCTGTCTCGGCGACGACCGGCTCGGCGAACGCTGTCTCGGCGAAGACCGGCTCGGCGACGACCGGCTCGGCGAACGCTGTCTCGGCGAAGACCGGCTCGGCGACGACCGGCTCGGCGAACGCTGTCTCGGCGAACGACCGGCTCGGCGACGACCGGCTCGGCGAACGCTGTCTCGGCGAAGACCGGCTCGGCGACGACCGGCTCGGCGAACGCTGTCTCGGCGAAGACCGGCTCGGCGACGACCGGCTCGGCGAACGCTGTCTCGGCGACGACCGGCTCGGCGAACGCTGTCTCGGCGACGACCGGCTCGGCGAACGCTGTCTCGGCGAAGACCGGCTCGGCGACGACCGGCTCGGCGAACGCTGTCTCGGCGAAGACCGGCTCGGCGACGACCGGCTCGGCGAACGCTGTCTCGGCGACGACCGGCTCGGCGACGACCGGCTCGGCGAACGCTGTCTCGGCGACGACCGGCTCGGCGACGACCGGCTCGGCGAACGCTGTCTCGGCGAAGACCGGCTCGGCGACGACCGGCTCGGCGAACGCTGTCTCGGCGAAGACCGGCTCGGCGACGACCGGCTCGGCGAACGCTGTCTCGGCGAAGACCGCCATGACTGGCAAAGGATCCTGCCATGCATCGGACTCGGGTGCTGCCATGACGCCGACCGCGTCGTCAGGCGATCCATCCCCGTCGACGCCGGCCTGGTAGTCAGCGGCCGTCCCCTGGAGCCTCGCGAGGACGCGCGACTGGAGCAGCTCGAATTCGGCCTCGTCGATCTGTGGTCGACGTCGCAAGATCCGTTTCAATTGCCCGTTCGCCATTCCGAACCCTCGCCTGTGGGCACCGGCCTACCCCCGACCCGAACGTCGCACGACGAACACGAGCGCGGCGTGCACAGATGAGAGTACTACTCACCAGCTGGTATTCGTACCCCCTCACCCGAATCGACCGTTGCGCGAGGTCACCGACGGTCGTGTCAGACGTCGGCGGCGGGCAGCTCCGGGACGTCATCTCCGGCAACCGGGGATCCGTCAGAGACCGGCTTGGGAGCCGACTTCCGAGTCCGTCGGCGAGACTTGGGTCCCGGCATCGCGAGCCACCACTCGCAGCCGCACAGACCCTTCGGACAGCCTTCATGTGGCAGGCGGGGCGTCCGGAGTTCATCGGCGATCTTGAACGGCTTTCCGTCGCCGTCCCGACACGGTCGACAGCAACCGGCTCCGACGAGCTCGGCGTCCTTGAAATCGACGGCGAGAGCACGGAGTTCGGCGAGCATCCCTTCACGATGGAGCCCGGCGATGTCGTCCGGTGGCGGGACGGGGTCGCCGGCGGCGTGGAAGAGCGCTGCGGCCTCCTCACGGCGGATACGGGCCACGTCATTCCAATGCTTCGCACCACGCGCCGCGCGCACGGCCTGGTCTGCCGCGGTCATGTACAACTGACGGGCCGCCTCGACGACGTCCTGCGAAAGGGTCGCCGCGGCCAGGTTCGTCACGCGGCCTGGCGCGGCATCGAGGCCCGTGGCCAGGGCCAGCCAGGCAGCCCGCTCGGTCGTCCACCTCAGGTCGTCGGCGATCCGTTGCCGCTCGCGGTCGAAGACGACCACCGCGGCCTCGGTCAGGTAGACCAGGCGTCCCTCGATCCGGCGCACGACGATCTGCTCGCGACAACTCGGGCAGCGCCGATTGCGCTCCGGGGGAGGGTCGAGCGGATAGCCGCACGACGGGCACGTGGCCAGGACGGGCGCTGGGATCTCGACCGGCTCCGGCTCCTGGACAGCCGGGGCCGATTCGACGTCGCCGGCGGGCGAGGTGTCGGAGGGCATCGAAGCGACTTCGTCGTGTCCGGCACGCCCGAACACGCGACGAAGGAAGCTCACGGACATCACCTTGCTGGTGCGACTTGGAAGGGACAGCGTACCGCGGGCGGCGTGCGACTGGCCTGGCCGAGAAGGATGGCATCGGGACCGAGGGTCGGTCCGCACCGGTCCCGGCTCACGGTGGACGGGGCTGTCTGCACCAGGCGGCATCTCGACCTCGGTAAGCCGCGATGCATCGCGAGATGCGTGCCAGTGAAGCCCTCGTCGCTAGGTTGACCCCGTCACCCCGCCGGAAGACGCAGGGTCGGCACCGGCGCAGCCGTCCGACCGGGAAGGAGATCGGACCGTGAACAAGGTCCTGCTCACTGGTCGCCTCACGCGCGACCCGGAGATGCGCAGCCTCGCCAGCGGCAAGAACGTCACGACGTTCACCGTGGCCTCCAACGAGTTCATCGGGGGCGGCAAGGAAAAGGCGGAATACCACCCGATCGTCGCCTGGGACCGGCTGGCCGAGATCGCCGGCCGCTACCTGGGCAAGGGCCAGCAGGTCGCCATCGAAGGCCGGCTCCAGACGCGCTCATGGGACGACGACAAGGGCGCCCGGCACTGGAAGACCGAGATCGTCGCCTCGCATGTCGAGATGCTGTCGGGCCGCAAGAAGAAGGACTACGAAGCCCAGCAGGCCGCCGATTCGCTCGCCGCCCAGGCTGTCTCGCTCGGTGACGTGGCGACCGAGCCGATCGCCGAGGCGTCCTTCGACCCCGGCACGTCGGATGACGACGAGGACGAGGCCGAGGTCATCGAGGACGAAGCGGCGACCGCCGCCTGACCCGAATACTCCACGGCGACGGCGTGCCCCCCTCCACGCCGTCGCCGGCGCTGCTCGATGGCGATCACACCTGGATCGGCGGCCCGTACCACACGCTCGCGGCGATGATCACGTAGAGACCGAGCAGTGCCAGCCCTTCCAGCCACGTGCTCTCGCCGTCAAAGACGATGACCGCCGCAAGCAACGCGGCCAGGAAGACGGCTCCCACGAGGAGCGGGGTCAGGACGAGCGTCAATGCCCCGGTGCCGAGGATCAACGAGATGAGGACGAGGGCGGGCGTCAGCGCGATCGCGACCTGAAGGCTGCTGTTGAGGATGAGGCTTGTCGCGAGGTCGGTCTTGTTCGCGACAGCCGCCTGGACGCCGACGATGTTCTCGACCGCGTTGCCGGCGATGGCGACGATGACGAGCCCGACGAAGGCCTCCGACAGGCCAAGGCTGGCCATCGTCGGCTTGAGCGCCTCTACGAACAGGTCCGAGGTGAGCGCGGCACCGCCGGCACCGAGGGCGAGGATCCCGAGCGCGAGCGGCAGCGGCCAGGCCGGCTCGTCCGACGGTTCGTGCTGTTCGACGCTGGCGCCGCGCCCACCGCTCAGAGAGAACGGGATGGAGGCCGCGAAGACGACCAGCAGGACGATCGAGACGATGGTGCTCAGGTCGGTCTCGTGGCCGGCGTCCGGCTCGCCGGGCATCGTCGCCAGGGTCGGGATGGCGAGCGCCGCGACGGCCAGCAGGAGCAGCGTCGCGAGCGTCCGGACGCTCGGGGCGTGGAACGTCTGCGTGCCATGTCGCAGCCCGCCGAGGAGGAACGCGAGGCCCAGGACGAGCAGGGTGTTGGCGAGGATCGACCCCATCAGTGCGGTCTGGACGACGACCACCAGACCGGCCTGCAAGGCGAAGATCGAGATGAAGAGCTCCGGCAGGTTGCCGAGGGCCGACTGGAGGATGCCCGTCGTCGCCGGCCCGAAGCGCTGCCCGAGCTGGTCGGTGCCCTGTCCGATCAGCGTCGCGAGAGCCGCCAGGGCGACGGCGCTGACGACGAAGACGACCGTCTGGCTGGCACCCAGACCGTTGAGCGCGAACGCCAGGACGGCGGTCGCGATCGCGATCACGGCCACCACGCTGGCCGTCCGGCCGAGGATCGAGGGCAGCGACGTCAGCGTGTTCAACGACAGAGGGGCCCTGGGGCGGTCACCCGGCCATCCTACCGAGGCGCGTCGAGGCCGTAGAGCCGGCGGCGCGGCAGGCCCGTCGTCGAGGCGACACGTCGCGCGGCGTCGCCACGGGCGACTCCTGTCGCGACCAAAGCTTCGACCTCGGCCTGGGCCGCGGCCAGCGACAGCGCCTCGCTCGCTGCAGCCGGTCGCCCGCCCGCCCAGTCGCCGACCACGATCGCGAACTCACCCCGGGCCGGGATGTCGCCGCCGGGTCCGGCGGCCGTCGCGAGATCGGCAAGCGTCCCGCGCACGATCGATTCATGGACCTTGGTCAGCTCCCGGCAGACGGCCGCCGGACGATCCGCTCCGCAGGCCTCGGCCAGGTCCCGCAGCGTCGCCGCGACGCGGTTCGGTGCCTCGTAGATGACGGTCCCACGGTCGTCGGCGGCGATCCGGGCGATCCGCTCTCGGCGATCGCGGCCACTTCGGGGCAGGAAGCCCTCGAACGCCCAGCGCGCCCCGGCGACGCCCGACGCGACGACCGCCGCGAGCACCGCACTCGCGCCCGGGATGGCCACGACCGCCCCACCCTCACCTGCCCAGGCGGTCACGAGCTCGCCACCTGGATCGCTGACGCCAGGCGTCCCGGCGTCAGACACGACCGCGAGGTCCGCTCCGCCCCGGAGGTGTCGGAGCAGCGTCGCCAGACGCGACGGCCCGCTCCGTGCGTGGTAGCTGGTCATCCGGGTCGCGATCTCGTAGCGATCCAGCAGCCGCTTGGTGTGGCGGGTGTCCTCGGCTGCGATGAGCGGCACCATCCGGAGGACCTCGAGCGCACGGAGGGTGACATCGCCGAGATTCCCGATCGGCGTGGACACGACATAGAGGACCCCGGGCGCCGAGGCCTCAGCCGGCTCGCCCGTCATCCGCCTCGGGCCGACCCCGGCCGGCGTCGGGGATAGAGGTAATCCACGCCGGCGGTCCGAGGCCCAAGCTTCGCGATGGGCGGGACCTGCCGTTTGAACTCGGCACCGGCGATCATCCGGTCGACCCGCTCGACATCCGCCGCCGCGAACCCGAGGGCGGCCATCTCCTCGAGGGAGCGTCGCTTGTCGACCCGCCAGAACAGCAGCCGATCGAGGACCGGGTAGCTGAAGCCGCCCTCGTTCTCGTCGGTCTGGCCGGGCCACAGGTCGGCCGATGGCGCCTTGCGGACGATCGGGTCGGGGACTCCGAGGGCGACCGCGAGCTGGCGGACCTGGCTCTTGTACAGGTCGCCGATCGGGTTGAACGCGCAGGCCGAATCGCCGAACAGCGTCGTGTAGCCGATGAGCGACTCGGTCTTGTTACCGGTCCCCACGACGAGACCGCCGAAGGTCACCGACCGGTCGTACAGGACCGCCATCCGCATCCGCGCCGCGAAGTTGCCCCGGCGCAGCGGCGTCGCCTCGGCGCCGCTCGCACCCGCCGCGACGTCGAAGTAGCCATCGACCATCGGGGTGATCTCGACGAGGTCGCCCGGGCAGCCCAGGTCCGCGATGACCGACTCGGCGTCGGCACGCGAAGCGGGCGACGACGCCCGATACGGCAGCATCACCGCCATCAGGCGGTCGGCGCCGATCGCCTCGGCGACGAGATACGCAACGACGGCCGAGTCGATGCCACCGGACAGGCCGAGTACCAGGCGCTCGAAGCCGGCCTGCTCGAGCTGCCCCCGGATGAACTCGGCGATGACCCGGCGGGCGACATCGGTGTCGATGGCGAGCTCGGCCGGCAGGTCGAACGCGGCAGGCGCGGCCGCCGCGGGGCCAGGCTCGCGATCGGTCATCGTCACGCCCCGCGATCGAGCGCGCGCGGTTCCCGCTCGTCGTGCGTGCCGAAGCCGATCCGCTCGCGCGGCGGCTCGGCGGGAGCGATGTCGAGCCCGGCTTCGGCGTCGGGATCGGCCGTCGAATCGGAGGCGAGGCCGGCGCGCTCGGCGACGATCCGCTGGAGCTCCCGGACGTTGAGCTCGGGGCGTTCGTCGCGCAGGAGCGGCAGGGCGACCCGCTCGCGGCGGATGTCCGCCAGCGCGATCTCGACCGTGAACAGGCCCTCGTCGTAGAGCGGAGCCGAGAAGACGGCCTGGCCGCTCGGCGCGATGACCTCCGAGCCGCCCCAGAACGAGATCGACTCGTCAACCCCGACCCGGTTGCAGAAGACCACGAACGAGGTCGTCAGCTGCGCATAGGTCCGCATCAGGGTCCGCCACGATGTCGCCGTCCCCAGGCCGACCTCGTTGGTGGCCGCCAGGTCGCGGCCCGGCGACGACGACACGTTGACGAGGATCTGGGCCCCATCCAGCGCCAGCAGCTGAGGGACGGACAGGTGCCAGAAGTCCTCGCAGATGGCGACTCCGACCCCGACCCCGAGGCGCGACGGCGCGGCCCGCAGCAGGTCCCCGGCGGCGAAGAACCGGCGTTCGTCGAACAGGCCGTAGGTCGGCAGGAACAGTTTGCGATGGACGTGGGCGATCTCGCCGTCCTCGAGCAGGGCCGCCGCGATGAACAGGCGGTGGTCGGCCGATTCCTCGACGAACGAGACGATCGCCGACAGGCCGCGGGTCGCGCCGGCAAGGCCGGCCAGCCGCTCATCGTCGAGCCGCATGGCGACCTCCGACGCGAGGTCCTGGAGCTGGTAGCCGGTCAACCCGAGCTCCGGGAAGACGACTAGGTCGGCGCCCTTCGCCCGGGCCTCGTCGAGGAGCCGATGGTGGGTCGCCAGGTTGACCTCGAGCGCTCCGAGTCGGGGTGCGATCTGGGCGAGGGCGATGGTCAGCGACGTCACAGTCACGAGCATACGCGAACCCCCGGTCGGGTCGGCGCGTTCCGACGGTCCGGGGGTGCCGATGCTAGGCTCCCGCTGTGACCGCCGCCAGCCGCCGACCGTCCGGCCACATCACCCTCCTGGTCGCCCTGTCCCTCGTCGTGGCGGCCTGCGGCGCCACCGTCCCGTCGCTCGAGAGCTCGAACCCGACGCCGACTCGCCCTGCCATCACGCCAGCCCCGAGTACCGGCAAGTTCATCCCCGCCGCCTACCCGGCCAAGGGCGCGGCGCCCTGCGGCGAGAAGACCGCGTCCGACCCGTCGCATGGCGCCTACACCGGCGAACTCAAGCGGATATCGGCCGAGGATGCGACGACCGTCGTCTTCGAACTGTGCTCACCCGACGTCGCCTTCCTGTCGAAGATCGCCGACCCGGCGTTCGGGATCAACGACACGGCCTGGCTGGCGGCCCATATCGACCCGACCACCTCCGGCGCACAGGCGATCGTGACCGCGGTCAACGGGACGGGCCCATATCGCCTCGAGGCGTGGGATCCGGGCGCCCAGGTCAGCCTCGCCCGGAACGACGGCTACTGGGGCAGCAAGGCAGCCAACGAGCGGGTCATCGTGCGCTGGGATGCGGCATCGCCGCAGCGGGTGAACGAGCTCCAGGCGGGCACGGTGGACGGGATCGATGACGTCGCCCCCGCGGGGGTCGAGGCGATCGACGCCGACGTGAGCATGGTCACCGCGCCCCGGGCCGGCCTCGACGCGGTCTACCTGGGCTTCACCAACACGTTCAGCCCGTTCGACCACGAGGGGGTGCGGCAGGCGCTGGCGCTCGGCCTCGACCGCCAGCACCTCGTGTCCGCATTCCTGCCGCCGGGCGCCGAGGTCGCCACCTACGCTGCCCCATGCACGCTCCCATATGCGTGCGAAGGCGCGGCCTGGTACGACTTCGACCCGACGCTGGCGAAGGAGACCCTCGCCGCGGCCGGCTTCCCGGACGGCTTCGCCACGACGATCCACTTCTCGTCGACGCCCAGTGCCGCCATCCCGGATCCGGGAGCGCTCGCCCTGGAGCTCCAGGCGGAGCTCCAGACGAACCTGGGCATCGTCGCCGACGTCGTGGCCGAGCCAGAGGCGACCTATGAGGCGGATGTCGAGGCCGGCAAGCTCGATGGGATCCACCTGCTCAGCCAGACGCCGGCCTACCCCGATGTGTCGGCGTCCCTCGATCCGCGTCTCGCGACCGGTGCCAGCGGCGAGATCGGGCGGCCGTATGCCGACATCAGCAAGGCGCTGGCGTCGGGCCGGACGACGGCCAACGGCACCAAGCGGGAGGCGGCCTACAAGAAGGCCAACGACGCCATCCGCAGTCACGTCCCGATCATCCCGCTCGCGACCGTCGGGTCGGACGTGGCCTTCCTGGCCGACGTCAAGGGTGGAGTGGCATCGCCGCTCCGACTCGAATCGTTCGCGACCATGACGCCGGGCGACCGGCGCCAGCTCGTCTGGCTGACCTCCCACGCGCCGAGCGGGCTGTACTGCGCCGACGAGGTCGACCCGGTCGCTGGGTTGATCTGCAGCCAGGTCGTCCAGAGCCTGTACGCCCACGGTCCGGGCGACGCCGGGGTGATCCCGTCGCTCGCGGAGAAGTGCACACCGGACGCGGACCTGATGATCTGGACCTGCTCGCTGCGAGCGAACGTGCTGTTCGCCGACGGCTCCCGGTTCGACGCAAATGACGTCGTCCAGAGCTTCGCCGTCCAGTGGGATGCGGACCACCCGCTCCACCACGGCCACACCGGGTCGTTCGAGACGTTCGCGGCGTGGTTCGGTGGCTTCCTCGATCCGCCGGCAGGTTGACGTCGTCCCGGTCGCGAATCGATGCGTGACGTCCATCCGGCCGGATGCTACCCTTCCGACCACCCTGCGCCAGAGCCCTTGGGCCCGGCGGGGAAACGGCACGCTCCACGGACCGGGCAGGGAGGCCGATCGGTCCGCGCCGGGAGCACAGAGGAGGAGATCGAACGATGCCCCAGACACCCAAGAGGTGGTCGTTCAAGGGCGTGGCATTCGCCGCGTCGCTGACGATCGTCTTCGCGGCCTGCGGGAGTTCGGCGTCGTCGCCGAGCGCCAGCACCGCTGCATCCACGGCACCGACCAGCGCACCCTCGGTGGCAGCTCCGTCGGCCAGCACCGCGGCGTACGTCGGGATGACCTATCCGGAGAGTGGTCCTGCCCCGTGCGGCGTCGCACCGTACACCGGGAACATGAAGCAGATCACCGCGATCGACGCCCTCACCGTCGAGTTCCAGCTGTGCACCCCGGATGCCGCCTTCCTTCCGAAGGTCGCCTTCAGCGCGTTCGGCATCCAGGACACGGACTACCTCCAGAAGCACGTGCCGGATGGCTCGATCCTGTCGACCCCGAACGGCACCGGGCCGTACAAGTTCAAGCAGTGGGACAAGGGCAACCGGATCATCTGGGAAGCCAACCCGGATTACTGGGGCGACAAGGCCAAGACCCCGACCGCAGAGCTCCACTGGAGCGATGAATCGGCGGCCCGCCTGCTCGACCTGCAGTCCGGCACCGTTGACGGCATCGATAACCCCGGCAGCACCGACATCGCCACGATCCAGGGCGACTCGACCCTCGCATTCTTCCCGCGTGCCGGGCTGAACACGCTGTTCCTCGGCTTCAACAACACGCAGAAGCCGTTCGACGACGTCCGGGTCCGCCAGGCGATCGCGATGGGCATCGATCGCGACCAGATCGTCAAGAACTTCTTCCCGGCCGGTTCGACCGCTGCCGACTACTTCACCCCGTGCGAGATCCCGTTCGCCTGCAAGGGCGACACGACCTGGGGCTTCGACCCGACCGCTGCCAAGGCTCTCCTGGCGCAGGCGGGCTTCCCTGACGGCAAGGGTCTCAACGTCGACATCAACTTCCGCGCCGCGGTCCGTGGCTACAACCCGAACCCGCCGGTCATCGCCACCGAGATCGCCCAGCAGCTCAAGAAGAACCTCGGCGTCACCGCGACGCCGAAGCTTCTCGAGTCGGCCTCGATGATCGACGGATTCACCAATGGCACCCTCAAGGGCCTGAGCCTGATCGGCTGGGGCGCGGACTATCCGGACCCGTCCAACTTCCTCGACTACCACTTCGGATCGGGTTCCGGCAAGAAGTTCGGGACCCCGTTCCAGGACATCGTCGACGCCCTCAACCAGGGCCTCGGGACGGCCGATCCGGCAGCCCGTGAGGCCGCCTACTCGACGGCCAACAACCTCATCAAGCAGCATGTCCCGGCCGTGATCATCGCTCACGGTGCGTCCGGGGCGGCCTACAAGGCCGACGTGACCGGCGCCTACGCGTCGGTGTTCGGCGGCGAGCAGCTCGCCCGCATGCAGCCGGGCGATCGCAAGACGATGGTCTTCGAGGGCAACGCTGAGCCGCTCAGCCTGTTCTGCGCCGACGAGTCCGACGGCGAGAGCCTGCGGGCCTGCGAGCAGACCAACGAGTCCCTCTATCGCTACGACGGCGCCAACTCGGTGCCGGCCCTTGCCACGGAGTGCACGGCAAGCACTGACTCCAAGACCTGGACCTGCAAGCTCCGCGATGGCGTGAAGTTCCATGACGGCGCTGCGCTCGATGCCAACGACGTCGTCCTCAGCTACGCCCTCCAGTGGGACACCAAGAACCCGCTGCACAAGGGTCGCGCCAGCTCGTTCGATTACTGGCCCGGCCTGTGGGGTGGCTTCCTCAACCCGCCCGCCTCGTAAGCCGTCCGCTACCGCGAACGACAGTGATCGAGGGGCGCCGCACCTGCGGCGCCCCTCGACATCTACACACCGTGATCACCTCGCCCGGAGAGGTTGATTCCCAGACGTGATCCAATTCATCCTTCGCCGGATCCTCGTCACCATCCCGGTCCTGCTCGGGATCATCTTCATCGTGTTCGCCCTCGCGCGGCTGGTGCCAGGCGATCCCTGCCGGGCCGTGCTCGGTGAACGAGCCACCGACGCCATCTGCGACGAGTTCATCGCGCGCAATGGGCTCGACCGGCCGATCCCCATCCAGTTCGTCAGCTACCTGCAGCAGCTCGCGGCGGGCGACCTCGGCAGCTCGATCAAGCATTCCGAACCGGTCACCCAGCTCCTCATCGAGCGGCTCCCGACGACCATCGAGCTGACCATCATGGCGATGACCTTCGCGGTCTGCGTCGGTGTCCCGCTCGGGCTCATGTCGGCCTACCGCCACAACTCGAAGACCGACGTGGGCACGATGGTCTTCGCGAACCTCGGGGTCTCGATGCCCGTCTTCGTCCTCGGGCTCCTGCTTGCCTACCTGTTTGCGATCGTGCTCAAAGGCACGCCATTCTCGTTACCGCCGTCGGGGCGGCTGAGTCCCGGTGTCGACGTGGTGCCCCTGGCGACCGTCTGGGGTCTCCAATCGTGGACCGGTCTTCCGCGAGGCATCCTCGACTTCGTTTCGGGGCTCTACATCTTCAGCGGCATCATCACCGGCCAGTTCAGCGCCGCGGCCGACGCCTTCCGGCACCTCATCCTGCCGGCCATCGCACTCGGGACGATCCCGCTGGCGATCATCGCCCGCATCACCCGCTCGAGCCTGCTCGAGGTCCTCGGCCTCGACTACGTGAGGACGGCCCGGGCCAAAGGCCTCGGTGAACGCAGCGTCGTGCTGCGCCACGCCGCGCGCAATGCCCTGCTGCCGGTCGTCACGATCATCGGACTGCAGCTCGGGGCGCTACTGTCGGGTGCGGTCCTGACCGAAACGGTGTTCAATCTGGCTGGCGTGGGGAAATCGCTCTTCGAGGCGATCACCGGCCGCGATTACGTCGTCATCCAGGGCTTCACCCTGATGATCGCGGTCATCTACGTCGTCGTGAACCTGTGCGTGGACATCTCCTACGGCTTCCTCGATCCAAGGGTGCGGCAACGATGAATCCTTCGCTGAGCAAGACAGCCGATCCACTCGCAGCCGATGCGGTCGCAGGCGAGCCCGGGGTCGCCACCACGAAGCGCCGGTCGTCGGGCCTGTGGCGCGACACGGCCCGCAACGTCCTGCGTCAGCGATCCGCCGTCGTCGGCCTTGCCATCCTGTCGCTGCTCGTGTTCGTCGCGGTCTTCGCCGGGCAGATCGCCACCCACGACCCGACCGAGTCGCTCCTCGGCGTCGAGCCCGGGGTGCGGGCCCGCGCGGCGCCGTGCATCCACCTGCTGGGCTGCCCGGCCGACGAGCCGCAGCATATCTTCGGCACCGACAGCAACTTCCGCGATGTCTTCAGCCGGGTGGTGTTCGGGACCCGCACATCGCTGATCATCGGCCTCGCCGCCATCGGCTTCGCCATCTTCGTCGGATCGACGATCGGCGCGCTGGCGGGCTACATGTCGGGCTGGACCGACAACGTCTTCATGCGCTTCATGGACGTCATCCTGGCCTTCCCGTCACTGTTGCTGGCGATCGTCATCGTCACCGCGGCCGGTCCGAGTCTCTTCAACGCCTTGATCGCCATCAGCATCGTGGCCATACCGATCTATGCCCGCGTCGCGCGTGCATCGGTGCTCTCCTCGAAGGAGAACGATTACGTCACGGCGTCGCGCGCGCTCGGCGAATCGACCTTCGGCGTGCTGACCCGGCGGATCATGCCGAATTCGATCACGCCGCTGGTCGTGACCGGCACGCTCGGCATCGGCGGCGCCGTCCTCGAGATCGCGGCCCTGGCGTTCGTCGGGGTGACGGGCGACATCCAGCGCGCCGAATGGGGCTCGATGATCGGCCTCGAGCGCAATCAGCTGTTCAGCGCACCGTGGATGATCCTGGCACCGGGCATCGCCATCACCCTGACCGTGCTGGCCTTCAACCTGCTCGGCGACGGCCTGCGCGACGCGCTCGACCCCAGGCTCAATCGGTGACCGAGGCGACCCGGACGGACAGCCTGGGGCCGTCGCTCGACGAGACCGTCATCGAGGAGATCGTCCCGGCTGCCGCTCGTCGCCCGAAACGCGAGCGCGGCGACCGGCCGCTGCTCGAGGTCAAGGGCCTGCGGACGTCGTTCTACACCCGCGATGGCGTCGTCCGGGCGGTGGACGGCATCGACTTCCATGTCGACCGGGGCGAGATCATGGGCCTCGTCGGCGAGTCGGGCTGTGGCAAGAGCGTGACCAGCCTGTCGATCATGCGGCTGGTCGCACGACCGGGCGTCATCGAGGCGGGCGAGGTCATGTTCGACGGCCAGGACCTGCTCCAGATCTCCGACGAGGACATGCGCAAGATCCGCGGCGATCGGATCTCGATGGTCTTCCAGCAGCCGACCTCGTCGCTCAATCCCGTGATGGAGGTCGGCAGCCAGATCGAGGAGGTCCTCCGGATCCATCGCAACATGAAGGGCAGCGTCGCCAGTGCGCGGGCGGTCGAGCTGCTCAGGATGGTCGGCATCCCCGACCCGGAACGCCGCCTCAAGGCCTTTCCGCACGAGATGTCGGGCGGGATGGCGCAGCGCGTGATGATCGCCATGGCCCTCGCCTGTGAGCCGGAGCTGCTCATCGCCGACGAGCCGACGACCGCCCTGGACGTGACCATCCAGGCCCAGATCCTCGACCTGATGCGCAACCTCCGCGACGAGACCGGGACGGCGATCGTGCTCATCACGCACGATCTCGGCGTGGTCGCCGAGATGTGCGACCGCGTCGCCGTCATGTACGCCGGCGAGATCGTCGAGCACACCGACGTGACCTCGCTGTTCCGCGATCCGCGCCACCCCTACACACGGGGCCTCATCGGGTCCATCCCGGTCGTCGGGAACGTCCAGGACGAGCTGGCGGTCATCCCGGGCAACGTGCCCAACCTGATCGACCTGCCGAAGGGCTGCCGCTTCGCGCCTCGATGCGTGACGCGCGTCGAGGAGGACCTGGCGATCGCCCTCGAGGTCCACCCGGACCTCCACCCCATCCGGCCCGGGCACGACGTCCGCTGCTGGCTCTACCACGACGTCCGTGGCGTCCCGCTGACCCGACCGGAGCTCGTGGCGCCTCCGGCCACCCAGAGCGGATCGTCCGCACCGGTGGAGCCCGCCGGGGCCACGCCCGCATGACGGTCGAGGCGCCCGTGGACCGCGCGACTCCCGCGCCTGGTGGCGCGCCCGGGCGGGCTGCCGCGGATCACCCGCTGGTCCGAGTCCGCGACCTCGTCAAGCACTTTCCGATCCGGGGCGGGCTCATGCAGAGGACGGTCGGCATGGTCCAGGCCGTCGACGGTGTCAGCTTCGAGGTGCGTCGCGGCGAGACGCTCGGCTTGGTCGGTGAATCGGGCTGTGGCAAGACGACCGTCGGACGGCTCATCCTGCGCCTGATCGAACCGACCGCCGGCTCGATCGAGTTCGACGGCACGGAGCTGACGACCCTGAAGGGCGCTGCGCTCAAGCCCTATCGCCGGCGGATGCAGATCATCTTCCAGGACCCGTACGCCAGTCTCGACCCGCGCACGCCGATCGGCGACAGCATCGGCGAGGGCCTGCGCATCCATGACCTCGGCAGCGACGCCGAACGGCGCGCCAAGGTCGCCAAGATGATGGACCTGGTGGGCCTCCAGTCGTACCACGCCAGACGCTACCCGCACGAGTTCTCGGGCGGCCAGCGCCAGCGCATCGGCATCGCCCGGGCACTCGTCCTCGAGCCCGACCTTGTCGTGTGCGACGAGCCCGTGTCGGCACTCGACGTGTCCATCCAGGCACAGGTCCTGAACCTGCTCAAGCAGCTTCAGCGCGAGCTCGGCCTGACCTACGTCTTCGTCGCCCACAACATGGGCGTCGTCGAACACATCAGCGACCGCGTCGCGGTCATGTACCTCGGCCGGATCGCCGAGCTGGCCGACCGACGCGAGCTGTTCCGCAAGCAGGAGCACCCGTATACGCAGGCGCTCATGTCGGCCATCCCCGTCCCGGATCCGACGCTGCGACGCCAGAGGGTGATCCTCAAGGGCGACGTCCCGTCACCGGTGAACCCGCCCACCGGCTGCCGGTTCCACCCACGCTGTCCGCTCCGGCAGGAGCTGGGCGACCCGGCGATCTGCGCCGAGACGATCCCGCCGCTCATCGAGCTCGGCGGTGACCACCTGTGCGCCTGCCACTTCCGCGGGCCACAGCCGGCGGCGACCGGAGCCTGAGCGACGCCCGACCGGGCGGGTCAGGCCAGGCGGATCAGAACGGGCCCTGGATGTCCGTCGGCGTGTCTGTGGAGCCGGGCGCCTCGACCCCGAAGCTGTCCGACGCGTGGCTGTCACCGACGGTCTCGGGAGTGTCCGCGAAGGCCGGGCTGGCGAGTGGCGCCGCGACGCTGCCCGGGTCCTGGTCGAGCGAGGCGAGGGCCGAGGCCGGCGTGCCGCGCCGGACGAGAGCCGCGGCGCCGATATGGGCGATCCCGACATCGGTCTTGAGCGCCTCGTCGGCGTAATGGCATGCGGCGAGGTGGTCGCTCGTGGTGGCGACCATCGTCAGCGCCGGATCGATCGTCCGGCAGTTCTCGGGCTGACCGAGCCGCTCGTAGAGCCAGCATCGAGTATGGAACCGGCAGCCGGGCGGCGGATTGACCGGGCTGGGCACGTCACCCTTGAGGATGACCCGCCGCCTCTTGCGCTCGGCGACCGGGTCGGGGACCGGGACCGCGGACAGCAGCGCTCGGGTGTACGGGTGCCCAGGCGCCGAGTACAGGATGTCCGGCGGCCCGATCTCGACGATCTTGCCGAGGTACATCACGGCGACCCGGTCGCTGATGTGCTTGACCACTGACAGGTCGTGCGCGACGAACAGGTATGTCAGCCCGAGGCGCTTGCGCAGGTCGGTCAGCAGGTTCAGGACCTGGGCCTGGATGGAGACGTCGAGGGCGGAGATCGGCTCGTCGCAGACGATGAACTCCGGCTCGACCGCAAGCGCGCGGGCGACGCCGATGCGCTGGCGCTGGCCACCCGAGAACTCGTGGGGGTAGCGCTTGACGTACTTCGGGTCGAGCCCGACCAGCTGCAGCAGGTCGGCGACCCGTTCGTCCTTGGCCGCGCCCTGCGCCAGGTCGTGCGTCTCGATCGGTTCGCTGACGATCGCGCTGACCGTCATCCGGGGGTCGAGCGACCCGTAGGGGTCCTGGAAGATGATCTGCATCCGCCGGCGCATGCGGCGCAACTCGTCGGGCTTGAGCGACAGCAGGTCGACGCCGTCGAATCGGACGCTCCCGCCGGTCGCCTCGCGCAACCGGATCATGGCCCGCCCGATGGTGCTCTTCCCGCAGCCCGATTCGCCGACCAGGCCGAGGGTCTCGCCCCGCCGGACCTCGACGGTGACCCCGTCCACGGCCTTGACCGAGCCCTTGACCGTCTTGAAGATCCCCGCCCGGATCGGGAAGTGGACCTTCAGGTCGTTCACCTCGATGATGTTGGCTGGATCGTGCGGCGCGATCGGCTCCGGGCCGACCGGCGTGGGCCACACGGGCGCGGTCATGAGATCCACCCGTCCGGCTGGGTGGCGAAGCAGCGGGCCATGTGGCCATCGGCCCGCGCGGTCAGCTCGGGCTCCGACGTTCGGCAGACGTCACGGACATACGGACAGCGCGGTCCGAACCGGCAGGCTACGGGCGGCGAGATGAGGAGCGGTGGAAGACCCTCGATGGTTCGCAGCCGGTCACCGCGGATGTCGTCGATCCGGGGCAGCGAATTGAGCAGGCCCCAGGCATACGGCATCCTCGGGTTCTCGAACAGCGTGTCGACCGAGCCGGTCTCGACGATCCGTCCGGCGTACATGACGTTGACCCGGTCACACATGCCCGCGGCGATGCCGAGGTCGTGGGTGATCAGCAGGACGGCCGTCCCGAACTCGGAGGATAGGCGCTGGATGAGCTCCAGGATCTGCGCCTGGATGGTCACGTCCAGCGCGGTCGTGGGCTCGTCGGCGAGGATCAGCTTCGGGTCGCACGACAGGGCGATCGCGATCATCACGCGCTGGCGCATCCCGCCGGAGAACTGGAACGGATAGTCGTTGAGGCGGTCCGCCGGCCGGGGGATGCCGACCTTGGCCAGCAGCTCCACGATCCGGTCCCGGGCGGCCTTGGCCGACAGGCCCAGGTGCTCGCGGATGGCCTCGCCGATCTGGTAGCCGATGGTGAGGGTCGGGTTCAGGCTGGTCAGCGGGTCCTGGAAGATGAAGCCGATCTCCTTGCCCCGCAGCTTGCGCATGTCCTCGGGACTCAGCTTCAGCAGGTCGATACCGTCGAACAGGATCGACCCGGAGACGATCTTGCCCGGAGGGTCCGGCACCAGCCGCGCGATCGACAACGCCGAGACGCTCTTGCCGCAGCCGGATTCGCCGACGAGTCCGAGCGTCTCGCCGTAGCCCACGTCGAAGCTGACGTCGTCGACCGCCTGGACGACACCGTCCGGGGTGAAGAAGTGGGTCGACAGATTGCGCACCTCGAGCAGGTGCTCGGCCTTCCGACCGAGGCCCGCCTGGGCGACCGCTTCGCTGCGCGCCCTCAGGATATCGTCTGCGGACAACTCCACGATGGTCGGTGCGTCGGCTCCGGGTACCTCTTCCTCCGCGCTCACCACCTACTGCTTTCCCTTGAGCTTCGGGTCGAGGGCGTCGCGCAGACCGTCTCCCAGGAACGTGAAACCGATGAGCGCGAGGGCGATGGCGATGGCCGGGAAGAGGACGAGGTGCGGCTCGGCGCGGATGAACTTCTGGCCCTCGGAGATGAGGCTGCCCCACGATGCGCGTGGCGGCTGGACGCCGATGCCGATGAACGCCAGGGTCGCCTCGGCCAGGATGGCGGTCGGGATGCCGAGGGTGATGGCGACGATGATGGGACCCATCCCGTTGGGCAGCAGGTGGCGGGTGACGATCTTGCGGTCGGACACGCCGATAGCCCGTGCGGCCTCCACGAATTCGGTCTCCTTGAGCGCCAGCATCTGGCCGCGGGTCAGCCGGGCGACGGTCACCCAGCCGACCAGGCCGATGGCGACGAAGACAAGGAACAGGCCGTCGAGCGCCTGACCGAACACGGTCTCGCGGAAGGCGACCGACAGCAGGATGATGAACAGGATGTCCGGGAACGCGTAGATGACGTCCGTGATCCGCATCAGGAAGTTGTCCGTGCGACCACCGAACCAGCCGGCGAGGGCACCGACCGGCACGCCGATGAAGATGATGACGGCCTGGACCACGAATGCGACGGTGATGCTGATCCGCGCCCCATCGAGCAACCGGCTGAGCAGGTCACGCCCGAGCTGGTCCGTCCCGAGGAGGTGTCCGGCCGTGAACGGAGGCAGCGGTCGATTGCCGTTGGCGAAGACCGCCTTGAGATCCTGCTCCTGGTAGGGCCACGGCGCGATGAACGGGCCGAAGATCCCGCAGAACAGGAGGGCGATCACCAGGAACAGGCCGACCACGGCCAGCTTGTTCCGGATCAGTCGCCCGAAGGCCTCGCGCCACGGTCCGGCGGCCTCGACCGGCTTGGCCGCCTTGGCCGGGACCGCGGTGGTGTTCGTCGCCATCTCGCCGCGCTCCTAGCTGTACCGGATCCGTGGGTCGATGTAGGCATACAGCACATCGACCACGACGTTGAGGAACGCGACGGCGAAGGCATACAGCATCGTCATCGCCATGAGCAGGCTGTAGTCGCGGGTCGAGATCGCCGTGATATAGAACTGGCCGATGCCCGGGATGCCGAAGATCCGCTCGATGATGAACGAACCGGTCACCAGGAAGGCCAGCGTCGGACCGAGGATCGTGACGACCGGGATCAGCGCGTTGCGGATCATGTGGCGGGTCACGACCGCCTGGTCCTTGAGGCCCTTGCTCTGGGCCGTCCGGATGTAGTCCTTGCGCGTCACCTCGAGCATCGAGGCTCGCGTGTACCGGGCGATGATCGCGATCGGAAAGCCGGCCAGGGCGATGGTCGGCAGCACCCAGTACTGCGGACCTTTCCAGCCACCGGTCGGGAACCAACCTAACTGGACCGAGAAGAACACGATCAGCAGGATCGCGATGACGAAGACGGGCGTGGCGATGCCGACGATCGAGATGCTGGTGGCGAGGTAGTCCGGACCACGGTTGTGGCCGAGTGCCGCGAAGATCCCGAGTGGGATCCCGACCGCGACCGAGAGGATGAAGGCCATGATGCCGAGCTGGACCGTGGTCCAGATGCCATCGGCGACGATGTCGTTGACGCGCCGGTCCTGGAACCGGTAGGACGGCCCGAAGTCGCCCTGGATGAACGCGCCGGCCCAGCTGATGTACTGGACGTAGAGCGGCTGATCAAGCCCGTACTGGGCGTTCAGCCGGTCCTGGGTGCCCTTGGGCAGATGCTTCTCACGGTCCCAGGGTCCGCCCGGGACGGCATGCATCAGGAAGAAGGTGATGACCGAAACCGTGAACAGGACCGGGATGATCCACAGGAAGCGCCGGCCGATGTATGTGATCACGGTATCTCTCAGCTAGTCGGTTCGTTCGCCTGGGAGAGGAAACACGGTGGGCCGGCCTTGCGGCCGGCCCACCGGCGCTGGTCGCCGAGGGCGATCAGCGCTTCTTCATCTGGATGGTCTCGTAGAACAGGTCGCCCGGCAGCTGTGCGTCGGACGGGGTGACGTTGAGACCACCGACGTACGGCTGGACCTCGTAGGTCGTCAGCCCGAAGCGAAGCGGCAGCATCGCCGCGTCGTTGAAGAGGATGGTCTGTGCCTGGTTGTAGAGATCCACCTGCTTGGCCTGGTCCGCCTCGCCGGCGGCCTGCGCCATCAGCTTGTCGAAGTCCGGGTTGCAGTACTGGATGTCGTTGTTGCCGCCGCCGCAGACGAACAGACCGAGCTGGTTGTTCGCGTGCGGATAGTCGGCGCCCCAGCCGTCGCGAGCGATGGTGTACTCACCGGCCGTCCGCTGCTGCAGGAAGACGGAGAAGTCGCTGCCGATCTGCTCGGTCTCCAGACCGAACGCCTGTCGCCAGGCCTCGGCGAGGAATGCGACACGCGGCTCGTGGCCGGCGCCGGAGTTGAAGCCGAACTTCAGCTTGCCGAGTGCCGCGGCGTCCTTGACGCCGAGGGCTGCCAGGGCGGTATCCATGTGCTGCTTGGCCGACGCGAGGTCGTACGGGTACGGATCCAGGTCAGCCTGGTAGCCCGGGATGCCCGGCATCACGAAGCTGTTGGCGGGCTGGCCGATGCCGGCGAAGGTCGCATCGATGAAGGCCTTCTTGTCGATCGCCTGGGTCAGCGCGATGCGGAAGTCCTTGTTGGCCGTGGGGCCGGTCTTGTTGTTGTAGGTGTAATAGGTGATCGCGAGCGTCGGGATGTCGACGACCAACGGACCGAGCGTCGGGTCGGCCTTGACGCGCTGGATGTCTTCGCTCGGGGTGAGGACCATGTCGAGCTCGCCGGCTTCGAACGCCGCCTGGCCCTGGGCCGGTTCAGCGGTCATGGACATGTCGATCTCGGTCAGGGTCGGCTTGACGTCGCCGGACCAGTTCGGGTTCGGCTTGAGGACGATCTGGCTGTTGTGAGCCCACTTGTCGAGGATGAACGGGCCGGAGCCGACATAGTTGGCGGCTTCGGTCGGGTTCGGGCTGGTGATCCACTTCTTCTCGACCGGGACCGCGATCCACAGAGCCAGAACGCTCGTGAAGTACGTGGCGGCCTTCGACAGTGTGACCACGACGGTCTTGTCGTCGGGAGCGGAGACGCCGACGTTCTTCAGGGCCGCTTCGATGTCGGCATCCGTCGTCGGGGCGGTCTTGTCGCCGCAGCCATTGGCCGCGCCGAGGAGCGCATCGGCACCGGCGATCTCGCACAGGACATAGGCGTACGGAGCGGCGGTTCGAGGATCGATCGTCCGCTTGATGCCGTACACGAAGTCACCGGCGACGATCGGGTCGCCGTTGCTGTACTTGAGTCCGTCCTTCAGGGTGAAGGTCAGGGTCTTGGCGTCAGCCGACACGGTCGGCAGGGCCTGTGCAAGCTCCGGGACGACCTTGAGGTCCTTGTCGAAGAAGACGAGGCCGCGGTTCAGGGCGTGGAGGACGGCGATCGAGGTCGAGTCCTGCGCCTTGTTCGGGTCGAGGGTCGGGGGCTCCTGACCGAGGTCGATGTGAAGGATCTGGTCGGTCGCGAGATCGGACACGCTCGGGGCCGGTGTCACCACCGGGGCCGCGGACTGTCCGGGAGCGGTCGACGCCGGCGGCGGCGCCGACGAGGTCGTGGCACCGCCGCATGCCGCCGCGATGACGGCGATGCTGGCCAAGATGCCAAAGAGTCGTTTCTGCATGGATTCTCCTCCGAACGGGTGACTTACCCGATGACTCCCGCTACCGCGGCCCGATCCCCGCCTTTCAACGTCGCATCGCTTTGCCTGGCCTCCGGGTCGAACCTCCCGCTCGAAACGGTCGACAGGCGAGCAGCAGCGGCAGCACGGATCGGGTCGGTGCGCTGCCGGTACTATCTACAGCGCACGAGGCACTGTCAACTTCCAGCCTAACGAGCGTTCGGTTGGCTGGAAGACGGGCCGATTCAATCGGGACACGGCGTCTCCGCGCCGCTCATCGGGCGCCAGCGGAGGTTCGGCTGGCGAGCCGCCGTGGCCTCGTCCAGGCGGCGCACCGGAGCCGTGTGCGGTGCCCCCAGGACGACGTCCGGAGAGATGTCCGCCTCGCCCGCGATGGCGATCAGCGCGTCGGCGAAGGCATCGAGTGTCTCGACCGATTCGGTCTCGGTCGGCTCGATGAGCATGCCCTCCTCGACGATGAGCGGGAAGTAGATCGTCGGTGGGTGATAGCCGTAGTCGATGAGCCGCTTGGCGATGTCGAGGGTACGGACCCCGGTCCGCTTCTTGATGGTCGCCGCCGACGCCACGAACTCGTGCTTGCAGGCGCGGTCGTACGGGATGTCGTAGGCCTCCGCCAGCCGATGTTTGAGGTAGTTGGCAGCGAGGACCGCGTCATCGCTGACCTCGCACAAGCCGGATCCGCCGTGCGCCCGGATATAGGCATACGCGCGCACGAGGACCCCGGTGTTGCCGACGAAGCTGCGGAGTCGTCCGATGGTCGTCGGTCGCTCGCCCGGCCGCTCGAGCCGGAACGACCCGTCGTCTTCGCGCAGGACCCGCGGCGAGGGGAGGTACGGCGTGAGGGTCTCCCCCACCCCGACCGGCCCGGCGCCCGGTCCACCGCCACCGTGCGGCGTCGAAAAGGTCTTGTGCACGTTGAAGTGCATGACGTCGAAGCCGGCCTCGCCGGGCTTGAACCGGCCGAGGATGGCGTTGAGGTTCGCGCCGTCCATGTAGGCCAGGGCACCCGCCGCATGGACCGCGTCGAGCAGCTCGCCGATGCGCGCCTCGAACAGGCCGAGCGTGGATGGGTTGGTGATCATCACGGCCGCGGTCTTCGGCCCGAGCGCCGCCCGGAAGGCGTCGAGATCGACACCGCCGTCGGCCGCCGACGGGATGGTGATCGTGCGATAGCCGGCCATCGAGGCCGTGGCCGGGTTGGTTCCGTGGCTGGAATCCGGGACGAGCACCTCGTCGCGGTGGGCCTGGCCGGTCGCCCGGTGGTGCTCGCGGATCATCAGGATCCCGGTCAGCTCGCCCTGGGCCCCGGCCGCTGGCTGGAGTGTCACGGCGCGCATCCCGGAGATCTCGGCGAGGGCGCGCTCGAGCTCCCAGAGCAGCTGCAGCGTTCCCTGGGCGACCTCGTCGGGCGCCATCGGATGGAGGTTCGCGAAGCCCGGCAGGCGGGCAGCCCACTCGTTGAGCTTCGGGTTGAATTTCATGGTGCACGAGCCGAGCGGGTAGAAGCCCGTGTCGACCGCGTAATTGAGCTGTGACAGGTTCACGTAATGGCGGACGACGTCGGGCTCGTTCATCTCCGGCAGGGCGGGCGGGCTGGTCCGTCGCGCATCGGCCGGCAGCCGGTCGAGGGCGTCCTTGGGTGGATGCGGGATCTTGCCGCCGCCGCGGCCGGGCCGGCCGCGCTCGAAGATGGTCGGTTGGAGACGCTCGCCGGTGACGCTCATCGAACGGCCTCCGCGGCGACCGGGATGTCGTGGTGTCCGAGGACGGCGGAGAGCGCGCCGGCGAACCGGACGATCTCGTCGGACGTGGTCACCTCCGTCGCGCAGACCAGCAGGCCCTCAGCGAGGGTCGGATCGTCGGGTTCGGCGTCGGCCAGGACGAGACCCGCCAGGATCCCGGCCTCGATGAGGCGTCGATGGACCGTCCGGGCGTCGGGCACGCGGATGACGAACTCGTTGAGATATGGCCCCGGGTGCATCCGCGGGGCGCCCACGGCGGCAAGTGCCGACTCCAGCTCGGTCGCACGTGAGGCGCCCAGGGCGGCCACGTCGCGCAGGCCATGCGGGCCGATCGTCGCGAGGTAGATGGACGCGGCGAGGGCGAGCAGCGCCTGGTTCGTGCAGATGTTGCTGGCCGCCTTGTCGCGCCGGATGTCCTGCTCGCGCGCACGCATGGTCATCACGAACGCCCGTTTGCCGTCGAGGTCGGTGGTCATCCCGACGAGGCGCCCGGGGATCTGCCGGACGAGCGCATCGGTCGAGGCGAGGATCCCGAGATATGGCCCGCCGTACTGCGGCGCGATCCCGAGCGGCTGGCCCTCGCCGGCCGCGATGTCGGCGCCATAGGCTCCCGGAGGTGCCAGGACGGCCAGGCTGACTGGTTCGACGACGGCCACGAACAGGGCACCGGCAGCGTGGGCGAGGCGCCCGATCTCGGGCATCGGCTCGAGCAGACCGAGGAAGTCGGGCTGGGCGGCGATGACGCCCGCGACCGGACGATCAGGGTCGGCCAGCATCCGTTCGAGCGCCGCCAGGTCTGTCGTGCCGGCCGCCTCGCCGTCGGCGACGAGGGGGATCTCCTCGAGGTCGAGTCCGCCTTCGAAGTAGGTCCTGGTCGTCGCCCGATAGTGCGGATGGACGCCGCGCGAGATGAGGACTCGTTCGCGCCGGGTCGCGCGGCAGGTCATCAGCGCTGCTTCGGCCGTCGCAGCAGCCCCGTCGTAGTGGGAGGCCGACACGACGTCGAGGTCGACCAGCTCGGCGAGCAGCGACTCGTACTCGTAGATGCTCTGGAGCGTCCCCTGGCTGATCTCCGGCTGATATGGCGTGTAGGCCGTGTACCACTCGCTGCGGAGGAGGAGCTGGTCGACCGCCGGCGGGCTCCAGTGCCGGTAGACGCCGGCCCCCAGGAAGGACGCGAGGTCGGTCCGGTTGCGGGCGGCCAGGCCGGTCAGGCGGGCGGCGAGCTCGAGCTCCGGTTCGGGCTCCGGAAGGTCGAGGCGCGAGGCTCGAAGGGCGACCGGGATGTCCTCGAACAGCTGGTCGACCGAGGTGAGCCCGAGCGCCGCCAGCATCCGCTGGCGGTCATCGGCGGTATGTGGTCCGTACGGCATCGGGCTGTCCGATCAGCCGGCGGCGATGAGCGCGTCGTAGGCGTCCGGATCGAGCAGGCCGTCCAGCTGGGCCGGATCGGCGACGGTGATCCGGATCATCCAGCCGTGGCCGTAGGGATCGCTGTTGACGAGCTCGGGGTTGGCGCCGAGCTCGCCGTTCGCCTCGACGACGTCGCCGCTCACCGGCGCATACAGGTCGCTGACGGCCTTGACCGACTCGACCACCCCGAAGGTCGCCGCCTGGGTCACGGTCCGACCCGCATCCGGCAGTTCGACGAAGACGATGTCGCCGAGCTGGTCGGCGGCGTAGGCGGTGATCCCGATGGTCGCCTCGTCGCCATCGACGCGGACCCACTCGTGATCGTTCGTGTAGCGGAGGTCGGTGGGCACCATCGGATCAGCTGTCCCTCCTGTAGAACGGCAGGGTCACCACCCGTGCCGGGATCCGCGCCTCTCGGATCTCGATGTCGACAACGGTACCCGGCTCGGCGTCGGTCGGTGCGACGTACGCCATCGCGATGGGGACGCCGAGCGTCGGTGACTGCGTCCCGCTGGTGACCACGCCGGACCGCCGCTCGCCGGCGTGGACCGGGTAGCCGTGCCGGGCGATCCCGCGGCCTTCGACGACGAGGCCGACCAGCCGTCGCGCCGGACCGTCGCGGGCGACCCGCTCGAGTGCCGCGCGACCGATGAAGTCGCCGGGTTTGCCGAGCTTCACGACCCGGCCGAGACCGGCTTCGTACGGGTTGGTCTCGAGGTCGAGCTCATTGCCATACAGGGGCATGCCCGCCTCCAACCGAAGCGTGTCGCGCGCGCCGAGCCCGATCGGGCCCCCACCGGCTGCCTGGACCGCGGGCAGCAGCGCCGCCCACAGCTCCTCGGTCCGGTCGGTGTCGACGAACACCTCGAACCCATCCTCGCCGGTGTAGCCGGTCCGGGCGACCAGCCCGGGGATGCCGGCCACGGTCGCCTCGGTCGCCGCGTAATAGCGGAGGCCGGACAGGTCGGTATCAGTCAGCGGCGCGAGGACCGCGGCCGCCGAGGGTCCCTGGACGGCGAGCAGCCCGGTCGCCAGCGACCGGTCGTCGAGGATGGCCCGGGCGCCCTCGAGGCGCTCGGCCAGCGCGTCCGAGACGATCGCCGCATTGCCGGCATTGGCGACCACGAGGAAGCGTGTCTCGCCGAGCCGATAGACGATGAGGTCGTCGATGATCCCGCCGTCCTCGGTGCACATCATCGAGTAGTGCGCCCGACCGATGGCGAGGCTCGGCGGGTCCGAGATCAGCGCGGCGGCCAGCGCCGGTCCGGCCTCCGGCCCCTCGACGTAGAGCTCGCCCATGTGCGACAGGTCGAACAGGCCGACCGTCGTCCGGACGGTCTTGTGCTCGTCGATGATGGAGCCGTACTGGACCGGCATCAGCCAACCGCCGAACTCGATGAGACGGGCGCCCAGCGTGCGATGCGCGTCGGTCAGCGGGGTCAGGTGGACGGGCGCCTCGACGGGGTCGGTCACGAGGCGGCACCGGCTCGGCCAGCGCCGGTCAGCAGGCCCGCCGCCTTGGCGACGAGAACGCGCTCGGTCTCGAACGTCAGCATCGTCGCGGCCGAATCGAAGGCGATCCAGCGGACCTCGTCGAACTCGTGATCGTGGTCGGCCAGCTCGCCACCGACCGGCTCCATCAGGAAGTAGTGGACGGTCTTGTGGATGCGCGTTCCCGACTGGACGAACCAGTACTCGATCGAATCGAGCTCACCGGTGATCCGGACCTCGAGCCCGGTCTCCTCCTGGACCTCGCGGAGGGCGGTCTGCTCGCGGCTCTCGCCCTGGTTCGGGGTTCCCTTGGGGAGGGTCCAGGTGCGACCGTCGCGTTCGCGCCGGCGGCTGCCGACGACGAGCCACGGCTGGCCCGACTCGTAGCGGACGACGATGCCGCCGGCAGAGGTGGCGGTCGAGGTCCTCAGCCGCGCCACGGCGCCGACGTCGCGCCCGGGCGGCGGACCATCCCGGGTTGCCCGGACCTGGCCCACTCCATGGTGACCGACGGCCGCGGGAGACCGCTGGGGGTCCGCCGGGCGACCGCCGGCTGGATGGCGCGCCAACTGGCTCGGAGCCGCGCTCGCGAGGCGACCTCCGGGCCGCGCAGGGTGGTGGTTCGCGTGCCGGGCGCCTGGAACGTGCCGGACGGCCGGAGGCCCAGACGGCGCTGCCTGTCGCGGGTCGAGGGGCGGACGAATCGGGCCGCCGGGCGGGCCGCGTACTTGGCCGCGATGCTGTGATCCATGGGAGGCTATGGTACCGGTTCGGGGCCACCGCGCAAGGCCGACCCGAGCACTTCCCGCATCTTCGTCGCGTCCTCCGGTGCCAGCGCGCCCCGGGCTTCGGCCAGGGCGACCTCGCGGACCGCGGCCGCGACGTAGAGGTCGAGGACTCCGGGGGCGAAGGCGCGCAGCGTGTCGAGATGGGTCCGGAGGGTGCCGCTGTCGCCGCGGGTCATCGGGCCGGTCAGGGCGGCTCGGATGCCGAGCGCACGGGCGTTGCCGAGCGTCCCCTCGATGAGCGGCCCGTAGATCGCCAGCGATCCGGCCTCGTCGAGGCCGGCCACCCGGCCGAGCTCGGCGATGGCGTCGAGCAGGGCCACGAACCCGCCGGCCGCGAGGACGGCAGCCGCGTGATAGGCCGACTTCGATCCCGGCGCCAGGCGGACCGGGATGCTCCCGATCGCCTCGGCCATGTCGGCCAGCAGGGCGGCCAGCTGATCGTCGCCCTCGATGGCGACTGTCGCGCCGTGGAGGGCCGCGACGGCCCGTTCCGTGTCGGCGAAGGCGACCAGCGGGTGGAACGCGCCGATCTGCGTGCCGGCGGCCATGGCCGGCGCGAGGACCTCGGCGCCCAGCGCCCCGCTGGTGTGGATCATCGCCTGGCCGCTGTACATCCGGAGCGAGGCGGCCAGCGGCGCAACGGCGTCGTCGGGCACGGCCAGGATGATCAGCTCGACCTCGTCGAGGATCGGTTCCGGGTCGACGAAGACCCGGTCGACATCGACCAGCGCACGGAAACGCTCACGGCGCCCGGGGTCCCGGCTGGCGACGGCGTGGATCGGCCAGCCGGCCCGACCCAGCGCGACGCCGAGGGCCGTCCCGACGGCGCCGGCACCGACGATGCCGATGACCGGCGGCTCGCCCGGGCCGGAGTGCGCGTGGGGATGGGCGTGATCGCTCGGGTGCGTCTGGTCGCCGTGCCGATGTGAGCCCGGAGGGACCGGGTCGAGGTCGATCCCGGCCGCCTCGATGGCCGCCTCGGTCTCGGCCCGATCGCGTGCCGGGTCGTCGCCCGGCAGGTCGCCCCACGCCCTCATCTGGCGCGGTTCGGGATCATCGTCGGGTCGTCAGGCAGCACCCGTCGAGTGTAGCGAGCCGGTCCGGGCCGACGGGCGACCCACGACCGCCCGCCGTATACTGGCCGCGAACTTCGACCCGGGGTGGGCGCACCCGCCCGGCGCCGACTGACCCCGCGCACTGGCGCGGTCGACGAAGGAGGCGCGTTCATGACGACCCCGACCCGTATCCCTGATCCCTTTGGCGCGCGCGCCAGCCTGGGACCGGGGCTGCCCGACCTTTATCGGCTCGATGCGGTCGCCGACCGCATCGACCTTGCGACGCTGCCGGTGACGATCAAGGTCCTGCTGGAGAACCTGCTGCGCCATGCCGGCGGGCCGGCCGTCCGTGCGGAGGATGTCGAGACCCTGCTGGCCTGGCGGCCGGGCCGGCCGGCCGAGGCCGAGATCCCGTTCATGCCCGCCCGGGTCCTCCTCCAGGACTTCACCGGGGTCCCTGCGGTGGTCGACCTGGCGGTCATGCGCGACGCGATGGCCGAGCTCGGTGGGGATCCGGCGCTGGTCAATCCGCTCGTCCCGGCCGACCTCGTCATCGACCACTCGGTCCAGATCGACCAATTCGGCACGCCCGGGGCGTTCGCCTACAACGTCGAGCGCGAGTACGAGCGCAACGGCGAGCGCTATCAGCTCCTGCGCTGGGCCCAGACCGCCTTCCGCGACCTGCGCGTCGTCCCACCCGGGACGGGCATCATCCACCAGGTCAACCTGGAGTTCCTGGCCACGGTCGTGGCCGACCGCAAGGACGGTGCGGGCAGCCGTGTCGCCTTCCCCGACACGGTCGTCGGGACCGACTCGCATACGACGATGGTCAACGGCCTCGGCGTGCTCGGGTATGGCGTCGGGGGCATCGAAGCGGAGGCGGTCCTGCTCGGCCAGCCGCTGTACCAGCCGATGCCCCACGTCGTCGGCGTCCGTCTGCACGGAGCGCTGCCGCGCGGGTCGACCGCGACCGACCTCGTCCTGGTCGTCACCGAGATGCTCCGCGCCCACGGCGTCGTCGGGTCGTTCGTCGAGTTCGCCGGCGACGGCCTCGCCACCCTGGCATTGGCCGACCGGACGACCATCAGCAACATGAGCCCGGAGTTCGGTGCGACCGCCACGCTCTTCCCGATCGACGACGAGACGCTGACCTACCTCCGGCTGACGGGTCGGTCGCCCGAGCGGGTGGCGCTGGTCGAGGCCTATGCCAAGGCGCAGGGGCTGTGGCGCGAACCGGGTGACGGGCCGGTCTTCGACGAGCTTGTCGAGCTGGACCTCGCGAGCGTGGCGCCATCGGTCGCCGGGCCGCGCCGGCCACAGGATCGCGTCGAGCTGCCCGGCCTGCCCGCCGACTTCCACGCGGCCTTCCCGGTCACGGCGCCGTCGGCCGACACGCGCGAGGACCTCGGCCGGCTGACCGACGAAGGTGGCACGACCGGCGCGACCGACAACGGCGGGGTCGCCATCGAGCTGGGCGATTCGGCTGCCATCGTCCGCCACGGCTCGGTGGCCATCGCCGCGATCACGTCCTGCACCAACACGTCCAACCCGACCGTGATGGTCGGTGCCGGGCTCCTCGCCCGGAACGCGGTCGCCCGCGGGCTGACCGTCGGCCCGACGGTGAAGACGTCGCTCGCACCCGGCTCGCGTGCCGTCACCGGCTATCTCGAGGCGGCCGGCCTGATGGCCCCGCTGGAGGCGCTCGGGTTCGCCCTGGCCGGCTACGGCTGCACGACCTGCATCGGCAATTCCGGCCCGCTCGACGAGGCGGTCGCGACCGCCATCGAGGCCAACGACCTGGTCGTTGCCGCCGTCCTGTCGGGCAACCGCAACTTCGAGGGCCGGATCCACCCGCTCGCGCGGGCAAGCTATCTCGCCTCACCGCCGCTGGTCGTCGCCTTCGCGTTGGCCGGCCGGGTCGATATCGACCTCACCACCGAGCCGCTCGGCCACGGATCCGACGGGCAGCCCGTCTTCCTCGCCGACCTGTGGCCGGATCCGGCCGAGATCCGGGCGGTCATCGGGTCGTCGATCGACCCGGAGCTCTTCCGGCGGACCTACGCCACTGTCTTCGATGGCGATGACCGCTGGCGGGCCCTGCCGATCCCGTCGGGCGACCGCTACGCCTGGGACGGCGAGTCCACCTATGTCGCCCGACCGCCGTTCGTCGACGACGTCGGGGTGCGCAGCGGGACCGTGCCGGATCTGTCGGGCCTGCGTGTCCTGGCGGTGCTCGGCGATTCCGTGACCACCGACCACATCTCCCCCGCCGGCTCGATCGCCCCATGGTCGCCCGCCGGGCAGTGGCTCCAGCAGCACGGCATCGCGCCGCTCGACTTCAACTCGTATGGCGCCCGGCGCGGACACCACGAGGTGATGATGCGCGGCACGTTCGCCAACATCCGCCTGCGCAACCGGATGGTCGAGGGCAAGGAGGGTCCGTACACGGTCCATCTGCCCGACGGTGAGGAGGGCTTCATCTTCGACACCGCGGTGCGCTATGCCGCCGAGGGCATCGCCACGGCGATCATCGCCGGGCGGGAGTACGGCTCGGGATCGTCGCGCGACTGGGCGGCCAAGGGGCCTGCCCTGCTCGGCGTCCGGATGGTCCTGGCCGAGAGCTACGAACGCATCCACCGATCGAACCTCGTCGGGATGGGCATCCTGCCGCTCCAGTTCGTGGCCGGCGAGTCCGCCGCGTCGCTGGGTCTGACCGGCCGTGAGCGCCTGACCGTGAGCGGTCTCGAGGACGGCCCGATGCCGCGCCAGACCGTGACCGTGACAGCGAGCGCCGACGATGGGACCGAGCGCCGGTTCAGCGCGATCGCCCGACTCGACGGCCCGATCGACGTCGAGTACTACCTCGGCGGCGGGATCCTGCCGACCGTCCTTCGCCGGCTGGCCGGCGAAGGCTGACGCCGCAGCGACTGCGCGCTGAACACCCGAGACACGAAGAAGCCCCCGGGGGAGGAACCGGGGGCTTCGACGCGGAGGAGCGTGCTCGTCGAACCTGTGACGGGCGGTCGTCGCGGACCGTGACGCCGATTCTCAGAAATCGCCGGCCGAGTTGACCGGCAGCGGCCACCATGGGTCGGCTACGCTGCCGCGCGTCGGCCGAAGCCCCGAACCATGAGGTCCGCGTGAACAGACCCTCCCGCGCTGAACGCCTCCGCTATGCCTTCGACAACTTCATGGCACGCGGGACGATCGCGCTGATCCTCGGGCTGTTCGTGGTGGCGGCGATCGGCGTCATCCTCATCACGATCTTCGTGTACTTCGTCTTCAACTCCGACGGCGTCGGGATCACCGACCTGCTGTGGAACAGTCTGATGCGCACGCTCGACCCGGGCACGATGGGCGGCGACACGGGCTCGTTCGGGTTCCTGCTCGGCATGCTCGGCATCACCCTCTTCGGCATCTTCCTCATCAGCGCGCTCATCGGCATCATCAACACCGGGCTCGAGGGCAAGCTCGACTCGCTGCGCAAGGGCCGGTCGCGGGTGGTCGAGTCCGGCCACACCGTCATCCTGGGCTGGTCCCAGGAGATCTACACGGTCGTCTCCGAACTGGTCACGGCCAACGCCAACCAGCCAAAGAGCGCCATCGTCATCCTGGCCGACCGCGACAAGGGCGACATGGACGATGACATCCGGTCACGTCTCCCGAACACGGGCAGGACCTCCGTCATCTGCCGGACGGGCGCGCCGATGGACATCGACGACCTCGAGATCGCCCGGCTCGAGACTTCGCGCGCGATCGTCATCCTGTCGCCCGAGACCGACGACCCCGACGCCGACGTCATCAAGACCATGCTCGCGGTGACCAACCATCCCCGTCGCCGGCCCGAGCCGTACCACATCGTGGCCGAGCTCCACGACCCGGACAACCTCGACGTCGCCCGGCTGGTCGGCGGGACCGAGGCCCAGCTGATCCTGGCCGGCGACCTGATCGCCCGCATCACCGCCCAGACCTGCCGGCAGGCCGGCCTGTCGATCGTCTACACCGAGCTGCTCGACTTCGACGGGGACGAGATCTACTTCGCGACCGTGCCCGAGCTCGCCGGTCGGACGTTCGGTGAGGCGCTCCTCGCATTCGAGGACTCCGCGCTCATCGGGCTGCGACCCGCCGGGGGCGCCCCGAAGCTGAATCCGCCGATGGACACGATCATCGCCGCCGGCGACGAGGTCATCGTCGTCAGCGAGGACGACGATACGGTGCGACTCGGGAGCACGGCGGCGGAGGTGGATGAGACCGCGATCCGGACGGTCGAGCCCGCGCCGCCCGCGCCCGAACGCACCCTCGTGCTCGGTTGGAACCGCCGGGCGCCGACCATCATCCGCGAGCTCGATGGGTACGTCGCCGCCGGTTCAGAGACCATCGTGGTCGCGGACACGACGGGGGCCGACGTGTCGCTCGCCGACCTCCGGCCGGCCATCGCCAACCAGTCGATCCGGTTCATCCGTGCCGACACCACAAGCCGGTCGGTCCTGGACCGACTCGACGTCCCGTCGTTCGACCACATCGTGGTCTTGTGCTACTCGGACGACCTGGAGACGCAGCGGGCCGATTCGCGGACGATCATCACGCTCCTGCACCTGCGCGACATGGAGGATCGCAGCGGGCTCGACTTCTCGATCGTGTCCGAGATGCTCGACCTGCGCAATCGGGCGCTGGCCGAGGTCACCCACGCCGACGACTTCATCGTGAGCGCGCGCCTGGTCAGCCTGCTCATGGCCCAGGTCGCGGAGAATGCCCACCTCAACGCGGTCTTCGCCGACCTGTTCGACCAGGACGGCTCAGAGATCTACCTGCGGCGTGCCGCGGACTACATCGCGCCCGGGGTCGAGGTCACGTTCGCGACCGTCGTTGCGTCGGCGCGGCGGCGGGGCGAGGTAGCGATCGGCTATCGCCGGGTCGCCGCCCGTGGCGCATCGGCCGGCGACCAGGGCGTGACCATCAACCCGCCGAAGTCGGAGCGCCTGACGCTCGGCGAGCGCGACTCGGTCATCGTCCTGGCCGAATGACCTCGTTGGCGGCCGGCGACACCGATGGCGCGTCGGCAGGCGGGACGGGTCGGATCGTCCGGCCGATGTTCCCGACGAGCAGCGCGACCGCCGAGACGAGGAACAGCTGGCCGACGAGGCCCTCCGACACCGCGACCATCCGGCCGACACTGGTCGCCGCGGTGAAGTCGCCGTAGCCGATCGTGGCGAGGGTCGTGTAGCTGAAGTAGGCATAGTCGATCGACTCGGGCGTCGCCGTCTGGACGAAGAAGGGGGCGTGGGTGAGCGTCGCGATGAGTGGGAACAGATAGGCATACGCCAGTCCGAACAAGAGGTAGATGGCCAGCGCGCCGAGGACGAGGCGCAGGGTGATCGTCGGACTGGTCAGGATCCGACGCAGGATGACCAGCGGAGCGACGATCGCCAGCAGGAGGCCGACGAGGCTGGCCGCCGTTCTGCCGACTTCGGAGTCGCCGAGGACGACCGCCGCAGCCGTCCCGAGGACCGCGGCCGTGACGACCACCGCCGCGGTCCGGAAGCTGCGCCGGCGCGCGCCGGCGGTGTGGAGGACGAACAGCAACGTCCCACCAGACAGGGCGACGGTGACGAATTGACCGATGGCGCCGGAGGCTGCCGCGAGCGAGATGATGGTCAGCAGGATCAGGATCAGGACGATCCCGAAGTCGTCCTCGCGCGCGAGCAAGTCCTCCAGCCGGGCACGTCTCGAAATGCGCGGAGCATCGGCGGCCGCCATCAGTGCCAGAGCTGCCGGTACGGGTGCTCGCCGACGAGCGGGCGTCCCGCTGCGAACCGCTCGACCGAATAGCCGGAGATGTCCACCGTCGTCGAGGCACCGTCGAGGATGAGCTCGGCCAGGCAGCGACCGATCGCGGGCGCCGTCTTGAACCCGGTCCCCGAGAACCCGCAGGCGAGGTAGAACCCGTCGGGACCGGCCCGGCCAAGGATGCCGTGCTGGTCGGGCGTGATGCCGTCCTGCCCGCCGTGACCGGTCCGGAGGGTGCCGTCCGCCATCCAGGGCACCCGGGCGCAGACGCGACGGACCATCTCCTCGACCAGGTCCGGTCGCAGCCCCGCCAGCGGCCGGTCGGGACTGCCGCCCACCTCGTTGCCACCCTCGAGACCGACGAGCATCATCTCGCTCCCTTCGGGGCGGAAGTAGGCCTCGTTGATCTCGTCGATGACGATCGGAAAGTCCGACCCATGGCCGGCGGGCAACCCGAAGTACGCCGTCTCGTGCCGCCACGCCTCGACCGGGACGTCGACCCCGATCGTCGTGGCGAGTGAGGCCGCCCACGCCCCGGCGGCATCGACCACGACCGGTGCACCGAACCTGCCCCTGACCGTTTCGACGCCGGCGACCCGTTCGCCGTCGAGGACGAAGCCCGTGGCGGGACAGTCCTGCACGACGCGGGCGCCGAGCGCCCGGGCCGCGGCAAGGAACCCGGACGCGGTGCCGGACGGATCGGCGTAGCCGGACAGTGGTTCGTAGACGGCCAGGCTGAAATCGTCGGTGACCACGCCCGGCACGAGGTCGGCCACGTCCGATCGGCCGACCAGCCCGGTCTCGATGCCGATCGCCTGCTGCATCGCGACATTCGCCCGCAGATTGTCCGCGAAGTCGTCCGGCATGATCTGGAGGAAGCCCGTCCGGACGAACCCGCAATCGCCGTGGCCGACCATGCCGGCCCAATCCTGGAAGTACGGGAAGGACGCCCAGGCCAGTCGGGCGTCGGTGGCCAAGTCGTAGTGCATCCGGACGAAACCCGACGAGCGACCCGTCGCGCCGGCCGCGACCGTCTCGCGCTCGAGCACGAGGACGCGCGTCCCGCGCTTCGCCAGATGGAAGGCCAGACTCGCGCCCTGGACCCCGGCGCCGACGACGATGACATCGGCCGTCTCGATCATGGCTGTCCCTCGCAACTGATCTCGCTGTGGGACGACATGGAGCGACAGCCTACAGGGTTGACCGCCGCTCGACGGGGCCCGCCTGTGGTCCGGTCCGGTCGAGCCCCTCGACACGATGCGGGAACAGGGCGTCCACGAGGATCGAGGCTTCACGCGGATCGGCCCCCAGGGCGTTCATGAAGAACCGCTCGGACACGGCGACGAGGTCGAAGCCGGCCATGACCACGCCGGCGAAGACAGCGTCGCGGAACGGGACACCCAGCTCGGCCAGCATCGTCGACAGGACCTCGCTCACTGCCCCGGGGGTCACGAAGAAGCCCGTCCGCCGCCCGGGCAGCCGGAGGTCGGTCGAGCGCCACGTGGACAGGGTCACGTCGATGACATCGGACGCCGACAGGTCGGTCCGATCGAACGCGCAGTCACGCAGGTCCACGTCCTTGAGGGCACTCGCGACCGCGACATCGCTGAAGGTGCAGGCATCGAAGCGGACCCGGTCCATCCGCCCCGCCTCGATCCGGACGCCGTTCAGGGTCGACTTCCGGAACCCGAAATCGAGCAGCCGGCAGTCCGTGAACGTGCCGCCCTCGATCTCGGTGTCGTCGATCCCGCCCATCGCCTCGAGCCCGAAGGTCACCCGTTCGAAGGCGTTGTCGCGCATGTCCGTCCGGCGCACCGTCAACGGGTCGAAATCGACGTCGTGGAACCGGCAGCCGTCCATGACGCCGTCCCGGAACATGCCGCCGCCGAGCGTGAGCCAGACCTGGCAATTCGTGAATGTCACGCCGTACATGGTCCCGACCTGGAGCTGGAAGCCCTCGGGGAACCGCACATCCTCGACCCGGTCGCGCCGTCCGTGTCGCAGGTCCGCGGCGATCTCCTGCGCCTCGGTGATCGTGAGCGGACGGCGTGGCGGCCGCTTCGAGTGACCCATGGACCCGACTCTACGGTGAATTGGTCGTGCCGCGCGCGGACAGTCTGCCGATGACGAAGGTGACGGTCCCGACGCCCTGGTCTCGGAGCGTCGCTCAGGCGATCGCGGTCAGGTGAGCGTCTCGACGATCCCCGCCATCTGCCTCAGGTGTGCCCGCTCGTGGCCGACCATCCACGAGTCACTCAAGGACGGGCGACGCCTCCGGTCAACCCCCGAATGAAGCTGCGCTGCAGGACGAGGAAGAGGAGCAGCGGCGGGAGGATCACGATCGCCATCCCGGCGAAGGTCAGGCCCTGGTCCGTCGCGTAGAACGTCGAGAACCGGCTCAGGGCGAGCGGCGCGGTGAAGACATCCGGTTTCTGGAGGAGCACGAGCGATCCACCGAAGTCGTTCCAGGTGAACACCGCGACGAGGATCGCGACGGTCACGATCCCGGGCCGCGCGAGCGGGATCACGATCCTGAGCAGGACGTCGACCCGCCCGGCACCGTCGACCCGGGCGGCATCGACGACATCCTGGGGGATGGTCCGGAAGTATCCGGTGAAGATGACCGTGGCGAAGGACACCGTCCCGACCACGTTGTAGGCCGCGAGCCCGGGCAGGCTGTTGATCAGTCCGAGCGACTTGAAGATCGAGAACATCGGAACGATGAGGACTTCGGTCGGGATGATCAACGGAGCCAGCACCAACAGAAAGAGAAAGGCCCGGGCCGGCGGCCGAAGCCTCGTGAGCGAATATGCGGCGGTGACCGACAGCACGAGGACGACGGCCACGGTCATCGCGGTGACAGAGACGGAGTTCGTCAACGCCAGGCCGAGCTGGCCGCGGCTCCACGCTTCGCCGAGATTGCCGATGGCCGGCGGCCATGGCACATCCCACGGCGCGCGATAGATGTCTGCGCTCGACTTGATCGCATTCGTCAGCGTCCAGACCAGCGGGTACAGCCAGATGAGGGCGAGAACGCTGAGCAACACGGTGGACAACCGGATGCGCGGCAGGCCGGTCACGAGCTCACCGACTCGGCGCGGCGGTCGAGGATCCGGTATTCCACGACCGCGAGCAGCAGGATGACGAACAGCAGGATCATCGCCATCGCCTGTGCGTAGCCGACCTGGAGGGACCGGAAGGCGGTCGCGTAGACGTCGGTGGCGACCGTCTCGGTGGCGTGCGACGGGCCGCCGGCGGTCATGACCCAGACCATGTCGAAGATGCGCAGGGTCCCGAGGGTCGTCAGCAACACCAGGGCGAACGTCTGTGGCCACAGCAACGGCCACGTGATCCGCCGGAACTGCTGCAGCCTGCTGGCACCTTCCAGAACGGCGTGCTCGTAGTACTCGGGCGGGAGCGCCTTGATCGCCGCGAGGTACACGATCATGTTGAAGCCGGCGAACCGCCACAGGAAGGCCGCCATGATCGCCCACAGCGCGACGTTGGGGTCGGCCAGAGGCGCGATCGTCAGGGTGTCGAACCCGAGGGCCGACCCGATCGTCGCCGCCATTCCGAAGTACGGCGCAAGGAGGAATTTCCAGGCGGCACCGACCGCCACTGGGGCAAGGAAGAAGGGCGCGAAGAAGACGAACTGGAAGAACCTCGTTCCGCGGTTCGTGTCGGCGACGAGGACCGCAAGGGACAGTCCGAGCCCCGTCAGGAGCACGACCGCCACGCCGGTGAACAGGAACGTGTTCAGCAGGCTTCGATGGAAGACTGCGTCGCCGAGGATCGCATGCGCGTAGTGGTCGAGCCCGACGAAGTTCGTGAGAGTAAAGCCCTTGGTGTCATGCAGGCTGAGCACGATGCCGTAGACAAGCGGGTAGAACAGGAAACCGGCGAGGATCACCAGGACCGGCAGGAGGAAGAGGAGGTCGATCGCGCGTTCACGGTGAGAGTGGCCGATGCGGTTGTCTCGGCCACTGCCCCGAATGACCTGGAGCATCACGACTCGCGAGCGGGATACGACCGGCCGAACCATACTCGTTCTACGACGGCACCGACGGGGAAGACGCTCTGGGGTCTGCGAGGCGCATGGTCAACGTGGAGCAGCCTAGCGGTCTGGACCAGCCAGTCGGCGGTCCAGCCGGGCACCGAGCGCCCGGGGATCAGCTGCGGAGTCGCCGGGACGTCCTGAAGCTCGGGGCCATGATCGCCGCCGGTGGCATGGTCGCGCCGCTCCTGGCTGCGTGCGCCACGCCGGGCGGAACCGGGGCGGCATCCGTCACGCCGGGTGCGAGCGCCAGCGTGGCTCCGCCCGCAGGTCCGACCGCGGAGACGCTGTCTGGCGCCATCACGGTCCTGGCCGAAGGCGGCGACCCGAGCGCCCAACCGGCGCTGCAGAAGGTCTATGACGACTTCAAGGCGCAGAACCCTGGCATCGAGTGGGACATCCGGGCGATCCCCGGATTCGGTCCTGAATGGGATCGGCTCGCGCGCGCCGCGCTGGAGTCCGGCGAGCCGGTCGGGCTGGTGATGCTCGATGGCCTGTTCGTCCGAGCGTGGGCACGTGACGGCCTGCTGGCGGACCTCGGGGCTGACCCGAGGCTGGCTAGCGTGCTCGCCAGAGTGCCACCATCGTTCCACCTGGGGGGTCCCGGGGAGAGCACGACACGGGCCTTCCCGCTCGCCCTGAGCAGGGGCGTCCAGACCACCGGCTTGTACTACAACAAGGCGTTGCTCGATCAGGCCGGTCTTGAGGCCCCCAAGACGATCGCCGACCTCAAGGCGATGGTGAAGCCACTTTCGGCGCTCGGTGTGGCACCGCTCGTCCACTGTTGCGGTGACGTCTCCTTCAATACGCTGCTCGTGACATGGCTGTTGCCGATGATCGCGGAGCGTGCCGGCGACCCGCTGGGTTTCGTCGAGAGCACGATCAGGGGCCACGTCAGGTACGACAGCCCCGAATGGACGGAAGCCTTCCAGACCATCGCCGATCTCCGCACCTCGGGCGTCCTGCTCGATGGGTCCGGGGCCACGGACTACGCGACCATGCAGCTGCTCTTCCTGCAGGGAAAGGCAGCCATGACGTACAACGGCACGTGGCTCCTTGCGGCGTTGCAGGCCGGCACGCCGACGGTCGCGTTCGACCTGCACGTGGCTCCTCTCCCCCTTGTCGATCGGGCGTCGACGGCCCGCTCCATCCTTGCCTGGGGCGGCTTCGCGCTGCCGGCCACGGCCGCCGTGAGCCGGGACAGCGTGTACGCATTCCTTGAGTATGCGAGCCGGCCAGAGGTGGACCGGGCCGTCACCGAGGGCCTGCAGGCCTACTCGCCGCTGCCCGAGTCGAACGCCGGGATCCACGACCAGGTCGCGCGGGAGTTCCTGCCGATGCTCGAGGGCGCCATCACGCCACTCAACTGGCTCTGGGAGCCGGAGATCGAAACCGAGATGGACAACCAGGTCCAGGCCCTCGTGAAGGGCGATACCGACGCCGCCTCGGTCGGGAAGGCCGTCGAGGCGGTCGCCGAGGACCTGCGTGCGTCAGGGCGCAGCTACTACGCTTGACGCAACGCCGACCGCCATGACCACGCAGGGGAACCCAGGCACACTGCTCGACACCAAGTTCTACGCCCCGAAACGCCGACGTGGCATGGTGCCGCGGCCGCTCCTGACCGAGCGCCTGCGTCGCGGGACCCAGTCCGCGCTGACGCTCATCTCGGCCCCGGTGGGCTTCGGCAAGTCGTCGCTCCTGTCCGAATGGCTGGCGACCGCTCCGGCCGAGGGATGGGTCACGGCCTGGCTGTCACTCGAACCGAGCGACAACGATCCCGTCGTGTTCTGGGCCCATGTCATCGCCGCGCTGCAGACGGCGGCGCCCGGGGTCGGAGGAAGCGCCTCGTCACGCCTCGAGTCGAACGAGCCGTCCATCGAAGCCGTCCTGGCTCCCCTGCTCAACGAGCTCAATGCGGTGCCGCAGGACATCGTGCTGGTGCTCGACGATTACCACGCGATCGATGCGCCACAGATCCAGGTCGGCATGGCGTTCATGCTCGAGCATCTGCCGGGCAACGTACACCTGGTGATGACGACCCGCGCGGACCCGGCGCTGCCGCTGGCCCGCCTCCGGGCGCGGGGCGAGCTGACCGAGATCCGCGCCGCCGACCTCCGTTTCACGCCTGACGAGGCGGCCGCGTACTTCAACGAGGTGATGGGGTTGGCGCTGACGGCACCCGATGTCGCAGCGCTGGAGAGCCGGACCGAAGGCTGGATCGCCGCCCTCCAACTGGCCGCCCTGTCGATGCAGGGTCGCGACGACGTCGCCGGTTTCATCGCCGGCTTCACCGGGGACGACCGGTACATCGTCGACTACCTGGTCGAGGAAGTCCTGCACCATCAGACCGACGGGGTGCGGAGCTTCCTGCTCCAGACGTCCATCCTCGCCCGCCTGAGCGGCCCCCTGTGCGACACCGTCACCGGACAGGAGGGTGGCAAGGCCACGCTGGAGGCGCTCGATCGGGGAAACCTGTTCCTCATCCCCCTCGACGACCGGCGACGGTGGTATCGGTACCACCACCTGTTCGCCGACGTGTTGCAGGCGCGCCTGCTGGACGAGATGCCCGAACAGGTGGCGGAGCTGCATCGGCGGGCGACCGAGTGGTACGAGAGGGATGGCGATCGCCACGAGGCGATTCGCCACGCGATGGCCGGCGGCGACCTCGCGCGCGCCGCGGACCTGGTGGAGCTCGAGATCCCGTTGCTAACGCGCCTTCGCCAGGAGACCACGCTGCGTCAATGGCTCGAGGCGCTCCCCGACGACCTGCTCCGACTGAGGCCCGTGCTGAGCGACACGTACGCCGGATCGCTCCTCGTTCGGGGTGAGGTCGATGGCGTCGAGGAACGCCTTCGCGACGCTGAGCGGTGGTTCGACGCGACGGGCACGTCCGCCGCTGAGCCCTCCGCCGGAGCGGGCGCGATGGTCGTGGTCGATGAGGTCGCGTTCCGCCGACTGCCGGGGTCCATCGCCGTCCACAGGGCCGGTCTGGCCCTGATCCTCGGGGATGTCGCCGGCACGATGGCCCACGCCCACCACGCACTCGACGTCGCCGAGGAGGACGACCACCTCGATCGAGGGGGCGGAGCCGCGCTGCTGGCGCTCGCCTCCTGGACGACCGGGGATCTCGAGGCAGCGTCCCGTTCGTATGCGGCGGCCATGGCGAGCCTTGAGAAAGCCGGGCACCTCTCAGACGTCATCGGCTGCGCGCTTGCCCACGCCGACATCCGTCTCGCGCTGGGTCGACCACGCGAGGCTCTCCGCACCTACGAGCGCGGCCTGGCGCTCGCGAACAGGCGGGACGGGCTCGTCCTCCGGGGCGCGGCGGACATGCACGTGGGCATCAGCGGGGTCCTCCGCGAGCGAAACGATCTCGACGGCGCCGCCCAGCAGCTCGTGGCGGCCGCTGAGCTGGGCGAGGAGAACGGCCTGCCGCAGAACCACTATCGCTCCCGAGTCGCCAGGGCCGGGATCCGACAGGCCCAGGGTGACCTCGACGGCGCGCTGGAGCTCTTGTCCGAGGCAAAGCGTCTGTATGTCGCTGACTTCTCGCCTGATGTCCGTCCGGTCGCTGCCTTGCAGGCACGTGCCTGGATCGCCCTGGGGCGGCTGTCGGAAGCCTCGGACTGGGCCAGCGAGCACGACCTGGCGGCGGCCGATGAGCTCACCTACGTGCGCGAGTTCGAGCACGCCACCCTTGCCCGGTTACTCCTGGCCCAGGGAGCACGGGATCGCTCCGCCGGCGCGACGCGGGCGGCGATCGGGCTCCTGGAGCGCCTGCTTGCCGCTGCGGATGAAGGCGGGCGAAACGGGAGTGTCATCGAGCTCCTGGTCTCGCTGTCGCTCGCCCATCAGGCGAACGACGACATGACGACCGCGCTTCGCCTTCTCGAACGAGCGATCGCGTTCGGTGAGCCCGAGGGCTACCTCCGCGTCTTCGTCGATGAAGGGGCTCCGATGGCGGCCCTGCTGAAGCTGGCGACGAAGCAGCGAGACGCCTCGAGCTATGGGCGCCTCCTCCTGGCCGCCTTCGTCGCGCCCGCGTCGCGGACGACAGTCGAGCAGCCACTGATCGAACCGCTGAGCGAGCGCGAGCTCGAGGTCCTCCGCCTCCTGGAGAGCGATCTCGACGGCCCGGACATCGCGCGCGAGCTCTCGGTGTCGTTGAGCACGGTGCGAACGCACACCAGGAACGTCTACGCGAAGCTCGGCGTGAACAGCCGGCGGGCAGCCATCAGTCGTGCCGCCGAGCTCGGCTTGCTCTCGCGCACACGGGACCACCGACCCAGCGCGTAGGTCCCGCTCGCAGCCGCGAAGAATTATCACTCCGCTCATCACATGTGGTGATGCGCGCTCATCACATCCGCTTCCACCTTGTGCCCAGTGACTCAGGTCGGTGTTGCCGGCCGGAGATCCAGTTGGCAACACGCACAAGGAGTGGAATGGCCGAACGACACACCTCGACACCCGACTCCCGTGAGGCCGGACGCTACGAGATCCGGCTCATGGGTCACCTCGACGCGCGATGGGCCACTTGGTTCGACGGCCTGACCGTCCGCCATGGGAGCGACGGGACGACGGTCATCAGCGGCCAGGTCCCGGACCAGGCAGCGCTCCACGGCCTGCTCCAGCGGGTCCGCGATCTGGGCCTGCCGCTCGTCTCGGTCCGGCAGCTCGAGGTGGAGCCAGCAGAGATCCTCACGACCGAACCCTGACAACCACCATCACTGAAAGGAATCGATCAATGACATCCTCGCGAAAGTCCGCACTCGTCGTTGGAGTGCTGTTCATCCTCACCTTCGTCACGTCGATCGCAGCAGTGTTCGCGTACGGGACCGTTCTCACCGATCCCGACTACGTCAGCGGTCCCGGCGCCGATCAGGGCGTGTTCCTGGGCGCATTCCTCGAACTGTTCCTCATCATCACCAACATCGGCTGCGCCGTCGTGCTGTACCCGATCCTGAAGTTCCAGAACGAATCCATCGCCCTGGGCTACGTCGCGGCGCGGATCATGGAATGCACCTTCATCCTCATCGGCATCCTCAGCGTCCTTGCGGTCGTCACGCTTCGACAGGATGCTGTGAGCTCCGATGCGGGCTCGCTCACCAACATCGGGACCTCGCTCGTCGCCGCCAAGAACTGGACGTTCCTCCTCGGGCCCGGCTTCGCCGACGGGATCGGGACCGGCCTGATGCTCGGCTGGCTGATGTACCGGTCCGGCCTGGTGCACCGGCGCATGGCGCTCTTCGGTGTCATCGGTGGCCCGCTGCTCGCCGCTTCCGGGCTGGCCGTGCTGCTTGGTGTGATCCCGCAGGGCGGTGCGGTGCAGGGCATCGCGACCGTCCCGGAGGTCATCTGGGAGGCGTACCTCGGCCTGTGGCTCACCTTCAAGGGCTTCCAGACGGCCGCTCCGATCCTCGGCCTCGTCCGGCGGGAGCAGAGCATCCGCGACGAGACGATCGCGGAGCAGGAGATCGCGCCGGCCTACGCCGCCGCCGCCTGACCGAACGGGCCCCGGAGCCGGTCTCCGGGGCCCTCGTCTCCTCGACCGATCAGGAGAGAAAGGAACCACCTCCATGTCCAAGGCAACGATCGGCACGTCGGCGGTCGCCGACCCGACACCTCGAACCCTTCCACGCTTCGCGCTTCGGACCTTCTGGGCGCTCCACCGCGCGGCCTACCGGATCAGCGGCGGACGGTTCGGTCTCTCCCGGCCCGAGACCGGCGCCAGATTCGGGATGCTGCGTCTCACCAGCATCGGACGACGGTCCGGCCGATCACGGGTCACGATCGTCGGGTACTTCGAGGACGGGCAGAACCTCGTGACCATGGCCATGAACGGCTGGGGGCAGACGGATCCCGCTTGGTGGCTGAACCTCCAGGCACAACCCGATGCGACGGTCGAGCTGCCCGACGGACCTCGAATGGTGCGAGCCCGTCGGGCGGCCGGTGCCGAACGCGAACGCCTGTGGGCGAGCTTCGCCGACTATCCCGGCTGGGGTGACGACCTCGGCGCCCTCGCCGCGCGGCGATCGACCGAGACCGCCGTCGTCGTCCTCGAGCCGCGCCTTCGTCAGACCGAAGGCACGGTGACGGCATGACGACCATCGGTCGGACCCACGGCGCCGCAGCCACGGCGGTCGGGCGCACCCGACGCTTGGCGCCGCGGCTCCTCTGGCTCATCCCGGGCCTGGCGCTCGGGCTGTACGCCAACATGGAGGCCGGCCAGGCTCACGTGGGACTGGTCCCGGTCCTCGTGTTCGGAACCGTCCCCCACCTCGCGGTCCTGCTCGGCCTCGGGCAGGCGCATGCGAGCGGCCAACTGGCACCCCGTGCCGTCCCGCTCTTCAACGCGATGCATCACCCGGTCCCGCCGGCAGCGCTGCTCGTCCTCGGCGCGACCGGCATCCTGTCGCCGCTCTGGCTCGTCGCCGGGCTGGCCTGGCTCGGGCACATCGTCGTCGACGAGGGCTTCGGCAAAGGCGGGCTGCGAACGCCCGAAGGATGGCCTCGTCCATGGTGGACCGCCCGGTGACTTCGATCGTCACCCACGGGGAATCCCCGACGACCCACGCGTCATGACCGGCCGGGATCTCGTAGACCGACTCCGCCCCGATCTCGACCTCCTGGCCGTCGCGAACCGTCGGGACTGCAGGCGTGGCATGCGACCATCCAGGGGCGGTCATGAAGGTGATGGTGGGCGATACTGGATTCGAACCAGTGACCTCACGGATGTGAACCGTGCGCTCTAACCGACTGAGCCAATCGCCCCGTGGGTCGCGGCGTCGCTCATGACGCCGGACGAGTCTCGATCATACCTTCAGGCCCGGCCACCGGGCAACGATCGCCTCGGGGTCCACGCCATCGACCACGACGAGCTTCTGGCGGCTGGTCCCGCCGGCCACGATCTGCAGGTCTCGCCGGGCGATCTCGAGCTCATCGGCCAGCAGCCGGACCAGGGCGGCATTCGCAGCGCCGTCCACGGCCGGGGCCATGACCCGGACCTTGAGCACTCCGTCGACGACACCGTCGACGCGCTCCAGCGCGGATCGCGGAGTGAGGCGGACGGCGAAGCGGACGTTGGAGAAGCTCAAGTCGTCAGAAGGCGCGCCGTCGCAAGCGGGACACACCGGCCATGCTGGTCATGCGACCAGTCTACCAGCCGAGGCCGGATCAACCCCCGGCGGCCGCCTCGCCGTGGGCATGGACCGACCCGTCGTGGACGTGCGGCCGCTCCCCGAACAGCGCCCGGCCGACGCGCACGACCGAGGCGCCCTGCTCGATGGCGAGCTCGAAATCGTCACTCATGCCCATCGACAGGACAGGACCGAGGCCCGGCCAGCGAGCACGGCAGCGCTCCGAGGTCTCGCGCAGATCGTGGAAGGTCCGCCGCGCCTCAGCCGGGTCCGAGCTGAACCGGCCGACGGTCATGAGGCCGTCGACGACGAGGTTCGGGAGCTCGGCCACCGCTTCCAGGGCGTCATCGAGCTGGGTCGGCGCGAAGCCGGCCTTGGCCGGATCGAGGTCGACGTTGACCTGGAGCAGGACCGGATAACGACGACCGGGCCGCACCTCCGGGACGAGTCGGTCGAGCCGTCGGGCCAGGTCGACGGAGTCGACGGTTTGGATCGACTCGAAGACCTCGAGCGCCCGGCGGGCCTTGTTGGACTGGAGCGGACCGACCAACTGCCAGCGCGCGCCGGCGAACCTCGGGCGCCTTGGCGGATGCCTCCTGGACACGGTTCTCGCCGAGCAGGTCGATCCCGGCCGCGACTGCGTCGCGCAACGCGTCCGCGGCCACGGTCTTCGACACCGCGACCAGGGTCACCTCGCCGGGCGACCGGCCGGCACGAGCACAGGCCGCGGCGATCCGCTCGAGAAGGCGGGCTCGGGCGTCGCGATACCGCTCGACGCGGGCTTCTTGGTCACTCATCGCGGGACCGCCGGCGCACGGCCGGCACCGGTCACTTCCGGCGGAGGAAGCTCGGGATCTCCAGGTCGTCCGCGTCGTAGGTCGTGGCAGGACGCGAGCTGGATCCGGTCGTCCCGACCGACCGCTCCACGCGCGGGACCGCGGCCACCGCAGCGGCCTCATCGTCGAACGGGGTGGACATCGGCAGGCTGTCCGGGTAGGCGCCACCATCGGACGCCTCGTCGCGCTGGCGCTGCAGCTCGTCGAGGAAGTCGCGCTCGCGCGACGGCCGGCCGCTGGCGGCCGCATCCATCACCCCGGCCGACGCATCGGCCCGGGCGAGCTGGCGCTTCTTGCCGCCATCGAAACCGGTCGCGATGACCGTGATCATGACCTCGTCGCCGAGCCGATCGTTGAAGCTCGTCCCGAAGATGATGTTGGCCTCCGGGTCGGCCGCCTGGCGGATCTCCTCGGCGGCCTCGGTCACCTCGAACAGGCTGAGTGTCGACGAGCCGGTGATGTTGAACAGGATCCCCTGCGCGCCGGCGATGTCGACCTCGAGGAGCGGGCTGGCGATCGCCTGGCGGGCGGCCTCGACGGCGCGGTTCTCGCCCGAGGCACGGCCGATGCCCATGAGGGCAGACCCGGCGTCCTTCATGATCGCCCGGACGTCGGCGAAGTCGAGGTTGATCAGGCCAGGCATGGTGATGATGTCGCTGATGCCCTGGACGCCCTGGCGCAGCACGTCGTCGACGACCCGGAACGCGTCGAGGATGCTGGTGTTCTTCTGGACGACGTCCTTGAGCCGGTCGTTGGGGATCGTGATGAGCGTGTCGACCTGCGACTTCAGCTCCTCGGCCGCCTTCTCGGCGACGAGCTTGCGCTTGGCGCCCTCGAACCCGAACGGCTTCGTCACGACCCCGATGGTCAGCGCGCCGCTCTCCTTGGCGATCTGCGCCACGACCGGCGCGGCGCCAGATCCGGTCCCACCGCCGAGCCCCGCCGTGATGAAGACCATGTCCGAGTCGACGAGCGCCTGGCCGATCTTCTCGGCATCCTCTTCCGCCGCGCGCTGGCCGATGGAGGCGTCGCCGCCGGCACCCAGACCACGGGTGATCTTGTCGCCGATCCGGATCTTGTGTGGCGCGTCGGCCTGCAGGAGCGCCTGGGCGTCCGTGTTGCAGGCGATGAACTCCACGCCCATCATCTCCGCCCGGATCATCCGGTTGACGGCATTGCTCCCGCCCCCGCCGACACCGATGACGCGAATCAGCGCGAAGTTCTCGGAATCGGAGCGCAACGGCATCGGGACTCTCCTCAGCGACCCTGGTGGGGCGACGATTCGCGGCGTGACGTGACTCGGTGGACCCGGGTGGCTTTCCCGGCGCTGAGCGGGTCCGGTGACTGGCCGGAAGTATAGCGCCGCACCGTCCTCGGCGGGTGTCGGTCCCTCATCCGACCGGCCTCGACAGTCAGCCGGGCGGTGCCAGGTCGCACCACGGAAATGGGCGGCGTGATCACGCCGGCACGAGACTCAGCAGGACCGTCCGAACGGCGTTGTCGGCGTTCGGATCGAGCAGGCAGATGGACTGCCAGGTGCCGAGCGCCAGACGCCCGCCGATGACCGGGACCGTCAGTGACGGCGGGGCGAGCAGCGGCAGGACGTGATCGGCGCCATGCCCCGGCGAGCCGTGACGATGCTGGTAGGCGCCCTCGACGCGCGGCAGCAGCCGGTCGAGGGCGGCCATCAGGTCGTGGTCGGAGCCGGCCCCGATCTCGACCACGACGAGTCCCGCTGTCGCGTGCGGCACGAAGATCGAGAGGAGCCCGTCGCCGCCGTCGGCTGCCTCGGCGACGAACGAGGCGCAGGCCGCGGTCAGGTCGTGCAGGCCGCGGCCGCTCCCGGTGCGGACCGTCAGCTCGCGCGTCTCTACGGGAAGATGCTCCGGATCGCGTCGCGCAGCCGCCCGAGCCCACCGCCCGCCGGCGCCGACTCGTAGCGATGCGGCTCGCCCACCGAGAGGCTCGTGGCGCCCCACTGCAGGAGGCCGACCGCCGTGCTGTAGCTCGGGTTGAGGAGCGTGTCGACGAGCCCGCCGATGCCCGACGGGGCAGCGATGCGGACCGGCATCTGGAGCACTTCGCGGCCCAGCTCCGCGGCGCCCGCCAGCTGCGCCCCACCGCCGGTCAGGATGACCCCAGCCGGCAGCATCCCGACGCCGGCCGCGCGGATCTCGTTGCGCAGCATCTCGAACGTCTCGCGCATCCGGGCCTCGATGATCTGCGATACCTCGAGCCGGCTGACGGTCCGCCCCGCGTCTTCGCCCAGGACCGACACGCTGATCTGCTCGTCCTCGCCGATCTGCCGGAGATCGCACGTCCCGTGCTGGACCTTGAGGTCCTCGGCGACCTGGATGCTGGTCTTGAGGCCGATGGCCACGTCGTTGGTGACGTTCGCGCCGCCGACCGGCAGGACCCGGGTGTGGAACGGCGAACCGTCCTGGAACAGGGCGAGGTCGATCGTGCCGGCGCCGATGTCGGCGACGGCGACCCCGAGCTCCTTCTCCGTCTCGGACAGGACCGCCTCGGCCGAGGCGAGTGAATCCACGACCAGCTCATCGATCTTGACGCCGGCCGCGGCGACGCACTTGGTCAGGTTCTGGACCGCTGTCGCGGACGCCGTGACGATGTGCGTCTCGACCTCCAGCCGCAGCGCGCTCATCCCGAGCGGATCCTTGACGCCCTCCTGGCCATCCACCGTGAAACCGCGCCGCTCGACGTGGAGGACGACCCGATTGGACGGGATCGAGACCGCGCGGGCGACCTCGATGGCACGGTTGATGTCCTCGCGGGTGACCTCCCGATGGTGGGCCGTCACCGCGACCTGGCCGCGCGAGTTGAGGCTCTCGACGTGCTGGCCACCGACGCCGACGAAGGCGCGGTCGATCTTCCAGCCGGACAGCCGTTCAGCGCGCTCGACCGCATCGGCGATCGAGTGGACGGTCTGGTCGATGTTGATGACGACGCCCTTCTTGAGGCCGGACGCCGGGACCGTCCCGTGGCCCATGATCGTCAGCCGGCCGTCGCGGCTCACCTCGCCGATGAGCGCACAGACCTTGCTCGTGCCGACGTCGATGCCGACGAGGACCGCTTCTCGTTCCACCGTTCCGTTCGTCTCCGTTCGTGATTCGGTCTACAGGAAGTGGCGCCGGATGAGGGCCACGTTATCGAAGATGCGCAGACCGAACGTGATGAGGGCCACCAGGTAGAGATCCAGGCCGAGTCGATCGCCGATGAATGTCAGGAGCACTGCGACGATGGCGTTGACCAGGAACCCGCTGATGAAGATGCGATTGTCGTAGACCCCGTCCAGCTCGGCACGGACGGCCCCAAGGACCGAATCGAGCGCGGCGAGGATCGCCACGGCCGAGTACCGACTGAGCTCGAATCCGACGTTGACATTGAGGACGAGACCCGCGAGGACGCCGACGAGGAGTCCGAGCAGGGGCAGCAGCACGGGGTGTTCGTCCTCGCTCCGATGGTTTGGCCAAGGCTACCCGACGGCGGGCAGGCGCGCCACCTCACGGCGCCTTGCTCGGCTTGGGCGATCCTGGCGGGGACGATCGGGGGATGTATGTGCCGTCTGACCCGGAGGCCAGGATGATCCGGTCGACCTTGGCCTCGCGGCCGACCAGGAGGGTCCGGAGCAGCCGCACCTGTTCGGGGATGAGCTCGGTCGTGCGCAGGCTCGGCGTGTAGAAGCCGAAGACGGCTGACCAGGCGGCCGGCTTGGGGCTGACCACGAAGCCGTTGTCGTCCGATGCGCTGACCGTCAACGACACGGCGGACGAGCCGATGTCGGCCGGGACGAGCGAGGCCAGTCGCGTGGCCGCGTCGAGGTCGACCGGGTCGAGCTGCTTGCCGACGTCGAGCAGGCCGGCCCGGGCGCGGCGATCGTCGATGACCGGCAGGCGCGCCGCGGCGGCCGGCGGGGTCGCCGCCAGCCGGCTGAACAGGGTGCCGGTCGCATCGACCAGGAAGCGATCCGTGCCGGCCTGCCAGATGAGGACCGGGACGCGTTCCTCGATCGCGACCGCCAGGGTGCCGGGCAGCTGGACCTGGACCCGGGCGGACTTGACCGTCGGCATCGATTCGAGGGCGCTGACGAGGGGCGTGGTCGACAGCCCGAACAGGTTGTGCCCGCGCGCGTCGGCGAGCGCGGCCTCGACATCGTTCCTGTCCGTGAATGTCAGGCCGTCGAGCTGGAGCTTGGCGTAGGCGAATGCCGACGACGCACCGACGCCGTAGATCGCCGCTGCCGACACGAGCATCGCGAGCGCCGCGCCGGCCCGCACCGCGGACAGCCCGGCCGACGCCCGGCGCACCGGTCGCGTCCGACGCCCCGGCAGCGGCGACCGACTCCGGGACGCGACCGGGCGGCCGTTCATCGCGGCAGGTCCGCGGGGGTGAGCCGCCGGCCGGCCCGACGGGCATGCCGCTCGAGCGCGAGATCCACGATGCGGACGCACACGTCCTCGAACGAGTAGCCGCCCTCGGCCGGCATGGTCGGGAACAGGCTGATGGGGGTGAACCCGGGGATGGTGTTGATCTCGGACAGGACGATGCGCTCGCCGACGAGGAGGAAGTCGACTCGCGCGAAACCGTCGCCGCCGATCACCCGGTACGCGTCGCGGGCGATCTTCTGGAGCGTCGCGCGCTGGGCGTCGCTCACCTCGGCCCGAGTGGATGTCTCGGATAACCCTGCCGTGTACTTCGCCGCGTAGTCGTAGAACTCGTGACCGGACACGATCTCGCCCGGGCCGAACAGCTCGAGCGCGCCACCGCTGCCGAGGACCGCGACCTCGAGGTCGCGCGCGCCCGCCAGGTAGGTCTCGGCCAGGGCGAGGGTGTCGTGCCGGAAGGCCTCGTCGAGGGCTCCGTCCAGCTCGGACGGATCGTGGACGAGGGTCATCCCGACCGAGCTGCCCAGGCGCGCCGGCTTGACCATCAGGCGCGGATCCGGCGCGCCGGCCGCGAACGATGCAAGCTCCGCGCGCACGGACGACGGGTCGGCCATCCAGCGGTCCGCCGGGATCTCGCGCCAGTCCACGACCGGCAACCCGATCCCCCGGCACAGTCGCTTGAACAGGGTCTTGTCCATGCCGATGGCGGATGCCGCGACACCCGAACCCGTGTAGGCCACGCCGGCTGCGTCGAGCAAGGCCTGGACCGTCCCGTCCTCACCGAACGGTCCGTGCAAGGCGATGAAGATCACGGGCGCGGGGCGCGTCGCCGCCAGCCAGTCGATCGCCGCCCCGAGGGGCATGGACCCGGGCGACCCGAGGGCCGCTGGGTCGTCGTACGCGGTGACCGGGCGCCCGTCGCGGCGGTGCCCGGGCGGGAGCCACCACCACTCACCGTCGAGGTCGATGACGACCTGGTCGACGTCGTATCCGGCTCCCGCGAGCGCATCGGCGATGGCCGTCCCCGACACGATCGACACGTCGTGCTCGGCGGACGGCCCGCCGAGCAGCACGACGATCGGCGGCCGCTCGCTCATGCCGTCACCCCGGATTCGGCCGGCCAGTCGCCGATGAACTCGACTTCGAAGGCGAGGGCGATGCCGTATCGCTCCAGGACCGTCGCGCGCACGAGATCGGCGAGACGACGGACATCGGTCGCGGTCCCCTTCTGGTCGTTGACGATGAAGTTCGCGTGCTTCTCCGAGACGACCGCACCGCCGATCCGGGTGCCCTTGAGCCCGGCTTCGTCGATGAGCCGACCGGCGGAATCGCCGGGTGGATTGCGAAAGACGCTGCCAGCCGACGGCAGGCCGAGCGGCTGGTGGGCCTGCCGCCAGCGGCGGATGTCGTCGAGACGCTCCTTGATCAGCTCGGGGTCTGCCGGGGCAAGGCGGAAGGTCGCGTCGATGACGATGTCGGGCCACGGATCGCCGGCGATCTTGAACCGGCTGTCGCGATAGCCGAACGCGAGGTCAGCCGCCGGGACGATCGACTCCGTCCCATCGCCGGCCAGGACTCGGGCCGATTCGAGGACGCCCGCGATGTCCGCCTCGTGGGCGCCGGCATTCGCCCACACCGCGCCACCGACGGTCCCCGGGATGGCCAGCCCGAACTCGAGACCGGTCAGCCCGTCACGCTGGGTCTCCGTCGCGGCGCGCGCCATCTGGACGCCGGCCTCGGCCGTGTAGAGCTCGCCATCGGACCGCGAGCCCTCGGCCCGGACCTGGATGACGAGCCCGCGGATCCCGGCGTCGGCGATGACCAGGTCGCTCCCCCGCCCGAGGATCATGTGCGGCAGGGCGCGCGTCCGGGCGAACCGGACGAGCGCGCGGAGCTCGTGGGCGTTGTGCGCGGTCGCGAACAGGTCGGCCGGGCCACCGACCCGCATCGTCGTGAACCGTGCCAATGGCTCGTCGCGCGAGGTCTTGACGCCGATCCTGCGCTGGATATCGGTCCCGGTCGCGATGGCGTCGAAGGTGGCGATCATGCGTCTTCTCCCCGCGCCCGCCGCTCGATCTCGTCGGCCGGCGGGAACGGTCCCCGCGCAGCCGCCGCCAGGACGAGGTCGGCGACTGCATCGGCGGCGCCGGGGCGGCCGAGAGCGCGTGCCGCCTCGGCCATCCGGGCGTGGGCGACCGGGTCATCGAGCAGGCCTGCCGCATCCAGCAACGCAGCAGCATCGAACGCCTCGTCCTCGACCAGCCGGGCGGCGCCGGCCTCGACCAGGCTGAGCGCATTGGCGCGCTGGTGACCCGCGGCATGTGGGTACGGGACGACGACCATCGGCAACCCGAGCGCGGTCACCTCGGCCAGTGTGGACGAGCCGGCCCGCCCGACCACGAGGTCAGCCGCCACGAGCGCCGCCAGCATCTCGTCGCGCAGGAACGGATACGGCCGATACCTGCCGCGAGCCGGCTCGGGCAGCCCCTCGCGGCCGGCCAGCGCCGCCGCGTAGCCGTCGTCGCCGGTCACGTGGATGACCGTGACCCGTTCGACCAGCCGCGACAGGACCTCGGCGACCGCGGCGTTGAACCGGCGGACCGCCTGCGAGCCACCGAAGATGAGCAGGACGCGCTCGTCCGGGCCGACGTCCATCCGCCGACGGGCGGCCGCGCGGTCGATCGCGCCGACGTCGCGGATCGGCGTCCCGGTCACGAAGCACGGCCTGCCCGGGGCGGCCGCCCCGAGTGTCCGACAGGTGGCCTCGAACGACACGGCGAGCGCCGCCGCCAGCCGGGCGGTGGCCCGGACGGCACGCCCCGGGACGACGTTGCCGTCCCACATGACGACCGGGATGCCCAGCGGGGCCGCAGCCATCAGGACGGGCACGGCGACATAGCCGCCGGTCGTGAAGATGGCCGCCGGCCGGTCGGCGACGAGCAGCGCGGTCGCCTGCGGCACGGATGCACCCAGCCGGATCGGATCGAGGACGGCGTGGACGTCGGCGTCGGTCGTCCGCAGCGAACGGGCCGCCAGCCGGCGCATGGGGATGCCGGCGGCCGGGACGAGCTGCGCCTCGAGTCCACGATGGCCACCGAGCCAGCGCAGGTCGGGCGGGTCGTCCCGGTCAGCCCTGGCGCGAAGTGAATGCGCGACGGCGAGCGCCGGGTAGATATGCCCGCCCGTCCCGCCCGCCGCGATCAGCAGTCGCATCGTCGTTCCACGTCCCCTTTTCGACGGTCTCGCGCGAGATCGAGAGAAGGATCCCGACCGCGGCAAAGCTGATGATGAGGGATGACCCGCCGGCGCTGATGAACGGCAGGGTGATCCCGGTGATCGGCAGCAGCGCCACGACCACGCCGATGTTGATGAATGCCTGCAGGCACAGCCAGGCGGTGATGCCGGCCGCGAGCAGGGCTCCGAACGTGTCCGGCGCCGCGAGCGCGATCCGCACCCCGGAATACGCCAACAGCAGGAACAGGGTGATGACCACGATGGCGCCGATCATCCCGAACTCCTGGCCGACCTCGGCGAAGATGAAGTCGTTGAACGCGTTCGGGACGAAGATCTTGCTCTCCCCGAGACCGGTCCCGAACAGGCCGCCGACGCCCAGCGCCAGCAGCCCCTGGACGGTGTGGAAGCCCTCACCGAGCCGATCGAGCCAGGGGTCCTGCCAGACCCGGATCCGGCTCAGCTGGTAGCCCTTGAGGCCGACGATGATCATGCCGAGCGCCGCGCCCGAGACCATGACCGCGAGGTGGATCAGGTTCGCCCCGGCCACGAAGAACATGGTGAACACGGTCAGGGTGATGACCATCGTCGTCCCCAGGTCCGGCTCCTTGAAGACGAGCCCGATGACCGGCAGCACGATGATCAGGAACGGGACCGTCCCGGCCCAGAAGCCGTGGACCTTCTTGCCCCGCTTGGCGAACCAGTGGGCGAGGTAGACGACGAGGGCGAGCTTGGCGAACTCGGCGGGATGGACGGCCGGCAGCAGGGGCAGCTTGAGCCAGCGTGCCGAGCCCCCGACTTCGACGTTGAGCGACGGCACGAAGACGAGCACGAGCAGGACGATGGCGACGATGTACATCGGCACCGAGACGAGCCGCAGGTAGCGGTAGTCCACCCGCATCATCGCGGCCATGGCGACGAACCCGAGGACGGCCCACTGGATCTGCGGCCCCACCGTGGCGAACGTGTCGGCGTTCTGCGACAGGTAGCCCTTGAGTGCCGACGAGGAGTAGACCATCAGGATGCCGATGGCGGTCAGGGCCACGACGACGACGAGGATCACGTAGTCGGCCTGGTGGCGCTCGCGGCGGACGGCTCCCGTCCGGCTCTTGACCGGCGTCCGATTCGCGGTCGAGCGGTCGAGCGGCTGCTTCGGATCGTCACGTTCCGGCGCGTGGCGTCCGGGACCACCCGGGCGGAGCCGCTCGAGCCGTGGGATCGGCGGGTTGAGGTTCACCGGTCCCCTCCTCCGTGGCGCGCGGCGAGGGCCGCGACGACGTCCTTGAATGCGCGCCCGCGCGCCGCGTAGTCGACGAACATGTCGAAGCTGGCGGCGGCCGGGCTCAGCAAGACGGTCGCGATGGCGCCGCCGAACCCGGCCCGGGCCTCGCGGGCAAGGGCATCCGCTCGGCGCACCGCGGTGTCGAGGTCGGGCGCCCGCTCGGTCCGGTCGAGACCTGCCGCCCGGAACTCGGCCTCAAGGGCCGGCCCGCTCTCGCCGATGAGGACGGCGGCCCAGGCCCGCTCGGCGACGACCGGCGCCAGCGCCGCGAGGTCGATGCCCTTGGCCCGGCCGCCGGCGATCAGGACGACCGGCGGGTCGAACGCCCGGAGCGCGGCGACGACCGCGTCGGGCTGCGTCCCCTGCGAGTCGTTGACGAAACGGACGCCGTCGACGGTCGCGACCGGTTCGAGGCGGTGCTCGACGCCGGTGAACGCGGTCGCCGCAAGACGGATCCGTTCAGGCTCGACGCCGAAGAGAAGGCCGACGGCGATGGCCGCCAGCGCGTTGGAGACGTTGTGCGCGCCCGGGATGGCGAGGTCGGCGACCGGCATGATCCGGCCGTTGGTCGCTGCCGCGGCGACCGGCCCGGCCGCGGCGATCGGCTCGACCGCATCCGCGACGACCCAGCCGTCGATCAGGCCGAGGCCGCCGGCCGCCGGCGCGCTCCGCCGGTAGGTGACGGTCCGCGCGCCGAGCGGCGCCTCGTATCCCGCCACGATCGGGTCCTCGGCGTTGAGCACGAGCGCGCCGGCCGGATCGACCAGGTCGGCCAGCAGCCGCTTGACCCGCCGATACGCCTCGAGCGACCCGTGTCGGTCGAGATGATCGGCAGTGACGTTGGTGTAGACGGCCACGGTCGTGCCGCGCGACAGCGTCGGCAGTTGCAGCTCGGACAGCTCGTCGACGACCCGGTGAGCCGGGGTCAGCTCGTCGAGGCGCTCGATGAGCGGGAGCCCGATGTTGCCGCCGAGGATGACCGGATGGACCGGGTCCGCGGCCAGGATCGCCGCGGTCAGCGACGAAGTCGTGGTCTTGCCCTTGGTGCCGGTCACGCCGACCGTCGGGACCGGGCAGAGCCGCAGGAACAGGTCGGCCTCGGACACCAGGGCGGGCCGGCCGAGGTCGCCGGCCCGGCGCGCGTCCACCAGCCGGCGCAGCGCCGCGCGCAGTCGCGGCTCGGTCGTCGGGAAGTCGGGCGAGATCGATGGCGACGTCGCGACGAGGGCCGCACCGGCCCAGGCCGTCTCCGGATCGACCTCGGGACCCAGCTGCAGCCCGATCGGCCGATCGCCCAGGGCGCCGATGGCCTCGGTCAGGTCCCCTGCTGCCCGGCCGTCGTAGACGGTCACCCGTGCCCCGGCATCGACCAGGAAGCGGGCCAGGGCGATCCCGCTGCGGGCCAGCCCGAGGACCGTGACCGGTCGGTCGCGCAGTGCGCCTGCGCGCACGTCGGCGAGCGTCAGGCGGTCGGGGTCGAGCGTGGCTGGCGTCGTCATCGTCATCACTACAGTCGGTGGATCGAGGCAAGGAAGAGGGTCACGCCGAGGAGCGCGGCGAGGATCCCGACGATCCAGAAGCGGATGGTGATCTTCTCCTCGTCCCAGCCGCCCAGCTCGAAGTGGTGGTGGATCGGACTCATCCGGAACAGGCGCTTGCCGCCGGACAGCTTGAAGTAGGCGACCTGCAGGATCACCGACAGCGTCTCGATGACGAAGATGATCCCGATCAGCGGCAGGACCAGGATCTGGCCGGTGATGAGTGCCGTGACCGCGAGCGTCGCGCCCAGCGCCAGGGCCCCCGAATCGCCGATGAAGATCTGCGCCGGATGGACGTTGAACCACAGGAACCCGAGCAGGGCGCCGATGATCAGTGCGCACAGCAACGCCAGGTTGGGCTGCGCCAGCGGGGCGTTCAGGAGGGCGATGAGCATGTACGCCACATACGCGATGGCCAGCGTCCCGCCCGACAGGCCGTCGAGGCCGTCGGTGATGTTGACGCCGTTCGCCGCGGCGACGATGGCCAGCGTCGCGAACGCGACGTAGATGCGCGGGTCGATCGAGACCGGGCCGACGAAGGGCACCGCGATCTGGTCGATGCCATAGGTCTGCTGGATCTGCCAGGCGGCCACGAAGCCGAAGACGGTCAGCCAGATGAGCTTCTGGCGGGCTCGGATGCCCTCCCCGGTCCGCGCGTTGAGGTAGTCGTCGAAGGCCCCGAGCAAGCCGACCCCGGCCAGCGCGGCGAGCGGCGCGAACGTCGATGCGTCCGGTCCGGAGCGCAGGAAGAAGTAGATGCCGATGACGACGGCGACGATGAGCAGGCCGCCCATCGTCGGCGTGCCTTCCTTGAGGTAGTGGCTCTCGGGGCCCTCCTGGCGGATCCGCTTGCCGAAGCCGAGCGCGTGGAGCGCCCGGATGTACGGCGACATCAGGATGACCATCAGCGCGAACGCGAGGAGCAATCCCTGGATGAGCTCGACCTGGGCGAACTCGTTGGTCACGGCGTCGGCCCGTCACCGAGATCGCGCCGGAGGCCGTCGACGACGGTCTCGAGCGCGACCCCGCGCGATGCCTTGACGAGGACGACGTCGCCGTCGCGGAGTCGGGGCGGCAACGCGGCGACCGCCGCGTCCGCGTCCGGGACCCGTTGGATCGCGGACGACGGGAGCCCACCGGCCTCGGCGCCCTCGGCGATCCCGGCTGCACCCGGGCCGACGACCATCAGCCAGTCCACCGTCCGGGCGGCCGCCTCGCCGACCTGGTGGTGACCATCGTCGCTCGCCTCGCCGAGTTCGAGCATCTCGCCGAGGACCGCGCCACGCCGGCCGGGCAGCCCACTCAGCAGGTCGAGCGCCGCGATGACCGATCGGGGCGAGGCGTTGTACGTGTCGTCGATCAGCGTCACGTCGCCGACGGGCACGACTGCGACCCGGTGCGGGGCCGACCAGCCCGTCGCCAGGCCGGCCGCGATCTCGTCGAGCGACAGGCCGGCCGCGACCCCGACCGCGGCCGCCGCCAACGCGTTGTGGACCGACAGCCGGCCGAGGACCGGGATGGTCACGGGCCGGCGAGCCCCGTCGGCGCGCAGGACGAATCGCATCCCGGTGAGCCCGAGCGACTCGACCGACTCTGCGCCGACATCGGCGTCGGCGGCGAAGCCGTAGCTGATGGCCCGGGCGGTGGTCCGATCGCCCATCCGCCGGACGATCGGGTCGTCCGCATTGAGGACAGCCACCCCGTCCGGTGGCAGCGCCTCGAGCAGTTCGCCCTTCGCCTGTTCGATCGCCTCGAGCGAGCCGATGCGTGACAGGTGGACCGCCTGGACGGCGGTCACGACGCCGATCTGCGGCCGCGCGATGGCAGCCAGATCCGCGATCTCGCCGCCGACGTACATGCCCATCTCGAGGACCGCCGCCTGGTGTTCCGGTCGCAGCCGCAGGACGGTCAGCGGCAGCCCGACCTCGTTGTTCTGGTTGCCCTCATTGCGCAGGGTCCGGTAGCGCCGGGACAGCACGGCCGCGACCGCCTCCTTGGTCGAGGTCTTGGCGATGCTCCCGGTGACGCCCACCACGAGCGGGTCGAAGCGGAGGCGCCAGCTCGTCGCCAGCGCGCCGAGGGCCGCCAGCGGATCGGCGACGCGGATGGCCGTGACATCACCGAGCACATCCGGATCGGCCAGGGGTCGAGCGACGATCAGCGCGGCGGCGCCGCGGGCGATCGCCTCGGGCAGGTAGGCGTGGCCGTCGGTGCGCTCGCCGGGCAGGGCGATGAAGACCTCGCCGGGCTCCACGAGCCGGGAATCGACGGCGGCCCCGAGGATCGGTCGCTCGGAACGAGTGAGGAGCCGCCCACCGGTGGACCGGACCAGGTCGTCGGCGGTGAGGACCGCCACGGGCGACGGATCGACGTCGGTCACGGGCCTCAGTGTCCCATAGCCGAGGATCACCGGTCCTTCGGCCAGTCGAGCCCGGCCGGCCGGTCGCGCAGCAGGTCGGGGGTCGTGATGGCGTCGGTCGCGATCCGTCGGAAGAGCTCGAACGACATCACCGGCATCTCCAGGTGACCGACCTTGACGACCGTCGGAGTCCCCTCCTCGATCTGGATGGCGACGACGAGGTCGGGCACGCTCGTCTGTCGCCCGATCCATCCGACGAACGAGTAGTTGAAGAGGTTGCGCTTCCAGGCGCCCCGGCCGCCGTTGGCCTTCGGATCCCAGATCTGGGCGGTGCCCGTCTTGCCGCCGACGTCGTAGCCCGGCACGAGCGTCCGGTCGCGGTAGAACGGCACCGTCGTGATGACGTGCTTCATCATGTGGACGAGCGTCGCCGAGACCGGGCGATCGACGACGTTCTCGGCGCGCGGTGTGGCCACGACCTGCCGATCGCCGACCGCCTTCACGACGTGCGGCTGGACGAGCGTCCCGCCGTTGGCCAGGGCGGCATAGGCCATCGCGAGCTGGATCGGGGTCACCGCCACGCCCTGCCCGAACGACCCGTTCGCAAGGTCGATCTGGCGCCAGTCTGTGATGCCCGGGTCGCGGACGAGGCCGCCGACCTCGCCTGCGACGTCGATGCCGGTCGGCTGGCCGTAGCCGAGCCGCATCCACATGTCGTACAGGATCGCCGACGATTCCTTGGTCGTCTTGCCCAGGCCGAGGGCGACCTTCGCCGCGACGACGTTGCGCGAATACGCGACGCCGTCCTCGAACGTCATCCAGCCCATCCCCTTGCGGTCGGCGTCGTCGATCTTGGTCTTGCCGTCGTCGAGGTGGAGGGTCCCGATGTCCTTGATCCGGGTCGACGTGGTCACGGTGCCATTCGTCAGCGCGGCCGCGGCGGTCATCATCTTGAACACCGAGCCGGGCTCGTAGACGGCGGACACGATCGGGTCGATGAACCGCGATGGGGCCGTGGCGGCGATCGCCTTGTAGTCGTTGCCGTCGTACGACGGATACGTGGCCATGGCGTAGACCTCGCCCGTATACGGGTCCATCACCACGGCCGAGACGCGCTTGGCCTTGTCGGCGACCCAGGCGGCGAGGAGCTCCTGCTCGACCCGCAGCTGCAGGCCGGCGTCGATGGTCAGGGTCAGGTCCGTCCCGGGCGTGCCCGGCTGGATGACCGTCGCATCGTCGATGACGGCGAGTCCGCTCGCGTCCCGTTCCGCGGCGACCACCCGCGGCTCGCCGCCGAGCTGAGCCTGGTACTCCTGCTCGACGCCGTACTGACCGCCGCCGTCGCGGTTGACGAAGCCGAGGAGGTGCGCCGCCAGGGTCGAATGTGGCCCGCCGCCGGCCTGCGGGTAGACGCGCTCGGGCTCCGGCTCGAGCGACAGGCCGAACGCGGTGTGAGCAGCGATGGCGCTCCTGATCCGGTCGGCCACGAGGCGCTCGAGACCGTGCCGCAGGATGACGTACTTGGACGGAGCGGCGAGCTTGTCGCGCAGCGCGATCGCCTCGTCGGGCTCGAGCTGCAGGATGGCCGTCAGTGTCGCGACCGTCTGCTTGCGCGTGTCGGGGGTCAGCTGGTCGGGCGCGGCGACGAGACGTTCGCGCTGGACCGTCGTCGCGAGGACGATGGTGCCGGTCCGGTCGTAGATGTCACCGCGCTTGGTCGGCGTCTCGATGGTGACCGTCGTCTGGGCGAGCGCCTCGGACGCGAGTCGCTCGCGATCGACCACCTGCCAGTAGCCAAGACGGGCGATCAGCGCCAGCGAGCCGACGACGAAGACGAGCAGCAGCACGAGCAGCCGGCGGCGTGAATCGGTGCGGCCCAGCATCGGTCGGTCGATCGTCTAGTTGGGCTGCAGGATGATCGGCTCGGACAGCTGGCCGAGGCCGGCGTCGATGGCCTGCTTGCGGATGGCCGGCTCGCGGCCGAGACGGTTGAGGTCGGAGCGCAGGTCCGCGGCGGTGTCCTCGAGGCGTGCGCGCTCGAGCTCCAGGCGGCCGATGTCAAGACCCGTGGCCGAGACGCGGACCTGCTGGGCGAGCGAGAAGAACGCGAGCATGAACGCCACGACGATCGCGCCGAGGACCAGGCCGAGGCGGTTGGTCCGGCGGCCGGCCCGGAACGCCGCGCGGACGCGGCGGCGCTGGAGGGTCGGTCGCGCAGCGGTTCGAGGGCGGCGCGGGAGCGCGATCGTGCGCGGGCGTGCGCCCTCGTAGACGGCCACGGCTCAGTCGCCGAGTGCGAAGCGGATGCGCGGGCTGCGCGGGTCGAGGAAGCCGAGCGGGTCGGCCTGCGCGGCCGGTCCCCAGTCGCCGATCTCGAATTCGAAGCCCTCCGCATGCTGCCCTCGATCCTGACGCTCGCGCACCTCGTGCTGGCGGCGGCCGTAGGTCTTGCGGCGACTGGACTGGTGACGCTTGCTCATGCGAGGGCTCCTCCTTTCGATCCGGGGCTTCTGGGCTGACGGGTTCAGGCGGCGAGGCGCTCGGCGGCCCGCAGGCGGGCGCTCCGGGCACGAGGATTGGCGTCGATCTCGGCGTCCGTCGGGGTGAGCGACGGACGGGTCACGAGCCGAAGGCGCGGGTTCCGCCCGCAGACACAGACGGGCACGTCGGGCGGACAGACGCAGCCGCGCCGCTCAGCCTGGAAGAAACGCTTGACGATCCGGTCCTCGAGCGAGTGATAGCTCAGGACGACCAGGCGACCGCCCGGCCGGAGCAGGTCGAGCGCCGCGGCCAGACCGGCCTGCAGCGCTTCGAGCTCTTCGTTGACGGCGATCCGGAGCGCCTGGAAGACGCGCGTCGCCGGGTGGGTCCGGCGTCGCAGACGTGGATTCGGCGGGACCACTCGCTCGACCAGCGCCGCGAGCTCCTCGGCCGTCGCGACCGGGGCGACCCGTCGCGCATCCACGATGGCCCGGGCGATGCGCGGTGCCTTGGGCTCCTCGCCGTAGCGTCGGAACAGGGCGGTCAGCTCGGCCGCGTCGAGCGATGCGAGCAGGTCCGCGGCCGGGACGCCGCGCGTCGTGTCGAAGCGCATGTCGAGCGGACCCCCGGTCCGGAAGCCGAAGCCGCGCTCGCGGTCGGCCAGCTGGTAGCTCGACAGGCCGAGATCGAACAGGCAGCCGTCCACGGCGCCGAAGCCGGCCTCGGGTGCGACCGAGGCGAGCTCCCGGAAGTTCGCCTGGCGCAGGACGAGCCGGTCGCCGTAGCGCGCCCGGAGTGTCGCCTCCACACGGGCGATCGCCGATGCATCGGCATCGAGGCCGAGCAGGCGACCGTCGGGGGTGGCGGCCTCCAGGATCCGCTCGGCGTGCCCACCGCCGCCCAGGGTGGCGTCGATGTGAAGGCTGCCAGGCGCAGGGGCGAGCATCTCGAGGACCTCCTCCACCAGCACCGGCAGGTGCCCTTCGTACATCACTCCTCCATCCCGGACGAATCGGATCCCGAGCGGATCCTGGAAGCGCATATGGTCGAGAGCTAGATCCCCAGGCCCTGGAAGGCCGAAGCAAGCTCCCGTGGGTCGTCGAGCGCCTTCCGGTAGGTGTCCCACCGGTCCGGCGCCCAGATCTCCGCGTGGTCGCGGGATCCGACCAGGACGGCCTCGCTCTCGAGACCGACCGAGCCACGCAGGTAGGCGGGCAGCAGGACCCGGCCCTGCTTGTCCATCTCGGCCTCCGTGGCATGCGAGAAGACGAAGCGCGAGAACAGTCGCGCCTTCTCGTCAGTGAGCGGCAGGGCGGCGATCTTGGTCGACAGTTCCTCCCAGCCGGTCTTGGTGTGGATGGCGAGGCAGTCGTCGAGCCAGCCCGAGATCATCGATCCCGGGTCGAGCTGGGCGCGGAACTTCACAGGGACGGCGATCCGTCCCTTGTCGTCCACCGTGTGCCGGTACTCGCCGGTGAACACCTGTCGGGCCTACCCCTGCGTGGCGTGGGCTGGGCGGGTGGGGCTGTTCCTCCCCACTTCTCACCACTTTGTGCCACTTCGCTGCATTCTAGCGACCAAACGGGCCACGTCAAGGCAGATCTCGCAGGATTCGGGTCGGCGGCGGGCGCGGCAAGACGCGATGGTCTCGGAGGATCAGTGGTGGACGGACCGCAGGGGGGCGGCGCGTGCCCGGGTCGGGGTCCGGCGCTACCTGGTCGGCGGCGGGATCCGGAGTTCGCGACCGACCTTCAGGCCCGTGTCGGTCCACGGGTTCCACGCCTTCACGGTCTTGAAGGCGACGCCGAAGTAGTTCGAGATGCTGTACAGGTTGTCGCCCGACCGGATGAGGTAGATGTAGCAGTTCGCCTTGTCGGGGCACGGGTCGAGCAGCTTCATCCGGCTGGCGGTCGCCCCGGGCGGGTTCGCGCCGGTGGGCGTCGGGCTCGGAGCAGGGGGCACGGTCGGGGTCGCCTCGGGGGTCGGAGTCGCGACCGGGGTCGCCGACGGCGATTCGCTGGAGGACGGCGCGGCGGTCTGGCTCGGGACGGGCGTCGGCTCGGGGGTCGCCGTCGACTCCGGGGTCGGCGCCGGCGTCGCGGCAGCGGTCGGCGCGGCCGACTCGACTTCGCCCAGGACGCTGCCCGACGGCGAGGCGGCCGGGGCGACCGCCGCGGTGAGGGTGAGCCCGCCGTTCACGACGACGAACCCGACCGACAGCAGGAACGCGACGACCAGGACGGCCACCGAACCCGCGATGGCCGGACTGACGACGCGAGCCCCGGTGACGGGCTGGAGCGGTTGTGCCGCGACCTGTGAACCGCGCAGGTAGCGGGGGCAGTTGACATGGCCGCTCGTCAGGCAGACCAGCTCCTGTTGCCGGAGCGATTGCGGGACCGGGTCGAGCAGGGCGGCGCATCGATTGACCGGATCGGGCGCCTCGAGCGGCCGGCCGAGGGCCTGATCGTCGGCGACCGACCGGAGGAACGGGCAGACCCAGGCGTTGGGCGAGCGGTCCTCACCGATGGCCGGCGAGCGGGCACCAACCAGCGGATCACGTCCGACGTGGGCATCGTCGGGGTCCGTGATCCTCGGCGGCGGGGTCGTCGCTGGATCGTCGTGCACGGGTGCTCCAAGTGCCCCCTTGGGTGGAACGGCGCGGAGTCTAGTACCTTTCGCGTGTTGCCGTATGCCGGGGGGCGATGCTAGGCTGCGCCGCCACAGTCGACCGGACTGCCCGGTCGGTGCACGAATTGAGGGTGTCGACCCGGTCATGGCGCTCCCGCTCCCGGTCATCCCGCAGCAGCCCGATGCGTTCCACCTGGCTCCGCATCGCATCAAGCGCTGCACCTTCCGACGCTTGATCAACGTCGAGCTGGGTGCTGAGCGGGTCTACGACGTCGAGTGCCTGTACCCCGACCGGAAGGTGCCGATCCCCCTCGGCGACCTCGAGGCCGCGACGCCGATCTGTAACGCCTGCGTCGCCCCCCACACGTTCAGGCCAGACGAAGACTGACCGTCCATCGAGCGGTCAGGTCACGCGGCGGCATCGAGCGTCAGCGAGGCGGTCTGTAAGCCGAGTTCTGTCCCACCGCACCTCACGGCGCGACGGGGATGGCCATCCATCTGGGGCCGCCGGTTGCCCGACGGCTCATGCGGCCGACCCGAGGGCTGGGCAGCGCACCTCTCCCCCGCCGACGGTCACCCGTCCGCGGGTTGCGCCCTCCTATTTGGCCTTGCTCCGGGTGGAGTTTGCCCGTTTCACTCCGGTCGCCGGCTTGCACCGCCGTCCGGCATCGTCACTGTGGCACTGGTCCTCGCCTCACGGCGGGCGGGCGTTACCCGCCACCCTGCGCTGCGGAGCTCGGACTTTCCTCACGCCGAGCGACGAGTCACCCCATCGCCGACGCGCAGCCATCCGACCGCCTCGCTGACCGGACCGATGCTACACGCGTTCCGGTCCGGACCGCCGCCGGGTCAGGTCGGCAGGCCGACGAAGACGATCGAGCCGGCCGTGCCGTCGATGGTCAACTGGCCCTGCCCATCGATCCTGGCAGTCGTCGCGCCGGTCAGCGCCGCGGTGAATCGGCCCTCGACCTCGCCGATCGGGCCGATGCAGGCCATCAGCGTCATGCGCATCGGCCCGAACGCGATCGTGCCGGCGTCGTGGGTGTACGACCCGCCGTAGCTGTTGCAGCCGGTCGTGCCGGTGATCTCGGTCGACGTGAATGTCGCGGTCGGTTCACGGCCGGGGACGACGGGCTGGCCGGCGACGGAGGTGGCCTTCCAGCTGCCTTCGATCCCCGCCGGAGCGGTGGGGCCCACCGAGCTCACGCTCCCTCTCGCCGACGGCGCGGCGCCGGTACAACCCGCGAAGATGACCAACGCCAGCAGGAGGACGGGCAGGGATCGGGTCGGCATGCCCGCGAGACGGCCGCGAGGCGACACCGGTTCCATCTGGTCGTCATCAGTCCACCCGGCCGCCGGACGACCGACGCCGGACCACCCGCCTGGGCCCGGTCGATCGCCTCGTTGGCGAGCGCGTCCGCGACCGAGTTGCGGGCCCGCGGGACATGCGTCGCGGACCACCGCTCGAAGCCGCCGAGGGTCCCCCGCGCCGCCGACCAGAGGGGGATGAGCTTGGCGTCCTTGACCCGCCAGCGCCCCGTCAGCTGTTCGACGATGAGCTTCGAATCCAGCAGCAGATGGACCTCGCGCGCCCCGAGCTCGCGAGCCAGGTCGAGCGCGCGGACCACGCCGGTGTACTCGGCGACGTTGTTGGTCTGGACGCCGAGGTAATCGGAGATCGACGCGTCGGGGACCGCGCGGTCGTTCCGGGCGTCCGGCCGGGCCAGATCGTAGAGCGCGGCGCCGAGCGAGGCAGGCCCGGGATTGCCGCGCGCCGCGCCGTCGGTCCGGACGACGAACCCCTTCGGACGCTGTGCCGAGGCGACCGTCTCTGCCGGCTCGGCGTCGAGGTCGGGGAAGAGCGTGTCGCTCAATCGGGCGCCTGGTCGGGCGCATCGGCCGGCGTCGTCGCCGCGGAAGCCTGGAGGACGGGCAGCTCCGTCCCGGCCCCGCCCGATCCGGAACCACCGCCGCGCACCTTGCGCCAGATCCACTGGATGGGGTCGTAGTAGGCGTCCGCGACGCGCTCCTTGAGCGGGATGATCGCGTTGTCGGTGATCCGGATGTGCTCGGGGCAGACGTCGGTGCAGCACTTGGTGATGTTGCAGTAGCCGATGCCGCCGCTCTCCTTGAGGTACTCGCGCCGGTCGGCCTGGTCGAGCGGGTGCATCTCGAGGCCGGCCGTCCGGACGAGGTAGCGCGGGCCCATGAACGGCCGCTCGGTCTCGTGGTTGCGCAGCACGTGGCAGACGTCCTGGCACAGGAAGCACTCGATGCACTTGCGGTATTCCTGGACGCGCTCGATGTCCTCCTGCTGCCAGCGCCAATCTTCCTGGGGGACGTCGGCCGGCGGCGTGAACGGCTGGATGGTCTTGTTGACCTCGTAGTTCCAGGACACGTCGGTCACGAGGTCGCGGATATGCGGGAAGGCGCGCATCGGCTCGACGGTGATCGGTTGGTCGAGGTCGAAATCGGACAGCCGCGTCTTGCAGGTCAGGCTCGGGCGACCGTCGACTTCCGCGCTGCACGACCCGCACTTGGCGGCCTTGCAGTTCCAGCGCACGGCGAGGTCGGGAGCCTCGTGACCCTGGATCCAGTGGAGGGCATCGAGGACGACCATCCCCTCCTCCACCGGCACGTCGAACTCGTCGAACCGGCTCTCCTCGCCGGGGCTGCCCCGGAAGACCCGCAGATGTGCGTCGGGCATCGATCCTCCGTCCTTCTCAGTGACCGCCCGTGGCGAGCAGGCTGCGCAGCTCGTCGGGCATGGCGGGCAGTGGCGAGGTCGCGACGGTCATCGTGCCATCCGGGCCACGGGAGATGACGCTGTTGAGGTGGCCCCACGTCTCCTCGTCGGTGGCGGGGTGGTCGAGCCGGCTGTGGGCACCGCGACTCTCGGTCCGCTGGCGGGCACTCCGGGTGATCGCCTCGGACACCGTCAGGAGGTGGTCGAGCTCGAAGACGAGATTCCAGCCCGGGTTGTAGACCCGGCCACCGGTCGTGCGGACGTTCGCCCAGCGGATCCGGAGCTCGGCCAGGCGTTCCACGGCGTCGTCGAGGTCCGCCTCGACCCGGTAGATCCCGACCAGCCGGCCCATCATCTCCTGGAGGTCGCGCTGGACTGCGTAGGGGTCCTCGCCGTCGGACCGCTCCAGCGGCGCTGCCATGGCGCCGACCGCGTCCTCGACCTGGACCGGATCGAGGTACGGATCCGCCGCCTCGGTGGCCCGTTCGGCCGCCGCACGACCGGCCCGCGCCCCGAAGACGAGCAGGTCGGACAGCGAATTGCCACCGAGCCTGTTCGCCCCGTGCATCCCGGCGGCCACCTCGCCGGCGGCGTACAGCCCGGGGACGGTCGTCGCGCCGGTCTCCGCCACGACCCGGATGCCGCCCATGAAGTAGTGCGTCGTCGGACCGACTTCCATCGGGCCCTTGGTGATGTCGACGTCGGCCAGCTCCTTGAACTGCTCGTACATCGAGGGGAGCTTGCGGCGCACGGTCTCCGGCGGGAGATAGCTGATGTCGAGGAAGACGCCGCCGTGGGGACTCCCCCGCCCTTCCTTGACCTCCGTGTAGATCGCCCGCGCGACGTTGTCCCGGGTGGACAGCTCGGGTGGTCGCCGCGCGTCGGTGGGCTTGCCGGCGGACAGCGCGGTCACCCAGCGGGCAGCCTCCTCGTCGGTCGCGGCGTACTCGGCGCGCCGGTCCTCGGGCAGGTACCGCCACATGAACCGCTCGCCCTCGCTGTTGCGCAGGATGCCGCCCTCCCCACGCACCGCCTCGGTGACGAGGAGGCCACGGACACCCGGCGGCCAGACCATCCCGGTCGGGTGGAACTGGACGAATTCCATGTCGATGAGCTCGGCGCCGGCCTCGTAGGCGAGCGCCTGGCCGTCGCCGCTGTACTCCCACGAGTTCGAGGTCACCTGGAATGCCCGCCCGATGCCGCCGGTGGCGAGGACGATCGACCGGGCCGGGAAGACGACCGGCTTGCCCGTCGTCCGCCGATAGCCGACCGCGCCGTTGACCCCGGCCGTGCCCTGGAGGAGCCGGGTCACGGTGCACTCCATGTAGACCGTGATGCCGAGTGCGACGGCCCGGTCCTGCAGCGTCCGGATCATCTCGAGCCCGGTCCGGTCGCCGACATGCGCCAGCCGCGCGTGCGAGTGACCGCCGAACGGGCGCTGCAGGATCCGGCCGTCGGGCGTCCGGTCGAAGACGGCCCCCCACGCTTCGAGCTCGCGGACGCGGTCGGGCGCCTCGGTCGCGTGGAGCTCGGCCATCCGCGGGTTGTTGAGGAGCTTGCCGCCGACCATGGTGTCGCGGAAGTGGACCTTCCACGAGTCGGCTTCGGCGACATTGCCGAGCGCCGCCGCCACGCCGCCCTCGGCCATGACCGTGTGGGCCTTGCCCAGCAGCGACTTGCAGACCAGGCCGACGTCGGCACCGGCGGTCCGGGCCTCGATGGCGGCCCGCAGGCCGGCCCCGCCTGCCCCGATGACCAGGACGTCGTGCGCGTTCGTCTCGTAGCTGGCCATGGCCGTCGCGAGCCTCGTCCTGCCTAGAACCGGATCGCCGGGTCGGTCAGGACACCGAGCGCGAGCGCATGGATGTACAGGTCGGCCACGACGATGGAGATCAGGCTGGCCCACGCCCAGATCATGTGCCGCTCGTTCAGCCCGGACAGCCGGCGCCAGGCCGCGTGTCGCGTCCGGTTGGCCCGCGAGCAGGAGAAGCAGTCGAGCCGTCCGCCGACGATGTGCCGCAGCGAATGGCAGGACGAGACGTACGCCGTCAGGAGCACCACGTCCGTGACGAGGATGAGGCTGCCCAGCCCGATCCGGAACCGTCCCTCGGGAAAGAACGTGCTGCCGACCTCGGCCCAGTGGATGACCAGCAGGACCACCGCGAGGTACAGGAAGAAGCGATGCAGGTTCTGGAGGATGAACGGGAGCGCCGCCTCCATCCGGTAGCGGCGGTGGATCGGTGGCTCACCGACGGCGCAGGCGGGTGGATCGGCGAGGTACGCCCGGTAGTAGGCGCGCCGGAAGTAGTAACAGGTGATCCGGAAGCCGATCGGGATCCAGAGGGTGAGGATCGCCGGCGACAGCCACGACGGCAGTGGCGCGTTGGCGAAGAAGGGCGCGAAGAACGGCGACGAGTAGCCGTCGACCTCGTAGGCCGTCCCGAACAGCTGGGTCCAGAGCATCGCGCTGAAGAACGAGTAGATGACCAGGACCGCAAGCCAGAAGCCGACGCCGAGCGGCGCCACCCACCACGAGTCGAGCCGGCTCGTCTGGCCGAAGTCGAGGGCGGCGGTCCCGGCTGGCTTGCGCGGCGGTCGGGCGGCTCGGAGGCTGGCCGGCCCGATGGTCATCCAGCCACCCCCGACCCGAGCCGGGCGATGACCGCGTCCGCGAAGCCCGCCGTCCCGGTCGTCCCGCCGAGGTCGTAGGTCGTCGAGACGCCCTCGGCGATGACCTCGCGAACGGCCGTCTCGACGCGCTCGGCCGCGTCCGGGTAGCCGAGGTGGCGGAGCATCAGCGCGCCCGACAGGATCATCGCGGTCGGGTTCGCCTTGTCCATGCCGGCGTACTTGGGCGCCGACCCATGGACCGGCTCGAAGACCGCGGCCTCGATGCCGATGTTGGCGCCCGGCGCGACGCCCAGACCGCCGACGAGCCCCGCGCACAGGTCGCTGACGATGTCGCCGTACAGGTTCGGCAGCACCATCACGTCGTACAGGTCGGGCTTCTGGACGAGCTGCATGCACATGTTGTCGACGATGCGGTCCTCGAACTCGACGCGGCCCTCGTAGTCCGCGGCGATCGTCCGGCAGCTCTCCAGGAACAGCCCGTCGGACAGCTTCATGATGTTCGCCTTGTGGACCGCCGTGACCTTGTGGCGGCCGTTGGCGACGGCGTAGTCGAAGGCGTACCGGGCGATCCGCTCGGACGCGGCCCGGGTGATGATCTTGATGCTCTCAGCGGCGTCCGGGCCGACCATGTGCTCGATGCCGGCGTAGAGGTCCTCGGTGTTCTCTCGGACGATGATCAGGTCGACGTCCTCGTAGCGCGACTGGACGCCGCGCATCGACTTGGCGGGTCGCAGGTTGGCATACAGCCCGAGAGCCTGTCGCAGCCCGACATTCACGCTCCGGAACCCCGAACCGACCGGCGTCGTGATCGGACCCTTCAGGCCGACCTTCGTGCGTCGGACGGACTCGAGGACGTGCTCCGGAAGAGGAGTCCCGTACTTCTCGATGGCGGATTCGCCGGCTTCGACGGGCTCCCACTCGAAGTCGATGCCGCTCGCATCGAGGACACGGGTGGTCGCCTCCGCCAGCTCCGGACCGATGCCGTCGCCGGGGATCAGGGTGACTCGGTGGGCCATGCGGCCATTCTAGCCACGCGGCCGGGGTGATGGCGGCCGGCTCGCCCCGGACGAGCCGGCCACCTCGAGGTCAGGGGGCGAGACGCTGCCAGCTCGAACCGTTGTCGGCCGCCGCGTACAACCTCGTCTCAGGACCACCTGCTGGGTCGAGCAACCAGGTGGAATTGTCCGAAATGTAGGTGGCGAAGATCTTGGTCCCATCGGGTGAGAACTGGGCTTGAGCCCCGCCTGTTTGTCTGGGCATTTCGGGCCCGATCTCGACGACGTGACCACCAGTCGCGGGCGCCACGGCGAGGTGGTAGGTGGCCGGCGCGAGGAGGTATCTCTCGAACAGGAGGTGGGTCGAATCCGGCGACCAGACGGGGTGTTCGTCGGCGATCGTCACGCCATCGAAGACGGGGGTCTGATCGACGCCCGTGTCGACATCGACGACATGGAGGACGCCTTCCGCTTGCGCCGACAGATCCCACCGCAGATACGCGATCTTGGTCCCGTCCGGTGACAGGGCCGGAGCGGTCCCGCCGGGATCGGCTCGCAACCACTCCTGCGTCGCGTCGGTGGGACCTGCCGGGAGGATGGGTCGAAGACCGGACCCGTCGGGATGGATGGCACCGAGCGAATAGACGCCTCCGTGGCTGGCGAGATAGACCAGCTCCCGACCGTCGGGTCGCCAATCGAGCGAGTGCGGCTGGCCTCCAAGGGCGAGCGCGGTCACCGTGCCGGTCGCGACATCGACGATGCGGGCCGCGGCCGATACATCGTTCGGGTTCGCGATGACGGCGAGCTTCGTCCCGTCCGGCGATGGCTCGACCCAATCGTCTTGTCCGAATGGCCCGCCCAGGCGGCGCACGTTGGAGCCGTCCGCGTTGGCCAGCATCACGTCGTACTGGCCTGTGGTCGCGGTTTCGCGCCAGAACATGAACGTCGCCCCATCGGCCGCGAACCACGGCCATCGATCGTTCGTCGACCCGGCCACGAGCGCCTTGATCGCGTTCGTCGCGGGGTCAACGGTCTCGATGTCCCCGGCCGCGGTGGCGAACACGACCTCGCCGTTTCGGGCCGGGCCGAACGGTGCTGGGACGCGAGCCCGCGAGCCGACGATGAGGGCCGCAGCACCCAGCGCCGCGATGAGGATGACGACGATCAGCAACCAGGCGACCCTGGGCGCCGGTGCGAAGCGAAGTGTCGTTTGCACGGGGAGCCACCTTTCGAGGCTCGACCATGCCGGTCGCTGTCGCTCCGTCCTGGTCCGTCGGAGCACCGCGTCGAGGTGCTCGGGCACCCGGTGGTCGGCATCCGCGTGGAGCCAGTCGGAGACGATCTGGTCGAAGGCGTCGGAGCGGTTCATGCCGGGCGTCCCTCACGGATGTCTGGCCCGGGTCGAGCGTCGGCGTCGAGCGCCGCACGCATCTGACGAAGGCCGCGGTACAAGCGCGATTTGGTGGTGCCCAGCGGGATGCGCAGCGTCGCGGCGACCTCAGGCAATGGCAGGTCGAGGTAGTGATGGAGGACGATGACCGCCCGCTCGTCGGCATCGAGGCGCTGGAACGCGCGTTCGAGCTGGTCGCGGTCGGCGATGGCCGATGTCGCATCGGCCACGGAAGGCATGTCGGAGATGTCGTTCACGTCGACGTCGAAGCGACGCCGGCGGGTGCGGCGGATCTCGTCGATGCAGGCATTGACGACGAGACGACGCAGCCACGCGTCGAAGCGATCCGGGTCGCGCAGCGTGGGCAGATCACGCCAGGCACGGACGAGGGCGATCTGGACCGCGTCCGTCGCCCGGTCGGCATCCCGGAGCATGAGCCAGGCGGTCGCATCGAGGCGGGAGATCGCGGCGCCTGCCAGCTCGGCGAAGGCGTCATGATCGCCTCTCCGCGCTCGCTCCACGAGGTCTCGCGTCATCACGGCCCTCAGGCGGTGGCGTGGCTCATGTGGCCCCGCTCACTGAGTATGGCGTCGCGGCCCGTGGCTGCGGCTTCACATTCGGGATCCCGGCGTGATAGCGGCCGACGAGCCCACATCTGGCAAGTCGGCCGCACCGAGGAGGGAGTGCGACGTCAGGGCGTTGGGGGCTGCCAGGTCGAGGGTGACACAGCGGCGTAGTCCAGCTTGGTGCCAGGCCCGCCGGCTGGGTCGAGCAGCCAGGACGTCTTGTCGGCGTTGTAGAACGCGACGATGCTGGACCCGTCCGGCGAGTACTGGACCTCGGCGCCGCCGGTCTTGTCGGGTCGTGTCGGGCCGATGCCCGTGAGAGGGCCACCGTTGGCGGACCCGATCATCAGCTGGAAGGAACCGCCGCTGGACCGCTCGAAGACGAGCCTGGTCCCGTCCGGTGACCAGTTCGGTCGCAAGTCGGCCGCCGTCCCTTCGAAGGCGACGACACGGTCCGCCCCGGAGTCGACATCCACGACATGGACCTGGCCCTGGTTCGCGGCTCCGATGGTGTACGCGACCTTGCTGCCATCAGGCGACAGCGACAGTCGGGTCGGACCCTCACCCTCGACCGTCGATGTGCCGATCGGCCGCAGTCCCGTGCCGTCGGATTGCACGAGGTAAAGCCCGATCGGGAAGCCATACCCGCTGCGCAGGAAGACGATCTCGTGGCCGTTGGGTCGCCAGTGCGGGTCGTCAACGATCTCGTTCGCTTCGCCCGGTTGCTGCAACTGGACAAGATCCTTGCGGCCATCGAGACCGATGACCCACAGCCCTTCGCTGCCCTCGACCGAGCCGACCACCGCGAGCCGGTCGCTGGCGGGCGACCACGCCATCCATTCCGGGCGGGTCGTGAGCCCAGCCAGCTCGATCGGGTTCGAGCCGTCCACGTTCGCCACCATCGTGGCGACCGAATCGGATCCTGGCACGCGGCGGGCGAACGCGACCTTGGTCCCATCCGGAGAGACAGACGGGCCGCTATCGGTAGCCGGACCGACGATCAGCGGATGCGTCTGGTTCGTTGCAGTGTCGAGGGCGTAGATGTCGCCGTCCGGGGCCGCGTAGAGCACGGTCCCGTGGGCCGCCGGAGTGAACGGCGCCGGTGCCGGCTTCCGCGACCCGATCACCAGGACTGCCGTGCCGAGGGCGATGACGAGGGCCAGGACGATCAGCAACCAGACCATCCGCGGCACCTGGGCGAAGCGGGTCGTCGACTGCATGGGGAGCCACCTTTCGAGGCTCGACCACCACGGCCGTTGTCGTGTCCCGGTCGTCTCGCCGAGGATCTCGTCGAGGTAGCCGGGCATGCCATGCCCAGCCTGCTCATCGAGCCAATCGGAGACGGTCCGGTCGAAACCATCATGCAGAGTCATGCGATTCGGCCCTCCGGGACGTCGGCCGTCGGGCGCGCGTCGGCGTCGAGCACGGCTCGCATGGACTGGAGCGCTCGGTGCAGGCGCGATTTCGCCGTCCCGAGCGGGATCCCAAGCACGCTGGCGACTTCAGGCAGTGGCAGGTCGAGGTAGTGATGGAGGACGATGAGGGCCCGCGCCTCCGGCTCGAGGCGGCTGAAGCCGCGGTCGAGCTGGTCGCGGTCGTTGATCGACGACGTCATATCGCCGACCAGCGGTGAATCGAGCGGGGTCAGATCCACGTCGACGCGATGGCGTCGCAGCCGGCGCGCCTCATCGATGCAGGCGCGGTACAGCAGGCGGTGGAGCCAGGCGTCGAAACGGTCGGGGCTGCGCAACGTGGGCAGGTCACGCCAGGCTCGGACGAGCGTCTCCTGGACGGCGTCCTTGGCCTGGTCGGGGTCGCGCAGGATGAGCCGGGCGGCGGCATCCAGCCGGAAGAGCGCGGCGCCTGCCAGCGCGGCGAAGGCGTCATGATCGCCCCGTCGCGCTCGCTCCACGAGTTCCTGCTGCATCACGCCCCTCGGCGGTGGCGCGACCGACGTGGCCGCGCTCACCGAGTATGGCGAGGCGACGGTGGCGGTTCGTTCCGAATCGTCCGGCCGGGGGTGGGACGCGGTACCATCGAACTCCCCGCGCACCGACGCCACCAGGAGCCCTCTCCCCGTGAAGATCCAGGAAGCCGACGCCAAGTCGCTGCTCGTCGCCCAGGGCCTGCCCGTTCCGATCTGGGAGGTCGCCCACACGGTCCCGCAGGCGCGTCACGCGACGGAGCGGATCCTGGCCGGTGGTGCCTCCGCGGTCGTCATCAAGGCCCAGGTCCTCGTCGGCGGTCGGGGCAAGGCCGGTGGCGTCAAGCTCGCCGCCAGCACGGACGAGGCGGAACGGGTCGCCAGCTCCATCCTGGGCATGGACATCAAGGGCATCACCGTCCGCAAGGTGCTCGTCGCGCCGGCGGCGGACATCGTCCGCGAGTACTACATGTCGGCCGTCCTCGATCGCGCGGCGCGCCGGATCCTGCTGATGGGCTCGGCCGAGGGCGGTGTCGAGATCGAGCACGTTGCGGCAGTCAACCCCGAGGCCATCGTCCGCCACCACGCCGACCCGATGCTCGGGCTGCTTCATTTCCAGGCTCGCGAGTTCGCCTTCTCGATGGGGCTGGGCGGCCACCTCAAGGCTGCGGTCGCGATCGCCGAGGGCCTCGTCCGGACGATGCTCGCCTACGACGCCGACCTCGTCGAGATCAATCCGCTGGCCATCGTCCGCGAGACCGACGCCACCGGCGCGACCGTCGAACGGCTGGTCTGCCTCGACGCCAAGGTGACCCTCGACGACTCGGCGCTCGCCCGCCATCCCGAGCTCGAGGCGCTGCGCGACCCGGACGAGGAGGACCCCTCGGACCGGGAGGCGCGCGAGGCGGGCCTGACCTTCATCAAGCTCGACGGCACCATCGGCTGCATGGTCAACGGGGCCGGACTGGCGATGACCACCATGGACCTCGTCAAGCGGGCCGGCGGCGAGCCGGCCAACTTCCTCGACATCGGCGGCGGGGCGCGCGCGGACAAGGTCGCGACGGCGATGCGGATCATCCTCGCCGACCCCAAGGTCAAGGCAATCCTGGTCAACATCTTCGGCGGCATCACCCGAGGCGACGAGGTCGCCCGCGGGCTGATCGAGGCGCGGGCCGTTCAGGAACGTGACGTGCCGATGGTCGTCCGGATCGTGGGCACCAACGCAGCCGAGGCCGCGATGCTCCTCGAACAGGCGCATTTCGCGACGGCGTCGTCGCTCGACGATGCTGCGGCCAAGGCCGTGGCGGCATCACGGGGAGCGGCCGCATGAGCATCCTCATCGGGCCCGAGACACGCCTCGTCGTGCAGGGCATCACCGGTCGCGAGGGCGAGTTCCACAGCCTCGCGATGCAGGAGTACGGCACGCCGATCGTAGCCGGCGTCACCCCCGGCAAGGGCGGCCAGCGCGCGCTCAACGGCACGGTCCCGGTCTTCGACACGGTCGCCGATGCCGTCCGCGAGACCGGCGCGAACACGTCCTGCATCTTCGTCCCAGCCGGCGGCGCACCGGATGCCGTGATGGAGGCCGCCGCGTCGGGCATCGCGACCATCTTCTGCATCACCGAGGGCATCCCGGCCCTGGACATGATCCCGGCGGTCGAAGCCGTCATCCGGGCCGGCGCCCGGCTGATCGGCCCGAACTGCCCGGGTGCGACCTCGCCCGGCTCGGCGAAGGTCGGGATCATCCCGGGTTCCATCCACCTCCAGGGCCGGGTCGGGGTGGTCAGCCGGTCCGGGACGCTGACCTACGAGGCGGTCCAGGCGATGACCGACGCCGGCGTCGGCCAGTCCACCTGCATCGGCATCGGCGGCGACCCGATCATCGGCACGACCCACCTCGACGTCCTCAAGCTCTTCGCCCAGGACCCCGAGACCGAGGCCATCGTGCTCATCGGCGAGATCGGTGGCGCAGCCGAGGAAGAGGCGGCGGCCTGGGCCGGCGAGCACATGGCCGACATCCCGAAGGTCGCCTTCATCGCCGGCCGGACGGCCCCCGAGGGCAAGCGCATGGGCCATGCCGGGGCGATCATCTCGGGCGGATCGGGCACTGCGGCGTCCAAGGTCGCGGCGCTCGAGGCGGCCGGCTTCCGCGTGGCGGGCTCCCCCACCGAACTCCCGGCGCTGCTCCGGGACGCCGGCTTCCGCGGCTGACCGACGCCGTGAGCAAGCTGATGGACCTCGTCGCGGGCGAGGCGACCGACATCCTGATGGTCATCGGGCTCGACGACCTCGCGGCACTCGACGACCCGCGCCGGTTCACCGCCCACCTGGCCCTCGGTGGCGGCCTGGATCCGACCTGGCTGGACCTCTTCGCCGAGGCGGCCCGCACTGTGACCGGCGAGGACGACCCGTCCGACTTCATCGACGCTCGCCTCGAGCTCGAGGCGCCCGACCACGACGAGCGGACCATCGAACGGGTCGATCCCTCGTGGATCACCTCCGTGGCGATGATCCAGGATCACCACCTCGATGCGATCGCCGGGCGCTGGATCGCCCTGGTCGAGGACGAGATCGGCGAGCTCCCGCGCGAGGAGAAGCCCTGGATCCGCGACCTGGCCGGCCGCATCCTCGTCTTCTGCCGGGCGGCCGACCGGGCGCCGGACGTGCTCTTCGCCTGGTCGCTGCGTTGACCGACGCCCCGACCGGTCACGAGGCGGCGTTCGCGGCCAACACCTCGCTGTGGGAGGCCTGGACGCGGGTCCACGCAGCCGGCGACTTCTACGATCTCGAGGGGTTCAAGGCCGGCGGCGTCCGGATCCGGCCGTATGAGATCGAGCTCGTCGGTGACGTGACCGGCAGGTCGCTCCTTCACCTCCAGTGCCACTTCGGCATCGACACCCTGTCGTGGGCACGGCTGGGCGCCCAGGTGACCGGCGCCGACATCTCGCCGGCGGCGGTCGAGCTGGCGCGCTCGCTCGCCGTCGAGCTCGGCTTCCCCGAGGTGCGTTTCGTCGAATCGAACCTGTACGACCTGCCGTCGGCGCTCGAGGGCGAGTTCGACGTCGTCTACACCTCGCGCGGCGTGCTCGGCTGGCTGCCCGACATCCGTGCCTGGGCGCGGGTCGTGGCCCATTTCGTCGCTCCCGGCGGGACCTTCTTCATCACCGAGGCGCACCCGGTCATGAACGTCTTCGAGAACGAGGGCGTGGCGCCCGGCGAGCTTCGGCTCGCCTACCCGTACTGGGAGCACCAGGCGCCGCTCACGTTCGAGGTCAAGGGCTCGTACGCCGACCCGGACGCGGACGTGGGCGACCAGACCGAGCACTCCTGGGACCACGGGCTGGGCGAGATCGTGACCGCGCTCGTCGAGGCCGGACTGGTCGTCGAGCGCCTCGTCGAGCATCCGTTCCTGGACTGGAAGGCCGACTTCCTCGTCGACGACGGGAACGACCGTTGGGTCCTGCCGCCGGGTTCGGGCGGCGAGCTGCCGCTGATGTTCTCGCTGCTGGCCCGCAAGCCGGCTCAGTAGCCGAGCGACGCCCAGGCCGGCCCGCCCGGCGCCTCGATCAGCTCGACGAGGACGCCATGGCACGACCTCGGGTGGAGGAACGCGACCGGTCCCTCGGCGCCCTTGCGCGGGGCCGTGTCGATGAGTTCGATGCCGTCGATCTCGAGGTGCAGGAGCGCCTCGGCGAGGTTCGGGACCTCGAAGCAGACGTGATGGAAGCCCTCGCCCCTGCTGGCGAGGAAGCGCGCGACCCCGGTCGTGTCGTCGGTCGGCTCGACCAGCTCGATCTTGGACTCGCCCACCCCGAGGAAGGCGATCCGGACACGGTCATCGGGGATGTCCATGACGGTCTCGAGGTCGAGCCCGAGCGAGTCGCGCCAGAGCCCGAGCGACGCCTCGATCGAGCTGACGATGAGCGCGACGTGGTGGACCTTGCCGAGACGACGGACGGTGGCGGGGACGGAAGCCGCGTGGTCGGGCGTCATGGACGCAGCGTACCCTGTCGGCGATGCCTGCCGATGCCTCCGAGAGCGCGATCGTCGTCCGGGTCGCCGTCCCGGGCGCGATCGAGCGCCTGCGCCGCCGGTGGGATCGGGCGGCCGACCTGGCCGTCCCGGCCCATGTCACGATCATCTTCCCGTTCATGCCGCCGGAGGACCTCGACCCGGGCGTCCGGCACGCCCTGGCGCAGATCGCAGCCGATCACGAGCCGTTCGACGTCCGGTTCGCCGGCCTCGGCCGCTTCCCGGGCCTGGTCTACGCCGCGCCGGTCCCCTCGGCGCCGTTCGTGCACCTGACCGAGGCGGTCGTCGCGCGGTTCCCGGACTTCCCGCCGTACGGTGGCGCGTTCGACGAGATCATCCCGCACCTGACGGTCGCCGAGTCCACCGAGGCTCCGCTCGACGACGTGGCGACGGAGGCCGAGGCTGCCCTGCCGTTCGGGCACCGGGTCTCGAGGCTCGACGTGCTGGTCCAGGGTCCGGACGATCGCTGGCATAGCCTGTGGCGGATCCGGCTCGGTGGCGGGCGCGGTCGCCCCTGAGCCACCGGCTCAGGGGACGGTCGGATCCCAGACCCGGACGACGGTCACGAAGAGGCTCCGCAGGACCGACCGGATGGACTCATGCATCGCCCCATCGAGATCGCCCCGAACCTCGATCGTGCATCCGCTGCCGGCGAGGTCGGGCAGGACGACCAGGTTCAGCCAGCCTCCGTCGCGACGCTGGACGTCGTCGACGCCCCTGACGTTACTCAGGGCAGACATGAGGTTGAACGCGATGAGCAACCCCATGCGTTGGCGGTTCTGCGTCCAGCCTCGTCGCCGGGACGCGTCCGCATAGGAAGACCAGCCATAGGACGACCAACCGCGAGCGCCGACCTCGTCGAGCGCCAGGCAGGCCGCCGCCACCGTCTGGGAGCATCCGGCCAGCAGACCGACGGGTGCCAAACGCGTCGGCCTTCAGGCTGTGGTTACGCTCCGGGAACCCGAGCGCCAACCATCCGCCCTCAGACCGTGATGAGTTCGCGGTGCTCGCCCCAGGCGACCCGCAGGCGGTCGCTGATCTCACCGACCGTGGCGTGCGCCCGGACCGCGTCGACGATCGGCGGCATCAGGTTGCCCTCGCCGCGGGCCGTGGCCTCCAGGTGGTCCATCGCGGCCGCCCACCCGTCCGCCGATCGCTCGGCCCGGATCCGCTGGACCCGCTCGACCTGGCGGCGTTCGCCCTCCGGGTCGATGCGCTGCAGGGGCGGCGTGTGGATCTCGTCGTCGCGGAAGCGGTTGACCCCGACGACGACCTGGTCGCCCGACTCGATCGCCTGCTGGACGCGGTAGGCCGCCTCCTGGATCTGGCGCTGCTGGAAGCCGCCCTCGATCGCGGCCAGGGTGCCGCCCATCGATTCGATCTCCTCGAGATAGGCCCAGGCGGCCGCCTCGAGCTCGTTGGTCAGGCTCTCGACGTAGTACGAGCCGGCCAGCGGATCGGGCGTCTCGGTCACGCCCGACTCGTAGGCGAGGATCTGCTGGGTGCGGAGCGCCAGCCGGGCCGCCTCCTCGGTCGGCAGCGCCAGCGCCTCGTCGCGCGAGTTGGTGTGCAGGCTCTGGGCGCCGCCGAGGACCGCGGCCAGCGCCTGGACCGTCGTCCGGACCACGTTGTTGTCGACCGACTGTGCGGTCAGGCTCGACCCCGCCGTCTGGACGTGGAAGCGGCAGACCCACGAGCGCGGGTTGGTCGCCCCGAACCGCTCGCGCATGATCGTCGCCCACATCCGGCGGGCCGCCCGGAACTTGGCGACCTCCTCGAACAGCTCCGACCAGGCGGCGAAGAAGAAGGACAGCCGCCCGGCGAAGTCGTCGACATCGAGCCCGCGGGCGACGGCGGCCTCGACGTAGGCGATCGCGTCGGCCAGGGTGAAGGCCAGCTCCTGGGCGGCGGTCGCCCCTGCCTCGCGCATGTGGTAGCCCGAGATCGAGATGGTGTTCCACTTGGGCAGCTCGGCGGCACAGTACTCGAAGACGTCCGTCACCAGCCGCATCGAGGGGCGGGGCGGGAAGATATAGGTCCCCCGGGCGATGTACTCCTTGAGGATGTCGTTCTGGGTGGTGCCGGAGATGGCGGCCCGCTCGACGCCCTGGGCCTCGGCGGCGACGACGTACAGGGCAAGCAGGATCGGGGCGGTCGCGTTGATCGTCATCGAGGTGCTGACGCTGCCCAGCGGCAAGCCGTCGACCAGGACGGCCATGTCGGCCAGGCTCGAGATCGGCACCCCGACCCGGCCGACCTCGCCCTCCGCCTCGCGGGCGTCCGAGTCGTAGCCCATCTGGGTCGGCAGGTCGAACGCGACCGACAGCCCGGTCTGGCCCTGCTCGAGGAGGTAGCGGAACCGGCGGTTGGTGTCTTCGGCGGTCGAGAAGCCGGCGTACTGGCGCATCGTCCAGAACCGGCTCCGGTACATCGTCGGCTGGACGCCACGGGTGAACGGGTACTCGCCCGGCCGCCCGAGGTCGCGCTCCTCGTCGAGGCCGGCCGTGTCGGCCGCCGTGTAGAGGTCCCGGACGACGATGCCCGAGGTGGTCTCGAATGGGTCGCGTCGCTCCGGGGCGCCCTTGAGCGCCTTGGCCCGGAGCGTCTCGCGCCAGCGATCGCGTCCCGGGTCCGTCCCCTCCCCGACCGGGCGCCCCGTCATTCGAGGACCAGCATGAGGTCGCCGACCTCGATGGTCTGGCCGGCACCGACGGCGACCCGGAGGATGACGCCGTCTCGCGGGGCGCGAAGCTCGTTCTGCATCTTCATCGCCTCCACCACCAGGAGCTGCTGGCCGGCCACCACCTCGTCGCCGGCCACGACCGACACCGAGACCACCACCCCCGGGATGATGGCATGGACCTCCGTCGGCCCGCCCTGCGCGGACGCTGCCCGACCCCGGCTGGCCCGGTCGCGCAGCGAGGCACGTCGTTCGGACTCGACCTCGACCTCGACGCGCCAGCCGTCGACCACGACCTCGCGGCGCTCGACGCCCGACCGGCCGGCTGCCGGCTGGCCGGCCGGCGGGGGCGCGGCGGCGAGGATCAGGACGCGGGTCCGGGTCGGCGGATCGGCCACCGTGCCCTCGGTCAGGGTCGCGCGTTCCTCGCCGATCCGGGTGAACCGGAAGGTCCCCGTCTCGCCATCCACGACTGCGAGATCGTGATTCCCGGCGTCCGCCACCCCACGGGCGTCGGGTGGCAGGGCGATCCCGCCGAGGACGCCGGTCCCGGTCATGCGCGGCGATGGGGCCAACGGGACCGCCGGCGGCTCGACGATCATCGGGGCCAGACCGGCATGGGAGGAGGCAGGACCGAGGGCGACCCGGACCGCCCGCGGGTCGACGAGGCGCTCGGTCGGGCCGTCCGCGGCGGGCACGGGACCGGCCGGCGCCGGCTCCTGGCCGTCGTCGCCGGTCACCCCGGCCACCGATCCGTGGCGGCCGACCGGGCCGCCTGGCGCCATCGGGCGTCGCCGGAGCCAGTGCCGGCGGAGCCCGGCGCGCCCGGTCTCGACCCGGCAGCCGCGTCGGCCGGAGCGGTTCCGAGACCACCGGACATGGCGTCCAGGCCGGCGGCCAGGAGCGCGATCCGGGCCGCCCGCCGGTACGAGGCCGGACCGTCCCAGTGCTCCCCCACCCAACCGGTGGACAACTCGGCGGCACGGAATGCCGGGCTCCGGGCGACGAACCGATGGAACGGCAGGGTCGTCTGGAGACCCGCGATCTCGGTCTCATCGAGCGCTCGTCGCAGGCGGTCGATGGCTGCGTCCCGGTCACCGGCGTGAACGAGGATCTTGGCGATGAGGTTGTCGTACTCAGCGGGGACCCGGTCGCCGGCACCGATCCCGGTGTCCACCCGGACCCCTGGCCCGTCCGGCATCTCCCAGCGGCGGACGCGACCAGGCGTCGGGGTGAAGTCCCGGGCCGGGTCTTCGGCCGCGATCCGGACCTCGATGGCGTGACCCGCGGGCGTTGCGGCCATGTCGGCAGCGGCCAGGGCCTCGACCGAAAGCGGTCGTCCCGCGGCCAGCCAGAACTGCTCGCGGACGATGTCGAGGCCGGAGACGAGCTCGGTCACGCCATGCTCGACCTGGAGCCGGGTGTTGACCTCGAGGAAGAAGAACGACCCGTCCGGGGCTCTCAGGAACTCGGCGGTCGCTGCGTTCCGGAGGCCCGCCGCGGTGGCGACCTTGACAGCCATGGCGTGCAGGTCGCGCCGCTCCTCGGTCGTCAGGCCGGGGGCCGGCGCCTCCTCGACCAGCTTCTGGTGCCGCCGCTGGAGCGAGCAGTCGCGTTCCCCGATGGCGACTACCCGGCCGGTCGCGTCGCCCAGGAGCTGGACCTCGATGTGGCGGGCAGGGACGATCTCGCGTTCCAGGTAGACCGAGCCATCCCCGAACGCCGAGGCCGCCTCGCGCGATCCGCCGGCGAGCGCAGCCGGCAGTTCGGCCGGGCTGGTCACCCGGCGCATGCCCCGACCGCCGCCGCCGGCTGCCGCCTTGACCAGCAGCGGGAAGCCGATCCGCTCGGCCTCCGCGACGATCGATGCCACCTGGTCGGGCCGGTCGACGGGTGCCGGCTCCAAGGTGCCGGGCACGGCATCAACCCCGACCGATCGCGCCGTTCGACGGGCATGGAGCTTGTCGCCGAGCGCGTCGATCGAGGCCGACGGCGGGCCGACGAAGACCAGGCCTGCCTCCTCGACTGCTCGGGCGAACGACGCCCGCTCGGCAAGGAAGCCATAACCCGGATGGATGGCCTGCGCGCCGGTCGCCATCGCCGCCTCGACGATGGCGTCGATGCGCAGGTAGGACTCGGCCGGCGAAGGTGGCCCGATCCGTACGGCGACGTCGGCGAGACGGACATGACGGGCATCGACGTCGGCGTCGCTGTAGACCGCCACGGCCTCCATCCCGAGCTCGTGGCAGGCCCGGATGATGCGGACGGCGATCTCGCCGCGGTTGGCCACGAGAACGCGGGTGAACGGCGGTGCCACGGGCTGGGAGGCGTCTTTGCGCAAAGACGGAGCGGTCATGGCCGCGTCATAGGGGGATGTTGCCATGCTTCTTCCGGGGGTTCATGTCTCGCTTGTCGGCAAGGACGTCGAGGGCGCGGATGAGCCGCGGGCGGGTCTCCGACGGCTTGATGACCTCGTCCACGTAACCTCGCGCTGCGGCGATGTACGGGTTGGCGAATTCGCTCTCGTAGGTCGCGACGAGCCGGGCCTTCTCCGCGACCGGATCGTCGGCGGCCGAGATCGCATCCTTGAAGATGATGTTGACCGCGCCCTCCGCACCCATCACCGCGATCTCGGCGGTCGGCCAGGCGAAGTTCATATCGCCACGGATGTGTTTGCTGCTCATGACGTCGTAGGCGCCGCCGTATGCCTTGCGGGTGATGACGGTCAGCTTCGGGACAGTCGCCTCGCAGTAGGCGTACAGCAGTTTCGCGCCGTGCTTGATGATGCCGCCGTGTTCCTGGGCGACACCCGGCAGGAAACCGGGGACGTCGACGAAGGTGACCAACGGGACGTTGAAGCAATCGCACGTCCGGACGAAGCGGGCCGCCTTGATCGATGCGTCGATGTCGAGGGCGCCGGCAAGGACGGCCGGTTGCTGGGCCACGATGCCGACGCTCTTGCCGCCGAGCCGGGCATAGCCGACCAGGATGTTCGGCGCCCAACCGGGTTGGATCTCGAAGAACGCACCGTCATCGACGATGTGGCCGATGACGTCGTGCATGTCGTAGGGCAGACGCGGGTCGGCCGGGACGACATCGTCGAGGGCGCGGTCCATCCGGTCGGACGGATCGCTGGTCTCGACCCGCGGCGGGTCGCCCAGGTTGTTCTGTGGCAGGAACGACAGGATGCGCCGCGCCGCGTCGAGCGCCTCGGCCTCGTCCGACGCCGCGAGATGTGCGACGCCACTCTTGGTCGTGTGGGTCACGGCCCCGCCGAGGTATTCCGAATCGACCTCCTCGTGGGTCACGGTCTTCACGACGTTCGGGCCGGTGACGAACATGTAGCTGGTCCGCTCGACCATGACCGTGAAGTCGGTCATCGCCGGCGAATAGACCGCTCCCCCGGCGCACGGTCCCATGACCACGGAGATCTGGGGCACGACCCCGGACGCGAGGACGTTGCGCAGGAAGATGTCGGCGTAGCCACCCAGCGATGCGACACCTTCCTGGATGCGAGCCCCACCGGAATCGTTGAGACCGATGACCGGCGCACCCACCTTCATCGCCAGGTCCATCACCTTGCAGATCTTCTCGGCGTAGGCCTCGGAGAGCGATCCACCGAAAACGGTGAAGTCCTGGCTGAAGACGAACACGAGTCGCCCGTCGATCGTCCCGTGCCCGGTGACGACGCCATCCCCGAGGACGTGCTGTTCGGCCATCCCGAATTCCGTCGCGCGGTGAGTGACGAATGCGTCGAGTTCGACGAACGACCCCGGATCCAGCAACAGGTCCAGTCGTTCGCGCGCGGTCAGCTTCCCCCACGCGTGCTGGCGTTCGATGCGAACCGCGCCGCCACCGAGCAATGCCTCGGCCCGCATCCGTTCGAGCCGGTCGAGCCGTTCTTCATTCGTCGTCACGGTCTGCCGGACCTCCACGTGTCCTTGCGCAAAGACAGACGTCATCATAGTCACGCGCATCGACGCCGATCACGGGTTGCATTGCCGAACGCAGGCGATCTGGACCGTGCCCGACCGCCTCTGTTTGTCCACAGATTCGGTGAACAACTCTCGAAGCGTGTGGATAACCAGGGTGCCCGGAAGAGGTGTTCGGGGCGTACCATGGCGGGACCATTCCCCTGCCCCGACGGCGCGTGCGCCGCATCGTACGAACTCTGAGGTGATGCCCAGGTGACGAATGTGATCGCGATCGCCAACCAGAAGGGCGGCGTCGGGAAGACGACGACGGCGATCAATCTCGCGGGCGCGCTGGCCGAGGAGGGCTATCGCGTCCTGTGCGTCGACATGGACCCCCAGGCGAATCTGACAGCAGGTCTCGGCATCAACCTCAACACGGTCGAGCGATCGATGGCCGACGTCCTGGCCGACGGTCGCTCGTCGCTGACGGAGGTGATCCTGCCGACGGAGACGCCCGGCATCGATGTCGCGCCGGCACACATCGATCTCGCATCGACGGAAGGTGAACTGTTCACCGCGCTTGGTCGCGAGCAGATCCTGCGCGAGGCGTTCGAGGGACAGATCACGCCGTACGACTACGTCCTCATCGATTGCCCGCCCAACCTCGGCCTGCTGACGGTCAACGGACTCGTCGCGTCGACCGGCGTCATCATCCCGGTGCAGACGCAGTACTACGCGATGAAGGGCCTCAACAATCTGGTCAAGGTCATCAACGCCATCCGGCTCAAGCTGAATCGGGATCTGCGGATCCTCGGACTGCTGCCGACATTCTTCGACGGGCGGACGAACCTGGCGCGCGACATGCTCGACGAGCTGCGTGTCGTCGGCGATCACCACGTCTTCAACAGCATCGTCCGCGTGACGGTCAAGCTCGGCGAAGCGCCGCTGGTCGGCCGACCCATCACGAGCTACGCCAGCGGCAGCGATGCCGCCCGTGTCTATCGCGCACTCGCTCGGGAGGTGATCGAACTTGGCGCGAACTGATTTCCGCGCGGCAGCCGCGCGCCGGCTGTCCGAGGACACCGAACTCTCGCCGGCGATCGTCAGCCTGCTGACGCCGGACAGCCCGACCCGCTCCGTCGGCGTCCGCATCGTCTCGGTCGACCATATCGAGCCGAACCCCGAACAGCCGCGGATGGTCTTCGAGCCGCAGGCGCTCGATGAGCTCGCGTCATCGATCCGCGAGCATGGCGTCCTCCAGCCGATCCTCGTCCGACCACTCGGCCCGAACACCTATCAGATCGTCGCCGGCGAGCGACGCTGGCGGGCGTCGCGCCTGGCCGGGCTCGAGACGATCCCGGCGCTCATCGAGGAGATCGATGACGACACCGCGCTCGAGATCGCGATCATCGAGAACCTCCAGCGCGAGGACCTGACCCCGCTCGACGAAGCCGCGATGTACGACCGGATGATCCACGAGCACGGCTACAGCATCCGCAAGCTGGCCGACAAGCTGGGCAAGGACAAGGGCTACCTCGAGAACCGACTGCGTCTGGCCGACGCTCCCCCGGAGATCCGCGAGCTCGTGTCTTTGCGCAAGGACAGCCTGTCGCATGCCTATGAGCTGATGAAGGTCGAGGATCCGAAGAAGCGCCGTCGCCTGGCCGAACAGGTTGCCCGCGGTGAGCTGACCCTCATCAAGCTGCGCGACAAGATCGAGGGCCGACGCACCCGAGAGGTCGGCGCGGACGCCGAGGCCGTGACCGCCATCGACGACGCCGTCGCCGACCGCACCGCCGACGAAGACCTTGACGCAGAGCGGCCGTGGGTAGCGGAGGAGCCCAAGGCGCCCCGCGACCTGTCCGACGATTCGCTGCTCAATGCCAAGCAGAGCCTGGTCGACGCGGTCGACGAACTGGTCGGGGTCCTCGGCAGCGCCGAAGTCCGTGGGTCGATCGGTGCGACGGATCGGGCCAACCTCGCCAAGTACCTGACCATCGCCAAGCTTCGGCTCGAGAACGCGATCGCCCTCGTCCGCAGCGACGACGCCGGGTACTAGGGCGCGACGGGAGTCCCGTCCGGGCTACCCCGTCAGCGGCACGCCGGCGAGCCACGCTGCCGCGAGCAACGCGACGCCGACTGCCAGGAGCTCCCAGGAGCGTTCGCGCGCGACCGGGTCGACCGACCGTCCGATGATCAGGCCGACCGCGATGACCGCGGTCGCGAGAACGGCCCCGGCCAGGGCGACGATGCCGGCCCCGGCGACCAACAGGGTCGTCACCGCCGCGCCGGCCACCACCGTGAGCAGCCCGGCCTCCACCTGCCACGACCGCCGATCGCCGAGACGGGTCGCGACCGAATCGGTCCCGGCGCCCCGGTCACGAGCCTCGTCGGCGCGCGCATTGGCGACCGCGAGCGCCGCGCCCGCGACCACGGCGATGGGGATGAGGATCGCGAACGACCGCGGCACACCGCCGGTGGCGCCGACCCAGCCATACACCGGCAGCAGCGGGATCCCGACCGCGAACGGCAGCCACGACCAGGCCGTGCCCTTGAAGACCGTGTCGTAGGCGTAGCCGATGGCCAGGACGACGACCCCGAGTTCGATCATGAGGACGGCCGGCCCGGCGCTCAGGCCGAGCATGAGGCCCAATCCCCCGCACACCAGGGCCACGGCGATGGCGGCCTCCCGCGAGACAAGACCCGACGGGATCGGCTTTCCGGGCTTGACGCCGCGATCCCGCGGCGCGTCGACGATGTCGTTGGCGGTGCCGATGGATGCCTGGAGGGCGGTCATCGACACACCGAGTGCCGCAGCCGTCACGGGATCGCCGCCGGCGATCAGAGCGATAGCGGCGACGACGGCCCCATCGAGAAGCGACGGAAACGGGTGAGTGAGCCGGATGAACCCGCCAAGGACGGCCCCTGGGCCGGGGCGCGAGCCCGCTGCCGGAAGCGGCCCGTCAGACGTAGACGATCTCGTCGAAGTTCTCGGCCAGGTACTCGATGAGACGGTCCCGGCCGTCGGGAACCTGTGCCCGGATCCCCGGCACGAGGGCATACAGCGTGATGGTCGGGACGACCAGGCGCCCCTTCGCGTCACGCCCGATGACCGCCGGTGGCCCCCCTCCAGAAGAGAACACCCGTTCGAAACCTCGCTCGTCCAGGCGGGTCGCGCGGCGGAAGTCGTCGACGACCTTGACGATGCCGCGCCGGATGACGACGTCGCGCATGAGCTCCGAGACCCAGGCGTCGATCTGGTCGTCGCTCTGGTCGGCCAGGCGAGCTCGATATTCGGTCGGGTCGGCGGACAGGCCGGTCGAAGCCACGGTTCCTCCTGCGTCAGTCGGGCGGTCCGAAGTATGCCAGACGCTACCGGGCGGACGCAGCCCGGGCCGCCTCCCGTGAGCCTTCGGGCCACTCGTTGAACCGCTCGGTCAGCCACCGCCCGAACGGGCCCGGCGGCGGCACGTCGGGCGCGTCCGCCACGAGGGCGGCCATCGCAGCCTGCAGGCGCTCCGTCGCACCGGCCAGCGACTCGCGCGTCGGGCGCCCCTCGAGCCGGATCGCCTCCCCCACCCGGACCGACACCCGCCCGCCGAACCGCAGCCAGCTCGTCCCTCGGATGGCGATCGGCACGAGCGGGACATCCGAGCGCATGGCGAAGTACGCCGCGCCTTCGCTGAGGGGCAGGATCTCGTTCTCCCTGGCATGGATCCGGCCCTCGCCGGCGATGGCGACGACCCCTCCGCTCGCGATGACCGCGCCCACCCGCCGGGTCGCCTCGAGGAGGTCGTTCTTGCCCGGCTTGTACGGGATGGCCGTCCCGGTCCAGGTCATGACCCGGTTTCGGCCGCCGATCCCCATGTCCTCCTCCTTCGGGCCGAAGAACCACAGTCGGGGCCGATACGGCAGCAGAGCCATCAGAACGAATGGATCGGCCCAGCTCATGTGGTTGAAGCAGTAGATGGCCGGCCCGTCGGGGAGCCGCGCACCGTCGGCCATCCGGACGCGGAGGTAGCCGCGGGTCAGGACCGAGACGACGATCCGCGAAATCCAGTAACGGAGGGTCCGCCGCCATGGGCTGACGTTCGGACCGGGCAGTGCGTCGTGTCGGCGAGCGGCCACCGCCCCGTCCTCAGCCGACCGCCGAGGGGTCGAGGTCGGACAGGCGCTCGAGGACGACGTCGGCCAGCGCTTCCGTTCCGGGTGCTGGCCGCACGCTGTGGTTCGGAACGAGGACCACGATCATCCCGGCCGCCTTCGCCGCGCGAACGCCGTTCAGCGAATCCTCGACCACGAGGCAGGCCGCCGGGTCGCACTCCAGCCGGCGAGCTGCCTCCAGATAGACGTCGGGTGCCGGTTTGCCGTGGGCGACCTCGTCGGACGACACGACGACCGCGAACGTGCCGGTCAGCCCGGTCGCCTCGAGCGCCGCGTCGATGACCGCCCGATGGGCGGACGATGCGACCGCGACCGGGCGCTCGACGGCGATCCGCCGGACCGCCTCGACCGCACCGTCGATGCGCGGCGCCCCTTCCAGCCGGTAGCGCTCGACGACGCCGTCGACGATGGCTTGCTCGATAGCGGCGTCGGTCATCTCGAGGTCGAGTCGCTCGCGCATCGTCCGAGCCCAGGCCGCGGAGTTCGCGCCCATGACGGCGGCCTGGTCGGCAGCCGACCACGTCCGGCCGTGGTCAGTGGCGAAGCTCGCCCGCACCTCATCCCACCAGATCTCGGAGTCGACCAGGACGCCATCGAGATCGAAGATGACGCACGAGATCCGGCTCACGTTCCCTTCGAGGGCGATGTCCGGGCGACCGCCTTCGGGTTGCGGTGGCCGCCTTGCGCGGCGTCGCCTTCGGACTCCGGACCGTCGCGGACCCGACCGGGCCGTCCGTCCGTCCATGGCCGCGAACAGGGCATCCGCGAAGGTCGGCGATGGCGTCGCCCAGCGTGTCCACCCCGCTCAGCACCTGGCGACTCGGCCTGGAAGGTGACCAGCCGGTGGCCGGCCTGGATCTCGACGGCGAGTTCGCCGAGCTGGACCCGATTCCAGCGGACGACCTTGCCGGCGGCCCGTGGACCCTCGCCCGGGACCATCACCCGGACGTTGAGCTGGATGAGTCCGGCAGCGATCGGGACGAACACGAGATAGCGGACCGCCGGGTCGTCGCCCCAGACGATCCAGCAATCCGGATCGGGTTGCGCACCGAGGGTCTCGATGGCCGATTCGACGACGGCCATCACCTTGGGCGAGACCGAGTCCTTGATCGGCGCATGGGTGCGCCACTCGCTGAGTCGCATCCGACCCTCCGTTCGGTCCGCGCGCGACGTCCGGGCTGCCCGAACCTCGTCCCCGAGCGAGGCTAGCACACGTCTGTCCAGGGGGAATCATGACATTCGGCCGTTGAATCCGCGAGACCGTCGGGTACCGTTTCGGGCATGCATGTCAGACGTGGTTTCCTTGGCTGGGGCGTCTTCCTCATCCTCGCAGGCGCCATCCCGCTGGCCGTCCGCGCGGGCTCCATCAGCACGGACCAGCTCGGCCGGTTCTGGGATCTGTGGCCGCTGATCCTCATCGGCATCGGGGTCGGCCTGGTCCTGTCACGGACCCGCTTCGATTTCGTCGGGGGCCTCATCGTGGCGGCCACGCTCGGGATCATGGTCGGCGGTCTGCTGAGCGTCGGCGCGGACGGATTCTCGAGCACGTCGTGTGGGTCGAATGCCGCGACCGCGGCGTTCCCGGCCAGCGACGGCACGTTGAGCTCGACCGGTGATGTCGCACTTCGACTCGATTGCGGCGAGCTGACCGTCGGGACCGCACAGGGATCGGCCTGGCACCTCGAGGGCACGGACGCGAAGGGGCTCGGCCCGAACATCGGATCGAGTGCGTCGTCGCTCGACATCCGTTCCCGCACCTCGAACGGCGCCTCGTTCTTCGGGTTCGGCGATCGCGCTACGTGGCGCTTGACCCTGCCGACCATTCCCCAGCTCGGTCTCCATCTCCAGTTCAACGCGGGCCGGGCGACGGTCGGTCTCGACGGCGCGACGCTGGGCGATGTCGGACTCCAGATGAACGCCGGCTCGGCGACGGTGGATCTCGGTTCGGCGGCCGCGATCAAGGCCATCGACATGCAGCTGAACGCCGGGTCGCTCGCACTCACCCTCCCGAACCTGTCGATGACCGGGTCGATCCAGGCGAACGCCGGATCGGTCGAGATCTGCGCGCCACCCGGCGCCGGACTGCGCCTGCACACGGGCGAATCGATCATCGCCAGCTACGACTACGCCGGTCACGGGCTGGTCCAGGACGGCAAGACATGGACGACGCCGGGTTTCGACAGCGCCGCCGTCCGGATCGAGCTCGACACCAACGCGAACGCCGGCTCCTTCACCCTGGATCCGGAGGACGGCTGTGGATGAGCGCCTGTACCGGTCGCGCGACGACCGGATGATCGCTGGAGTGGCCGGTGGCGTGGCCGAACACCTCGATGCGGATCCGTCGATCATCCGGATCGTCTGGGCGCTCCTCATCTTCCTGACCGGCGGGCTTGCCCTGCTCGTCTACATCGTGATGGCCATCGTCGTCCCGGAGCGACCGCTCGGCATGGCGACGCCGGACCCGGGTGCCACGACCGGCCCATCGCCGGAGCCGGTGGCGGCGGGTGGCTGGATCGCCCCGGACGGTTCGACCGTCCCGCAGGCGACCGAGACCGGGCGGCGCGCCCGTGGTCGCCGTCGCGACCCGGCCGATCGAGCCCGCGCCGGACTGGTCGGCGGGATCGTGCTCATCGGGCTCGGCGCGCTGTTCCTCGTCCGCGAGTACATCCCCACCTTCGACTTCGACCTGTGGTGGCCGACCCTGCTCATCGGTCTCGGCGTCCTGCTCGTCGTGGTCGCCCTCGTGCCGGGCAAGCGTTCGGGCTGACCACCGGCTCCCGTACGATGGGGGCGTGGAGTCGATCACGGGGGTCACTGTCCTTGCTGGGCTCGGCGTCGTCGCTGGGCTGGTCCTGCTCGCGCGCGGGCTGGCCGGCTATCGCTCGGTCGTCCGCGTCGGCGACGTCTCGACGTCGCCGCTCGGGTCGCTGGCGGCGGGTGAAGTCCGCATCAGCGGCGTGATCGAAGCTGCCGAGATGACCCTGGTGTCGCTCCTCCAGAGCATCCCGTGCGTCTACTACAAGGCGACCGTCGGCAATGGCGGCAACCACCGGACGGCCAATTCCGGGTACACGGAGGAGCGCTCGATCGGGTTTCGGGTCCGGGATGAGACCGGGGCGCTGCGGGTCTTCCCGCGCGGCGCGAGATTCGACGCCCCGGTCCGGTTCGAGGGTGAGACGGGCCTCGCCGGGGACGAGCCCGCCGGCCTCGACCTGCGACGCGGCGGCTCGACCCAGGTCGGCCAGATCGACCAGGCCGTCGCCGCGGCCGCCCTCCTCGAGGTCCAGGACCCGGAAGCGGCGGGACCGCTCCCCGGCCTGCGCGATCGGCGCGGCCGGCGGACCTACCGCGAGACGCGTCTCGTGCCGGGCGAGGCCGTCACCATCGTCGGGCTGGCCCTCCCCTTCTCCGACCTGTCCGACCCGGACGGCGCCGACGTCGGCGTCGGGTCGGACATCCCGGCCGACGATCCGGAGGTCGCCGCCGACCTCGCCGAGGCACGGGCGACCGGCGGCCTGGCCGACGATCCGGCGACCGCTTGGGGCAACGCGGCCATCCCGGGGTTCGGCATCGGCCGGCCGGTTGCGGCGCCGCACCTCGATCCTGCCGCCAACCCGATGCCGATCGCGGGCGCGGACGAGGCCGCCCGGGTGACCCGCACCTTCGAGATCCCGCCCGAGACGCTGGTCATGGCCGCCTCGTCGGACGTCCCGCTGCTCATCGCCTTCGGCGTGCCGGGGGCGGTCGTCGAGCGCGGGCAGTTGCAGTTCACCGTCGGTCTGCTCGGGGCCGTCCTGGCGATCGTCAGCGCCATGGTCGTCGCGATCGACCTCAGCGGCGGGTTCGGACGATGAGCCTGCCCGATCTCGCCGCCATCTTCGCGGTCGGGGTCTTGATCGTGGTCGCCGGTTATATCGTGCTAGCAAGCTACAACGCTGTCGTGGCACTCCGCCAGCGCATCGACAAGGCCTGGGCCAACATCGGCGTGGTCCTCAAGCAGCGCCACGACCAGCTGCCCAACCTCGTGGCCGCCGTCCGCGGCCTCATGACCTACGAGCGGGACGTGCTGACGAGGGTCACCGAGGCCCGGGCTGCCTACGCCCCGAGCGCCCCGATCCCCGACCAGGCGGCGACGTCCGAGGCCACGACCGCTGCCGTGCGCTCGCTCTTCGCCGTCGTCGAGCGCTACCCGGACATCAAGGCCGCGGCGAACGTGCAGGACCTCCAGGACGAGATCGAACGGCTGGAGGGGATGATCGCCGACCGCCGTGAGCTCTACAACGACCAGGTCTATCGGTACAACACGCGCATCGGCCAGGTCCCGGGCGTCCTGCTCGCGCCACTGTTCGGCTGGAAGCCGCGCGAATTCTTCGCCGCCGACCCGGCCGATGCGATCCGCCCCGACACGGACCTGCGCCCGACCTGATGGCAGACGATGTCTGGCTCGTCCGCCACGGCGAGACCGAGTGGGCACGTCTCGGGCGCCACACCGGCCGGACAGACATCCCGTTGACCGACACCGGACGCGCCCAGGCGCGGGCACTCGGCCGCCGTCTGGCCGGTCATCAGTTCTCGCTGGTCCTGACCAGCCCGCTGACGCGCGCCGCCGAGACGACCGCTCTCGCCGGGTTCGGCGACGTCGCGCTCCCCGACCCAGACCTCGAGGAGTGGGACTACGGCGATCTCGAAGGTCGCCTCACGACCGACATCGTGGCGCAGTTCCCGGGCTGGACGATCTGGCGCGGACCATGGCCCGGCGGCGAGACCCTCGCCGACGTCGGCGTGCGGGCGGATCGGGTCCTGGCCCGGTTGGCCGGGACCGACGGCGACGCACTGATCGTCGCCCATGGACACCTCCTGCGCGTCCTGGCAGCCCGTTGGCTGACCCTGCCGCCTGCGTCGGGCGGCCTGTTCGCGCTCGGCACCGCGACCGTATCCGTCCTCGGCCACGACCGCGACACCCCGGTCGTCGAGACGTGGAACGAGGCGTGCCACCTCGGCTGACCACCCCTGACCACCCCGGACCGCTCGTCGGTCGTCAGCGGGGTCCGGTTCGGTTGCCTTGGCGCACCGAATCGTCCTGGTCCGATGGTCCTATCCGGGCCGGACGGGGGTATCCTTCCGGTCCACACCACGCCATCGATCGGCGTCGGAATCCGGGGAGGTGTTCGTCATGTCGCTGCTGGAACGGGTTGAGCGGGCGCAGCGGCGAGCCGACACCCCGGAAGCCAGCCCGGAGCCCGTCGCACCGCCGACCGCGCCGACGGTCACCCTCAATCCCGCGCAGGTCGCCGCCCGCGAGGACGCGCTGCGGGTGGTCCGGGCCAACCTGATCGGTGAGGTGACCCACGCCTCCCATTCGCTGTTCGAGGCGACCGACGCCGCGGACCTGCGAACCAAGGTCGAGGGGATCGTCGACCGAGTCATCGCCGCGCAGACGTTCGCGGTCACCCGGACCGAGCGCCAGCGGCTCATCGAGGAGCTCATCGGCGAGGTCTCCGGTCTCGGACCACTCGAACCGCTGCTGGCCGACGAGTCGATCACCGAGATCATGGTCAACGGCCCCAGCCACGTCTACATCGAGCGCGCCGGCAAGATCGAGCGCATCGACAGCGTCTTCCTCAGTGACGAGCACGTCCTGCGGATCATCGACCGGATCATCACCCCTCTCGGGCGACGCATCGACAAGTCGAGCCCGCGGGTGGACGCCCGTCTGCCGGACGGCTCGCGAGTCAACGCGATCATCGAGCCCCTGTCGCTCGTCGGACCGGTCATCACCGTCCGGAAGTTCCCGGCCCGGCCGATCACCGTCGACGACATGATCCGGTTCGGGACCGCGACCGACGAGATGTTCGAGTTCCTGCGAGCCTGCGTCGAGGCGCGCCTGAACGTCTTCGTGTCGGGCGGCACCGGCTCGGGCAAGACGACCTGCCTCAACGTCCTGTCGTCGTTCATCCCCGAGGACGAGCGGATCCTGACGATCGAGGACGCCGCCGAGCTCCAGCTTCGGCAGACCCACCTGATCACCCTGGAGGCGCGCCCGTCGAACCTTGAGGGCCAGGGCGAGATCACCATCCGCGCCCTGCTGCGCAACGCCATGCACATGCGCCCCGACCGGATCATCGTCGGCGAGTGTCGTGCCGGCGAAGCGCTCGACATGCTCCAGGCGATGACGACCGGTCATGACGGATCGCTGTCGACGGGCCACGCGAACAGCCCGGCGGACATGCTTCGGCGGCTCGAGACGATGATCCTGATGACCGGCTACGAGCTGCCGCTGCGGGCCATCCGCGAGCAGATCGCGTCCGCGGTGGATCTCATCGTCCACACGGCCAGGCTCAAGGACGGCTCGCGCAAGATCATCAACATCACCGAGGTCTACGGCATCGACGACGACGAGATCCTGGTCCAGGACATCTTCGCCTTCGAGCAGACGGGCTTCCACGACGGCCGGATCGAGGGCACCCTCAAGCCGACCGGGATCCGGCCGACGTTCATGAGCCGGTTCAAGTCGCAGGGCATCGACCTGCCGCCGGACGAGTTCGGCATCCCGCCCGAGGACCCGCTGCACCCCAGCACGGCGCGCCACACCAAGTCGCGCTGGGGCACCGGCGACACGCTCCTGCCGATCGACCCGACCGGCCACGCGGTCGGCCTCGGCCGGGCCGTGCGGGCCGGCGGCATGGTCTACGTCTCGTCGATCGGCCCGGTCGATCCCGAGTCGGGCATCGTCAAGACGAGCGACATCAAAGAGCAGACCCGCCAGTGCATGCGCAACCTCAAGGCCAAGCTCGAGGAGGCCGGCACATCCCTCGACAAGGTCGTCTGGGCGAACTGGTCGCTGCGTGACCCGGTCGAGTTCGACCTCTTCAACGAGGAATGGGCGCGCTGGTTCCCGGGCGACGAGCCGGTCGGCCAGGGAACGCTGATGCCCGCGCTCCAGCGGCGGGCCGGGTTCCGCATCTCGATCGGGGTCATCGCCGAGGCATAGCGGCGGTCCGGCCTCGCGCGCGTCGTCAGAACGGCGTCGGGATGTCCTTGGCCGGGAGATCCTGCTCGACGTACCCGTCTGGGCCCTGGCGCTTCGGCAGCTTGATGTCGCGGGGCTCGAGCGGTTCGTACGGGATCACGCTGAGCAGGTGGCTGATGATGTTGAGCCGTCCCCGCTTCTTGTCGTCCGTGTGGGCGATATGCCAGGGCGCCCAGGGCATGTCGGTCGCGGCCAGCATCTTGTCCCGAGCTCGGGAATAGTCGTACCAGCGGCTGTACGACTTCAGGTCCATGTCGGTCAGCTTCCAGATCTTCCGTGGGTCGTGGATCCGACCCTCCAGCCGGCGGGTCTGCTCGTCCGGGCTGACCTCCAGCCAGTACTTGATCAGGATGATCCCCGCGTCGACCATCGCCTTCTCGAAGGCCGGCACCTGCTCAAGGAACTTCTCGCTCACCTCGGGCGTGCAGAAGCCCATCACCGGCTCGACGCCGGCGCGGTTGTACCAGCTCCGGTCGAAGATCACGACCTCGCCGGCGGCCGGGAAATGCGGCAGGTAGCGCTGGACGTACATCTGCGACTTCTCGCGCTCCGTCGGGGCCGACAGGGCCACGATCTTGAACACGCGGGGGCTGACCCGTTCGACGATCCGCTTGATCGTGCCGCCCTTGCCGGCCGTGTCGCGACCCTCGAACACGATGCAGATCTTCGCGCCGCTGGCCTTGATCCACTCCTGCATCGCCACGAGCTCGGCGTGGAGCCGGCGCATCTCGCGTTCATAGTCCTTGGTCTTCATGGGCGCCCCGGGGTCGTCGCCGGTCGCGTCGGATGCCTTGTCCTTCTTCGCCATCGTCCTGCTCCTCTTCTCGTGCGCGCGCCGGCGGCCTACTGCCGGGCCATGTGCGCCCGAAGCTCGGCCTCCGGGTCGACGATCAGCTCGCCGCTGACGTCGACCACGACCTTCTCGAGCCCACCTGTGAACTTGAACGGGCTGGTGTATTCCGAGGTCACGGGTGAACCTGGGTTGTGGCCGCAACTGACGCCGCCGGGGTTGAACATGAACGGCGTCGTGTACGGGGCATCGGCGCTCGCGAGCAGGGACCCGTCCAGGTACAGCTGGAGTCGACCCGGCGCACCCCGCCCGTGCGGCATGTCCGGCCGCCCCGTCGGCTCGAACTCGAATCGCAGTTCATGGCGGCCGGACGGGAGCCGATCGGGCGAGGAGACCGTGAAGCGCTCCCGTGCCACGTAGTTGTGGACGTAGTGCAGTCTCCCGTCCCGGACGAACAGTGAGTAGCCGCCGGCCGCTGTGCCCTGGCAGAACAGGACGCCCTCGGCGCCGGACTCGGGGATGTCCACCGACGCGGTGATGGCGTGGGGGCGGTTGAACAGCCGGGGCGCGGCGAAATTCGGGATGGACTGGGTGCCCGGCCGGTAGGTGTACTGGTCGCGCGGGAGAGCGACGAGCGGCTTGTCCGCGACCATCCGCTGGAGACCGCTGCCGTCGACCGGCATGACCCCATATCTGCCCGCCTCGACGTACCAGGTCCCGATCAGCTCGATCAGCTTCTCTCGATGAGCGGCAGCGAGGTCGTGGTTCTCGGTGGGGTCATCGTCGATGTGGTACAGCTCCCAGCCGCTGGCGTCGAGCTGGGTCAGCGTCTCGGCTGAGATCGGGTTCCCGAAGCCGGTGCCAGCCTCGGCGAATGACGGACCGGGCCACGGGCAGACGGCTCGCCAGCCGTCCTTGTAGATCGCCCGGTGACCGAGCATCTCGAAGTACTGGGTGCGGTGGTGATTCGGCGCCGCCGGGTCGTCGAGCGCGTCGGCGAAGCTGACCCCGTGGAGGGGTGCCTGGCTGACGCCCCGGATCGCCGCCGGCGGGTCGATGCCGAGGAGGTCGAGCACGGTCGGGACCATATCGATGATATGGGCGTACTGCGTGCGCACCTCGCCGCGCGCCTTGACCCCGGCGGGCCAGGACACGATGAACGGGTCGGTCGAGCCACCGCGATAGGTCTCGCGCTTCCAGCGGCGGTAGGGCGTATTGCCGGCCCACGTCCAGCCCCACGGGTAGTGGTTGAAGTGGTCGGGTCCGCCGATCTTGTCGATGACGGCCAGGCTCTCCTCGAGCGTCTCCTGGGCGTTATTGAAGAACTGCGCCTCGTTGGTGGTGCCCGCAGGGCCGCCCTCGGCGCTGGCGCCGTTGTCGGAGATGACCATGACGATCGTGTTGTCGAGGACGCCCTCGTCGCGCAGGAAGTCGAGCAGGCGACCGAGGTGGTGGTCGGTGTGGCTGAGGAAGCCCGCGAACACCTCCATCATCCGGGCCGACAGTCGGCGAGCCTCGGGCGACAGCGAGTCCCATTCGGGGACGTCCGGGTCGTGGCGCGACAGCTCGGTGTCGGCGGGCAGGATCCCGAGCGCCTTCTGGCGGGCGAACGCCTTCTCGCGGTACGCGTCCCAGCCATCGTCGAACTGGCCTGCGTACTTGTCGGCCCACTCCTTCGGCACGTGGTGCGGCGCATGGGTGGCGCCGAAACAGAGGTGGAGATAGAACGGCTTGTCGGGGTCGATCTGGCGCAGGTCTGTGATGAACTCGATCGACTTGTCGACGAGGTCCTCGGTGAGGTGGTAGCCCTCCTCGGGCGTCTTCGGAGGCTCGACCGGGTGGTTGTCGTAGACGAGATCCGGATACCACTGGCTCGTATCCCCGCCAAGGAACCCGTAGAAGCGCTGGAACCCGCGTCCGAGCGGCCAACGGTCGTATGGCCCGGCCGCCGTCTCCTGGTTGCTCGGCGTGAGGTGCCACTTGCCGACCATGTAGGTGCCGTAGCCGTGCTCGAGCAGGATCTCGGACAGCATCCCGTTCTCGAACGGCATGACACCGTTGTAGCCGGGGTAACCCGAGGCGAGCTCGGTGATGCAGGCCATGCCGTTGCTGTGGTGGTTACGGCCGGTGATGATGCACGAGCGGCTTGGCGAGCAGAGCGCCGTCGTGTGCATGTTCGAGAAACGCAGGCCATCGGCCGCCAGCGCGTCGAACGTCGGAGTCGCGATCGGGCTGCCGTAGCATCCGAGCTGGCCGTAGCCCGTATCGTCGAGCACCACGAACAGGACGTTCGGCGCGCTCTTGCGGGCACGGACCGGTGCAGGCCAAGCCGGACTCGACTCATCAGCGGTCCGGCCGATGACACCGGGGAATGGCGAACCAGCGGGATATTCGACGATCGGCATGCGGGTCTCCCGGCAAGGTCAGGGCAGACATCCCTCACGAACACGACGCCTGCGAGAGACCATCGTAGCGGCGCCCGCGCGAGCGCGACCGTGCCGACCGACATGTGGTGGCCGGTCCGGATCGCACGGTGGACGACCCAGCGAGGACGCAGATCAGGGCCGCTCGCCACGCCTCTGCCACCTGGGAATGTTGGCTCCGTCGGGCCGGAGCCGGCCGTGTACTGAATCCGGGACGCCAGGCTGCGAGCGAGATCTCGCTCCCTCACCCGCCCCGCTCGCGCGAGTGGGTGAGGGCCGCGCTGATCGAATGCGAACAATGTCACCAAGTCGAGCAGCGTCTGTCCCCGGCACACCGCTACTGCAACAGTTGCGTCGTGTCAATGAGCCGAGAGCGCAGCCGTCGGGCCATGGCGCGCCGACGTGTCGATCCCCCACTGACCTAGCCCGGATCCGGCGGCTCCACAAACGGGACGCTGGCAAGTTCGGCCTTGTTCTGGAGGTTGATGTCCCTCGTGACGATCGTTACGGCGCTGCGCGGATGCTGGCGCATGATCTCGATCGTCGATGCGATGAATCGATCGTCCCGATTGCCAGCATCGAGCCACGGGAGAGAACCCTCCATCCTCGGCTGCGTGCCGAGCGCGCGAATCCTGCTGGCCGGCTTCCGAAGGGGGACGCCTCGGGTGAGCTGACCCCGAGCGCGGTCGCCTCTATACGAGTGATCAGCCCTTCGGCTCGCACGTCGGTATTCCGATGATTGACCTAGTCGCTCTCTCTCCTGAGTGCCCCGCTTCCTGCCCCAAGGGGCCGGTCGTCGAGCACCGGCGCAATCGATCCCTGCCGCGCCTCCTACTTCGTGAACCGGAAGTACGCGAGGTGGCTTGTGCCGTCGTTGAGGACGAGGCTCAGCTGCTCGCATGTGCCCGCCCAGGCGGGGCTCGTCTGCCAGGTGTACGTATAGCGGCCCGTGCTCGTGCTGTAGGAGGGCGCACCGGTAGCCGGGGCGGACGCGCCGGTCAGGGCATGCGTCGAGCAGTTCATCGCCTGGTAGGTGGGTGAACCGGCGGCCAGGATCGAGGGACCACGGTAGGCGCCGAGGCTGAATGGCACGGGCACGCTCGGCCCGGCCTTGATCGAGTTCACCGTCGGAGGGTTGGCGACCGAGCCGAAGAACCCGCTGAACGGGTAGATGACGGTGTAGCTCACCGTCTTCGTCGTGCTGTTGCCGGCCCTGTCGAGAGCCGTGAGGGCGAACGTCTTCGATCCGACGGACGCGGTATTGATCGCCGCGCCGTTCGGCACCGTCCCGGTGCACGAGGCGAGCCCCGATCCGATCAGCTCGTCGGCGCAGGAGAAGCTCGCGTTGACGGTGGCCCCGAGGGTGTAGGCGGCACCGGAGGCGGGCTTTGTCAGGGCGATCGTCGGCGCCACCCGGTCGACCTGGTAGATCTTCCCGGCGAGCTTGTTCGCGAGCGGGTTGCCCGCCAGGTCTGCGATTCCCGCTCGACTCGTGAGGTTGACCTCCAGTGCCCAGTCACCCGTCCCGCTGCTGGCCGTCACGGTCCATGCGGCGCCACTCCCGGTCACGCCTGTGATCACGGGCGAGCCGCCGAGGCCCAGCCGAACGAGCGTGAAGTTGGTCGTCCCGACACCGGTGACTGGCTCGCTAAACGTCACTGTCCAGGCAACGCTCGGCGCGTTCGTCGGCGAGGGCCCGGCGAGAGCGATCGAGTTCACCGTGGGCGGAGCCGTGTCGACGCCCAGGTTCCACGTGCTCGCGGACGACGTGAGCACGGTGATCTGGAGATCTCCGCCGACGAGGGAGCGATCAGAGACGCACGGGTCGGGGTCCGCCGTGCCCGGCGCCCCGGCGCAGTCAAGGACCTCCACCGGCTGCCCCGTGCCTTCCGTCCGGTAGACCTTGATCGTCGCGGGGTCGCGGGCACCCACGAGGGAGGCATCGAGGGTGAACGTGAGCGCGAGCGGGGCGGCGACCGCCGCGGCGGGGGCGCTGACGACGACCTGCTGGCCGAGGAACGAGAAGCCGGTCGGCGCACTCTCCGTGACGCCACCCACGGCGATCCCGACGCTCCCACCGTCGGGGACGGTGACCGCGGCGGTGACCGGCGCGCTCGAGGTCGGACCGAGGTTGTCCGGATCGGTCGTGACCGTCCCCGTTCCGGGGGGCAGGACCTGGGCGACGGTCGTCGGGACGCTGAGAGTTGCCTGCGGGGTCACCTGGTTCGAGGGAGCCGAGCGATCGCTCGTGCTGAGGGCCGCGTTCGTGGCGGTGACCGTGAACGTGTACCTGTCGAGGTTCGTCAACCCGGGAACCGTCGCGCTCGTCCCGCCCGCCGAGAAGGGGGTTCCATCCACGCTGGCGGTGAGATCGTGCGGGGTGATCTCGTAACTCGCGATCGGACTTCCGCCGTCGAAGACCGGGGCTACCCAGCTGACCGACGCGATGGTGTCACCCGCGGCGGCAACCACACCGGTCGGGACGCCCAGTGGGGGCGGCAGGGAGGGGACGGGAGTCGGAGGCGGAGGCACGAGCGGAAGCACGACGTCGATCCCCGTCGCGCCGGAAGTCACCGGACTCCCTGCGGTGGGATCGAAGCCTCCTGTGCTGTAGTAGCCCGAGGCGTAGGTGCCCGTCGAGTCGTCGATGGCTACCGTGTATGCATCTGCCGCAAGTCCTCCCACCAGGTACGAACCGCCCGAGGCCGTCGTCGCATCTCCGCACAACCCGTCACTCGGACACGCCGATACCGAGATGCCGGCGATCCCCGTCGCTCCCGCGTCGGTCACCGACCCGCTGATCGAGAGGCCGAGCGGTAGCTGGACGTCGATGCCCGTGGTGCTGTCGGGGACCGTCAGCACGGTGGCGAGGCTCCGGTGCGGCGTGAACCCGCCCGTGCCATATATGCCGCGAGCGTACGTATCGGTGGGGTCGAGGTAGGTCACTTCGTATGAACCGGCCGCGAGCCCGCTGACCGTGTACGTCCCGTCGGCCGCCGTCTGGGTACCGGGTGAGGTGCACGCGCCCGCGACGGGACACGCGTCGACCGTGATCCCCGCCAGTGGTGTGCTCAGAGGATCGGTCACCGTCCCGCTGATCGAGTAGCCGATTGGCAACTGCACATCGATGCCCGTCGCGCTCGACGGGCCGACGATGCTGGCGCCGTTCCGGTCCGGTGTGTACCCGCTGGTACTGTAATAGCCGAACGCGTAGGCGCCGGTCGGGTCCTGAAACTGGACCGCGTAGGTACCGCCGGCGAGGCCGGCGAGCGTGTACGTCCCATCGGTCGCGCTGGACGCCCCGCTGCAGGCTCCAGCACCAGTGGGGCATGCGAGCACGGAGATGTTCTGGAGCGCAACCGGGCCCGGGCCGGTCACCGTGCCGCCGATCGAGAGCGGAGGCGGGGGCCCAGGGGTCGACGACGGCCCCGGCCCGATGGCGGCCACGCTCACCGTACTCAGGCCGAGGATGCCCACACCGATCAGTAATCCGGCGGCGAGGACCGCGGCAATGCCCCTCGTCGACCGACCAGAACCACCGGGAGGCGAGAGTCTGAACATGTTGGCCACCCGCAGGTCTTCTCGAGCACACCCGGGGAAACCGAGTGAAGCGAAGAACTGGCGGCGCATGTGCTCCGGGCAGTCCCCAAGATCAGTCGAGTATGCGCCCGTGTGACGCCGAGTAGAAGGTGTGGATTGCGAGCGGACCCGGGCCGGGGCCGAGGTCAGGCTGGCGGGTGCCCGGCGCGCCAGGGCGCCCCTGCGCGCCACTTGCTCCGTTCGAGCAGGACGGTCCACTGCTGGATCGCAAGGATCGAGCGCCTCGACGCCCCTCTGACTCACGGCGGCTCTGGCGAGTACGTCCGGCATGCCTGACGCCGGTCGCGGTGCATTCGACCCTCGGCGCGCCCGAACCGTGTGGGATCGTGCCGGTCCGATCGCCTCCTGACGCGGGACGGTAGTTGATGCCGAAGGCTGAGGGACCGGCATTCGTCGGAGGGAGCGGAATGATCCGGCCGGGGAGGACGGGACCGACTACCGATGGCTCGGACGGACCGCTACCACAGGTCCGCGTTGTGCTCAGCGATGCAGGTGACGACCAGTGCATGCAATGGCGGGCCCTGCGCGCGTTCCGGACTCGCCCTGGATCAAGAGCATGGCGGCGACGACCTGCGGTGACTGGCTGTCGGTCATGACCGACGCACCTGTTCGGTTACTTGCAGGGTCGCGCTCTGGCGGGCATGGAAGGCTCGACAGCGCGACTCGTCCCTGGCAAGTACCTCGTCGGCAAGTCGGTCGAAGTCAGCGGCTTCGGCGAGGAGGACGCTGGCCCGACCCTGGAGACGAGCCGCCGCGGACCGCTTCCGACTCGCCACCGATCGGAAGGACATGAGGGTTCCGCGCGCCCGCCAGGCAGACGCGCGCCCGGCAGGACTGACCTCAGTCTGGCCGGGCGTAGATGTCGCTGGAGATGGGCCCGCAGCCGTTCAACGACGAACAGCGGCAGCGGGATGGTCGCCGCTGAGGACGCCGTCTTCGTCGCTGCAGCGGTACGCCCACGTCACGGCTGCGCAGCAGCGTGAGGCCGCCGACCTGCTGGAGGTCGCGCTGACGAGCCCCGGGCAGTCAGTCACGCAGTCAGTCACGGAAGGGCAATACGGGGTCGCCGGGAGTCGCCCAGAGTCGCCTGTAGAGGGCGATCCACGAGGGAATAGTGGCTCCGGCGGTAGGACTCGAACCTACGACCAAGCGGTTAACAGCCGCCCGCTCTACCACTGAGCTACGCCGGAGCGAGGAACGCCGGGTCTCGGGCGAACGCCGAGGCCGCGAGCGTCACGGGCGCCGGGGACGGCGCCGCGCGACAGGATAGCACGGAGGCTGCCGAGCGACGGCACTCTCGAACCTTCGGCATACTCGTGGACGATGGCTCCCCACTCGCCGATCACCTCACCGGAGACGCTGCTCGCAGGGCTCGTCCGACCCGACCTGCGGATCGTCGACGTCCGTTGGTACCTCGCCAAGCCGGGCGGCGGTCGAGCCGCGTACGAGGCCGGCCACCTGCCCGGCGCGATCTTCCTCGACCTCGATGAGGACCTCGCGGCCCCGACCGGGCCGGGCCGCCATCCCCTGCCCGACCCACGGGCGTTCCGCGAACGACTCCAGGAGGTCGGTATCGGTTCGTCCGATGAGGTCGTCGCCTACGACGACGCGGGCGGGTCGATCGCGGCACGCCTGTGGTGGATGCTCGACGATCTGGGCCACGAGCGAGCGTCGGTGCTCGATGGCGGGATGAAGGCGTGGGTCGCCGCGGACTACCCGGTCACGACCGAGCCGCCGCCGTTTCGCGCTCGTGGCCGGCTGGAGCTTCGGGACGCCTGGAGCAACGTCGTCGATCGCGAGGGCGTCGAGGTCGGCCTCGGCAGGATGGTCCTGCTGGATGCCCGCGCGACCGCCCGGTACATCGGCGAGGTCGAACCGATCGATCGGGTCCCCGGCCATATCCCGACCGCCACGAGCGCCCCGACTGCAGACATCCTCGGCGCGGATGGGCGGCTACTCGACCCGGCGACGCTGGCCGCGCGGTTCCGCGAGCTCGGAGCGGACCGGACGGACGTGCCGGTCGTGACGTCCTGCGGCAGCGGCGTCACGGCCTGCTTCAACAGCCTCGCGATGCGCGTGGCCGGTCTGCCCGACCCCATCCTCTACCCCGGCTCGTATTCGGACTGGACCCGGTCCGGCCTCGACGTCGCCACAGGCCCTGAGCCCGGCGAGCGACCGGGCTAAGCTGCGGCGGGCACGGCCGCTCGAGGGGTCGTCGAAGCCTTACGATCGGGTCCCGCAGCAGAGGGCCAGATGCCGCTCTTCCTGGACCGCCATGACCTGCCCGGCTTGACAGCAGCGCAGGTCGCGCAGGCCCACCTGGCCGATATCGCGATCCAGGACGAGTTCGACGTGCAGTTCCTCGCCTACTGGTTCGACGCCGATCAGGGCGAGGCGTTCTGCCTTGCGAAGGCACCCGAAGGCGAAGCCATGACGGCTGTCCATCGGGCGTCGCATGGCCTCGTCCCGAACGAGATCATCAGCGTCTCGGAGTCCGACGTCCTGCGCTTTCTCGGCAGGATGAACGAGGCGGGCGATGACACCTGGCGCAACCCGTTCCGGACGATCATGTTCACCGACCTCGAGGGGTCGACATCGATCCTCCAGTCGGCCGGACAGGCGGCGTTCATGGTCCTGCTCACCGAACACGACCTGATCATCCGGCGCGAACTCGTCGCCTGGCACGGCCGCGAGGTGAAGCACACGGGTGACGGGATCATGGCCTCGTTCGAGGACGTGGCCAATGCGCTCGACTGCGCGATCGCGATCCAGGCCGGATTCGAGGCGCGAGGCGCGGAGGCCCCGGCGCCCGAGCTTCGTGTGCGGATCGGGATCGCCGCCGGCGAACCAGTCGATCACAACGACGACCTGTTCGGATCGACGGTCACCCTGGCCAGCCGCATCTGCGATGCCGCGGACGCCGGCCACATCCTGACCTCGGACCTCGTCTGCGAGCTCGGCAGTCAGCAGGGCTTTGCGTTCGAGGGCGGCCGGAACGTGCTCCTGAAGGGCTTCGCCGAACCGATGTCGGTCTTCGAGCTGGTGCAGAAACGAGATTGACCCAAAGGACGGCCCATCGGCCTTCCTCTACTCCAGGTAGTCCTTCAGCTTGCGGCTGCGGGACGGGTGGCGGAGCTTGCGCAGCGCCTTCGCCTCGATCTGGCGGATCCGTTCGCGGGTGACGTTGAACTCCTTGCCGACCTCCTCGAGGGTCCGGGCACGCCCGTCCTCGAGGCCGAACCGGAGCTGGAGCACGCGCCGCTCGCGACCGGTCAGCGAGTCCAGGACCGCCTCGACCTGCTCCTTGAGGAGCTGGTGCGACGCGGCCTCGGCCGGGGCGAGCGCGCCGCGGTCCTCGATGAAGTCGCCGAGGTGGGAGTCCTCCTCCTCGCCGATCGGCGTCTCGAGCGAGACCGGCTCCTGCGAGACCTTGATGATCTCGCGGACCTTCTCCGGCGTGACCTGGACCTCCTGGCCCTTGGACATCGCCTCGGCGATCTCCTCGACCGTCGGCTCGCGGCCGAGCTCCTGGAGCAGGCCGCGCGAGACGCGGATCAGCCGGTTGATCGTCTCCACCATGTGGACCGGGATGCGGATCGTCCGCGCCTGGTCGGCGATGGCCCGGGTGATGGCCTGGCGGATCCACCACGTGGCGTAGGTCGAGAACTTGAAGCCCTTCTCGTAGTCGAACTTCTCGACCGCCCGGATCAGCCCGATGTTGCCTTCCTGGATGAGGTCCAGGAACGACATCCCGCGGCCGATGTACTTCTTCGCGATCGACACGACCAGGCGCAGGTTGGCCGAGGTCAGCTGCTCGCGCGCGTCGCGCCCGATGACGACGATGGTGCCCTTGCGGTCGCGCAGCTTGGTGTTGAGCGGCACCTCCGGGTCGTAGCCCATCCGCTTGAGCAGGTCCGCGTCGTTGCCGGCGAGGATCCAGCGCTCGAGCGCCGGGTAGGCGACGTCCTCGCGGGTCCAGTCCCAGATCGCGCGCAGCCCGATGTTGTCGCGCGAGTCGAGGTCGCCGTTGTGGACGGCCAGGAACGCCCAGTCGAGCAGCGGCAGGAACGTCTCGGGCGAGAGCGTCTCGTTGTAGGCGTGGACGAGCTTCTTGGCCTCCTTGAGGCGCTCCTTCGTCCCGTCGGACTGGGCGTCGCGACCGGCCTTGACGAGGTGGAAGTCCGGCGACGGCACGAGCAGCTCGACGGCGCCCGGATCGGCCATGGCCCGGCGGACGAGGTCGTGCGCCTCCTCGCCGAACGGCAGCCGATGCTGGGTCTTGGTCGTGCGGGTCTTGCGCTCGGTGTCGTGGAGCGTCCATTCGTGGAGCGAGACGATCCCCTTCCAGGGCGCCTCGACCATCTGCTCGCCGAGCTCGATGGCCTTGGCCAGGACGACCTCTTCCTCGGCGGTCAGCAGGGCGACCTTGCCGATCTCCTTGAGGTACATCCGGACCGGGTCGTCGATCCCGATCATGTCGGCCGAGATGGCCTCGAGCTCCTCGGCCGAGGGCTCCTCGACCTCCTTCGGGTCGAGCTTGGCCGGCGCGTCCGACGGCAGCTTGGCCGCCGGGTCGACGGCGCCGTCCTCGGCCACGACGACGATCCCGACGTCGGCGCCGTCCTCGGCCACGTCCGGACCGAGATCGAGATCGTCGTCGTCATCATCGTCATCGTCGTCACCGGCGACGGCGACACCGGCCTTGGGGCGCGACGGGCGCAGGCCGGCCAGCTTGGCCTCTTCGAGGTCCGCCTTGGCGCGACGGGGCCGCGACAGGACGGCCTCCACGAGTTGCTTGTCGAGGGGATCGGCGGACATGGGTTACCTCCGGTGGCTGGCGAGCAGCCGGGTCTGGTCTCGGCGCCGGTCGAGCGACAGGCGCGCTTCGTTGATCTGACGTCGTTCGCGCATCAGCCGGCCGATCGCCTCGCGGTCGCCGGCGCGTTCGGCCTCCCCCTGGGCGGCCTCGTTGTAGTCGCTGCGTTCGCGCAGCTGGTCGTCCTCGAGCTCGATGAGGAGTCGGGTGATCTCGTAGTCGAGGTGCGCCGGGTCGAGTCCGCGCGCATCCGGCCCCGGCTTTGCATACAACGCTCGAGCGAGCGCCGCCGTTTCGTCGTCGAGCGCGAGCAGCAGCGCCGCCGCGTCGAACGGCGGGTGGACGCCCTGGTCGTTCGGGCGCCCGCTGGAGGACGATCGCCCGGAACAGCTCGCGCGCGACCGTGCTCGGCAGCTGGTCCGGCCCGAGCTCGTCGACGACCCGCAGCTGCTGGTCCGGGACGAGCAGGAGGAGCCGCAGCAGCTCCGATTCGACCGGCGTGATCGCGCGCAGGATGTCGTGGATCGGCAGCGCGTCGGGCGACGACAGGACGGCGTCGGCGGTGATCCGGGACGTGCCGCGGCCGTGGCTGATCGGGTTGCGCGCCGGCCGCTCGAGGACCTGGCGCAGGACGCGATCCTCCACGCCCGAGGCGAGCCGGACCTGGCCGAGCGCCTCGTCGCGCCGGAGCGGGTCGGCGACCTCGCGGATCGCCGGCATGACCGCCTCGACGAAGCCGATCCGCCCGGAGCTCGTCTTGAGGTCGAACCGGCCGGCGTGGTGGTCGATCAGGTATTCGAGCAGCGGCTTCGCCTTGGCGATGGCGGCTCTCCCAGGCGGCCGGCGACTCGCGGACGACCTCGTCCGGGTCCTTGCCGTCGGGCAGCCGGGCGACGCGGACGTCCTCGAGCTTGACGCCCGACGTGTCCGCTGGAGCTCGCCGATGAGGCCGACGAGCGCGGTCATCCCCGCGCCGCCCGCCTTCTCGCCGGCCGCGTCGACGTCGTAGGCGAGGACGATCCGCGCTGGCGTAGCGCGTGAGCAGCGCGACCTGGCCGGGCGTCAGCGCGGTCCCGAGGCTGGCGACGACGTTGTCGAAGCCGGCCTGGTGCGCCATCAGCGCGTCCGTGTAGCCCTCGACGATGACGGCCTGGCCCGACTTGCGGATGGGGCCCTTGGCCTTGTCGATGAGGTACAGCGTCCGGCTCTTGTCGAACAGCGGCGTCGCCGGGGAGTTGAGGTACTTCGGTCCGTCGCCCTCGAGCAGCCGCCCGCCGAGCCCGACGGCGTGGCCGTTCTGGTCGCGGATCGGGAAGAGTGACGCGGGCCCGGAACTTGTCGTAGACGCCGCCGCGACCGCCCTGGCGCGGCGACGCGAGGCCGACCTCGACGAGCTCCTCGGGCCGGACGTCGCGCTTGGTGCCGAGCGTCCGGGTCATCTGGTCCCAGCCGCCCGGCGCCCAGCCGAGCTGGTAGGCCTCGATCGTCTCGTCGGTGAAGCCGCGGCCGTGGAGGTAGTCGAGGGCGGGCTTGCCGGCGTTCGAGGCCGGTCAGCACGGCGTGGTAGAAGGCGATCGCGCTGTCGAGGACGCCGCGCAGCCGGGCCTGGTGGGCGTCCTCGCGCTTGGTCCGCTCGTCGATCTCGACGCCGGCCCGCTGGGCGAGCGTCCGAAGCGCCTCCGGGAAGGTGACGCTGTCGCGCTGCATCACGAAGCTGAAGATGTCGCCTCCAAGGCCGCAGCCGAAGCAGTGCCAGGTCTCGCGCGGCGGGGTGACGACGAACGACGGTGTCTTCTCGCCGTGGAACGGGCAGAGCCCCTTGTAGGTGGTGCCTGCCTTCTTCAAGCTCGACGGTCTCGCCGACGACCTCGACGACCGACAGCTTGTTCTTCACTTCGGCTGCGACACCGACCGCCAAACGGCGCCTCCTGGACCTGAACATGGCTGTGGGCCTGTCAAGTCTTGACAAGCCCGGTTGACGTGATTATCGCGCCTCGGGGCCTCGTTTGTCAACCCCTTTGTCAATACTCCTCAGGGGTATCGACGCGCTCGGATCGTCAGGCCTCCAGGTCGGCCCAGCCGGCGATGTCGACGCCGTGGTTGTCGGGCGAAGCGAGGATCCACGTGCGCTGATCCTCGTAGGCCTTGACGATGCGCCCACCGGCCGCGACGGCTGCCTGCACGCGCTTCTCGGCCTCCTCGGCCGGGACCGACACATCGATATGCGTCCGACCACGCCCCGCGCGCGGGTCATGGAGTTCGTGGAACATCAGGTGCGGCCCGCGCCGGATGGGGTCGGTCAGGTCCGTGTCGCCGGTGCGTCGGTACCCGAACGCCGCCTCCCAGAACGGGCGGGTGTCCACGCCGGCATCCTGGGCGACGGCGATGCCGACCACCACCAACGCGGTCGGATCGGATTCGAGGCGCATCCGGTGCGCGGCCGCGCTGACCTGCGCCGCGAGGTCGGCGTCCGCTCGGCTCAGGGCTCCGTCGGGCCGTGAGCAGGTTCGGACCGTGACGCCCTCCGGCCGGACGTCGACGTCGGGGTCATGGCCCACGGTCCGAGCCGCTTCGGCGATGGCGGACACGAACTCGGCGGCCTGGTCGAACGACGACGTTCGGTAGAAGACGTGCGCGCCCCAGAACAGCACACGCCAGTCCTCGACACCGGGCGACGCGTGGAAGTCCTTCGGGAACAGCTGCTCGAACTCGGACATCGCTGGGCCTCCGTGTCAGTCGCGGGCCGGTGGGTCGGCGGCGTGCCACGTCAGCGTATGGTCGCGAAACCGTCGACGTACAGCTTCGGTCGACCGGACGTCGCCTGATCCACGAGCTTGAGGACGTGTCGGCCGGACGACGGATACATCTTCGTGTAGGCGACCCAGCGGGCCGTCGGAGACGCGCTGTAGAGGTCGATGGTCCCGACCCGCACGCCGTCCAGGTAGACGCTGACCTTGCCCCCGCTCGATCGCTTGCGTGCGATGAACGCGACGCCGCGGCCAGTGAACGTGAAAGCCACGTAGGCGCCATGCGAGCCCGTATACCGGTACGTCCCACCGGTCGCCGTCGTCGATGACCCAGTTGCCCAGGAGCCGTGATACCAGATCCCGGTGCCCGTCTGCGAGCGGAGCTTCACGTAGGTCGCCGGACCTGTCGCCCAGCCGGACATGTTCCCGTCCGCGTCCATCGCCATGTCGCGGAAGCGGTAGGCGCTGGTGCTCGACCCGAGGGCGCGTTGCAGGCTCGCCGCGGTGCCCGTGCTGAGGGCCTGGTCGACGTATGCGCCGCCGGCGTAGGACAGTGCGAGGGTCGTGTCGGCGACGCCGGAGAGTGCGTCGCTTGCCGTCCACGTGACGGTCACCGGGATCTGCGTCCCGCTCATCGACACACCGGCTCGGAGTGACGTGGACGGGGCCGAGACGATCGGTGCCGCGGTGTCGACGAGGACCGCGGTGCTCCCGGCGGGACCGGTCCCGACCGCGTTGGTCGCCCGAACGGTGACCGTGTGGCTGCCGTCCAGGACCGCCGCGATGGTACAGAAGGTATCGATCGCGATCGCGGGCACGCACGCCTGTCCGCCGGGTGAGACCGAGGCGAGGTACCCCGTGATCGCCGACCCATTGTCCGCAGGTGCGACCCACGAGACGGACACATCCGACCCCGCAGGCGTGGCCTGGACACCGCCTGGTGCGCTCGGGACCGGCAAGGGCGAGACCGGCGCCGACGCCGACGACGGGGCGCTGGTCCCGACGATCGTGCTGGCGGTCACCGTGAACGTATAGGGCGTGCCGTCGGTCAGGCCGGTCACGGTGCAGGACGGCGTCGCGATCGCGATGCATTGGCGGCCGCCCGGGCTCGCGGTCACGGCGTAGTGGATGATCGGCCGTGTCAGGGTCGTCGCGGGGGCCGTGAACGACACCAGCGCCGACTGGTGATACGGGGTCGCGGACACGCCCGTCGGGGCATTCGGTGGGGTTCCCATCGGCAGGTCGATGTCGAGATCGGTTATGTAGCTGACCGACGTGACCGTGACGTCGCGCGCGTCGGTGTAACTCGTCACGAAACCGCTCGGCCCGAGCCAGCCGGTGCGATACGAGCCGTACAGATCCACGTACGCGATGCGATACACGCCGGCTGGCAGGACGAACGAGAAGGAGCCGCCATCGGCGATCCGATCGACGTAGTAGGTGCCGTTGACGAACGCCCTGGACGTCGATGCCCGTCAGCAGGTAGCCGTCCTTGTCGCGGACGCTCCCAGCCACGGTCCGGCCCGTTGGCACCTCGATCCCGATCGAACCCGTGGTGGTGGTGATGGATTTCGCGGTCGCGGCCGCTTCATCGGTCGTCAGCGTCCCGCAGGTACTCCCACACGAACCCGCGATCTGCCACCAGCCA
>CAWAKU010000019.1:0-13549 GCA_963782715.1 uncultured Chloroflexia bacterium
CCTACCGTTTCAGCGTCAGCTGGCCGCGCATCCTGCCCGTCGGGACCGGCGCCATCAACCAGCCTGGCCTCGACTTCTACGACCGCCTCGTGGACGCCCTTCTTGACGCCGGCGTCCAGCCGCTGATCAACCTCTTCCACTGGGACCTGCCGCAGGCGCTGCAGGACCGCGGCGGCTTCGCCAACCCGGAGGTCGTGGGCTGGTTCACGGACTTCACCGCGCTGCTCGCCGCGCACCTGGGTGACCGGGTCACGGACTGGATGACGTTCAACGAGCCGGCCGTCTTCGCCTTCCTCGGCCATGCCGATGGCATCCATGCGCCGGGGCTGCGCGACTGGCCGACTGCGATGCGGGTCGCCGACAACCAGCTTCGCGCGCACGCCGGTGCCACCCAGGCGATCCGCGCCGAGGTCGATCAGGCCAAGGTGGGCATGGCGATCGATGCCAACCAGGTCGTGGGGGCGACCGATTCGGAGCGCGATCGCCTGGCGGCCGCCCAGTGGAGCTCGGCGCGCGACGGATGGTTCCTCGATCCTCTCTTCGGTCGGGGCTACCCGGCGCTGGGGCTCGAGGCCCACCGCCAGGCAGGCCACCTCGACGGGGTCGAACTGGCAGAGCCGCCGGCCGGCGATCTCGACTGGCTGGGCCTGAACTACTACCGGCGCGAGTCCGTGAGCGCCAGGTCCGACCTGGCGTTCGACTGGGACGTCGCTGCCGCGCCGGACTCGGAGCAGACCCAGATGGGCTGGACCGTCGCGCCCGACGGCCTGCGCGACGTCCTGCTCGACCTCCACCGCACATACGCACCGGCCGAGATCGTGGTGACCGAGAACGGCGCCGCCTACCCGGACACGGTGGACCCGGACGGTCGGGTGCGCGACGTGGCCCGGGTCGATTACCTGGCCCGTCACGTCGCCGCGGCAGCAGACGCACGTCGAGCCGGAGTGCCGCTGACCGGCTACCACGTCTGGTCGTTCACGGACAACTACGAGTGGAGCCTCGGCTACACCCGGCGGTTCGGCCTGGTCCATGTCGACTACGCCAGCCAGCGCCGGACGCCCAAGGACAGCGCCCGCTGGTATCAGCGGTTGATCGCCGCTAGCGCGTCTCGGTGACCTTGCTGATCGTGCGCGGATGCTCGGGGTCGAGGCCGCGCGCGACGGTCAGGTGATAGGCGTACAGCTGGGCGGGCAGGATATCGACCATCGGGGCGAGCCAGGGCGGGATGCCACCCGGCAGGGCCAGCCCTTCGTCGATCTCACGGACCTCCGGCGCGTCCGAGATCACCAGGAGGTGTGCGTCGTGGTCCTCCTTCAGGCGCGCCAGGAGGGCGGCCTGCGCCTCCAGCTCGGGGCCGCTCGGGGCGATCGCCAGCACCGGGAATCCTGACTCGACCAGCGCGATCGGCCCGTGCTCGAAGTCGGCCGCCGAATAGGACATGGCAGCGACCAGGGCCATCTCCTGCAGCTTGAGCGCCCACTCGCGCGCGCTCGGGTAGCTGTAGCCGCGGCCGAGCACGACGGCACGCTGGCGGTCGGCGTGCGCCGCGGCCAGGTCGCGCGCGCGAGGCTCGGCCGTCAGTGCCGCCGACATCAGGGCCGGCAGGCCGGCCAGGTCGAGCGTCTCCTGGGATGACGGCGGGTCGAGAGCCGCCGATAGCAGCGCCGCCGCCAGCAGCTCGGTGGTGTAGGTCTTGGTCGCGGCGGTGGCCATCTCCGGTCCGGCACGCAGATCGACCACGTGGTCGGCCGTGTCGGCCAGGGGCGAATCCGCGTCGTTGGTCAGCGCGACCGTGAGGGCGCCCTGCCGCCGCGCCTCGTCCACGACGGCGACGATGTCCGGGGAGCGGCCCGATTGCGAGATGCCGACGACCAGCGCGTCGGCCATGTCGGGGCGCGCGCCGTAGAGGGTGACCGTCGAGGGCGCCGCCAGGGCGACGATCAACCCGTTCCGGATCGCCAGCAGGTACTGCGCGTAGATACCGGCGTTGTCCGAGGTGCCCCGGGCGGCGATGACGACGAACCGCGGACGGCGCGACGTGACCGCGGCGGAGATGGATGCGAACGCCGCCGGCGCGGAGTCGAGCAGCCGCTGGGCGGCGGCCGGCTGCTCGAGGATCTCGTCCCTCAGCCCCATGCCATCAGCCCGTGACCGCGTGGATGGAGGCCGGCGATCTCGACGGGCAACCGGCCGGCGAACGGCGCCTCGCCCAGCAGCGCGGCGGCGAGCGCCTCCATCGATGGCGGCAGGATGCCGTAGCTGCAGACATGGGTCCGGGCGGAGGGGTACGCGAGCAGGTCCCACGGCGTGCGAAGCGAGACGGTGACGGTCGGCACCCCGGACGCCAGGGCTGCCGCGGCGAGCGCAGCCTGCGCCGGCTGGAGGTGCGCGGAGAACGTGCCGACGACGACGAGTTCGAAGGGGACGAGCCGCTGGGAGAGCCTGGCGATATCGGCCGCGTCGGGCACCGCGGGCAGGATGATCTCGGTGACATCCCGCAACCGGCGGCGGAGCGCCGCGGCCAGGCTGGGCGTCACCGACGATGACGTATCGGCCGGCGTCAGGTCGGCCGGCATCGATTGGACGACCGCGATCCGCGCGTCGGCGGCCGGCGTCAGCGGCAGCAGCCGATCGTCGTTCCGGACGAGGGTCATCGACCGTCGGGCCAGCTCGGCCGCCAGCACCTGATGCTCCGCGCAGCCGACGACGTCGAGCGACGGCTGGTCGTACCCGCCCAGCCATGTGCGTAGCTCGGTCGATCGTCGCTCTGCGGCGGCGTCATCGTCGGCATCGATCAGGCCCCGTCGTCGCGCCTGCGTCAGACCCTCCTCGAGCCGCTGGAGCGCCGCTTCGTCCGGGGTCCCGAGCAGCACGTCCTCGCCCGCGCGGAGGGCGGTGATGGCATCGACGATCTGTGCCGATCCCTGGGCCACGGCGCGCATGTCCAGGGCATCGGTGACGGTCACGCCTCGGAACTGGAGCTGCCCGCGGAGCAGGTCATGCAGGACCGCGGTGGACAGGCTGGTCGGCAGGTCCTCGTGGCCGGGCAGGGCGAAGTGGCCGGTCATCACCAGCCGGACGCCCGCGTCGATCGCCGCGCGGAACGGGACCAGCTCCCGCTCGGCGAGCTCGGCGTCCGTCCGGGGCACGAACGGGAGCCCATGGTGCGGATCAGCCGCCGTGTCGCCGGCGCCGGGGAAGTGCTTGGCCGTCGCGGCGACACCCTGCCGTTGCAGGCCACGGACGGTCGCCGCGGCGAGCTGCCCGACGGCCGCGGGATCGTCGCCGAAGCTGCGGATGCCCAGAGCGGGGTTGGCCGAGTTGTCGGCCACGTCACACACGGGCGCGTAGTTCACATTGACGCCGAGGGCACGCAGCTCGAGCGCCGTCGCACCGGCGACCCGCTCGGCCAGCACGGCGTCGCCGGTCGCCCCGAGCGCCATCGCGCCCGCGAACTGCGTCGTCCCGTCGCCCAGCGCGATGAGCTGGCCGCCCTCCTGGTCGGCGGCGATCAGCACCGGTGGAGCCCCGGCGGGCCGAGCTGCCTGGATGGCGGTGGTCAGGTCGCGGAGCCTGCCCGGGGCGATGCTGTGATGGGCGTGGAAGAGGGTCAGCCCGGCCACGCCCTGCTCGTTGATCCGCCGGGCCGCCGAGGGCGGCAGCTCGGCGCCGGCGAAGGCGATCATGAGCCGCCCCAGCGTCACGACTTGACGGAGCCCGCCAGGATCCCTCTGACGAATGCCCGCTGCAGCAGCAGGAAGACGACCAGCGGCACGATCATCGTGATGAACGCGCCGGCAGTGAGGAGATGCCAGGAGCCGCCGCGGCTCCCGATCAGGTTGTAGAGGGCGGTCGGCAGGACCCGGACCTCGGCGCCCGGTCCGAGGAAGACGAGGGCGACCAGAAGGTCATTCCAGACCCACAGGAACTGGAAGATGGCCATCGCACCGAGGGCCGGGATGGACAGTGGCAGGACGAGCCGCATGAACGTCTGGAGATGCGTCGCGCCATCGATCGCGGCTGACTCGAACAGGTCGCGCGGCAGTTGCGACATGAAGTTGTAGAGCAGGAAGATCGCCAGTGGCAGACCGAAGCCCGTGTGCGCCAGCCAGATCCCGAGGAACGAGCCGTACAGGTTCCCGGCGGAGTAGATCTGCAGGATCGGGATCAGCGACATCTGGATCGGCACGACCAGCAGTGCCACCACGATGGTGAACAGGATGCCGCGGCCGCGGAACGGGATCCAGGCGAACGCATATGCCGCGAATGCGGCGATGGTGATCGGGATGGCGACCGACGGGATGGTCACGATCAGGCTGTTGATGAACGCGTTGCCCATGCCGTCGCTCGAGATGACCGTCTGGTAGTTGGACAGCGTCCACTGGTTGGCTTCGAACGGGTGGAGCAGTGCCGTCCACCAGCCGGATGTGGCGATGTTCTTCGGATCGCGCACGGAGGTGACGAGCAGGCCGAGCGTCGGGATCGTCCACAGCAAGCAGATGATGAAGACCGACAGGCGGAGGGGCACGCTCCGGATGAAGGCCGGTCGCCACGCGCTGACGCCTGCCTTGGGCTGTTCGATGGGCTGGGCCGGTGCGGTCATCCGTCCACCTGCTGTCGTCTGAAGTTGCGCAGATTGATGTACATCACCGGCAGAACGGCGATGAAGAGGAGTGTCGCGAGCGCAGCCCCTCGACCATCCTCGAAGAACTGGAAGATCTCGTGGAACATCCGGTTGGCGACCACGTCGTCGCCGAATCGTCCACCTGTCGTCACGTAGACGATGTCGAAGATCTTGAGGGTGACGATGGCGATGGTCGTCGAGACCGTCACGATCGAGCCGCGGATCATCGGGATGATCACCCGGACGAAGATCTGGCGCTCGCTGGCGCCATCGAGCCGGGCCGCCTCGATGATCTCGGCCGACACGCCCTTGATCGCTGCCGAGAAGACGACCATGGCGAAACCGGTCTGCAACCAGATCATGATCACGATCTCGCAGATGATGTTGATCGGGTTGGTCGTCAGCCACGGGATCGGCTTGCCGCCGAGGCCGACCACGACCGCGTTCAGGAGCCCGATCTGCGGCTGGCCGGCAGGCTGCCAGGCGTACACGAAGCCCCAGATCACCGATGCGCCGACGAGCGAGATCGCCAGTGGCAGGAAGACGATGGTCTTGGCCAGCGACTCACGTCTGATCCGGTCGAACAGCCAGGCGAAGATGAGGCCGAGCCCCACGCTGACGCCGGTCCCGACGATCAGCCAGATGGCGTTGTTGCGCAGGATCTGGGTGAATTCGGGCTCGACCATCACCGCGAAGTTCGCGAGGGTCCACTGGCCCTTGTCGTCGTGCAGGCTGCGCAGGATCGTCCCCGCCGCGGGGTAGAGCAGGAACACGGCCAGCAGCACCAGGGCAGGCCCGGCGAAGACCCACGGCAGGATCCGGTCGCGCCACTTCGCCTGGAGCAGGCTGACCAGCCAGGCCACGGTGATGAACAGCAGCCAGATGCCACCGACGCCCACCAACAGGGCGATCGCCGCCAGCAGAAGCTTGGCGATCACCTGATCGCCCGAGCCGTTGCGCAGGTCGGTCGCGCCCGACGCGTTGCCCAGTGCGTCGTAGATGGAGGCCAGCAGGTTCGGCCCGCCCTGCGGGTCGTACAGCACGAGGACGCCCGCGAGGCAGGCGCCCAGACCGATCAGGGCTGCGATCGGCAGGATGAAGCTCGACAGTCCGGGTCTCTCGGTTCGAGTGACGGCCATCCGCTCTCCTCCCGGGGATAGTAGCGGGGCGCGCCACCGACAGGTGACGCGCCCCGCAGGCTACAGACCGTCAGATTCTCAGCTGGCGGGCCAGCTGTCGTCGATGGCCTTCAGGATCTCATCGGTGTTCGTGCCACCGGCGTTGACCCATTCGTCCATCTTCGTCCAGAACGTTCCGGCGCCGACCTTGCCCGGCATGAGGTCGGACGCATCGAAGCCGATGCCCTTGGCTGCGTTCGCGATCTCGGACGCGACCTTGAGCTTGTAGGCGCCGGCATACCAGTCGGCGGGGGTGGTGGAGTTGGTCGAGATGGCGCTGCCAGCCTCGATCCACTTCTGGAGGCCTTGCGGCGTGGCGAGGAACTCGGCAACGGCACGAACCTCGGGCCGGTCGGCGAGAACCATGAGCGTGTCGGCCGAGCCCTCAGCATAGTTCTGGGCCGGGTCGATGGTCGGGAACGGCATGATGCCGACGTCCGTCCCGATGATGTACTTCGACGGCTGACCGCTCGCCCGCTGATCGGGGAAGAAGTCGGGGCCGTACCAGGTCGGGATCTTCTGCATCCAGCACTTCGGGTTGGCCAGATCGTCCGTGAACATCGGGTCCATCACCGTCTTCTGGTCCTGCGGGACGATCGCGGTGTTGGTGCCGTAGACGTAGTTCGGCGTGAAGAAGATCTTGCCGACCTTGGCAAGGGCATCCTTGATGCCCTGATCCTCGAATGTGACCTTGTGGCTGATCCAGTCGTTGTAGTAGTCGGCACCCTTGGTCTTGAGGACGACTTCCTCGACCCAGTCGGTGAGCTGCCAGCCGGTCGCGTCGCCGGGGCCGCCGGCGCTGACGCAGAACGGGTTCCCGCCGTCGGCGACGATCTTGTCGGCGAGGGTGATCAGTTCATCCCACGTCGTCGGGACGGTGTAGCCCTTGGCCGCGAAGGCCTTGATCGGGTACCAGATGGTCGACTTGACGTCGGCCTTGTACGGGATGCCCCAGATGTTGGAGCCCTGGGTGACCAGGCCGATGGTGTTCGCATGCTCATCGCTGAGCTTCTTGTTGGCATTCATGAACGGTGCCACGTCGATGACCTTGCCTGCGGCGGCGTAGGCCAGGACGGGCGTCGGCTGGGCGAGCATCGCGAGGTCCGGCGGCTTGCCACCGTCGATGCGGGTCTTCAGCACGGTCTCGTGGCTCGAGCCGATGCTGTCGATCTGGACCTTGATGCCGGTGGCCGCCGCAAAGTCTGCGACGGAGTTGGCGAAGTTGGTGCCCTCGCCGCCGATCCACTGGGTCTGGATGGAAACCGTCTTACCGGCGAACGGCAACTTGCCGTCGGCGCCCTTGGTCAATGCCGCGTCCAGCTCGGCGTAACCGGTCGGGACGGTCGGGACGGCGGCGGCCGGCTTGGCCGTCGCGGCTGCGCTCGGTGCGGCAGACGCGCTGGCCGCAGCCGACGCGGCTGCGCTCGGTGCCGGCGGCGTGCTCGCGGCGGCAGAAGCTGCCGCACTCGGCGACGTACTGCTGCTCCCGCAGGCGCTCACCAGCATGACGACGACGCCCGCGAAGGCGGCCGTCGTCCTTAGTGTCTTGGCCATCGATTCCTCCTCCTGGTACCTACCCTGACTGTGGGTGATGAGTGGCTCTCCCTGGGCCGAGCATCATAGTCCGACCCTCGGACAAAGCCTCCGAGTGGGGTTATCGTTCGCCCACCCCCTCTCGCTCAGGCAAGCCGATGCGATGGCGAGCGATAGCTGCCGCCCCGCGCGCGCCGGGCGACTCGGTCGGCGAGAGCAGCTCGATGGTCGCGTCGCCCAGGGCGGCCTGGACCAGTGGCGAAGCGGCGCATTCGAGGGCGATGCGCGCCTGGATCGGTTCGAGAAGGGCCAGTCCGGCGGCGGCCACGCCACCGCCGATGACGACTCGCTTGACGCCCAGGGTCAGGGCGAGCGAGCGGATCGCCCGGGCAAGGTGGTCGGCCACGCGGTCGATGATCTCGAGGGCGACCTCGTCCCCGGCGGACGCGGCCCGGAAGACATCGACGCCACTCGCCCGGGGCGTCAGGACGGTGATGCGACCGGCAGCCATCGCCTCCGAGGCCTGGCGAGCGATGGCCGGTCCGGCGGCGATCGTCTCGAGGCAGCCGCGCAGACCGCACGCGCAGACCATCCCGTTCGGGTCGGCGACGACGTGGCCCACCTCGCCGGCGAAGCTGTTGTCGCCGCGGAGCACTGCGCCGTCGAGGACGACGCCGGCCGAGATGCCGGTGCCGATGGCCAGGAAGGCGACGCTCGAGGGGGCTGGCGCCGAACCGTCAACGGCCTGCCGGCTCAGCCACAGGGCTGCCGCGCGGGCATCGTGCTCGACGAAGACCGGGACTCCGAGCTCCGCCTGCAGCAACGGTCCCAGAGGGAGGCGGGTGATGCCCAGGTTGACGGCCATGCTGACCGAGCCGTCCGCCGGATCGACGTGCCCGGGGATGGCGACGCCGACGGCAACGACGTCCTGCACCAGCTGGCGCCGGGCATCGTCCACGAGTCCCGCGATCTGGCCGACGAGGGCCGGCGGATCGGTCGGCGCCGTGCGCTCGTAGAGGATCCGGTCGAGGTCATCGGTGACCACGACCAGAATCTTGGTGCCGCCGACATCGACACCGGCGATCAGCGGCCGGTCGAGCTCCGGGACGTAGCCCGCTGTCATCGGACCAACCCCAGGCCCAGCTGCTGCTCCATGAGCAGCGCCGAAGCGCCCAGCACGACCACGTCATCGTGGACGTGGCCGAACTCGATCTGCGTGTCGCGTCCGATGTCCGCCAGGACGCTCGTCCGGGCCGACCGGCGGACCTCCGCGAGCCACTCGTCGCCGAACGCCGCGACCGGGCCGACCAGCAGCACGTGGCGAACGTTGAGGACGCCGATCAGCCAGCCGACCGCCAGCCCGAGTTCGCGCGCGGCGTCGAGCACGATCGGTCGGATGGCACCGACGTCGGCTGTGAATGCGGCGACCAGATCGTCCTCGCCGGTGATCGACGGCTCGACGACAGCCGCGGCGTCGACCAACGCGCGCATGCTCGTCACCGTTTCGAGGCAACCCTTCCGCCCACAACGGCATGGAGAAGCGGCGCTGCCCATCGACACATGGCCGAACTCGCCTGCGCCGTAGCCATCGCCCTGGAAGAGCTGGCCGTTGAGGATGATCCCGGCGCCGACCCCGCGACCAACCCTGATCACGATCAGGTTGTTGGGCCGAGGGCGGCGGAAGAACGTCAGCTCGGCGAGTGCGGCCGCGTGACTGTCGTTGGCGACGACGATCGGCACGTCGTAGCGCTGCTCGAGCAGCGCGCCAAGCCGCAGCTCGGCCCAGTCGAGGTTGACCGACCAGAGGACGGTCCCCGTGCTCGTGTCGATGATGCCGGGCGCGCCGATGCCGATGCCCAGGAGGGGAGCCCGGTCATCGGCGCGCAGGGCATCAACGAGTCGGTAGACGAGGTCGACTGCGGCATCGCCGTTCCGTCCGTCGAGAGGCAGGTGGATGGAGTGAAGGATCTCGCCACGGAGGTTGACGACGGCACCGCTGAACCGTGCCTCGCCGAGGTCGAGGCCGATCACGTGGCGACCGTCGGGGGCGACCCGCAGCAGGATGGGCGACTTGCCACCGCTCGACCGGCCGCGACCGACTTCCTCGATCAGGCCGTCCTCGATGAGGGTGCCGACGAGGTCGCCGACCGAGGTCCGGGTCAGGCCGGTCAAACGGGCGAGATCGGCCCGCGAGAGCGGACTCTGGTCGTGAAGGGCGCGCAGGACCAGCTGCTGATTGAACGTCCGCGTCTGCTGGTGCGTCGCCTTCTCGGGAAGCACCGTCGCGCCTGTCGTCATCCGGGCGGGCACTCCTCCACCGAACCTCCCTGTCCCCTGCCCAGCCCACCTTTGGCAAGAGACTTGACAAAGTCGGATGTTGCGCCGGCTCCACGGCTTTGTCAAGTCTGTGGACAAACGGCGTCTGCTCGTGTCGCTGGGTCCGGCTGCCGTTGCGAAGACCGCCCCGTCGGGTAATCTCCGCATACCGTGACGTGCTCGAACTGCGGCGCCACCAACCCGTCTGACGGCCGCTTCTGCCTCGAATGCGGATCGGCCCTTGGAGGCTGCCCGAATTGCGGTGCCGCCAATCCGGCCGGTGCCAGGTTCTGCGGCAGCTGCGGCACGAACCTCGGCGGCACGGCGGCCGCCCGACCATCGACGGCGGAGTCGACCGTCGATCCACGCGGCGGCGCGACCGAGCGCCGAGTGGTGTCCATCCTGTTCGCCGACCTCGTCGGGTTCACCAGCCTGTCCGCGGACCGCGACCCGGAGACGATGCGCGAGCTCCAGGACCGGTACTTCGAACGGACGCGGGTCATCGTCGATCGCTACGGAGGCGTTATCGAGAAGTTCATCGGCGACGCGGTCATGGCGATGTGGGGTGCCCCGATCGCCCACGAGGACGATGCCGAGCGCGCGGTCCGGGCCGGACTTGACCTGGCCGACATGGTCCCGGCGCTCGGCAAGGAATCCGGGGTCGATCTCGCGGTTCGGGTCGGCGTCCTGACCGGAGAGGCGGCCGTCACCCTCGGAGCCGAGGGTCAGGGCATGGTCACCGGCGACCTCGTGAACACCGCGGCGCGGCTCCAGTCGGTCGCACCGCCAGGCGGTGTCCTGGTCGGCGAGGCGACCCGGCTGGCCGCCGAGGCTGCCATCGAATTCGCCCCTGCCGGCGACCAGGAGCTCAAGGGCAAGCCCGCGCCCGTCCCGTCCTGGCTGGCCGTGCGCGTCGTCGGAGAGCGTGGCGGCGCCCGACGGCCCGACGCGCTGGAGCCGCCGTTCGTCGGTCGGGCCGACGAGCTCCGCTTCCTCAAGGAGCAGTTCCACGCGGTCGGCCGCGAGCGCCGGGCGCGCCTCGTGTCACTGGTCGGACAGGCGGGCATCGGCAAGAGCCGGCTTGCCTGGGAGCTCGAGAAGTACCTCGATGGCGTCGTCGAGCAGGTCTGGTGGCACCGTGGCCGGTCCCCGTCGTACGGCGAGGGGGTCACCTTCTGGGCGCTCGGCGAGATGATCCGGCGACGGGCAGGCCTGGCCGAAGGCGAGGACGAGGACGCGACCCGCCGGGCGGTGGCCGCGATGCTCCAGGAGCACATCGCCGACGAGACCGAGCGGGCGTGGATCGAGCCTCGGATCCTCGTCCTGCTCGGCATCGGCGAGACGCCCGCCGGCGGCCGGACCGAGCTGTTCGCCGCCTGGCGGACGTTCTTCGAACGACTCGCCGAGACCGGCACCGTCGCCTTCGTCGTCGAGGACCTCCAGTGGTCGGACGACGGCCTGCTCGACTTCCTCGAGCATCTGCTCGACTGGGCTCGATCGAGCCCGATCTTCGTGTTGACCCTGGCCCGACCGGAGCTCCTCGAGCGCCGCCCGGGCTGGGGCACGGATCGCCGGGGCGCGATCTCCATGCGGCTGGATCCGCTGACCGATGCGGCCATGCGCGAACTCCTCGACGGGATGGTGCCGGGGCTGTCCGAAACGGTGGTGACGAAGATCCTCGAACGAGCCGACGGCCTGCCGCTCTACGCCGTGGAGACCATCCGGATGCTCCTGGCCAGCGGTCGGCTGATCCAGGACGGCGGCAAGCTGGTCGCCGCGGGGAAGCCGTTGGGAGCCGCCGACATGGGCGCGCTCGAAGTGCCGCCGACGCTCCATGCCCTGGTCGCCGCGCGCCTCGACCGACTGGCGCCGGCCGACCGGTCGATCCTCCAGGACGCGGCCGTCATCGGGCAGACCTTCACCCTGGAAGCCCTCGCCGCGATCTCGGGCGAGTCGACGACGACCATCGAGCCGCGCCTCGACCTGCTCGTCCGGCGCGAGATCCTGACGGTCGAGACCGACCCGCGCGCTCCGACCCGCGGCCAGCACGCTTTCGTCCAGGCGCTCGTCCGTGAGGTCGCCTACGGGACGCTTGCGAAACGAGAACGGCGCGAGCGTCACCTGGCGGCAGCCCGCTACCTCGAATTGCTCGGCGACGAGGAGCTCGCGGGCGTCGTCGCCAGCCATTTCGTGGCGGCCTACCGCGCCGCACCGGACGGGCCGGCCGGTGAGGCCGTCGCAGCCCAGGCGCGCGTCTCGCTGCTGGCCTCGGCCGATCGTGCGGAATTGCTCGGGGCGACAGGCCAGGCCGTCGAGGCGCTCACGTCTGCGCTCGAGGTGACGCGTGACCCGCGCGATCACGCCCGGCTGCTCGAGCGGACGGGCTTCCTCCAGATCCTCAGGTCCCGCTACGACGACGGGCAGGCGAGCCTGGCATCGGCGGTCGCGGAATACGAGGCGCTGGGCGATCAGGTCGGCGTGATCCGCACAGCGGCGCGGCGGGCGCAGGGGTACCTGTCGTCAGCGCAGATCGCCAGCGCGATCGAGGTCGTGCGGCCGGTCCGCGCGGCCGCCGAGGCACTCGCGAACAGGGATGACCTGGTCGGCAACGACGAGCATCGCGAGGCAGGCGAGACGGCCGCCCTCTTCTCCGAAGCCCTCGGGCGGATCGCCTTCCGGAGCAATGAGATGGAAGACGCCGTCAGGTGGTCCGATCGGGCGCTGGCACTCGCCGAACCGCTCCGCCTTGACGAGATCGTGGCGATGTCGTTCACGACCAAGGGCACGGCCCTCATCTACACCGGGCACCGTCGCGAGGGCGTCGCGCTCCTCGAGGGGGCCATCCTCGATGCCCGCGCGCACGGTCAGCATGTCGCCGCACTGCGCGCCAGCAACAACCTCGCCTCGACCATGATCGACAGCGATCCGCGCGGGTCGCTCGAGCGCATCCGCCAGGGGATGGCGCTGAGTCGGCGCCTCGGCCTGCTGTCGTTCGACAGCTACCATGCCGGCAATGCCGTGGGCTCGGCCGAGCGACTGGGCGAATGGGTCTGGTTGCGGGAGGCGATCGGCGAGCTGGTCGATGGGCATCCGGACCGCGGCGACGCCGAGTGGCTCGCCTGGTGCCGCGACTACACGACGGCGTGGACTGGCGAGCCCGATCTTGCGCGCGCCGAGCGACTGCACGCCGCCGCCGTCGCCGAGCATGACTTCCAATCGGAGCTCAACACGACCGAATGGCTGGCGCGCTGCGCATTCGCGGCGGGACGACCCGATGACGCCATCCGCTGGTCCGAGGCGTTCCTGCGCCACGCCGAGACGAGTGACTCGGTCGAGGACTTCTGGATGGTCGGGCGGTTCGCGCTCCATGGCGGCCGGCCGGATATCGCCCGGCATCTGATCGAGCTGGTCAGGAACCCGTTCGGCGGCGTCGTCGATCACGACCTGGCAAGCCTACGTGCGGGGATCGCGGCGGCGGAAGGTCGGACGGCGGATGCCCTGGCGCTCTATCGCTCGGCTCTGGCCGGCTATCGCGAGGCGGGCTGCCGGTTCGATGTGGCGATGACGATCCTCGACATGGCGGCACTCATCGGGCCGGACGAGCCGGCCGTCAACGCGTCCATCCCGGAGGCCCGCGAGATCCTCGAATCTCTGGAGGCCCGGCCGCTCATCGAACGTCTCGATGCGTTGATGGCAGGTCGGAGGGCGGTCACACCGCCGTCGACCCGCCTGACGGTCGCCACATCGGAGGCGGCGGAACGCTGATGTCGGAGGCGTCCGGGTGATCTGCTCGACCTGCGGGACGGAGAACGAGGCGGGGCGCAAGTTCTGCACCGAATGTGCGACCCCGCTCCTCGCCGCGTGCCCGACCTGCGGCACCCGGAACCCGCCGACGGCT
>CAWAKU010000020.1:0-5337 GCA_963782715.1 uncultured Chloroflexia bacterium
GGCCTCGGGCCCCGCGAGCCTCTACCCGGAGACGATGAACCCGTCGACCACGACTGATGGGTGTCCAGCCGTGCCCGACACCTTGATCGTGACGGTGTGGAGGCGATGCGAGTGCGTGTTCAGGGCCCACACGATCCGAGGGCCTGCGGCCGTCGCGGCGTGGAGGTCGATCGTCGTCCGGTAGATCCCGTCGACATAGACCTTGGCCTTCCCGCGCGTGGGTCCGACGCGGCTGTGCAGCATCGGAGCCTCCGGGTCGGTTCGATATGGTCGCCTTGCGGCGTCTGTCGCGGGTACTGTCGCAGGTCGCACCGCTCCGCTGATCGCGATCCGGCACGCCGTGGGCTCGCACGTGCGCTACGCTCCAGCCCTACGTCGGTTCGTGGGAGTGCGCGTTGGCCTGCACACACTGCGGCAAGATCAACGAGGTCGGCCGCAAGTTCTGCATCGAGTGCGGTGAGCCCCTCGCGATCGGCTGCCGCACGTGCGGCGCCCCGGTCCCCGCAGATGCCAAGTTCTGCGGCGAATGTGGCACGAAGGTGATCGGCTCGGCGACCGCGGATCCGTCCATCACCCGCCCGGCACCCGGCCCCGCACCGGCGTCGGTGGCCGAACGACGCGTCGTCAGCATCTTGTTCGCCGACCTCGTCGGGTTCACGACATTCGCCGAAGGACGGGACGCCGAGGACACCCGCGAGCTGCTGAGCCGGTACTTCGATCTCTCGCACGACGTCATCGCACGCTACGGCGGCACCGTCGAGAAGTTCATCGGCGATGCGGTGATGGCCGTGTGGGGCGCGCCCACCGCCCACGAGGATGACGCTGAGCGCGCCGTCCGAGCCGGGCTCGAGCTCGTCGACGCCGTTCGCACCCTTGGGCCGGGGATCGAGGCGCGGGCCGGCGTGTTGACCGGGGAAGCGGCCGTGACCCTCGGGGCCACCAACGAGGGCATGGTCGCCGGCGATCTCGTGAACACGGCGAGCCGGCTGCAGTCTGTCGCGGCGCCGGGCACCGTCCTGGTCGGCGAAGCGACCCAGCGAGCCGCAAGCATGGCGGTCGTCTTCGAGGAGGCCGGCGACCAGGCCCTCAAAGGCAAGGTCAGCCCTGTCCCGGCCTGGCGGGCCCTGCGGATCGTGGCCGAGCGTGGCGGTCGGAATCGTTCTGAGAGCCTGGAAGCGCCGTTCGTGGGCCGTGACGACGAGCTCCGTCAGATCAAGGATCTGTTCCACGCGACGGGCCGCGATCGCCGCGCCCGACTCGTCTCGGTCATCGGACCGGCCGGGATCGGGAAGACGCGCCTGGCGTGGGAGCTCCTGAAGTACATCGATGGACTGGTCGATACCGTCTGGTTCCACGACGGACGCTCGCCGGCCTACGGCGAGGGGATCAGCTTCTGGGCGCTCGGCGAGATGGTTCGGCGGCGGGCCGGCCTCCTCGAGACCGACGACGAGCAGACGACACGGGCGAAGATCGGCGAGATGCTCGCCGAGCACGTCCCCGACGAGGTGGAGCGGCGCTGGATCGAGCCGGCCCTGCTCGCCCTGCTCGGGGTCGAGGCCGCGCCGGGCGGATCGGAGCAGCTCTTCGCCGCCTGGCGGACGTTCTTCGAGCGCCTTGCTGCGACGGCACCTGTCGTGCTCGTCTTCGAGGACCACCATTACGCCGACTCGGGTCTTCTCGACTTCGTCGACCACCTTCTCGAGTGGAGCCGGAACGTCCCGATCTACGTCGTGACCCTGGCCCGGCCCGACCTGCTCGAGAAGCGCCCGGACTGGGGCGCCGGCAAGCGCAACTTCACCTCGCTCTACCTCGAACCGCTCAGCGAGGTGGCGATGCGCGAGCTGCTGGCCGGGCTCGTGCCCGGACTTCCCGTGACGGCCGTGACGGCGATCCTCGAGCGCGCCGGGGGGATCCCGCTGTACGCCGTCGAGACAGTCCGGATGCTCGTCGCCGACGGCCGCCTTGCGATCGACGAGGGGGTCTACCGTCCGGTCGGCGACCTGACGACACTGGCCGTCCCGGAGACCCTCACTGCGCTGATCGCGAGCCGCCTCGACGGACTCCCGGCAGACGACCGGGCGCTGATTTCGGATGCCGCCGTCCTTGGCCAGAGCTTCACCCTGGCCGGGCTGTCGGCGGTGTCGGGGACGGCCGAGGCCGACCTCGAGCCGCGCCTGCGCGCTCTCGTTCGGCGGGAGATCCTGCTCCTCGAGTCGGACCCGCGCAGTCCCGAACGCGGGCAATACTCCTTCGTCCAGGCGCTCATCCGCGAGGTCGCATACAACACGCTCGCGAAGCGGGATCGCAAGGTCCGCCATCTCGCCGCCGCGCGCTACTTCGAGAGCCTCGAGACGGACGAGATCGCCGGGGGCCTGGCTGGTCATTACCTCGCCGCCCACGCGAACGCGGCTGAGGGGCCCGAAGCCGACGCCCTCGCCGGGCAGGCTCGGATCGCGCTCCGTGGTGCCGCGGAACGGGCGATCGCGCTCGGTTCGTACGACCAGGCCGTGACCTTCCTTCGCGCAGCGCTCTCGGTCACCACGGAACCCGCGGAGACCGCAGAACTGCTCCAGCGGGCCGGCGACGTCGCCTCACAGGCTGGCCGCCATGATGAGGCGGAAGCGTTCCTCCTCCGGGCGACCGACCTGTATCGAGAGCGCGAGGACCGTATGGCGACCGCCAGGGCGATCGCGGCCCTCGGAAAGGCGCTCTTGAGCGCCCGCCGAACGGCCGAGGCCCTTGCCTTGCTCGAGCCTGCAGTCGTCGAGTTCGTCGACCTCGGGGATCCCCCCACCCTCGCCACCCTGCACGGCCAGCTGGCCCGCGCGTGCATGCTGACCGGAGACAACGGACGGGCGGTCGAGATGGCCGACCGTGCACTCGACGTCGCGGAGCATGCCGACCTCGTGGCGCTCCTCTCCGACACGCTCATCACGAAGGGAAGCGCGCTCGGGGACCTCGGTCGCATCCAGGAGGGGATCGGGGTCATCGAGACCGGCGAGCGGCTGGCCCGATCAGCTGGCCTCGTGGCGATCCTCTTGCGAGGCATCAACAATCGGACGGTCTACCAGGCCGAGATCGACCCCGTCGCCGTCCTTGATGCCTTCACCGAGGGCCTCGCTCTTTCGCGCCGGATGGGCCAGCGCTACTGGTCGTTCGGATTTTCGGTCGGCATCGTCTACGAGTGCTACCGCCTCGGTGAGTGGGACCGAGCCGGGGCCGTTCTGGCGGAGGCACTGGCCGAAGGCCCTGCGCCCACGGACCGGATCAGTCTTCTCACCAATGGCGCGCTCGTGCCAGCGTTCCGGGGAGACGAAATCGAGGACGTCCTGGCGGAGATCGCAGCCCTCATCGGAACGCGGACCGATGCGAGTCTCGTCGGCAACGCGCGGGAAACCCGCGGGGCCGCGGCGCTCGCGGCGGGACGGCTCGGCGACGCCATGGTCGAGTATCGGAAGGCCGCCGAGCTGAGTACGAGTGTCACCGGCACGGATCACCGGATGCTTGTCGCCCATGCGGCCTTCTGGGGAGGCGACATCGTCGAGGCGGCCGTCGAACTCGATGCCATCGTCGCATCCGGCTACCGCGCCCCGACCATCGAAGCGCGGCGATCGACAATTCGTGCAGGCATCGCGGCGGCAGAAGGCCAGCGAGTCGATGCGCTCGCCCTGTACCGCGATGCGATCCGACGTTGGCGCGAGCTGGGACTCGTGGTCGACGAGGCGTTGACCTGCATCGACATGGCCACCCTGCTCGACATCGAGGAACCCGAGGTCCGCGCCGCGGCCGAGTCCGCCCGCGAGATCCTGGAACGCCTCGGGGCGAAACCGCTCCTCGCGCGGCTCGAGGCGGCCACGCAGCGGGGGTCGTCGATCGCGACCCCGGAGCTGGCTCGGTCACGAGACCCGTCGAACGTCTGACGCGTCGCATCGCGGACCGATGGCCCGCCCGGAGGGATTCGAACCCCCGACCTACTGATCCGAAGTCAGTCGCTCTGATCCACTGAGCTACGGGCGGACGCCCGCGGATGATACCGCGTCGCGCAGGCCGAGCAGCTCGTAGACCTGAACGGCCTGGGTCTTGCCCTTCGATTCCGGTGCGCCGAGGGCACGAACGACCGCCTCCCCGCGAATCCGCGCGTAGGTCTCGGCGCCGATCACGATGCTCCCCTCGGGCGCATACCTAAGAGTGATACGCGGGGTGGTCCCGAAATCGAGGGCCGGGCGAACGTCACCGGCTTCGTCGCCGCTCACGTTCCGCCCGAGACCTGGGCGGCCGGGTCAGGGGACCTTTTGGCCGATCACCGCGAGGTCGAACGATGCCGCCTCCGGCGTGTAGTCGATGCCGTAGGTCTTGAGTGACATCGCCCGTAGCGTCCCATCGCTGTGGAGCTGACGGATGATCGCGTTGATGCGGTCCAGGAAGGCGACCGGATCGAGCCGTGGATCGCGGTCGACGAAACCCACCGAGAAGGCCTTGAACGCCACATCCGGCAGGGCCCGCAACGGCACGCCTTCCTTGATCGCTTCCTGCGCGACGTTGTCGGAACACATGAACGCCGGCAGCTTGCCGTCCCCGACATCCTTGAGGCCCGGCACCTCCGTCGCATAGTCGACGATCTTCGGGTCATCCACGAGCTTGGTGACAGTCCCGCCCGGGATGGTGAGCTTGCCTTGCAGGTACAGCTCGTGCGTGCAGCCGGCACAGACTCCGATCCTCATGCCTGACAACTCGGAGGCATGCTGGATCGGCGAGTCGGCGCGGACATAGAACAGGTCGGGCGTGAGGTAGTAGGGCTGGGTCATGTAGAGGCGCGCCATGCGATCACTGTTGATCGCGCCAGATCCCCAGGCCACGTCCCATCGGCCGCCCCAGCCTCCGGCCGTGATCTCGGCCCAGGTGGGGGTCACGAAACAGGGTTCAACGCCGAGCGCCTTTGCCGCGAGCTTGCCGGTTTCGGCATCGAAGCCGCCGACCTCGGCCGCCGTCAACTGGTTCGGCTGGCATCTCGTCCCCGTCGCCCGCTTGGCGCCGTCAACGGCGAAGGATTGGGGCGGGTAGGCGAGGTCGGTCGAAAGGACCAGCGTGCCACGCGCAAGGACCTGGGCGAGCTGGTCAACGCGGTTCGCGTCGGTCGTCGCAGACGGGGCGACCTGTGGACCCGCACTGCAGCCGGTGACGATCGCGACGACCGCGGCGACGGCCGCCGCCTGGATCCTGCGTCGAAGCACGTCGCTCCTCCTGTCGTGGTCACGTCGCTCGGCGCGACGCAGGCCCGCACGTCACGGTCGAGGCATTGTGACACCTCGACCCGCGCAAAGGACCCTACGCGGACCG
>CAWAKU010000021.1:0-37540 GCA_963782715.1 uncultured Chloroflexia bacterium
CGTCGATTCCGGGCGCTCCGAAGTCCAGAGCGCAGTCTCTGTGCGCCCCGCCAGCGGCGATCCAGCAGGGATTGTTCGCGGCGGGTCTCGCGACCTTCGGGTTCGCCGCCTACGCCGGCGTGTCCGTCGGTCTCGCGGTCATCGCGGGTCTCGTGAGCTGGCGGCTGGTCGAGCGACCATTCCTGCGGAGGGCCAAGCCATCCGCTGTGCCTGACCCCGTTGCGCTCCCGGTGCGGCCGGTGATCGGGCACGTCACCGAGGCGACAGCGTAGTCAGCTCGTCTTCAACGGCCGGCCGTGGACAACGGTGGGCCCAGGCGATCCACATCCACGTCGATGCCGAGGCCAGGGCCGTTCGGAACGGGCCCGGAGCCGTTCCCCGATCTCGGCTGATACCCGGCGACATGCTCGAGCGTCCAGTCGTTCATGAACGAGGCCGCGAAGAGCGACGCCGTGGGCACCCCGGCGGCGAGGTGGGCGACCGCCGCCGTGACGATGTCGCCGCCCCACGAATCCTCGATCGTCAGCGTGAGGCCGAGTTCGACGGCGGCGTCGCGCATCAATCGGGCCTTCGTGAGTCCTCCGACCCGACCGACCTTGAGGTTGACGTGGTCCATCGCCTCGGCGGTGGCCGCGCGGACGAGCGTCGGGAGGTCCGTGATCACCTCGTCGAGGACGAATGGGAGCGTGCTCAGCCGCCGGACGGCGAGGCACTCCTCGAGCGTCGGGCACGGCTGCTCGAGCCGCAGGCGGTCGAATTCCTCGAGGAGCCTCGCCGCGATGATCGCGTCCTGCCGGCGCCAGCCGCCGTTCGCGTCGCCGATGATGGCGTCCTCAGGCCCGGTCGCCGCATGGACGGCCGCCACGCGGTCGCGGTCGAGCTCCGGAGCGCCGCCAAGCTTCAGCTGGAAATGGTGGATCCCGCCCGCCCGCTCGCGCTCGACGAAGGCGGCCATCGCGTCGGGCTCGCCGAGCGGGACCGCGACGTACAGCGGCACGTCGCTCTGGAGCGCGCCGCCGAGGAGCGCCGCCACCGGCTGGTTCGTGGCCCGTCCCAGGATGTCCCAGCAGGCGACGTCGACCGCGCTCTTGGCGTAGGCATGCCCGCGCAGCGTCGCGTCCATGACCCTGCCGACATCGGCCAGGTTGGCCGCATCCACGCCGATGAGGGCCGGCGCCAGGTCGCGCAGGGCCACCCGGGCGCCCTCGCCGAACGCGTCGAGGTATGTCGCTCCGAGCGGACAGGCCTCGCCGAAGCCCTCGAGACCACCCCGCGTCCTGATCCGGACGACCGTGCTCGGCAGGACGTTGACGATGCGGCCCGACGACATCACGTAGTCGCCGTGGGCGTAGGTCAGGTCGTAGCCGTGGACGTCCACCCGGTCGATGACGGTCGCGCTGTCGCCCATCGGGCGCCTCCTCCGTGCAGGGCTCGATGGTGCACCACAGGACCATCGGGCGTTTGACAGCCCGGAGCGTCACCGCGACCCTGTCGGTGGCCGTCGTACGGACAGCCGGACGTCAGTACCATCCCGAGGAGCCCCATGATCCGCCGATCCCCCGCAGTCTTCGCCCTCGCCGCGATCGTCGCGCTCGTCCTGACCGCCTGCAACGGCGGCGGCAGCAACGCGCCCGCCCTGACCGACCCGAAGGAGATCGTCACCGCGGGTCTCAACGCGACGACGGCCGCCAAGAGCGTCCATCTCGATCTCACGCTCGACGGCACCATCTCGGTCGCCCTTCCGATCGGGGGCTCGGCGGCCACGCCGATCAACCTCACCGGTACGACCGCATCGGCCGATGTCGATTTCGCCAAGCCCGCCGCCAAGGCGACGTTCGCCGTCCCGGCCATGCTCGGACTCGCCGGCGAGCTGATCGCGGTCGATGGCAAGTCGTACATCAAGACGACGATCACCGGGCCGCTCTACCAGGAGTCCGCCGGCAGCGTCGGCCCGATCGACCCGTCGAAGGCGAGCGGGCTCGCCGATAACCTCGGCGACCTCCTGTTCCAGGATGGCGTGCAGCTCACCAAGGGCGCGGACGTCGCCTGCGGCTCCAAGCAGTGCTACACGGTCACGGCGCACCTGACCGCCGAGCAACTCGGCACGACCGCGGCACGCGGCATCGGCAGCCTGCCGGTGGACCTGACCGGTGCCACGCTCGACCTGACACTGCTCGTCGAGAAGGACCTGCCGCACCATCTCGCCGGCGTGACGGCTGTCGTCACCATGGCCGATGGGACGAAGCTCACGGCCGACCTGACGGCCTCGAAGTGGGACGAGCCGGTCACCGTGACCGCTCCGCCCGCCGACCAGGTGAAGCCCACCGCTTCCTAGGGCCCCGGCTGGTCCGCCATGATGGCCGGGTGAGCCGCCCGACCTACAATGGGCGGGTGAGCCCGACCCGACGCCGACGTCCCGGCGACCAGACGCTCGACGCCGCCGTCGAAGCCGCGAGCGTCCTGACCGGCACGGCCTTCATCGACCTCGAAGAGGCGGCACCGACCGTCCCCGACGAGCCGGCCTGGATGCGCGACGCGCCCGTCGCGACGACCGATCCCGCGGCGCCCGTGGTTGCGCCCGATCCGGCCGCCCGGGCCGCCGTCAAGCGGGCTCGCGAGGAGGAGATCGTCCGGGCGCTCAACCCGGAGCAGGCCCGCGCCGTCACCACGACCGACGGTCCGCTGCTCATCCTGGCCGGCGCGGGCTCCGGCAAGACGCGTGTCCTGGCCCACCGGATCGCCTACCTGGTGAGCATCAGGGACGTCGCCCCGTGGCGCATCCTCGCGGTCACCTTCACCAACCGGGCGGCCGCGGAGCTGCGCGAACGGATCATCAGCCTCGTCGGTGAGGGCGGCCGGGATGTGGTGGCCGGGACCTTCCATTCGCTCGCCGCGCGTGTGCTCCGGGCCGACGGCGAGGCCATCGGCATCGGCCGCCGGTTCGTCATCTACGACACGGACGACCAGCAGGCACTCATGAAGCAGATCCTGCGCGAGGAGGACATGCCGCTCACCGGCGAGTTCCGGCCGAGCGCGGTCCTCGGCGCGATCAGCCGCGCGAAGAACGAGATGCTCGACCCGACGTTCCTCGCCGAGAACGCGGCGAATCATCGCGAACGCACCATCGCGCGCCTGGCCACGCGCTACCAGGAGCGCCTGCGCAAGGCGAACGCGCTCGACTTCGACGATCTGCTCCTCGAAGCCGTCCGGCTGTTCGAGGACGCCCCCGACGTCCTCGCGAAGTACCAGGAGCGCTGGCGCTATCTGCACGTCGACGAATACCAGGACACCAACCGGGCGCAGTACCTGTGGGTCCGGGCGCTGGCCGCCCGGCACAAGAACCTGTGCGTCGTCGGCGACGACGACCAGTCGATCTATTCGTGGCGTGGCGCCGATCTCCGCAACATCCTCGACTTCGAGCGCGACTGGCCGGAGACCGCGGTCGTCAAGCTCGAGCAGAACTACCGCTCGACACAGCTGATCCTCGACGCGGCCCACGCCGTCGTGTCGCGCAACACCGCGCGCAAGGACAAGAAGCTCTGGACCGATAACGAAGGCGGCGTCCGCATCCAGCGCTTCGAGGCGTACAACGAGGAGGAGGAGGCCGAATGGATCGCCCGCCAGGTCGAAGGCCTGGTCGGTGGTCGGGGGACGGCCCTCACCCGCCGCGCCGATGACGACGACGCGCGCTTCCGTGCCCGCGACATCGCGGTCATGTACCGGATGAACGCCCAGTCCCGGGCCATCGAGGAATCGTTCCTGCGCTACGGGATCCGCTACCAGCTGGTCGGTGGGACCCGGTTCTATTCCCGGCGCGAGGTCAAGGACGCCCTCGCCTACCTGCGCATCCTGCGCTCGGACACGGACAGCGTCAGCTTCGAGCGGATCATCAACGTGCCGGCGCGCGGTATCGGCGACAAGACCATCGAGACACTCCGCGCGGCAGCGGCACGCGAGGGCGGGACGACGTGGGGCGCCATCGAAGCGGCGATCTCGGGCGAGCTGCCCGGGCTCGCACCGCGGACACGCAACGCGCTGACCGACTTCGCCATCCTGGTCCGGCGACTGCGGACCCGGGTCGGGGTGCTGAGCCTGCCCGAGCTCCTCGACGAGGCACTCGAGGCATCCGGCTATCGGGCGATGCTCGCCGATGGCTCCGAGGACGGCGAGGAGCGCTGGGCGAACCTGCTCGAGCTGCGCGCGGTGACGACCCGCTACGACGACCTGACCCCCGATGACGCCCTGGACCGGCTGCTCGAGGAGACCGCGCTCGTTGCCGACCAGGACTCGTACGAGGGCGACGCGGATGCGGTGACGCTCATCACCCTCCACGCGGCGAAGGGCCTCGAATTCCCGGTCGTCTTCATCGCTGGGCTCGAGGAGGGCCTGTTCCCGCACAGCCGGGCGCTCGACGACGAGAAGGAGCTCGAAGAGGAACGGCGTCTGGCCTACGTCGGCATCACCCGGGCCAAGCGGCGGCTGTTCCTGTCGCACGCCTGGCGGCGGGCGACGTGGGGGATGGGCCAGGCCTCGGTCCCGTCGCGCTTCCTGATGGAGATCCCGGCCGAGCTCATGGACGGCCCCCAGCTCGGTGGCTCGGACGACCGCGACCTCGACCTCGACCTGGTCTTCGGCGCGCGACGGACGAGCCGGTTCGGGACGCCCGTCCGGGGAGGTGGTCCGGCCTATCGGCAGGGCAGCGGCCGCCCGGGTGCGCCCGCCGCGGGCGAGGCATTCCGGCCGTCGCGCGACCTGGTGGCCAAGCGGGAGGCCTACGACGAGGGCGCGCGCTCCGGCTCGCTTGGCCGTCCGGTGCGTGCCTGGGACGACGACCTCGACACGGCGACGTCACCAGCGGCTGCCGCGACGCCCGTGCGGCCGACGACCCGCCCGATCATCCCGGGCGAGCGCCTCTTCCGCGACGGCGACCGCGTTCGCCACGGCCGCTGGGGCGACGGCATCGTCGTCACCTCCAAGCTGACCCGCACCGACGAGGAGGTCACGGTGGCGTTCAAGGACGCATCGGTCGGGCGCAAGACGATGCTGGCCAGCCTCGCCAACCTCGACCTGGTCGGATGATCGACGACGACCCCGCCCTCGCGGAGCGCCTCGCCCGGATCGTGACGCTGGCCGACTTCGAACCGCTGGCCCGGGCGGCGATGGACCCGGCCGCCTTCGACTATGTCGCGGGTGGATCATGGGACGAACAGACACTGGCCGACAACGACGCAGCCTGGCGCCGACGGCGTCTCCGGCCACGCGTGCTCGTCGACGTGTCCCGCGTGGATGCCGCGACGACCATGCTCGGCCTCCCGGTCGCGATGCCCGTCGCCATCGCTCCGATGGCCGTGCAGGCCCTGGCGCACCCCGGCGCGGAATCGGCGATGGCTCGGGCGGCCGCTGTCGCCGGGATCCCGATGATCCTGTCGACGACCTCGTCGCAGTCGATCGAGACCGTCTCCGAAGCCGTCCCCGACGCGACCCGCTGGTTCCAGCTCTACGTCCAGTCCGACATGGCTGTCAGCCGGTCGTTGGTCGAGCGGGCCGAGGCCGCGGGCTTCGGGGCGATCATCCTGACCGCCGATCTGCCGGTCCTCGGCTATCGCGAACGCGACCGACGCTCGCACTTCGAACTCCCGCCGCTCGGCGACTTCATCGACACCCCGGCCACCCATGGGAGCCGCGATCCGGGTTCGCTCGCGGAGCTGGCCGATCGCCATGCCACGACCCTGACCTGGGCCGACATCGGGCAGATCCGTGGATGGTCGTCGCTGCCGCTCGTGCTCAAGGGCATCCTGACCGCCGAGGACGCCCACCATGCGGTCGACCACGGCGCCGATGCGGTCGTCGTCAGCAACCATGGCGCCCGCCAGCTCGACCGGGTCGCGGCGACCGCGGACGTCCTGGGCGAGGTCGTCGCCGCGGTCGGCGGCCGCACCGAGGTCTGGGTCGATGGTGGCATCCGGCGCGGGCTCGACATCGCGCTCGCGCTCGCGCTCGGGGCGCGCGGCGTCCTTCTCGGCCGGCCCGCGTATTGGGCACTGGCGGCCGGCGGGACGGCTGGTGTCGAACGCGCGCTGGCGATCCTGCGCGAGGAGTTCGAGCTGACGCTCGCGCTCCTGGGGACGCCGACGCCGGCCGAGATCACGCCCGAGCACGTGGCGTCGCGCCTCGGCGACCGCTGACCGACCCCGGATCGCGACCCCGGCGACCCCGACCGGCCATCGACGCGGATCCGGATCGCGGGGTAGGGTATGACCCTCGGCGCGAGGCCTCGGTCCCGCCGGGCAACCCCTTGACTCTCACTCGAAGGATCCATCATGCCCGCCAACGCCCACCTGCTCGATCTGATCGAGCAGACCCTCGATCACGATCCCTCCTGCACGCTGTGCAACGCTCCGACCGACATCCGCGATCGCGACGGACGACTGTGGCTCGAGTGCTCGACGACGCCACTGGAGGCGCCGACCCGACTCCTGGACCGGATCGGCGGCGCCCTCCTGCCGCACCCGCGGCGCCTGATCGTCGACCTGCGCGAGGAGCTCGCGGCCTGACCCGACGATGCGCGGGACCGGCTCGTTCGGTACCCTCGCATCCATGGCGATCCAGCTCCCCCCGGTCGATCCGATGCTCGTCGCCGCAGCCGCGGCGCTCGATCCCGCGGCCGCTGCAGCTCGCCATGCAGAGCTGGCCGTGGCGATCGCGCGCGCGAACGAGCTCTACTACGCCCAGGACGCGCCCGAGCTCTCCGACGCCGACTACGACGCCCTGTTCCGCGAGCTGGTCGCGCTCGAGACCGCGCATCCGGAGCTGACGACAGGCGACTCGCCGACCCAGCGTGTCGGGGGCACGCCGGCTGGGACGTTCGATGAGGTCCGCCATGCGCGGCCGATGTTGTCGCTGTCGAACGCGTTCAGCCACGACGAGCTGCGGGCCTTCGACGGGCGGGTCCGCAAGGGACTCGGCCTGCCGCCCGCGCCGGAGCCCGCCCCGGACCTGCGCTACGTCGCCGAGCTCAAGATCGACGGCCTGGCGATCAGCCTGCACTACGACCGCGGGAGATTCGTCCAGGGCGCGACCCGCGGCGACGGCACGACCGGCGAGGACGTCACGGCCAACCTCCGGACCATCACCGTCATCCCGACTCGCACGTCCGAGCCCGCGACGCTGGACGCCCGTGGCGAGGTCTACATGCCCAAGGCCGAATTCCGCCGTATCAACGAGGAACGCGAGGAGGCAGGGCTCGCGCTCTACGCCAACCCGCGCAACAGCGGTGCCGGCTCGCTTCGCCAGATCGACCCGGCGGTCACGGCCGGCCGCAAGCTCTCGGCCTGGTTCTACCAACTGGTCGAGGACGCCGAGGTCGTCGCCACCCAGACGGGCGCCCTCGGGCGCCTGGCCGCGCTCGGCTTCCCGGTCAATCCCGATCGCGAGCCGGATCTGGACATCGAGGGCGTCATCGCCTTCACCGAGCGCTGGCGCGAGGCGCGCCATCACCTCCCGTACGAGACCGACGGCGTCGTCGTCAAGGTCGACCGGTTCGACCAGCAGGCGCGCCTCGGGATGGTCAGCCGGGCGCCGCGCTGGGCCATCGCGTTCAAGTTCCCGCCGGAACAGGTCGAGGCCTTCGTCGAGGACATCGTCCCGTACGTCGGCCGGACCGGGACGCTGACGCCGGTGGCGCACATGACGCCGGTCAAGGTCGCCGGCTCGACGGTCGCTCGGGCGACCCTCCACAACCTTGACGAGGTCAGGCGCAAGGACATCCGCATCGGTGACTGGGTGATCCTGCAGAAGGCCGGCGACGTCATCCCGGAGGTCGTCCGGCCCATCGTCGACCGGCGGGCCGGCACCGAACGCGAATACGTCATGCCCGAACGCTGCCCGGTGTGCGCCACGCCGGTCGTCCAGGACGAGGGCGCGGTCCGGGTCTACTGCCCGAACCTGGTCTGTCCGGCCCGGGTCGGTCAGGAATTCGGCCACTTTGCGGGCCGCAGCGGGATGGACATCGAGGGCGCCGGCTGGAAGGTCCTGGTCCAGCTGATCGAACGCGGGCTGCTCACGCGTCGGGGCGACTTCTACCGGCTGACCATCGAGGATCTCGAGTCGCTCGATCGATACGCGCGCAAGAGCGCGGAGAACCTGTACGCGTCGATCCAGAAGTCGCGTCGGCGCCCGCTTGCACGGGTGCTCAATGCGCTCGGCATCCCGCAGGTCGGCGAAACGACGGCCATCGACCTGGCCCGTTGGCTGACCGTCCAGGTGCCGCCCGGAGTCGAGTGGCTGGACGACCTGAGCCGGTTCCTGCAAGTGGTCTCGCGCGACGAGCCGGAGCGTTTCGCCGAGGTCGAGGGCGTCGGACCGACGGTCGCCGCGAGCCTGGCCCGCTACTTCACCGACGAGACGACCTCGGGCGTCCTCGACGACCTGGCCGATGCCGGCGTCGAGCCGGAGGCCCCGGTCCTCGCCGCACCTGACACTGCCGGTCCGCTCGATGGCAAGAGCGTCGTCGTGACCGGGACGCTCGACGGCTTCAGCCGGACCGAGGCCGAGGAGGCCATCCGCGCGGCCGGCGGCAAGGTCGCGGGCTCCGTGTCGAAGAAGACCGACTACCTCGTGGCCGGCGAGAGCGCCGGTTCGAAGCTGGCCAAGGCGACCGAGCTCGGCGTCGAGGTCCTCGATGAGGACGGGTTCCGGCGGCTCCTGGCCGGCGACGCCTAGTTCCGGATCCGGCCTCGAGCGTAGCGCTCCATCAACGCCGTCACGGCCGAACGGGCCGCCTTCCAGTCCGGGATATCACCGAAGATGTCCGCGTCCGGCCCCCAGCGGTTCAGCTGGGTCATCGCGGTCACGATCGCGTCGTGGGCGAGCGAACGGTTCCGGCCCGCGTCGATCTGGCCGGTCACGAGGTAGCGGCGGACGGTCTCGAACGGTGCCGTCCAGCGGTCGATCCGGATCCGGTCGCCCATCCGCAGCGACTCGAGCCAGTCGTCGTCGCCGACCGGATGCCCCTCGTGCTCCGACTGGTGCCGGACGAGGTCCACCCGGACGGTCGGCCGTTCGAGGCTCGGCAGTCGACCGTCGTCACCGACCACCCGGTAGCAGACCGGGCAGGACGGCAGCTCCGCGGTGGCGCTCGGCCGCTCGCCGTAGGGCAGCCCGCAGCGTCGGCAGAACGATCCGCGGGCTCGTTCGGACGGGGTCCCGCACTGCAGGCAGACGGTCGAGATCACGCGGTGAACCTCCCCGTCCGGCCGGCGTCGCGGACGGCGGTCGCGGATGCGCGCTCGGCACCGTCGAGATGGATCTCCCAGGATTCCGGGGTCGACACGCCGGCGGGGCGACGCAGGACGCGCGCCCGGCCGGGCAATTCGGCGAGGCTGAGGATGAGCGCGAGAGCGGACTCGATCCGGGCCGGCGTGTTCGGCTGGTCGACCATGTCGCCAAGGGCGACCTGCAGGGCGTGGCGAAGCCGGTCGACCTCGACCCGCCCGAAGACGATGACGATGTCCTCGACGTGCCGCGAGACGGGCGCCGGGTCCAGGGCGACTGCCGCGTCGGCGGCGGCGATCGCGCGGATCCCGGCGTCGTCGCCTCCGAGGCGGCGTCGTGCTCGATGGATACTCGCCCACATATGGCGCAGCATCGCTGCCGCCAGCCGCGGCTCGCCATCACCCCATCGGTACCCCACGGCCTGCCGGATGGCCCATCCCGGCAGCCGGGTCAGCCGAGCGCGTGGTTGAACTGGCCCCAGACCGCGTCAGGCTGCCAGGCCAGGGCATCGCCCCGGATGAGGCGTGGCGCGCGCCACGTCTCGGCCCAGCCATCGGCCAGCAGCCGTTCCAGACCCGCCTCGTTGTCCGACAGGACGCCGGCCCGGACGTGGCCGTCGGCGCCGTGCGCGACGCGTCGAGCGTGGAGGATCGCCTGCGCGTCGTCGAGGTTTGGCGCGACCGTCGCGCCGCCGCCCCACGGCGCGCGCACGACGAACCCGCCGAGCCCGCCGCCGCTGTCGAGGACGCGTGTCGTGCGGTCATTCGCGAACGCCCGGAGGAGGTGTGCCCGGTCCTCGCCGGTCGCTGCGGCGTCGAGCGCCGCCATGGCCGCGAGGTCTCCCGGCGCGAACTCCCGGATCCGCGGGTCGACCGCCGTCGTGGTCGGCAGCCCCGGCGCCTCGAGGATGCGATACCAGGTCTGGACCTCGAACCCGAGCTGTTCGTAGAGAGGCCGCCCGGCCGCGGTGGCGACCAGGACGAGCGTCCGGCAACCCGCGGCGTCGGCGGCGTCGATGGTGGCCCGGGTCAGATCGAGGCCGATGCCGCGTCGCCGCCACGACGGGTCGACGAAGATCGTGCCGATCCAGGCGACCGGGCCGTTGAGGCTGATGACCCCGGTGCCGACGACGACGCCGTCGGCCTCTGCGACGAACGGCTGCGTCTCGGGATGGCCGATGACGAACTCGAGGTAGAGCCGGCGATCGCCCCAGTCCTGGCTGAGGAAGAGGTCGACGATCGGATCGACGTCGGCCCGGGACATGGGCCGGATGACGGGACGCTGCATCGGCCGATCGTAGCGGGCCCGTCGGCTATCATCCGAGGCCATGGCCACCCTGTCGCGCACCGATGTCGAGCACGTCGCTCACCTCGCCCGCCTGGGCATGACGGATGCCGAGCTGGGACGCCTCGAGGTGGAGCTCAACCACATCCTCGACCAGTACGCGATCCTGGCCGAGCTGCCGACGGATGACATCCCGCCGACCGCGCAGACGATCGAGCTCGAGAACATCCTGCGTGACGACGTCGTCCGGCCGTCGCTCCCGGTCGCCGCGGTCCTGGCCAATGCGCCGGCAACGGACGGCGACTTCATCGTCGTCCCGGCCATCCTCGACGAGCGCTGATCTGACGGTGACCGACCTCACCCGTTTGCTTGCCCACGAGATGGCCACGCTCCTGCGCGCCGGCGACGTCTCCTCGCGCGAATTGACCGAGACGCACCTCGCCGCGGCCGAGCGCGACAATCACGCGCTCAACGTCTGGCTGACCATCGACCGCGACCGGGCACTGGCCGAGGCCGACGCCGCCGACGCCCGGCTCGCCGCGGCGCGGACCGACCCGGACAGGGCGCTCGACCTGCTCCGGCCGCTGCTCGGCATCCCGGTCGCGCTCAAGGACCTGGTCTCGCTGGCGGGCGGGCAATGCACCGCCGGCTCGCGGATCCTCGAGGGTTATCGTGCCCCGTACGACGCCCATATCACCGAGCGCTTGCGAGAGGCGGGCGCAGTCATCCTCGGCAAGACCAACATGGACGAGTTCGCCATGGGCTCGTCCACCGAGCACTCGGCGTTCGGTCCGACCGCGAATCCATGGGCGCTCGACCGGGTCCCCGGCGGCAGCAGCGGCGGATCGGCGGCAGCGGTCGCGGCCTTCCACGCCCCGTTGTCGATCGGCACGGACACGGGCGGGTCGATCCGCCAGCCGGCCGCGCTGTGCGGCATCGTCGGGATGAAGCCGACCTACGGCCGGGTCAGCCGGTACGGCATCGTCGCGTTCGCCAGCTCGCTCGACCAGATCGGTCCGTTCGCCCGGGACGCCCGGGACGCGGCCGCGCTGCTGCACGCCATCGCCGGTCGTGACGACCGCGACTCGACGTCATCCCCGGAACCCGTGCCGGCGATGCTGGCCGCGTTGCCCGCCGGCGACGACGAGGCGGCTGCGACGCTCCGCGGCAAGCGCTTCGGCCTGCCCCGCGAGTACTTCGTGGCCGGCATGGAGCCCGGCGTCGAGGCCCGCGTCCGCGAAGCCGTCGCGGCCATCGAGGCGGCCGGCGCGACCGTCGAGGAGGTCAGCCTGCCGCACACCGACTACGGCCTCGCGACGTACTACATCGTCGCCCCGGCCGAGGCGTCGGCGAACCTGGCCCGCTACGACGGCATCCGGTTCGGGCCACGCCTGGGCGACGGCGACGTCCTCGCCAACTACCTGGCGACACGGGGCCAGGGCTTCGGGCCGGAGGTCAAGCGCCGGATCATGCTCGGGACGTACGCCCTGTCGGCCGGCTACTACGACGCCTACTACCTCAAGGCGCAGAAGGTCCGGACCCTGATCAAGGCCGACTTCGACGCCCTCTGGGCCAAGGGCTTCGATGCCCTGGTCGCGCCGACCTCGCCGACCGTCGCCTTCCGGTTCGGCGACCGCCTCGCCGATCCTGTCTCGATGTACCTCTCGGATGCTTGCACGCTGCCGGTCAACATGGCCGGCCTGCCCGGCGTGTCCATCCCGTGCGGCCTGTCGGACGGCCTGCCGGTCGGGCTGCAGCTCATCGGGGCCGCATGGTCCGAGGCGTCGCTCTTCGGTCTGGCGCGCGGGTATGAGGCGATCACCGCGGACGCCGACTGGCGCCGTGTCGAGCCGACCGAACTCGGCTCTGCGGCCGATCCGGCGGCACCGACGCCCCGCGAGCGGATGACCGCCATGGTCGGAGCCGGCACCGCCTGAGACCCTGACCGTGGCCGCGGGCGATATCTCCGGTCACAAGGTCCCTGGGGTTCGGGCGGGACGGCACTCGCCAGGGTCCGGACGCGTTGCCACCATCTGGTCGGAGGTGACGTATGCGATTGCGCATCGCGATCGCCGGAACGGTCATCGGGACCGCCGCCGGGATCACAATCAGCCGTGTCGCTCGCTTGCGACGGACGTGGGGCGTCGAGCCACGGGAGGCGATCAAACCGCTCCCGGGTGACGACCTCGTGCCGGCCACGACGGCCATCGAGACCCGGGGCATCACCATCGACGCGCCGCCCGAGGCGGTCTGGCCGTGGCTGGTCCAGATGGGCTACGGGCGCGCCGGCTGGTACAGCTACGACCAGCTCGACATGAAGGGCAAGAGCGCGGTCAAGCTCGTGCCGGAGTGGGGGACCATCGCGGTCGGTGACATCGTGCCGATGGCGCCGGGCAGCGGGTTCTCGGTCCGCGTCGTCGAGCCCGGTCACGCCCTCGTCCTGTACGCCGACACGGCGCTCGTCGAGAGCCAGGCCGCCGAGGCCCGCGAGGTCGCCAAGGCGGCCGAGCTGCTCGGTGACGCGCCGGTGGCCGTTCCGCCCGGGTTGGCCGCGTCGGGGGCGTTCCTGGGCACCGCGCCTCAGGAGTTCTCCGCGAGCTGGGCGTTCGTCCTCGAGCCGCTCGACGGCGGCCGGACGCGGCTCATCGAGCGCTTCCGGGTCCATTTCGGCGACGGTGGTCGCCAGTTCCGGGTCATCGGGCCGGCCATGGGCTTCGGCGTGTTCCTGATGATGCGGCGCCAGATGCTCGGGATCGGCGAACGGGCCGTGCTGACCGCGGTCGCCCCCCGGCTGGCCGAGCCCGGGGCGACCAGGCCCGAGCGCACACGTGCCAATGGCCGGGCCGTCGAGCCGGCCCTGCCGACCGAGGTCGTGGCCTCGGCGACCTGATCCCCGCCCGGTGGTGGCCCGCGGGGCCCCCGATGCCGTAGGCTTGCCGACCATGGCGACCGACATCGAGCCCCGCGCCCCACTCGCCGACCGAGTCCTGTCCGAGCGGGTCCGGACGGTCCCGCCGTCCGGCATCCGGCGTTTCTTCGACATCGCCGCGTCGATGGACGACGTCATCAGCCTCGGGGTGGGGGAGCCCGATTTCGACACGCCGCGAGTGATCGTCGAAGCCGGGGTCGAGAGCCTCCGCGAGGGCAGGACCCACTACACCAGCAACTTCGGCACGCTCGAGCTGCGCCGTGCCCTGTCGCGCCATCTCGCCGGCCGCTACGGCGTCACGTACGACCCCGCGACCGAGATCCTGGTCACCGTCGGCGCGTCGGAGGCGGTCGACCTCGCGCTGCGCGCGACATGCGACCCGGGCGACGAGGTCATCCTCCACGAGCCCTCGTACGTCGCCTACGTCCCCGCGGTCGTCTTCGCCGGCGGCGTCGTCCGTCATGTCGCGACCCGCTTCGAGGACGACTTCGCTCTCGACCCAGCGGCCGTCGAGGCCGCCATCACGCCGCGCACCAAGGCCCTCTTCCTCGGCTACCCGTGCAACCCGACCGGGGCGGTCCTGCCCGATGACGTCCAGGACGCATTGGCCGAGATCGCGGTCCGTCACGACCTGCTCGTCTACAGCGACGAGATCTACGACCGCCTCGCCTACGGGACGTACCGCCACCGGGCGATGAGCGCGCTGCCGGGGATGCGCGAGCGGACGATCCTGATGGGCGGCTTCTCCAAGGCGTACGCGATGACCGGTTGGCGAGTCGGCTATGTCGCCGCCCCGGCCCAGATCCTCGAAGGCATGGTCAAGGTCCACCAGTACGGGATCATGTCGGCCCCGACGACCGCCCAGGACGCGGCGCTCGCCGCGATCGTCGACGGCGAGCCCGACGTCGAGCGGATGCTGGCCGAGTACGACCGCCGCCGACGGCTCATCGTCGACGGGCTCAACGCGCTCGGCCTCGAGACGTTCGAGCCGCGCGGCGCGTTCTATGCCTTCCCGCGCATCGGCTCGACCGGCCTGTCCGACGACGTCTTCACCGAGCGGCTGCTGACCGAGGAGCACGTCGCGGTCGTACCCGGCAGCGCATTCGGGCCGTCCGGCGCCGGCCACGTCCGGATGTGCTACGCGACGTCGTACGAGCGGCTCGAGGAAGCGCTCCGGCGGATCGGCCGGTTCGTCGAGCGGGTCAGGGAGGAGTCGGCGACGACCGCCTGATGCTCACGCCAGGCGCGCGGGACGCCACCTGGGCGAACGTCCCGCGCTGACCTGACGGAGCGCCGGCGGGGGCGTGGAGGATCGCCCCGCCGACATGGGAGATGCGATGGGACCGGCAACGGCCGGCGGGCCTTCAGGTGAGGGCATCGTCGTACTCCAGCGGGCTCCCGGCGACGAGGTCGCGCAGCCACCAGCCGCTGTCCTTCACGATCCGGCGGCCGTCGCCGTTCATGTCGACCCAGACGATGCCGAAGCGCTGGCTGTAGCCGGCCGCCCACTCGAAGTTGTCGAGCAGCGACCAGGCGAAGTAGCCCCGGACGTCGCAGCCGTCGTCGATCGCCCGGGCGACCTGGCCGATGTGGCCGGCCAGGTAGTCGATCCGGTCCGTGTCGTGGACGCGTCCGTCCGGCCCCGGCCCGGCCGAGGCCGCGCAACCGTTCTCGGTGATGTACAGCACCGGGTGTCCGTAGTCGCGGTCCACGCGACGGACGATCCGGTGCAGGGCGGCGGGCCAGACCTCCCAGCCGAATGACGTCGTCGGGCCCGGGCCCTGGAGCCAGCGGGTCCCTGTCCGAACGTCGGCCGGGTCGTCGGCCACGACCGCCCGGGAGTAGATGTTCAGGCCGATGAAGTCGAGCGGCGTCACCAGCGACTCCATGTCGCCGGGCCGGATGTCCATCGTGGCGAGGGCCGCCTCCTGGTCCACGAAGGCGGCAGGATATCGGCCGTGGACGAGCGGGTCGAGGAACCACGCGTTCACCCGGGCGTGGTGGCGCTCCGCGGCCGCGGCGTCGCGCGGATCGTCCGACGCCGGATAGGCGGACTCCATGTTGAAGGCGGACCCGACCGAGGCCGCCGGTGCCGCGGCGCGCACGGCTCGCAGCGCCTCGGCATGGGCGAGGTTGACCACGTGGCTGGCACGGAGCGCCAGGTCGGGATCGCGCAGGCCCGGGGCATGTTCGCCGCGGGCATTGCCCATGAACACGAAGATCTGCGGCTCGTTGAGCACACTCCACGTGCCGACCCGGTCGCCCAACGCACGCACGACTGTGTCCGCGTACTCGGCGAACGGGCCGATCACCGCGCGGTCCGCCCAGCCTCCCGCGTCCTGGACCCATTGCGGCAGGTCCCAGTGGAACAGGGTCGGGTAGGGCGCGATGCCATTCTCCAGAAGCTCGTCGATGAGACGGTCGTAGTAGTCCAGGCCGGCGCGCTGGACCCGTCGGTCCGAAGCCGGGACGATCCTCGGCCACGAGATGCTGAACCGGTACGCCCCAAAGCCCAGCTCACGCAGGATCGCCACGTCCTCCGGATACCGGTGGTACTGGTCGCAGGCGACATCGCCGGTCGATCCGTCGACGACCGCGCCCGGGGTGTGCGCGAAGCGGTCCCAGATGGACTCACCCTTGCCGCCCTCCTGCCACGCGCCCTCGACCTGGTAGGCGGACGTCGCCGCCCCCCAGACGAATCCCGCCGGGAACGTCGCCCGCTTCACGCCGCGGTCTCGGCGATCGGCAGGGCAAGGGCGTCACGCATCTGGATGGCCGTGCCGGCCGGAGCGGGCCGGACCTCCCAGCGCTCGGCCAGCGTCGTCGAGGCGCCCGGCGCGAGCAGCCGGGTGGGCCCGACGACCTCCAGCTCGAGGTATGACGGACCGCAATAGACCTCGACATTGCAGCCCAGATCCGGGTGCGGCGCGCCGGGCTCGGGCTCGAAACGGCGCACCAGGGCGATCCCGTCGCGGACGAACGCGACCCAGCCCGTGTCGTCGAGGCAGCCCACCTTGAGCTCGGCACCGACCACGGCGTCCACGGCGACCAGCCCGTCCAGGACGTGCAGGCGCGGGTCGTCCCACGACGAATACGGCCACAGGACGAGGTTGCGGTTGGGCCGGGTCTGATGGCCCACGACCGCCCGTTGCTGGGGCAGCAGGGCAAGCCCACCCAGGGGCAGCTGGGTGATCGGCCAGATCGCCAGCTCGAGCGTCTCGGAGCCACAGTTGCGCAGCCGGTGCACGACGGTCATCGACGGCAGCATGCGATCGAGCCGAACTTCCATGGACCGGACGCAGCCGGTCGAGGGTTCGACGGCTCCCGACAGGCGCAAGCCATCGACCAGGGACTCGACCTCGAGCCCGTCGGAGTCGGGGACCGCGACGCGACTCGGGTCCTCGGGCGCGAACCACAGCCGATGGCCACCGAACAGCTCGTACTTCCCAAGAGCGGTCTCCCAACCGCTCTCCGGCGTTTCGGCCAGGAGATTGGCGGAACCGTCGTGGCGGATGGCGACGATGCGTGGCCCGGCTTCGGCCAGCACCTCGACGCTCAGCGTCCCGTTGGCCAGCCCGAGCGTCGGCCGCCCATGGAAATCCCCCGACGTTCGCCGGATGGTCGCCGCGACGGGTCCGATCATGCGAGTCGGACATCGACGCGCACGCGCTGCGTGCCCGGGACCGGCAGCGGGATGCGGCTGCCCTTGATCGGGACGCCGTCAACGCTGAGCTCGATCGCGGCGCGGTCCGAGCCCGCTGCGCCGCGGACCACCTCGATGTCGTAGGTCGTGCCCCGGAACCGGCGTGTCGCGCTGAACCCGGACCAGGTGTCTGGCAGGACCGGCTCCACGCGCAGGCCGTCGTGCTCCGGGCGGATGCCCAGGATCCACTGGCTGATCGCCACCATGTTCCACGCGGCGGTGCCGGTCAGCCACGAGTTCTTCGCTTCACCGTGCGTCGGCGCGTCGCGACCGGCGATCATCTGGCTGTAGACGTACGGCTCGGTCCGATGCAGGTCGGAGATGTCCTCGCGCGCCGACGGGTTGATCCGCAGGTAGTAGTCGAGCGCGCCGTTGCCGTTGCCGAGGATGGCCTCGGCGATCATCAGCCACGGGTTCGTGTGGCAGAAGATCCCGGCGTTCTCCTTGTAGCCCGGCGGGTACGACGAGATCTCGCCGAGCTCGACGTGGTATCGGCTGTAGGCCGGCTGGAGCAGCACGATCCCGTGGGGGGTCGCCAGCCGCTGCCGGACCGATGCGATCGCGGTCCGCGTCCGCCCGTCGTCGAGTCCGACGCGGGCCATCGCCATCAGCCCCTGGGGCTCGATGTAGATCTGGCCTTCGTCGTTCTCGGCGGAACCGACCGGATGCCCGACGTGGTCGTAGGCCCGCCGATACCAGGCGCCATCCCAGCCGTGCGCTTCGATCGACGCGGTCATCGCGGCGGCAGCGGTGCGGCAGCGGGCGGCCTCGGCGTCGTCGCCGGACAGCGCGGCCAGCGCTGCCGCTTCGCCCGCGACGAGCACGAACAGGCCGGCGATGAAGACCGACTCGGCGACGCCACCGGGGCGGTTGGGAGCGGTCTGGAAGGACTGGCCGGGCTGCTCCGAGAACACGTTCAGGTTCAGGCAGTCGTTCCAGTCGGCCCGGCCGATGAGCGGCAGTCCGTGCGGGCCGAGCCGGTCGAGGGTGAAGTCGATGCACCGCCGGAGATGGTCGCGCAGCGACGTCTCGGACCCCTCGGCGTTATCCCACTGCACCGGCTCGTCGAGGATGCCGAGATCGCCCGTCTCCTTGACGTACGCCGCGACCGCGAGCACCAGCCACGCCGGGTCGTCGTTGAAGCCCGAGCCGATGTCGTGGTTGCCGCGCTTGGTGAGCGTCTGGTACTGGTGGTACGCGCCGCCGTCGGGGAGCTGCGTCGCGGCGATGTCGAGGATCCGCCCGCGCGCCCGCTCGGGGATGACGTGGACCAGCCCGAGCAGGTCCTGGTTCGAGTCGCGGAAGCCCATGCCCGCGGCCGATGCCCGACTCGAACATCGACGCCGAGCGCGACAGGTTGAACGTGACCATGCATTGGTACGGGTTCCAGGTGTTGACCATCCGGTCGACGTGCGGGTCGCCGCTCGTCACCTGGAAGGTGGCAAGGCGCTCGCTCCAGGCCGCACGGACGGCCGCCAGGTCGGTATCGGGCTGTCCCGACCCGCGATAGCGCTCGATGACGGCCCGGGCACGCGCTGTGTCCGGGTGGCCGGTACCCGGCGGGTCGAACTTGCGGTCCTGCGGGTTCTCCGTATAGCCAAGGACGAAGCTGACCTCGCGCGTCTCGCCCGGTTCGAGCACGAGCGTCGTCCGGAGGGCCCCGACCGGCTGCCAGCCGTGAGCGACCGACCCGGTCATCGCCCCGTCCTCGACGGCGAGCGGGCGATCCCAGCCTCGATACGCGCCGAGGAAGGCGTCGCGCGACGTGTCGAAGCCATCGACGGGGGCCGAGCAGGCGAACCAGGCGAAGTGGTCGCGCCGCTCGCGATACTCGGTCAGGTGGTAGACGACGCCGTCCTCGACCAGGACCTCGCCGGTGGACAGGTTGCGCTGGAAGTTGGTCGCGTCGTCCTGCGCGTCCCACAGGCAGAACTCCACGGCGCCGAACAGCGACAGGCGAGCCGTCGCGGGTCGGTCATTAGTGACCCGCGTCCGCCAGACCTCGAGCGTCTGCCCGGGTGGGACGAGATACAGGGTCTCGGTGCGGATGCCGCCGCGCTCCCCCTCGATGACCGTGTACCCGAGCCCGTGCCGGCAGGCGTACCGGTCGAGCGCGCGCTGGGTGGGCTGCCAGCCGGGGTTCCAGTAGTCGCCGCTGTCGTCGTCGCGGACGTACAGGAAGCGACCGCCGACGTCGAGCGGGGCGTCGTTGTAGCGGTACCGGATGAGCCGTCGCAGCCGGGCATCGCGGAAGAAGGAATACCCGCCGGCTGTGTTGGAGAGGAGGGCGATGTAGTCCTCGCTGCCGAGGTAGTTGATCCAGGGCAGCGGCGTGTCCGGCCGGGTGATGACGTATTCGCGTCGCTCGTCGTCGAAGTGGCCGTAGCGCACCCGAGATCACTCCTCTGTCCGGGGTCCGTGGGACCCGGTCCCGTCATCGATGGCCGCCTGGCCGGATCTACTTATCGACGCCCGTCACGACGACGCCGCGCATGAACGCGCGCTGGGCGATCAGGAAGATGAACACCGGCACGATCATGGCCAGGACCGCGGATGCCTGGATGAGCGTGGGCTGGCTCGCATACAGCGCGTTGTACTGCTGGATCCCGATCGACAGAGGCTGCAGCTCAGGCTTGTTGGCAAGGTACAGCAGCGGTACGAAGAAGTCGTTCCAGGCGAAGAAGAAGTGGAACAGGGTGACGGCGGTGATCGCCGGGATGGACTGCGGGACGATGATGGTGCGCAGGATCCGGAACGGGCCGGCGCCGTCGATCATCGCCGCCTCATCGAGGTCGCGCGGGATGGTCATGAAGTACTGGCGCAACAGGAAGACGTTGAACGCGTTGGCGAAGAAGTGCGGGACGATGAGCGGGAGCCACGTCCCGTTCCAGCCGAGCCAGGTGAAGATCACGTACGTCGGCAGCAGCGTCACCTGGTTGGGCAGGATGATCGTGCCCAGCAGGATGAAGAAGAACACGTTCCGGCCGGGGAATCGGAAGCGGGCGAATCCGTACGCGACGAGGATCGACGAGAAGACCGCCCCGATGGTGCTGAGGACCGCGATCCCGAACGTGTTGCCAAGCAGCCGCGGGAAGTTGAGCTGGTTCCAGACCGTCGTGTAGTTGTCGATCAGCGGCGAGAAGCGCCACGACTGCTCGAGGGTCCGCCAGCGGCCCTGCCAGGTGATCTGGGTCGCCGTCGGGTCGGTCGGGTCGACGAAGACGCTGGACTCGCGCCCGGGATCGATGAGCATCAGGTGGCGGGCCGCCCCGTCGATCGTGACGGTGTAGATCGGGTAGGCCTTGCCCTCGAATGTCCCCGTCTCCGGTGTCGCCGGCCACGGTGGGGCGCCCGGCGTCGAGATCTGGGAGGGCTGCTCGAACGAGGTCGTCACCATATACAGGAGGGGCATCAGGTAGGCGCTGATGATGATCACCGCGAACATCGTCAGTGACGCCTTCGCCAGGAACTTCCGATGCGTGCGGGCGATCGGACTGCGCGCCGAATAGGCGCGCTGGGTCGTCGCCGCGGCCTTCGTCATCGCTCGCCGCCGGCGTAGTACACGCGCTTGCGGGCGAAGGCGAAGAGGGCCAGCGTCAGCAGCAGGACGATCGCGAACAGGAGCCAGGCGATCGCTGCGCCATAGCCCATCTTGCTGAACACGAACGCCTCGCGGAACAGCTCGAGGTTGATGAACAGCGTTGCGTTGTTCGGGTCACCCCGACCGTTCGTCAGCGTGTACGCCTGGGTGAAGTACTGGAACGTCGCGATCATGACGATCACGAGGTTGTACAGGAGGACCGGCGACATCAGCGGGATCGTGATCCGGCGGAGCGACGTCCACCAGCCTGCGCCATCCATCCTGGCCGCTTCGTACAGCTCGGTCGGCACGGACTGGAGCCCGGCGATGTTGATGATCATGAAGTTGCCGATCGCCCAGAGACCCATCAGCGACAGGGCGGGGTAGATCCAGGTCTCGCTGTTGATCCAGTCCGGCGCCGGCAGTCCGATGCCTTGCAGGATCTGGTTCAGCCAGCCCGTCTCCGGGTTCAGGAAGCCCGTCCAGACGAGGGTGCTGGCCACGAGCGGGATCATGATCGGCATATAGACGAGGGTCCGAAGCGGGCCCTTGAAGGCCACCCGCGGGTGGTTCAGCAGCAGGGCGAACGCCAGGCTGGCGAACATCGTCAGGGGGATGACGATGATGGCGAACTTGAACGTCGAGATGAGTGCCTTGGCGACGAGCGGGTCGTTGGTCAGCCGGATGTAGTTGTCGATGCCGATGAACCGGGTCTGGTCCGCGTGGAGCAGGTCGAAGTTCGTGAGCGACATGACCAGCGAGGCGATGATCGGGCCGGCCGTGAACAGGGCCAGGCCGATGAGCCACGGGCCGATGAAGACGTACCCCCAGATCGCTTCGCGGGTGGACGGCCGAAGCGTCCATCGCGCGCGGCGAGGTCGAGGCGTCACGGGCAGGGCCTGAGACGAATCGGTCATGGTGGGGTCCGGCTCCGATACGGGCGGTCGTGGACGAGGTCGGAGGCGTCCCGAGCGGGCGGGGGAACCCGCTCGGGACGCTCAGCGGAACTACGACGGATTGGCGGCGTAGTACTCGTCGAAGATGCCCTGGAGAGTCGTCTGCAGGGTCTTGAGCTCGGCATCGATGTCGAGCCCTTCAGTGGTCCGGTACTTGTTGTACAGGGCCTTCAGCGCGGAGCGGGACTTCTGGTAGTTCGGCAGCCAAGCCTGGTGGTTCGGCTTGTCGACGTAGCCGAGCATCGCCTGCGGCACTGTCCAGTCGATCTTGGAGTCCGGATACTGCTTCTGGACGGTGTCGAAGAACGCCTGCTGCAGGGCCGGGTCGGCCGGGAACGCGCCGTAGTTCACGAGCAGGTCACCCGATTCGACCATCTTGGACATGGCCGTGAAGGCCTCGTTCGGGTTCTTCGTCGTGTTGAGGATGCTGAACGTGTCCGCATGCACCTTGGCGGTCGTGACGCCGTTGTTGGACGGCGTGACCGCGACGCCCCAGCTGAAGCTGGGCTTGGCCGGCGCGGCGGGGTTGATGCAGCACATGTACCAGCTGTGGGTATCGGCCATGGCCAGGTTGCCCGACTGGAACTGGTTGCCCTTGCCGAGGAGGTCGCTCTGGATCTGCGGGAACGACGGGATGAAATGGTCCTTCCAGACGCCGTCGTTGTACCACTTCAGGCCCTGGGTGAACTGGGGCGTGATCTGGGCGGTCTTGCCGTCGGCGGCGACGACGGAGCTGGCGCCGAAGATGGTCGCTTCGGTGTCGGAGCGGTCGTCCGCCCACTGCATGTCGAAGCCCCACTGGACGATGTTCTTGGGATCGAAGCTGGCGCTGGTGGCGTCGTTGCCGTTCTTGTCGACGGTCAGCTTCATGCCGAGCTCGCGCACGGCCGCCATGTCCCACGGCTTGCCGTTGTACATCTCACCGACCTTGGTCGGCGGGTACGGCAGGTTGGCCTCGTCGAACAGCTTCTTGTTGTAGTAGATGAACGAGGGGTAGGTCGCGAAGGGCAGGCCGATCGTGGCGCCGCCCTTGCCCATCTTGAAGAAGTCGACCAGTGCCGGGTCGTACTTGGTCATGTCGAACTTCGTCGACTCGATGAGCGGCTGGATGTCGAGCAGGTTGTCGCGGAAGATGTTCAGGCCTTCCACGCCGATCGGCCCGATGATGTCCGGCGGGTTGCCGGCCGCGATCTCGAGCTGGAGCTGGTTGGCCGCGACGGAGTTGTCGTAGATCTCCGGCGACAGGTAGATGGCCTTCTGGGCGGCGTTGAAGTCGGCCGCGAACTTCTGTTCGGCCGCGATCTGCTCGGGCTTGCCGCCGGAGCCGATGCCGATGAACCAGCGGATGACCTTGCCACCGTTGGGACCTGGGCCGGCGACGAGCGGCTCAGGGGTGACGGCGACGAGCGACGGGGCGGCGGCTGAGGCCGCGGCCGCGGATGGCGCCGCAGTCGGCGCCGCCGCGCTCGGCGCTGTGGAGGCTGTCCCGCCGCCGCACGCCGAAGCGACGATGACGAGGGCACCCGCGAGGACCAGCAATCTGCGCGGTCCGGATCGGGAAAGGTTCATGCCTGTTCTCCTCCTGTTGCGAGATCCGTGATCTCCCACCACATGGGGCCAAGATGGTTGGACGCCGCGCCTCCCTGGCTGTCTGCGTCCGCCGGTTGCCGGCCGGCTCAGGGCGCAGGCCTCCCGGCGCTCGATGCGCGCCGTACCAGCTCGGTGGCCAGGATCACGCGCCGTGGCACGGGATCCGAGGCATCGACGGCATCGACAAGCAGGCGGGCCACTTCGCGGCCCATCGCCTCGATCGGTTGGCGGACGCTGGTCAAGCGGGGTGTGGTCGACGTCGCCACTGGCGAGTCGTCGAAGCCGACGACGGCGACATCGGCGGGCACTCGCCGGCCGGCCGCGGCCAGCACGGACAAGGCGCCGACGGCCATCAGGTCCGAGGCGGCGAAGACGCCGTCGATGTCGGGCCGCGCCGCCAGCAGCTGGGTCATCGCGGCCGCGCCGCTGTCCTGGCCGAAGTCGCCCGTCGCGACCAGGGCCGCATCGCTCTCGAGCCCGGCTTCGACGAGCGCGTCGCGGTATCCGGCAAGTCGGTCGGTGCCCGCGGCCATGTCCTGTGGGCCGGTGATCGTCGCAACGACCCGGCGACCCCCCGAGATCAGGTGGGCGACCGCCGAATGCGCGCCCTGCCGATTGTCGACGTCGACGTAGCTGACCTCGGTGCCCTTGAGCGGACGGCCGACGAGGACGCTCGGGATGACCGAGGCGGCCAGCCGGGCGGGCAGCGGATCCTCTTCGTGCAGGCTGACCAGGACGGCGCCGTCGACGTGGCCTGCGGTCAGGTAGTCGGCCGTCCGCGCCTCGTCGGCCGCGGTCTCCGGCATGAGCAGGATGAGCTGCCGATCGCGCGCCGCGAGCTCCGAGCTGATGCCGCGCAGCAGGCGCGGGAAGAACGGATCGCTGAACAGCCGGCCGGTCGGCTCGGTGATGACCACGGCGATCGAATCGCTGCGCCGGGTGACCAGGCTCCGGGCGGCACGATTGGGGACGTAGCCGAGACGTTCGATGGCGGCCTGGACGTCCGCCCGGACCTCGGGGCTGACCCGCGGCGAGCCGTTGACGACACGCGAGACGGTGGCTCGCGACACCCCGGCGAGGTGGGCGACCTCCTCGAGGGTAGCGCTGGCGCGACGGTTGCGACCGCTGGACTGGGTCACATCAGCTCCATCACCTGTGAGAGCGCTCTCACGCTCGTGATGCACCATATCACGGCGTGTCAAGAGAGCGCTCTCACGCTCATTCGGGGTCTTTTCGGGTCCAGTGGCTGGTTCCGCGGCGGGGCCGGCGGGTTGCCGGCAAGGGACGGGAGTGCCACCGTCGTGGACGCCGTGGCGCTATGCGACACTACGGCGATGGAGCCACGACGCTGTCCGGGACGCCTCGGCGGATGACGACCACCGACGCGCTCGAGCGGTATGAGGCGGTCATCGGCATCGAGGTCCATAGCCAGCTGCGGACCGCGTCGAAGATGTTCTGCGGCTGCTCGACGGCGTATGACGGCGCACCGCCCAACACCCACGTCTGTCCGGTCTGCCTCGGCCTGCCGGGGGCGTTGCCGACCATCAACCGGCGGGCGGTGGTGCACGTCCTCGCGACCGGGGCCGCGATCGACGCGACGGCCCCGGCCGCGACCCGTTGGGACCGCAAGAACTACTTCTACCCGGACCTGCCCAAGGGCTACCAGATCAGCCAGTACGACCTGCCGCTCGCCTCGCTCGGGCGGCTGACCTTCGACACCTCCGAGGGTCCATTCACGGTGACCATCACCCGGGCCCACCTCGAGGAGGACACGGCCAAGCTGGTCCACGCCACCGACGACGCCGGCCGCAAGGTCAGCCTGGTCGACTTCAACCGGTCGGGGGCGCCGCTGATGGAGATCGTGACCGAGCCCGACATCCGGACGGCCGAGCAGGCCCGCCGCTACGCCGAGGAGCTGCAGCTGCTGCTGCGCTCGATCGGCGCGTCGGACGCGGACATGGAGCGCGGTCAGATGCGGGTCGAAGCCAACGTCTCGCTGCGGCCGCGCGGGACCGATCCGTTCGGGACCCGGATCGAGGTCAAGAACATGAACTCGTTCCGGGCGGTCGAGCGGGCCATCACGTTCGAGATCGAGCGGCAGGCGGCCAGCCTCGACGCCGGCCAGCCGCTCGTCCAGGAGACGCGCGGCTGGTCAGACGACCGCGGCGAGACCTACCGGATGCGGGTCAAGGAGACCTCGGACGATTACCGCTACTTCCCGGAGCCGGACCTGCCGCCGCTGCACCTGGATCCGGCCTGGCTGGCCGAGGTGCGGGCCGCGCTCCCGGAACTGCCGGCGGCGCGACGGGCTCGGTATCGGGACGTCCTCGGACTGACCCCGTACGACGCCGCGGTGCTTGTCGCCGATCCGGCCGCCACCGCACTGTTCGAGGCGACCCTCGCCGCGGCACCGACGGCCGGCCCCAAGCCGGTCGCCAACTGGGTCACCGGCGAGTACCTGCGACTGCGGAACGCAGCGACCGCTCCGGTCAGCGTCGCGCCGACCGAGCTCGGGGCGATCGTCGAGGCGGTCACCGCCGGGTCGATCTCACGCGCCCAGGGCCGCGAGGTGCTCGAGGCCCATGCCGCGAGCGGCGAGTCTGCGGCATCGATCATCGAGTCGCACGGCTTCCGCCAGATCACGGACGGTGACGCCGTCGCCGCGGCCGTCGATGCCGCGCTGGCTGCCAACCCGGCCGCGGTGGCCGACTATCGCGCCGGGAAGGACCAGGCCGTCGGGTTCCTCGTCGGTCAGGTCATGAAGGCGACCCGTGGCCAGGCCAATGCCGCCCTGGTCCAGGCGGCCGTGCGTGAACGACTCGAATCGGAGCGGGCAGGGGAGGGCTGAACGGGTGGGGCCGGTGAACATCGCGCTGTGGCTGGCTGGAGTGGCCCTGATCGCCATCGGCTACAGCCGGGCCAGGGGTCCGTGGAGGCGCTACCAGGCGCTCAAGGCACAGGACGCCAACGTCGCCCGCTACGAGTCGTGGCGCGGCGGCGTGCGCAGCGACAGCGCAACCGGCGCCTCGGTCGCCATGGCGGTCCTCCAGCGGCAGGCCCGGATCGGGGCCGCGATCGCGGTCGTCGGGGTCGTCCTGGTCTTCCTCGGGTTCCTCATCCGCTGACGAGGCCGGGTCAGCGGCCCTGCACCCGGTGCCATTCGATCGCGGTGCAGCGATCCATCACGACATCAAGACCACCGTCATGGGCGATCCGGGCGGCCTCCCAGTCCACCACCCCGAGCTGCAGCCACAGGACACGGGCGCCGGCCGCGACCGCCTCCTGGGCGTGCGGGACGCACAGCTCCGAGCGCCGGAAGACGTCGACCATCTCGAAGGGGCCGGTGGTGGCGACCGCCTCGGCCAGCGTCGGGTAGGCCGGCACGCCGAGTATCTCGTCGACGTTCGGGTTGACCGGCACGCACTCGAAGCCCTGGTCGACCAGCGTCCGGAAGACGCCATACGACGGCCGGCCCGGGTCCGGCGACGCGCCGACGATCGCGATGCGGCGGGTGGCCCGCAGGACCCGTTCGATGCCCCGGTCGTCGAGGACCGGGACGGGCCCCCGTCCCTCCTGGAGATCGAGGTAGGCCGCGGCCCGGTCGCGTTCCTCCCGGGTCAGGTCGCGGCCTCGCGCTCGTACGGCTGGCCATCGGCGGCGGGCGGGATGCTGCGGCCGACGACACCGGCCAGGATGATGATGGTGACCAGGTAGGGCAGCGCGTCGAAGAACTGGGGCGGCAGGGAGATGAGGACGTCGCCCAGCTGGCCGGGCGGCGGCGCGATGAGGATCGACTGGCTGATCCCGACGGTCGATGCGAACAAGAGGGCGGCCCCGAACGCCCCGAGCGGGGTCCAGCGGCCGACGATCATCGCGGCCAGCCCGATGAAGCCCTTGCCGACGGTCATCCCGGGCTGGAAGGCGGCGGTCGCCTCCATGCTCAGGAACGCGCCGCCCAGCCCGGCCAGCACGCCGCCCAGCATCACGTTCCGGTAGCGCAGCCGGATGACATCGATGCCGACCGTCTCGGCCGCGCGGGGATGCTCGCCGACGGCCCGGCTGCGCAGGCCCCAGCGGGTCCGGAACAGCACGATCTGGAAGACGATGACGATGATGATCAGGCCGATGGTGATCGGCCCCTGGCCGAAGATGGTGTCGAACAGCCAGCCGACGCCGGGCAGGTCGGTCACCGCCTGGGGCGGGTTCCAGGCCTTGAACTGGCCGGCCCCCTCGGGCGAGTTGATCGACAGCAGCGAGATCAGATAGCCCGTGATCCCGAACGCGGCGATGTTGATGATCGTGCCGCTGATGATCTGGTCCGCCTTCACCGAGATCGATAACCAGGCATGGACGAGCGACACGAGGACTCCCGCCAGCACCGCCAGGATCAGCGCCACCAGCAGCGTCGGGGTGACCCCGAAGACCGGCCCGACGGTCGAGCCCAGGACCGGCTCGAGATAGACGCCCGCCGTCCAGCCGACGAAGGCTGCCACGAGCATCGTGCCCTCGATGCCGATGTTGACGACACCGGATCGTTCGCACATGACCCCGCACAGGGCGGCGAACCCGATGGGCACCGAGGCCTTCATGACGATCGGCGCGATGACCGGGAGGATATGGACGAGGTAACCGATGAATTCGAACACGAGTCCGATGACCGGCAGGCTGTAGAAGAACTGGAACGGATCCATCAGCGGATCGTCGCCTCCCCGCCGTAGGTTGCCGTGAAGGTCGTCGCCGAATCCTCGAGTCCTGTCTTGGCACCCGTGAGCCGGAAGATGCGCTTGATGACGGGGCCGATCACCAGGAAGAACAGGATGGTCGCCTGCAGGACGCCGACCAGGTCGGCCGGGACTCCGGCCTGGATCTGCATCGCCGAGGCACCGGTCCGCATCGCGCCGAACAAGAGGGCCGCGAGCACGATGCCGATCGGGCTCGTCCGTCCGAGGAGGGCGACCGCGATGGCGTCGAAGCCGACGGTCGTGCCGTAGGTCGTCGTCATGGAATGGGTCGCGCCCAGCAGGTCCGTGGCGCCGGCCATCCCGCCGAGCATGCCCGACACGGACATCGTCCAGATGATCAGGCGCTTGGGCGACATGCCGGCGTAGCGGGCTGCGTCAGGACTCGCACCGGCGATCCGGATCTCGAAGCCGCGCGTCGTCCGGAACAGCAGGAAGCCGTACAGGATGGCCATGATCGGGGCGTAGATGATGGCGATGGTCCCATTCCGGCCGAGGATGACCGGCAGCGAGGCGTTGCCGACCGGTAGCGTCGTCGGCGATGCGGAGCCGATCACGTTCAACGGCCCGCTCACCGCCGCCGCCAGGATGGCGACGGCGACGAAGTTGAGCATGATCGTGGTGACCACTTCGTGCGCCCCCGAGACGGCCTTCAGGAAGCCCGGGATGAAGCCCCAGGCGGCCCCGAAGATCATCCCGACCGCGAGCGAGACCGGGACGGCGACGATGACCGGGCTCTGGCGGAGCTGGACGCCGACGATGACCGAGCCCAGGGCGCCCATCAGGAACTGGCCCTGCACGCCGATGTTGAACAATCCGGCCTTGAACCCGAGCCCGACCGCCAGGCCGCCAAGGAGCAGCGGCATCGTGTTGTTGAGGGTGTTGACGATCGCCCGTTCGGAGCCGACCGACCCGGACACGAGCGCGCCGTAGGCATCCAGGGCAAGGCCCGGGGTCAGCTCGCCGGTGACCAGCCACTGGGAGAAGATGATGACCAGGGATCCGACGATGACCGACAGCACGATCGAGATGACGGGCAGGGCGAGGATGGCCCAGGCGCGGCCCAGTCGTCGGCTCACGCCGCGCTCCCGGCGTCTTCGCTGGAGGTGCCACCCTGGCTGGTACCGTCGTCGCCGGTCCGTCCACCGGTCGCCATGAGCAGGCCGACGTCGTTCTTGTCGGCCGTCCGGCCATCACGCAGGCCGACCAGGCGGCCGCGGTAGATCACGGCGATGCGGTCCGACAGCTCGAGGATCTCGTCAAGCTCGGCCGACACGAGCAGGATGGCCGCCCCGGCGTCGCGCTTGGCGATGGTCTGCTTGTGGATGAATTCGATGCTGCCGACGTCGAGGCCGCGTGTCGGCTGGTCGAGGACGAGCAGCTGGAGATCGCGGCTGAACTCGCGCGCGATGACGACCTTCTGCTGGTTGCCCCCGGACAGCGTCGAGGCCTTGGCGTCGGCCGACGGCGTCCGGATGTCGAAGGCCTTGATCCGCTCCTCGGCCGCTTCGTGGATCGCCACGTCGTTCCGCAGCAGCCGGCGCGAATACGGCTGGCGGTGGTAGCTGGTGAGGACGAGGTTGTCGGCGATGCTGAACGACAACACGAGCCCGAAACGATGCCGGTCGGCGGGCACGTAGCCGACGCCGTGCTCGTACACATCGCGGGACTTCAGACCGGTGATGTCGGTCCCGTCCAGGGTCACAGTCCCGGCGGCGGGCTTGCGCAGGCCGACGATGGCCTCGACCAGCTCGTCCTGGCCGTTGCCGGCCACGCCCGCGATGCCCAGGATCTCGCCGGCCCGGACCTCGAGGTCGATGGCGTGGACGACTTCGTTGCCGCGGTCGTCGCGCACGACCAGGCCACTGACCTGGAGGGCTGCAGCGGCGGGGTGCGACTCTCCACGATCGACGGTCAGCGACACCTCGCGCCCGACCATCAACTCGGCCAGGTCTTCCTCGTTGGTCTCGGCCGGGACGCGCTGGCCGACGACCTTGCCGCGCCGGATGACCGTGATCCGGTCGGCGATCTCGAGGACCTCGTAGAGCTTGTGGCTGATGAAGACGATGCTGTGGCCCTCGGCCGCGAGGCGGCGCAGGACCTCGAAGATCTCCTGCGTCTCCTGGGGCGTGAGGACCGCGGTCGGTTCGTCCAGGACGAGCACCTTCGCGTCGCGGTAGAGCGCCTTGAGGATCTCGACGCGCTGCTGCCAGCCGACCGAGAGCGAGCCGACCTTGACTTCCGGATCGACCTCGAAGCCGAACCGCCGGCCGAGTTCGACGATCCGCTTGTGCGCGTCGTTCCGGTCAAGGAAACCGCCCCGGACCGTCGTCTCGTCGCCCAGGACGATGTTCTCGGCGACGGTCAGGACGGGGACCAGCATGAAGTGCTGGTGGACCATGCTGATGCCGCGCCGGATGGCGTCGGACGGGCCGGACAGGTTGACCTCGGTCCCGTCGATCAGGATCTGACCTGCGTCCGGGCGTGCCAGTCCGTACAGGATGTTCATCAGGGTCGTCTTGCCGGCGCCGTTCTCACCGAGCAGCGCGTGGATCTCACCCGGCCGGATGTCCAGGTCGATCGAATCGTTGGCGACGACGCCCGGATAGCGTTTGGTGATGCCCCGCATCTCGAGAGCGGGGGCGCGAACTTGCGGGGACTCCGACGTCATCGGTGCCTCGGCTGCGTTCACCACGACGGATATGACGAGCGGGCCGGCCCGTGAGGCCGACCCGCTCGCGCTACGGGGTCTGGGTCAGTTGCCGATCGGCGGTGCGGGCGTCTTGCCGCAATCGGGTGCGGGCGGGCAGGTCTTGACGGACCCGTCCTTCATGCCCGCGAGGGCTGCATCGATCTTGGCCTGAAGGTCCGGGATCGAGGCCGCCGCGTTCGTGAAGGTCGACACGCCGATGCCGTTGTTGGCGGCGTTGTAGAAGACGAGTCCACCCTTGGCGGACTTGTCGGCGATCTGCTGGATCGAGGTCGAGACCGACACCGCGAGGTGCTTCTCGGCGCTCGTCGCGAGGCATTTCTGCGACGCTGCGTAGGAGTTGTACTGGTCGACGTCGACGCCGATGGCGTTGATGCCGGCGGCGCAGGCGGCGTCGATGACGCCGTTGCCGGTCAGGCCGGCGACCTGGAAGACCACGTCGATGCCGGGGTTCTGCTTGATGAACTGCTCACCGTAGGCGGTGCCACCGGCCTGGTCGGAGAAGCCCTTGACGAAGTCGCTCGCGGAGACCCACGCGGACTTCATCTTGATCGCCGGGTTGACCGACTGGGCGCCCAGGTAGAAGCCCTGGATGTAGCGAACGCACGGGCCGCAGACCGCGACGCCACCGACCGCGCCGATGATGCCGCTCTTGCTGATCGAGGCCGCCACGATGCCGGCCAGATAGCCGGCCTGGTCTTCCTGGTAGTTGATGGCGATGTAGTTCGGGATCAGCTTGGACAGGTCGCCCGAGCAGTCCGAGAAGTCAGGCGAGATGTCGCCCTTGGCATCGATGCACGGGTTGTGGTCCACGCCGATGAACCAGATCTTCGGGTTCGCCTTGGCCAGCGCGGCCGTGTCCTTGACGAGGTTGAACCCGACCGCAACGATGATGTCGTAGCCCTGATCGACGTACGCCTGCAGGTCCGGCAGATAGTCGGACGGTGCGGTCGGGACCACCACGGACGGGGTCTTGGCGCCGATCGAGACCGCACCATTCACCGCGCCCGCGTAGCTGAACTGGTTGAAGTTCTTGTCGTTGACCTTGCCGACGTCGGTGACGACGCCGATCTTGAGGTCCGAGGTCGGCTTGACCGACGGGGCCTCCGACGGCGCGGTCGACGGAGCGGTCGAGACCGCCGCGGACGGAGCCGTCGACGGTGCCGCTGCCGACGGCGCGGTCGATGCGGTCGAACTGCTACAAGCAGCGACCAACATGGACAGGCCCACGAACAGGGTCAGTCCGGTACTACGGATGCGCATGTGTCCTCCTCCAGGTCCAGGACCGGACGTCCGCGACGGTCTGCTGACCAGGGATCGTTCCGGCCGGGGTCGCGGTCAGCCCTCCCGGCTGACCGTTGGGCACATCGTAGCGACCCCGAGCATCGGGCGGCAAGGTGAATTCGCAGGGGCCGGCGACCTGCCACCAGGACTGGCTGGGGTAATCTCCGGTCGTGATCGCCCAGACTCCGCTCGAACTCGGCTTCGACCCCTCGGATCCTGCCTTCATCGCCGATCCTTATCCGGTCTACCGGCGCCTGCGCGACGATCATCCGATCCTGTGGAACCCGTCCACCTCTCAGTGGCTGATCTCGCGCCACGCGGACGTGAACCGGCTCCTGCGCGACCGGGGCCTCGGGCGGACCTACCTCCACCAGGTCAGCCATGCCGAGATGGGCCGGCCGGACCCGCCCGCCTGGCACGCGCCGTTCCACGACCTCAACGACGCCGGGATGCTCGACCTCGAGCCACCCGATCACACGCGGCTGCGGCGGCTCGTGCTCAAGGCGTTCACGCCGCGGACCGTCGAGGCGATGCGGGGACGGATCCAGGCGATCGTGGACGGCCTGCTCGACGCGGTCGCCGGCGCCGGCGAGATCGACCTCATCGCCGACTACGTCGAGCCCCTGCCGGTGACGGTCATCGCCGAGCTGCTCGGGATCCCCGAGGCGGATCGCCACCACCTCAGGCCGTGGTCGGCGGACATCTGCCTGATGTACGAGCTCGATCCGCCCGAAGCCTCGGCGCGCAAGGCGGTCCAGGCGAGCGTCGAATTCGGTGACTACCTGCGTGCCCTCCTCGCCGACCGGCGGCGTCACCCGGGCGATGACCTCATCAGCGCCCTGGCCGCGGTCGTCGACGACGGCGACACGCTCACGGAGGGGGAGCTGATCGCGACCTGCGTCCTGTTGCTCAACGCCGGGCATGAAGCGTCCGTCAACGGGGCCGGGAACGGCTGGTGGACCCTCTTCCGCCATCCGGCTGCGCTCGCGCGCCTGCGCGCCGAGCCGGCCCTCATGCCGACCGCGATCGAGGAGCTCCTTCGTTTCGACACGCCGCTGTCTCTCTTCGAACGGTGGGTGCTCGAGCCGGTCGAGGTCCACGGCATCGAGCTCGAGCGCGGTCAGGAGGTCGCGATGCTGTTCGGGTCGGCCAACCGCGATGGCTCCGCCTTCGAGGACGCAGACGGACTCGACCTCGCGCGCGACCCGAACCCGTACCTGTCGTTCGGTGCGGGCATCCACTATTGCCTCGGCGCGCCGCTGGCCAAGCTCGAGCTCGGCATCGCCTTCGAGACGCTGCTGCGCCGGGCGCCGCGGCTCGAGCTAGCCGAAGAGCCACGCTGGAAACCGACCTTCGTCCTGCGCGGACTCGAGTCGCTGCGCGTCCGGATCTGACCGCGGGTGCGCTACGTCGCGCTCGGGGACTCGTACACCATCGGGACGTCGGTCGCGGCTGCGGAACGCTGGCCCGAGCGGCTCGCGGCCGCTCTCGGGCCTGACGAGCCGACGCTGGCTCTCGTGGCCAACCTCGGCGTCAACGGCTATACCACGGCCGACCTGATCCGGCACGAGCTGCCCGCCTTCGACCGCCTCGAACCCGGGTTCGCGACCGTGCTCATCGGCGTCAATGACGTCGTGCGGCACGTCGCTGCGGCGACCTCCACGGCGAACGTCGAACGCATCCTCGACGCGCTCCTGGCGCGGCTCCGACCCGACCGCATCGTGACGGTGGCCATCCCCGACTACACCGTGACACCGGCCGGCGCGGACTATGGCGACCCGCGCGAGCAGCACGATGCGATCGTGGCCGCCAACGCGACGATGGCGCGGCTGGCACAGGCGCGCGCGATCGCCTGGGTCGATATCGTCGACATCTCGCTCCGCGCCGCGAGCGATCGCTCGCTGGTCGCCGCCGATGGGCTGCACCCGAGCGGCGCCCAGTACGCGCTCTGGGTTTCGCGGATCCGCCCCGTCGTCGAGGAGCGCCTCCGCTCCTGACCTCGTTCGCCGGGCCGCGATGGTCGATTTGGTGGTTTCTCACCCCATGGCCCGGTCTTTCCGGTCGTATGGCCCGTTGACGCTGCACTGCCCCGCGCATCGAATGGGTTTCGAAGGAGTCAGCATGCGTCCGATCGCGCCAGCCGTCGCCGACCGATGACGGAGCGGAGACCGCCGGAGGGTGGCGAGCGCCCGGTCTCCGGACCGCCGGCAGCGGAGGCCGTGCCCCCTGACGCTCTCGAGGACGACGTCGTCGTCGCGCCGGAAACCCTGGTGTCCCGCATCCGACGGTCGTGGGCGGCCAGGCCCCGGATCACGTGGCCCGCCATCGACTGGCGGCGGACCGGCCGTCGGGCGATCCGGATCGGGGTCCTGGTCGCGGTCGTCGCGGTCGTGCTCGGCGTCGGTGCGTTCGCGGCCTCGACGATCTACGCGGACTATGGCGCGGTCAAGAACGAGCCCAACGCTCGGGCCTGGGCGGCCCTGGCCCCGAAGTTCGCGGGCGCCGCGACCTGCACGGCGTGCCACGGACAGCAGGCCACTGCCCAGGACGCGAGCATCCACGTCGACGTGTCGTGCGAGGACTGCCACGGGCCGGCGGCCGCCCATGCCGTCAGCGACGCCACGGCCCGGTCCGTGGTCCTGGCCAAACCGCCCAGTTCGATCTGCGCCCGGTGCCACACGGCGACGACGGGCCGGCCGGCCTCATTCCCGCAGGTGGACCTCGCCACGCACTACGTCGGTGGGCCGTGCCTGCGCTGCCACGATCCGCACTCGGTCGTCGCTCAGCGGCCGCCGATCGTCACGCATCCCCTGGCGAACCTGCCCGAATGCACGACCTGCCACGCACCGGATGGCCTCAAGAAGATCCCATCCGGGCACCAGGTCGTGGGTGACGCGGTCTGCCTGTCCTGCCACGGGACGAACGCGAACCCGGATCGGGATCGGCCGTGAACGATCCGCAGATCACTCGGCGACAGGCGCTCGGCCTCGGGGTGGTCGCCGTGCCGTGTCTCGTCGGGTCGAGCCTGCTGTTCGACTGGCTGACCGGCCTGACCGAGACTCAGCCGGTCGAGAACGCCGAGCCCATCGTCGCGCGCTATGACCCGACGGCCCACTCGTGGGGCTTCGTCGTCAACACGAACACGTGCATCGGCTGCGGCCTGTGCGTCGTCGCCTGCAAGACCGAGAACGATGTCCCCAAGGATCCCGAGTACTCGCGCACCTGGGTCGAGCGACACACGACCACCCTCGACGGCACCGTCTACGTCGATTCGCCCGACGGCGGGATCGACGGCTTCGAGCTGGAGACCGCCCCGGCGGTCCTCGCCGGTGCGAAAGTGACCGACGTCCGCTTCGTCCCGCACCTGTGCATGCAGTGCGAGAACTCGCCGTGCACGGCCGTGTGTCCGGTCGGCGCGACCTTCCGGACCGCCGACGGAATCGTGCTCATCGACGAGCAGCGCTGCATCGGCTGCGGCTACTGCGTCGTGGCCTGTCCGTATGGCGCCCGCTACATCGTGCCGGCCGGCGGCGACATGCCGCGCGGCGTCGCCGGCGTCGCCGACAAGTGCACGTTCTGCTACCACCGGATCACGACCGGTCGCCAGCCGGCCTGCGTCGTCGCGTGCCCCGTCGGCGCCCGGATGTTCGGCGATCTCAACGACCCGGACAGCGAGGTCAGCGTCACCCTCCGGACGGTCCCGACCACGACCCTCAAGCCGGAGCTCGGGACCGAGCCGCGGGTCCACTACATCGGCCTCGAGGCGGAGGTCGTCTGATGATGCTCACCGTCGCCGGCCGCGACATCGCGATCGACCCACGAGCCGTCGCCCGGGCCGCCCGCGCCGAAGTGGCGCGCACGCCTCGGGCGCTGAAGGTCTGGTACGGCGTTCTGCTCGTCCTGATGGGCTTCGGCGCGATCGGGGCTGCGCTGACCATCGCTCCGGGCACGGAGGTGTTCGGGACGTCCCCATCGTTCGAATGGGGGATCCTCATCAGCACCTACGTCTTCTTCGCGATCACGACGAGCGGACTGTGCCTCGGCTCGTCGCTCGGCACGGTCTTCGGCATCGACATGTTCCGGCCGCTCGAGAAGCGCCATGCGATCCTCGCGGTCCTGTCGCTGACGACGGCCTTCGGCATCATCGCCCTCGACCTGCACTATCCCGTGCGGATGGCCTTCGGAGCGGTCTTCAATCCCTCGTTGTCCTCGCCGATGTGGTGGATGGGCGCGTTCTACGCCATCTACCTGGTGTTCCTGCTCGTCGAGGTCTGGAGCATGTTCACCCACCACGACAACGTCCACCGCTATGCCTGCCTGGCCTCGTCGTGCACGGCGATCCTCGCCCCGGCGACGCTCGGTGCGGTGTTCGGGGTGGTCCTGTCGCGGAGCTACTGGTACGGGCTGTTCACGCCGATGACGATGCTCGTGACCGCCCTGCTGGCGGGATCGGCCGTCCTCGGCATCGTCTTCGCGGGCGTCGTCCACTTCGAGCTCGCAGGCGTCGAGCGGGCGCGGCGCCTCGCGATCCCGGCGATCCGGATCCTCCTCGCGGTCGCGCTGGTCGGTTCGATCGCCTTCCTCGCGCGCTCGCTGTTCTCCGGGCTGACGAGCGACGATCCCGGACTCCACGGAGCGACGATCGCGCTCGTCGCCGGACCGCTCGCGGTCGGCTTCTGGGTGCGCGTGATCGGCGGCCTCCTCCTCCCGGTCGTGCTCATCGCGCTGCCGGCAACGCGCACGGTCGCCGGCACCGGGGCTGCGGCCGGCCTGGTCCTCGTCGGCGTGTTCATCGACCGGCTGCTCTTCGTCATCGGCGGTCAGATCATCCCGACGAATGCCGTCGGTGGCGTCGTCTCGATCGACTACGTCGCCTATACGCCGAGCCTCGTCGAGATCTCCATCGTGGTCGCGGCGTTCGCATTCGTCGCCTTCGCCTACACCCTGGCAGAGCGCTATCTCGACATGAGCGAGTCGGAGGTCCACCTCGGGTTCCACCTGCCCAAGCCTGGCCCCGGGATCCGTGCGCGGCTTGCGGCCCGCCGGCCGGCGCCCGTCGCCCCTGAGCTCGCCGAGCAACCCGTCGGAGGCCAGCCATGACCCGGGCGCGTGCGGTCCGAGCTGGCGGCTGGGTCGCCCTCGTCGGCCTGGCCATCGCCGTCGGGCTGCTGCTCGGGATCGTGCTCATCACCGTGGCCTTCCCCGCCTTTGACCGGGGTCGTCCCGTCACGGCGGCCGCGACCCCGGCCCCGAGCGCATCGCCATCGCTCGCGCCAAGCGCGAGCCCCGCTCTGCTGATGGGTGGCGCAGTCATCCCGGCCACGGCCGAGTGCGCCGGCTGCCATTCGTCGGGTGGGACGATCGGGCTCGGCACGATCCCGGCCATGGCCCATCCGCTCGAAGGCTGGGGCAAGTGCACGAACTGTCACGCACCGGCGCGGCTGGTCGACACTGCGCCCGGCCACACGGGCATCCATGCGACCGAATGCACC
>CAWAKU010000022.1:0-95808 GCA_963782715.1 uncultured Chloroflexia bacterium
TCTACCACTGAGCTATGTCGGCGCGTCGCAGAGTGTACCAAGCGTCAGCGCTTCGAGGCCTCCGGGCCACTGAGCGCGAAGCCGGCGCCGAGCAATGAGCCGAAGACGATCATTGCGAAGCCGAAGGCCCCGGCAAGCACTCCTGCGTCCGTCCCGCGTCCGAGGATCTGGCCGAAGCCGATGACGTCGAGCATGATCGGCAGGATGCCGAGGATCGTCGCCGCGACGATGGCATGGATGTACGTCCCGCCGGCTCCGATCGCTCGATAACCGACCCAGGCCCCGTACGCCAGCAGGATCGGCGCGAGGACCGTCGGGACGAATGTGTTCCGCAAGTCTGGCCAGATCGCCTCGAGCATGAAGTGGGTCGCGCCGGTGATGAGCAAGCTGATGACTGGCCACTTGAGAGTCCTGTAGAGGGGGTCGATCGCGCCGAAACGCTCGGCGGGTGACACTTCGGCTCTCGATCCGCCCTGGAGTGTCCCCTGACTCGTGCTTCCCATGTCCATCTCTCCGATCCGTCTGCGCGACCCCATGAGCGAGGTCCTGAGCACGAGCATCGCGAGGCGCGGGCAGGTTCTCCAGTGCAACTGTTGGAGTTGGTCGTGCAATATCTGCACTTGAAACCAGCCCCACGACGGCCACACTTGGACCATGCGCTACCAGCAGATCTGCCCGGTCTCGCTCGCAAGCGAGGTCATCGCCGAGCGGTGGACGCCACTGATCCTGCGCGAGATCGTGCTGTTCGACCGCCACCACTTCACCGAGATCCAGCATGGCGTCGGACGCATCTCGCAGAGCCTCCTATCGGCGCGTCTGCGGACCCTGGAGACGGCCGGCGTGATCGAGCGGCGACCGAACTCGCTCGGGCGGGGCTGGGAGTATCACCCGACCCGGGCCGGGCGGGAGCTGGAGACGGTCCTCAACGAACTCGGCATCTGGGCGCAGCACTGGCTCGAGCTGCGCCAGGAGGATTGCGACCCGGCCTACCTGATGCAGACCGTCCACGCGGTGTTGCGCCTCGACCGCCTGCCACGGACACCGCTGACCGTGCGCTTCGAGTTCACCGAGCACCCCAAGATCTACTGGCTCGTCCTGGGTGGCGAACAGCCGGAGCTGTGCTTCTACGATCCCGGACGTGACCCGGAACTCGTCGTCACCGCGGACGAGCAGGCACTCGGCGGCGTGCTGCTCGGGCGTCTTCCATTCGCCGAGGCGGTCGGCCGGGGCGACATCCGCTTCGACGGCCCACCCGCGCTTGTTCGCGCCTTCCCGACCTGGCTGGGCCTGACTCGATACGCGAGATACGCGCTGCCCGCTATCCCTGCGGCATCGACTCCAGGAGCTCCTTGAGCCGCTCCGTCGCGGCCACTTCGGCATCCATGGTCTTCTGGACTGCGCCGCTCATCAGGAGCTTCTTGATGCCGCCGAGCTCGGCAGCGAGCGAGAAGGTCAGGCCAGTCCCGCCGGGAACCGAGTCGAAGACGTACTCCCCGACTGGACGAACGGGTCCGGCGATGGCTTCGAAGGCGAGGCGCCTGTCCGGCTCGTACGCGGTGACCCGATAGTCGGCGTCGATGCGGCGGCCACCCGGGCCCTTGACGCCCTGCTTGTAGGTCGCCCCGACGCCGCTCCCCGAAACGTGGGCGATGTCGACGATACCGGGCCGCCACTTCGGCCCGTTCAGCCCGTCCGCGACGAACGCGAAGACCTCTCCGACGGGGCGTTGGATCGTCACCTGGTGTCGTGCCTCTGGCATCGATCGACCTCGCGCCGGCGCTGCGTCATGGGCCGGGGGACAACGATACGCCGGCCGAGGCTTGACAACACGGGCCATCAGCGTTTGTCTGGCGGCGTGTCGGCAAGGCGATGTTGATCGCGCCGCACGTGGCGATCGGCGACTGACAGACGCGACGGGGCTGTGGGCGGTCTGCGCGACGGGAGGGACAGATGAGCTGGCAGGCACCGACGATCGGCGCGCGGGCGACCCTGACCCGGACATTCGGCCGCGAGGACGTCGAAGCCTTCGCCGTGCTGTCGGGCGATCGGAACCCGCTCCATTTCGATGAGGCCTTCGCTGCACGGACGCGCGTCGGACGACTGGTCGTCCAGGGCGGCCTGACGACCGGCCTGTTCAACGCCCTGGTCGCGACCGACCTGCCAGGTCCCGGCAGCGTGTTCCTGCACCAGGAATGGGACTACCCTGCGCCGGTCTTCATCGGCGACACGATCACGGCCGAGGTCGAGGTCCTCGACGCCCGCCTCGACAAGCCGATCACGAGGCTCGCCTGCGTCGCGCGCCGGGCGGACGGCACGGAGGTCCTGCGCGGCACCTGCCTCGTCTACACGATGCAGCTCGAGAGCCCTTAGGGACTCGATCACATCTCCGCTGCGACGATCTTTGAACCTTTCTGCCCTGGAACTCCGCCATAAGGGGTGATCGCCACAGACGGCGACCGTCGGAGCTGTGAGGAAGGATGTCCAGGACCGATCTGGTGGTACGAGCGAGGGACGGGGACCATGACGCCTTCGACGTCCTGGTCGCGACGCTCATCGACCGCCTGTACCGAGTCGCCCGCCTCATCCTGCGCGACGTCGACGGGGCGGAGGACGCGGTGCAGGAGGCGCTCGTCCGCTGCTGGCGCGATCTGCCGCGACTCCGGGAGCCGGAGAGGTTCGATGCCTGGCTGAATCGCATCCTCCTCAATGCCGTGTCCGACGAGGCCAGCAAGCGCCGACGCTTCACCTTGACCGTGACCGCCCTGCGCCTCGAGCCCGTGCAGACCGACGCGGCTAGCGGGATCGCCGATCGCGACGAACTCGCGCGCGTCTTCGAGCGACTCTCGCTCGACCATCGGACGATCGTCGTCCTCCACCACTATCTCGGGCTGACGCTCGAGGAAGCAGCCGCGACCATCGGCATCCCCGTCGGGACAGCCAAGTCACGCCTTCACTACGCGATCGATGCGCTGCGCGCCGCACTCGAAGCTGACGCCCGGGTCGTCGTGGCCAGGGAGGTCCCGGCATGACCTCACGGCCGGATCCGATCGTCACGATCGAGGCGTGGCTCGACGTCGAGGCCAGGGACCGTGCTCCGCAGCGCCTGCTCGACGGCACCCACGAACGTATCCGCGCGACGCGTCAACGGCGCCGACGACTCGGGACTTGGCCGGCGCGCAGGGTGACCGGCACCGGTCTGGCAGTCACCGCCGCAGCGGTCGTCGTGGCCGTGCTGGTCGCGCTCGACCTCGGTCTCCCCCGGTCGGCGATACTCGGGCCGACGGCGACACCGACGCCAACGCCCACGTCGACGCCTGCGCCGACGCCACGAGCGACCGGATCGGCCATCCCCGGTCCGTCACAGGTCAGTACCGATCTGATACAGCGGGCTCTCCCGGGACCGCGAGGTGGCCGACCCGGGCGATACGCGTGGATACCGGGCTTCAACGCCTGGATGCACAACCCGGGAAACGGCCCTGGAGTCGACATGTACTTCACGGAGCTGGAGGCCAGGGTCCGTCGCGATCCCTCGAACATCCTCGTCGCCGGCCATCTGGCGTCGTACGAGGAGCATCCGAACCCGAACGGCGGCCTGACACGTCTCTGGCTCGTGGAGATCGAGGGCTCCACGATCGGCATCCGGGTCGAGTCGAGTGCCGACACCGTCTATGCCGATGTCGCGGAAGCCCTTGCCATCATCGATTCGATCCGGGTCGAGCCGGACCGGAACGTCCTGGGATTCATGCTGACGTTCCTGTCACCCGGCGGCTGGGATTCCGGCTAGACGTCCGAGCATCACCAGGGCGTCGCACCTTCGGTCGCTCTGGCACTGGTCCGCTGCCACGACCCGATCGCACCATGACCGTGGCGTCCCGGCTTCGATGCGGGAGGTTGTCCTGATGCGCGCCTTGGTCGTCTACGAGTCCATGTACGGGAACACGAAGGAGATCGCGGCCGCGATCGCCGACGGCCTGTCGACGCGGATGCCGGTCCAGCTCACCGAGGTCGGCGCGGCGCCGGCAACGCTGGCTGACGATATCGGGCTCCTCGTCGTCGGCGCGCCCACCCACGCCCACGGCCTCAGCAAGCCCGAATCCAGGACGTCGGCCGCAGGGCGGGTCGCCGCGGGAGAGCCGCCGGTCGTGTCGCGCGACGTCGGGCTCCGCGAGTGGCTGGCTGGCCTGGAGCACGGGTCGTCACCGGTGCAGGTCGCCGCGGCCGCCTTCGATACGCGGATCAAGGGGCCGCGCGTGCTCTGGGGCTCGGCCGCAAAGGCCGCCGAGCCGCGCCTCAAGAAGGCCGGTGCCCGCGTCATCGCCCCGGCCGAGAGCTTCCTGATCGCCGGCGCCCGTGGCCCGAAGTACGACGCCCTGATGGAGGGTGAGGTCGAACGGGCCCAGCGCTGGGGCGAGCAGCTCGCGAGCGAGATCCCCGTCTGATCTGATCCCGTCCCGCTACGCGGTGGCTGGACTCGCGGTCGCCCCGTCGGTCTGGCCGCCCTGGAACTCGGCTTTCGTCGGGAGCAGTGGCTTGCCGCGTCGCGAGATGCCCAGCAGGATCCAGGCGAGCGGGATGGGATAGAGCCACTGGAAGCCGCGGAAGAGCATCACCCCGGCGGTGATGGCGGACGAATCCGCGCCGCCGGTATAGGTCGTGAAGAAGGTGATGTAGAGGAGCTCCGGCACGCCCGCGCCGCCCGGCGAGATGGGCAGCACGCAGATGACGAACACGCCCGCGACGGCGGCCAGCACGATCGATGCCGGGATCGTCGCGGCATCGACGCCGACCACCCGCAGCGACACCAGCATCAGCAGAGCCCAGGCGAACTTCGAGGCCATCGACACGAGGAACGCGACAAGCCCGCGCGCCTCGACGGTATCGCCGAGAGTGACCCGGAACCCCACCAGCGCGCCCTCGATGTCCGGGACGGCCCGATGGATCCGACGCAGGACGGCCCCGACGATCCGCTCGGCGAATTGCCCGAGCTTGCGCGCCAGGCGCTCCGAACGGACGACGAGGATGAGCCCGACGCCCAGGCCGAAGAACAGCACCCCGCCGACCACGAGATAGCCGACGATCAGGCCGCTCTCCACCGAGACGCCGCGGTTCGCGGCCTCGGCGAAGATGAGGACGATGCCCGCCACGAACATCAGCCCGAACCGGCTCAGCTGGTCGAAGATCCCGTACAGCAGGATGCCGCCGGTGGTCGTTGAGATCGGGCGACCCCAGCCCCGGATGACCACCCACAGCACGGCCATGTTCCACGGTCCGAGGGGGATGCTCGCGCCGATCCCGGTCAGGATCAGGTATGACTGGAGACCGCGGACCAGGCCGAGTCCCGGGATGAGAGCCGTGAAGATCGCCCCGGTCAGGACCCAGGCGAGGAGCCCGAAGATCGCATCGAACAGGAACTCCTGGAGGGTCAGCCCCTGGAGCGAGGCGATGACGTCCTCGTAGTCGACGAACCTCGGCATGATGATGCCGAAGACGATCGCGAGGACACCGGCGACGATGCCGATCCGGATGAGCGCGTCGCGACGGCTCGGGGGCTTCGTGTCGGGCATCGAGGCGGCGGCCGGCGTGGCCTCAGCCTCGGGGTGGTCAGCGGCAACGTTCACGGTCAAGATGGTACGCGGCGGTGGGTCGGTCCATCCGATTCCGCGCGCTTCCACACTGCTAGAGTCGGACCCATGACACCCCCTCGCCCGACACCGACCCGAAGCCGCCGCGCGGCTCCCAAGATCGTCCAGCCGGTGATCCCGCCGCCGGACGAGTACGCCGCCGTCTGGGCGCCGCCGCGGCCTGATGCCGAGACCTGGACGCCGCGACCCTGGGTCACCATCGCTGATCGAGCCAGCTACGGCAAGCTGGCGCGTCAGGCCGCCCCGCGACGGACGCATGCTGCCTTCGAACCGGCGGCCGACCGAGACCCGGTGGCGATCATCCTCGCCCAGGAGGCGGACCGGCTGCAGGACCTGCTACCCCTCCGGCACGGCCGGATGGCGGCCTCGGCCTTCGCGTTCTACCGCGGTGCTCCGGCGGTCATGGCCTTCGACCTGTCCACGACGCCGACCAGCCAGATCACGGTCCAGGCGAGCGGCGACGCCCACCTCTCGAACTTCGGGCTGTTCGCGTCGCCGGAGCGAACCCTCGTCTTCGACTCCAATGATTTTGACGAGACCTTGCCGGGTCCCTGGGAATGGGACGTCAAGCGGCTGGCCGCGAGCGTCGTCATCGCCTCGCGAGCGAACGGGTTCACGCCGGCCGCGACTCGCTCGTCGGTCCTCGCAACGGTCGCCGCGTATCGGGAGCAGATGGCTCGCTACTCCGGGATGCGGCTGCTCGAGATCTGGTACGACCAGACGACGTCGGCCGATATCGAGCTGCAGCTCGCGGAAGGCAGCAAGGTCGCCGACGCCGGCTACACCGCCAAGGACGCGCACGCCAGGGTGTCGACGTTGTTCGCCAAGGCGCGCGGCAAGGACCAGATGAAGGCGAGTGGCTCGCTCACCGAGACGGTCGACGGGAAGTGGCGGATCCGCGACGATCCGCCCGTCGTCCAGCACGTCGAGATCCCGGGTGGCATCGGCAGCCTCGCCCAGGCGTTCGCCGACTACCGGGCGACCCTTGCCCAGAGCCGACGGGAACTCGTGGAGCGCTATCGGTTCGTCGATTTCGCACTCAAGGTGGTCGGCGTGGGAAGCGTCGGCACGCGATGCTTCGTCGCCCTGCTCGAAGGCCGCGACGAGAGCGATCCGCTGTTCCTCCAGGCGAAGGAGGCGACGGCGTCGGTCCTCGACCCGTACCTGGAGTCGAGTCGCTTCGCCAACCACGGCGAGCGGGTCGTGGTCGGTCAGCGGCTGATGCAGGCGACGCCCGACCTCTTCCTCGGCTGGAGCCGGGGACCGGGCGGACGTGACTTCTACTTCCGCCAGCTGTGGGACATGAAGGGTTCGGTCGACACGGCGGCTCTCCAGCCCGTCGGGATGGCGTTCTACGGCGGGCTGTGTGCCCGGTCATTGGCCCGCGCCCACGCGCGGACCGGTGACGCGATCGCCATCGCGTCGTATCTCGGGACGTCGGACACGTTCGACGGCGCGATCGCCGATTTCGCCGAGGCCTACGCCGACCAGAACGACAAGGACCACGCGGCCTTCCTGGCCGCCATCAAGGACGGGACGATCCAGGCCACCGCCGGCTGAGCGGGACTCAGCCGGGCGCGCCGGGCCTCTCCGTGCCGCCGGCCCGGTCGGCGATCCGGGCTCGCAGGGCAGCGACGCTCGCTTCGAGCTCGTCGACCATCTGCAGCAGCGTCGCGTGGTCGTCGACCGTGGCCGTCGCCGCTGTGGCCGCCTCGGAAGCGGGTCCCTGCTCCGGCGCGTCTGCCTTCGACGGTGACAGGAAGAAGTTGGCCAGGTAGCCGGACAGCACGCCGAAGAGGCCGACGCCCGCGGCGAGGACGAAGAACGCCGAGACGCGTCCGCCGGTCGTCACCGGGTACTTGTCGCCGTAACCCACCGTCGTGATGCTCACGAAGGCCCACCAGACGGCGTCGCCGCCGGTCGTGATGTTGGCGTTCGGAGATTGGGCCTCGAAGTAGACGACGGCCATGCTCCCGAACTCGAGGACCACGATGACCATGAACACGACGACCAGCAGGGCATTGTCGGCGCGGTCCCGGAGGAAACTGCGGACGATGTTCCGGAGGCCATAGGCGCTCATCAGCCGATAGACGCGGACCAGCCGGAAGAGCCGGAACAGCTTGAAGAACGCCGGCAGGCTGCCCAGCAGGTCCAGCCAACCGCGCTGGTCGATGAAGTAGACCCGGCGCGGATGCGACTGCCGCAGGCGGTTGAAGAAGTCCGCCAGGAAGATGAACGTGATCGGGATGTCGATGAGCTGGGCGATCTGCTTCTGGTACGGCTCGAATGGCAGGACCCAGATCGCGAGGTTGATCAGCGAGATGACCGCCAGCAGGCCGATGAAGATCTCGTAGCCGGGCGCCTGGAGTTCGGCGGGTCGTTCCTGCTCGGCTGTCGGGGCGCTGTCGTTGGCCATCGGGCGGGACTCCGGACGGGGGGCTCGACCGCGGGAGCGTAGCGCATCCGAGGTGCTGGCCGACACGGTCATCCGCGGTCCGGTCGTCGCGCCGTCGTAGGATGCCGACATGCACCTGCCGGTCGCGCTGGTCCAGCTCGATGCCCGTGACGACGTCGCGGCCAACATCTCGACAGCCGTCGCACTGGCCGATGAGGCCGCAGCGGGTGGCGCCCGGCTCGTCGCGCTCCCCGAGTACCTCCAGTTCCGTGGCTCGGACGAGGGCTTCCGGGCGTCCGCTCGGCCCATCCCGGGGCCGCACACGGATCCGTTCGCGGAGGTCGCCCGACGACGACGCGCCTGGATCCTCGTCGGCAGCACGGCCGAGACGAGCGGCGACCCGGATCGCCCGTTCAACACATCCGTGCTGATCGCCCCGGACGGCGCGATCGCGGCGACCTACCGCAAGGTCCACCTGTTCGACGTCGACATCGCCCGCGGCCCCGCGGACACCGAATCGGCGAGGGTGACGCCGGGCGACCGGCTCGTCTGCGCCGACATCGACGGCGCGCGGCTGGGCCTGTCGATCTGCTACGACCTGCGCTTCCCGGAGATGTACCGCTCCCTCGCCTTGGCCGGTGCCGGCATCCTGACCGTCCCGTCGGCCTTCACCGAACGAACCGGGCGCGACCACTGGGAGGTCCTCCTTCGGGCCAGGGCGATCGAGAACGGCGCCTTCGTCCTCGCGCCGTCACAGATCGGCGGGCCGCCCGGCCAGCCGGCATTCGGGCGGTCGATGGTCATCGACCCGTGGGGCACGGTCATCGCCCAGGCGCCGGATGCCGTCACCATCGTCCACGCCGACCTCGACCTCGAGCGCATCGCCGAGATCCGGCGCGGGATCCCGGCGTTGGCCAATCGTCGCCCGGAGGTCTACCGGACCTGAATCGAAGGACCCGACCCCCTTGCGGGAGCCGGGTCCTCGAACCTGGTTCTTGGGTGGTCGGCCTGGGCCGACCGGTGGTCCGCTTAGCGGCGCGCGCGTCGCGGGGTGAGGACGACCGCGCCGACACCGATGACACCGAGGATGAGGAGCAGGATCGGGATCGATCCGCCGGCATCCGTGGTCGTGCTGGCGAGGGAGTCGGTCGGAGGTGCGGTCGGGGTGTCCGTCGCGGCATCGACGCCGCCATCACCGGTGCCCACCGTCACGGTCACTTCGGCCGCATCGATGGTGGTGTCTTCGCCGTGGTGACCGGTCGCCGTCGCGAGGTTGGTCGTCGTGGCGGTGAGGGTCATCGTGCAGGTGTAGGTCCACGTCTCGGTGAGATCGAGGATCGAGTCGTCATTCGCGTCGCCCGTCGGCGCGCTGATCGGGCTGCACTTGTTGTCGACGAGGGTGACGTCGGTCAGCGGCACGTTGCCGATGTTCCACACGGCGTAGGTGTACGTGACCTCGCCGCCGCCGGCGGGCAGGTCCGTGACGGACGCCGTCTTGTGGAGGTAGATGCGGGCCAGGTCAGCCGGGGGCGCGACCGTGACGGTCGCGTCATCTGTTGCCGGATCGACCTTCTCGGTCGTGCAGGTGTCCTCGTTCTCGTCGTTGTTGTCGCCGTTGTTCGAATGGGTGCTCGTCTGCACCTTGTTGTCCTGGTTGTTGCTGTCGTCGTGCTCGTCGGAGCACTTGACCCAATCGGCCGTCGCGGTGCCGACGTTGGTGGTCGTCTCGGTCAGGGTCATTGCGCAGGTGAACGTGGTGGAGTCGCCCGGGTCGAGCGTGGTGGCGCCACCGGTGACCGGCGCGCACTTGTCGTCAGAAACGGCGACATCGATCAACGGCACGTCGCCCGTGTTGGTGACGACGTACGTGTAGGTGACGTCGCCGCCGCCCGCCGGGAGCGTCTCAGGGTCAGCTGTCTTGACGATCTTGATCGCGGGATCGCACTTTTCGCTGTCCCCGCCCTGGTTGTTGTCGTTGTTGTTGTTCGACGTGGACACGGAGTAGTCGCCGTGTGACCCGCAATCCTTGTCGCCGCCGCTGCCGCCGCTGCCGCCTGCGAACGCGCTCGGCACCAGGCCGAAAGTCAGGAACAGTGCCCCTGCCAGGGCCGCGATCTTCCGAAGTCTCATCTGCGATATCTCCCCGATCCCTCAATGAACCACGAGGTGATGCGATGGGCCCAGCCGCGCCTCGTACAACGGCTGGAAGGAACGATGACGAGCCGAATGATGCGGCCCGGTCCTGCCCTTGTCTAGTACGCATGGCGACGTACTCAGGCACGCTAACACTACCGAACCATGCGCGACTCCACTGGACCACCGCGACAACATCCGGTGCCTGCCGGCACCTCCCGGAGCGGCGGTCCCATGACCTTCGGTTCAGACGCCGAAGAACGCCCCGGAAGACGGAGAGCCCGGCTCCCCTGCGGGAACCGGGCTCAGATCACCGTGGGCGGCGATCACGCCGACATCAGCCGGCGTCCTGGCGCCTCAGCGCTTGACTCGAGTCGGGGTCAGCACCACGGCACCGGCGCCGATGATGCCGAGGATGAGCAGGAGGAGTGGGATGCTTCCACCTGTGCCGGTCGTCGCCGGGACGATCGTGTCAGTCGGAGGCGCGGTGTTCGGGACATCCGTCTCGCCCGCGACGCCACCGCCGCCGAGGACCGTCACGGTCGCTTGGGCAGCATCGACCGACTCGTAGTCGCCGGCGTGACCCGTCGCGGTCCCGGTGTTGGTCGTGGTCGCGGTGAGGGTCATCGTGCAGGTGTAGGTCCAGACCTCCTCCAGACCAAGGATGCCGTCGGCACCCGTGTCGCCGGTCGGCCCGGTGACTGCGCTGCACTTGTCGTCAACGACCGTGACATCGGTCAGCGGGGCGTTGCCCGTGTTCCAGACCAGATAGGTGAACGTGACGGGACCGCCCTGCGCCGGGAGCTCGGTCACGGACGCGGTCTTCAGGAGGTAGATCTGCGGGTGGTTCAGGCGGGACGTGACCGTGACCTCCTTCTCGGCGGCATCGATCGTGGTGTCATCGCCGTAGTGGCCCGTCGCGGTCGCGAGGTTGGTCGTGGTCTCGGTGAGGGTCATCGTGCAGGTGTAGGTCCAGGTCTCGGTGAGATCGAGCTTGGAGTCGGCATTGGTGTCGCCGGTCGGCGCGCCGATCGGGCTGCACTTGTTGTCGACGAGCGTGACGCCGGACAGCGGCACATTGCCGATGTTCCAGACGGCATAGGTGTACGTGACCGCGCCGCCACCGGCGGGCAGTTCGTCAACGGACGCCGACTTCTTGAGGTAGATGCGCGGGTTCGCGACGAAGACCGCCTTCTCGGCCGCATCGATCGTGGTGTCATCGCCGTAGTGACCGGTGGCGGTCGCGAGGTTGGTCGTCGTCGCGGTCAGGGTCATCGTGCAGGTGTAGGTCCATGTCTCGGTGAGATCGAGGATCGAGTCGGCATCGGTGTCGCCCGTCGGCGCGCTGACGGCCTCGCACTTGTTGTCGACGAGCGTGACGCCGGACAGCGGCACATTGCCGATGTTCGAGACTTTGTAGGTGTAGGTGACCTCGCCGCCACCGGCGGGCAGTTCGTCAACGGACGCGAGCTTCTGGAGGTAGATGCGGGGGTTCGCGACCGGGACCGTCACTGTCGCCTCATCGGTGGCAGGGGTCACGGCCTTCGTGTCGCACTTCGGGCCGCCGTCGTTGAAGGTCTCGGCGACGCGATCGGGACCGTCGTCCTTCGAGCAGTGGACCCAATCGGCGGTCGCCGTGCCGACGTTGGTCGTCGTCTTCGTGATGGTGGTCGTGCAGGTGTATGTCCAGGACTTGCCAGGCTTGAGGTCTCCGTCATGCCCGCCCTTGACGATCGAGCACTTGTCGTCGGAAACGGCGACGTTCTTCACCGGCACGTTGCCTTCGTTGCTGACGACATACGTGTAGGTGACCTCCCCACCGCCTACCGGCAGCGTCTCGGGGTCGGCCGTCTTGACGATCTTGATGAGGGGCTTGCACTCGTCCTTGCCCGACCTGTCGGTCGAGCTGATCGCGTTGTCGCCGGAGCGCTCCCAACAATCGTTGTCACCACCGGTGGTCGTCGACCAGGCGACATCGGGGCCACCGATCGCGCCAGCCGCGGCGGGCGCCGCGAACGCGTTCGCTGCGACGCCGGTCGTCAGGATCATCGCGCCGAGAAGGGCCACGAATCTGTGCACCTTCATCTGCAATGCCTCCGATTCCTCTCGCAATGCGAGGTGGATAGAAGGGCTAGCAGTGCCTCGCAGCCCGCTGCCGGTCCGAGACGCGTCCAATGATTCTGGCCATGCCGCTGCTCGAGTCCTAGTGCCAAACGTCCGGAAGTACTACGCGCGTCGCCCACACGCACCACCCGCTACCATCGCTCCCGTGAATGACACGATCCGTGCGGACGTCCGCGCCGCCGTCGAACGAGCCTGGGCGCGAGCCGTCACCGGCGGGTCGTTGCCGGCATGGTCCGGCGATACCGCGCCGCCCGCGGTCGAGGTCGAGCGCCCGGCCGACCACGTGCACGGCGATTTCGCCAGCAACCTCGCGATGAAGCTTGCCCGGCCCTACCGGATGGCACCGTTGGCAATCGCGACCGCGCTCGCCGCGGAACTCCGGGCGGACGCCGACGACGACGCCACGACGACACCGATCGCCTCTGTCGAGGTCGCTCCGCCGGGCTTCCTCAACCTGCGCCTGCGCGACGCGGCACTCGAGACGGTCGTGGCCGCGATCCTCGCGAACCCGGCCGGGTGGGGACGGGTCACCCCGGTCGCCCCACGGTCCGTCAACGTGGAGTTCGTGTCCGCGAATCCGACCGGGCCGCTCCACGTCGGCAACGCGCGGGGGGCGTTCATCGGCGACCTGCTGAGCCGAGTCCTCGAGGCGGGCGGCCAGCGCGTGACGCGGGAGTACTACTTCAACGATTCGGGCGGGCAGATCCGGAACCTCGGGGCGTCCGTGGCGGCCCTGCGACGGGGCGAACCCGTCCCGGACGATGGCTATCACGGCGACTACGTGGCGGACCTCGCCGTCGCGCTGCCGGACGATGTCTGGGCGGCGGCCACGTCGGCCGGGGCCGATGCCGACGGCATCGTCGGCAAGTGGGCGGCCGGTCGGGTCCGCGAGGGCATCGAGGCCAGCCTGGCGGGGCTCGGCGTGCGATTCGACGTCTGGACGAGCGAGGCGCGCCTGCATGACGAGGGCTGGGTGGCCAGGGCGGTCGACCGGCTCCGCGAGCACGGCCAGGTCTACGAGGAGGACGGGGCGGTCTGGTTCCGCTCGACCGCGTACGGCGACGACAAGGACCGGGTCATCTACCGGTCGAACGGCGAGCCGACCTATTTCGCGGCGGACATCGGCTATGTCACCGAGAAGTTCAGCCGCGGCTTCGACCACCTCATCTACGTCTGGGGTGCCGACCACCACGGAACGGTCGCCCGCCTGCGCAACGCCGCCGAAGCGATGGGCTACGACCGCGAGGCCGTCCAGATCCTCCTGTACTCGTGGGTCCGCTTCGTCCGTGGCGGCGAGGAAGTGTCCATGAGCAAGCGGGCCGGGGAGTTCATCGCCCTCGACGACCTGCTGGCGGAGGTCGGTGCGGACGCAGCCCGCTGGTTCTTCGCGTCTCGGTCGGCGACGACTGGGATCGACTTCGACATCGAGCTGGCCAAGAAGCAATCGAGCGAGAACCCGGTCTACTACGTCCAGTACGCGCATGCGCGCATCGCCTCGATCCTGCGCAAGGCGGTGGGCGCCGGGCTGGCGCCGGCCACCGCGGTCAACGGCAGCCTGTCGGGCGCGCCCGAGGCCGCGCTCGCGCGGGTGGTGGCTCGGTTCCCCGAGGTGGTCGAGGACGCTGTCGCCGCCGAGGAGACGCACGGCATCACCGCCTACGCCACGGATCTTGCGACGACGTTCCACGGCTTCTATCGCGACGCGCGGGTGGTGGACGCGGACGAACCGGCACGATCAGCGGCGCGGCTGGCGCTCGCGGAGGCCGCCCGGATCACCCTCGCCAACGCGCTGGCACTCCTCGGGATCACCGCGCCCGAGTCGATGTAGCGGTTCGACGTTAGCCGGCGAGGCCGGTCGCGCCGGCGACCTTCGAGGCCGTCGCGGCATCCGAGGCGATGAGCACCCAGCGGGTCGTGCCGCCGACGCCGGGCAGGACCTGGGCGACCCCGGGCGACTTGTCGAGCGCGGCCGTGGCGGCGGTCTCGAACTCGGTGGCGTCGGCGGGGGTGTCCCAGACGGTCTTCATCACGATGGCCCAGGCACCGTCCGGACCCTCGATGACCGCCAGACGATCGCCACCCCAGCCAGCCGCCGCCCCATCGGCGTTCTTCACGCCCGATTCGCGCAGCCAGATCGCCGTCTGGAGCTCGCCGAAGGTGTCCTGGAGCGGGACGCTCCAGCCCTTCCCGAGCGAGGTCGCGAGGTCGGCCGGCAAGGTGACGGCGACCGGCGCCTCGGTCGCCTTCTCCGGATGCAGGATCTGCTCGGTCGAGGCGGGCATGTCCTTGAACAGGGCGTTGACCGCGTCCCAGCCGCCCTTGCTCTGGATGTTCGAGACGTAGGTGAGGCCGGTCGTGTAGGGGAAGGTCAGGGTGTCGCGCAGGATGGCCGGCGCTTTGGCCATCGCGGCCTGGGCCGCTGGGTCCGCGCTCGCCGACAGGAGTTCGAGCAGGTCAGCCTGGGTGAGGTTGGCCGCCGCCCACTGGGTCATCAGGAGGGTCGCGTCACCTTCGTAGACCGACTGCCGCGCGATCAGGCGATCGCCCTGGTCGAGGATGCCGCGCTGGTCCTTGAAGATCGTCGAGTTCTGGTCCTGCAGCGCGTGGTCGAATTCGTGGGAGAAGTAGAAGCGCTCGTTCGGGCCAGCGCCGCCCGACTTCGAGACGACGTAGAGCTTGCTCTCGTCGTCGCGGTAGAAGGCCGCCACTCCGCCACTGAGCAGATCGAGGCTGAGGGTCCTCAGGCTCGAATTGGCCGGGATGAGCGCGAGTGCCTTGTACAGCCGCTCCTGTGCGGCCAGGTAGGCGGGCGGCGTTTGCTGGTCGAACTCCGTGGTGATGAGCGTCCGGAGCTCAGCCTCGTCGATGAACTGGCGGGCGACCGGCTTGGTCGGCTTCAGCCCGCGGATGGCGATGACCTGCTGCTCGACCAGGTCGTAGATGGCGCCGGCATCCACGCTGGCCGCCGGGCTCGCCGGCGCCGACGGTGCCGCGGAGGCGGGCTGGGTCGGGGTCGGGGCGGGGGTCGCGGTGGGGGCCGGCGCCGGTGACGTGGCGGCGGATCCGCACGCGGTCACCAGCAGGCTGGCGGCAAGGATCAGGGCGGCGACGGCGGGCGGCCGGCGGACTTGGAGGTGACTCGACATCGCCGGGATTGTCGCACGGGTTCCGCGAACGGCCCGCTCGGGCGGCCACGATATCGCTTTCTTAATCGCTCTCCCGCTCGACCCTGAACACCGGTTCCCTACTGTATTCCTCGGACGAACCCGCAAATGGTTCTATCCCTCCCTCCCTCGACCCGAGGTGCCGATTGGGCAGGCACCTCGGGTCTTTCCTTTTGTGTGGCGTTCGATCCGGCCGTCGCCCGCTTCGGCTGATGCGCCCACTCGAGCGCACCAGCGCCGAGGCCGTGGCCGTGGCCGCGGCCGTGGCCGTGGCCACGTTCGACCGAACGTGCGCCGGAGGACCGTTGTGGCCGGTCCCGAGTGATCCGGGCCGCAGATCCCGGCCACGACGACCTCGCTTGATGCCTTGTTGAGCATCACGACGGGCATCAAGAGATCAATTCCGTCACGCATCGGCCAGAACGGTCCACGGGTGCACGTTCTGCCGGGTCGGGCCGCAGGCCGGGGTCGGGCCGCAGGCCGAGGTCGGGCCGCAGGCCGGGGCGGCGCCGCAGGCCGGGGCGGGGCCGGCCGCGCCGGTCGATCGGCAGTCCGAGACAGCCGTGATCCGGGGTGCAGGCTGCTGTGTCAGAATCCCGACATGGAAGTCACTTGGTATGGGCGGACGTGTGTTCGGTTGCGGGGGAGGGATGCGGTCGTCGTGACGGATCCGTTCCAGTCGGTCGTGGGGCCGACGGGGAGAGGCATCACCGGCGACATCGTGACGTTCAGTCACCCCGACGACCAGCCGCTGCCGAAGGCGAAGGGCAAGCACTCGCGCGACGGTCGGACGCTCCTGCCATCGAGCCTCGACAATTCGTTCGTGCTCGACGGGCCGGGTGAGTACGAGGTCAAGGAGGTCCTGGTCACGGGCGTCCGGACCTACCGCGACGACGCAAAGGGCGCCGAATCCGGCAAGCAGGTCTCGTTCGTCGTCGAGATCGACGGCGTCCACACCATCCACCTCGGCGACATCGGGCATCTGCTGTCCGAGGAGAAGCTCGCCGACATCGGCTCGGTGGATATCGCCTGCGTACCGCTCGGTGGCTCGCTCTCGCCACAGCGGGCGGCCGCCATCATCGCCCAGCTCGACCCGAAGATCGTCGTGCCGATGCCGATCTGCGACGACGACGCCGACTGCGCCGACGCGCTCAAGAAGTTCTTCCACGAGATGGGCGCCGAGGCGATCACCCAGCCGAAGCTGGCGGTGACCGCGACCAGCCTGCCGGTGGAGACGATCACCGTTCTGCTCGAGTCGCGCGGCAAGCAGCTCTAGCCCGGCGCGCCCGGCTCAGCTCCGATCGAGGACGACCCGTCCGCGCTTGATGACGGTCCGGGCGAGATCGGCCGCCGGCCAGTACGGGATCTGCGTCGATGTCGGCACCCGCCAGATGACGAGATCCGCGGCCTTGCCCGGTTCCATCGAACCGATCTCGTCCTCGAGACCGACCGCGCGGGCGGCATTGATGGTCACCGCGCTGAGCGCCTCGTCCGGCGTCAGGCCGAGCTCCACGCAGGCCACGGTCATCGCCAGCGGCAGGCTGGCGATGGGTGAGGTGCCCGGGTTGAAGTCCGTGCCGATGGCGACCGGGATGCCTCGGTCGATGAAGGTCCGGGCCGGTGCGCCGTGGTCCTTGCCCAGGAACCAGGTCGTCGCCGGCAGGACGGTGGCGACCACGGCCCGATCGTCGGCCGCCGCGGCGGCCAATGCGTCGATGCCGGCCTCGGACGGCGTCGCGAGATGGTCGGCGGAGAGCGCCCCGAGCTCGGCCGCGAGCTCGGCGCCACCGGACGGGGCGAGCTCGTCGGCATGCAGCCGGACGGCGAGGCCGTAGCCCGCGGCCGCCTCGAGGATCCGCCGCGACTGGTCCGCGTCGAACACCCCGGTCTCGCAGAAGACGTCGCAGAATCGCGCCCGGCCATGCGCGGCCACGCCGGGGAGCTGCTCGTCGATGACCGAGCGGACGTACGCCTCGGTCCCCTCGGGTCGCGTCCGGAACTCCGGCGGCACGGCGTGTGCCCCGAGATACGTCGGCAGGACCTCGATCGGGCCCTCGAGACCCAACCGGTAGGCGGTCTCGATGAGCCGGATCTCGGTCTCGAGGTCGAGGCCGTAGCCGGACTTCGCCTCGATGGTCGTGACGCCGTGGCCGAGCATCTCATCGAGCCAGCGCCGGCCGTGCTCGAACAGGTCCTCGACCGAGGCAGCGCGGGTCGCGCTGACGGTCGAAAGGATCCCACCGCCCGCCGCCAGGATCTCCAGGTAGCCGGCGCCGCGCTGGCGGAGCTGCCATTCGCCTTCGCGCGAGCCGCCGAACAGCAGGTGCGTGTGCGGGTCGATCAGGCCGGGCGTCACCGTGCCGCCGGCCGCGTCGAGCCGGGCGAACCGGCCCAGCGGATAGCCCTCAGCCTCCAGCGCCGTCTCGAGTGCGGCCCGCGGGCCGACTGCCGCGATCCGGCCCTCCCAGCAGGCGACGACCGGCGCGTCCGGAGCGTCCGGGCCGCCGACGTCCGCCGCCGTCAGCCGGCCGACCTCGCCCTGGGCCGCGCCCATCCGGACGCCACCGGCGAGCGTCACGACCTCGGCCGCACCGACGATGAGGAGGCCCGGCGTCGGCTCGTCGCTGCGGCCGCCGTGGATGAGCCTGAACGGCCCGCCGGTCATCTCGTGGCGCCGATATCGGCCCGGGCTGCCTCGAGTCGGAGTTCGAGGGCCTGCATCGGCGAGAAGTCGCGCAGGCGCAGGAAGTCGGCGGCGACGGCGAGCCGGCGTTCGATCGGATCCTCGGCGGGTGCGTCGGCACGGTCGGCGACGGCCAGGAACGACGCCAGCGGGGCGAGCCCGATCAGCTCGGATTCGGCGAGATCCACGCCATCCTCGGCGGCGACGTCGCGGACCGTCTCCCACACGAGCCACAGCGGCGTCGTGGCGAAGTCGAGGAGGTTCATCGAGACCTGGGCGCGCCCGAGCTCCTCGATCCAGAAACCGTTGGCCTGGACCCTGGGCAGTCCTCCGCCCGACTCGCGAACGCGCCGGGCGATGCGCTTGGCCAGCTCGACGTCGCGCGAATCGAGGTTGATGTTGTAGGCGATGAGGAACGGCCGCGCCCCCACCGCGACGGCCCCGGCCGACGGGTGGAGCCGGGCAGGCCCGAAATCCGGCTCCCGGCCGTTGAGCGCGATCTCGCCCTTGAGGCCCTCGTACCCGCCGCGGCGGACGTCGGCCAGCTTGACCCGCTCCGGCCGCGTGGCCGCCTTGGCGTACAGGAAGACCGGCAGCTCGTAGGCGGTCGCGATCCGTCGGCCGAACGCCCGGGCCAGCTCGATGCAGTCGTCCATCGTCGTCGACGCGAGCGGCACGAACGGCACGACGTCCACCGCGCCGATGCGCGGGTGCTCGCCGGTGTGGACGTCCATGTCGATCTCGTGGATCGCCGCCGCGACCAGCCGGTCGAGCGCGTCCATCACCGGGCCGTGCTCGCCGGCCATCGTGAACACCGAGCGGTTGTGGCTCGCGTCGCTGGTGCGGTCGAGGAGGAAGACCCCCTCGCCCGCGGTGATCGCCTCGGCCAGCCGGTCGACGACGTCGAGCCGGCGACCCTCGGAGACATTGGGGACCGATTCGATCAGCACCCCATGATGCTAGACCGCCGACCGGCCCTCGTCGGGTCGGTTACGCAGGCCGGCCGGGCCTACCTGAAGCGGAAGGCGATCGCCTGTGTCTGGCCGTCGTCGAGAGTGAGCACGAAGACCCGGCAGGTGTGCTTCCACGATCGGCTGGTCTTCCAGACGAACGTGTAGGTGTCGTGGCGGCTGTTGTAGCGGATCGCTCGGTGACCGCGGGTGACCGCCGCAAGCGTCGCCGTCGATGGCGGCGTCGTCCCGCACGTGTACTGCTGCGACGCGGCAGTGAAGGAGTGGGGACCGGGGTCGCCGGTGAGGGTGAACCGGATCGGGACGGCCCAGCCGGCCCACGCTCGGTTCACCGCCGGAAGCGCCTTGATCGGCCACTTGAAGGCACCGAATGTCGAGGGCGGCGGAGCGGACGGCGCGGCCACACCGGCCACGGTGAAGCCGAAGAAGCCGTTGCTGTCCGGGTGGAAGCCGTCTGCGTCGGTGATCGCGGTCCTGTCGGTCGTGAACGCACAGGATTCGCCCGCCGCGAAATCCTGGTCCGGGTTGATCGTCCAGGTCTCGGGACCGCCGGACACCACGGCCGAGTGGGAGAGGCTGACACCGCAATCGATGCTGAACCAGCCGTCGGTCACGGTGACAGGCTCGTCGAATGTGACGGACAGGGTCGCGTCGGCGGCGACATCGATGTCGCCATCGGCCGGCGACGTCCCGGAGACGTACGGTGCCCCGAAGGCGGCGACCGGGAGGGCGGCGAAGGAGGCCAGGATGACGGAGGCGACGACGGCCAGAACGGCCCGTCGGCTTCGTGACGTCGGGAGAGTCGACACGGCGGAACCCTCGTGGAGGGAGCGGTCACCGCTCCCGATGCCACGAACGTACGAGCCATCGGGCCACCCGACCAGAGGACCTTTGGGTCAGTCGTTGACGGGGTGCATCGGGACTTTGATACCACGCTCACGGGCGACGTCGATCGCCCGCTCATAGCCAGCGTCCACGTGGCGCAGGACGCCCATCGCCGGATCGGTCGTCAGGACTCGCGCCAGCTTCTCCGCGGCGAGCTCGGACCCATCGGCGACGACGACCATCCCGGCGTGCTGGCTGTAGCCGATCCCGACGCCGCCGCCGTGATGGATCGACACCCACGACGCGCCGGCCGCCGTGTTGACGAGGGCGTTCAGCAGCGGCCAGTCCGCGACGGCGTCGGAGCCATCGAGCATCGATTCGGTCTCGCGGTTGGGTGAGGCGACCGACCCCGAATCGAGATGGTCGCGGCCGATGACGATGGGCGCGCTGACCTCGCCGGTCCGGACGAGCTCGTTGAACGCCAGGCCGGCGCGTGACCGCTCGCCGTAGCCGAGCCAGCAGATCCGGGCGGGCAGACCCTGGAACGGGACGCGGGCCTCGGCCATCTCGATCCAGCGCTGCAGGCCGGCGTCGTGGGGGAAGAGCTCGAGGACGGCCCGGTCGGTCCGGAGGATGTCGGCCGGGTCACCGGACAGGGCGGCCCAGCGGAACGGCCCGCGACCCTCGCAGAACTGCGGCCGGATGAAGGCGGGCACGAAGCCCGGGTAGTCGAAGGCGTCCTCGACGCCGGCCTCGAAGGCGAATGCCCGAAGGTTGTTGCCGTAGTCGAAGACGACCGCGCCGGCCCGCTGGAACGCGAGCATCGCCTCGACGTGGGCGGCCATGGACCGGCGCGACCGGCGCTCGTACTCGGCCGGGAGGCGGGCCCGCAGCTCGAGCGCGTCGGCCAGCGAGATCTCGGCCGGGACGTAGCCGGCCAGCGGGTCGTGGGCGGACGTCTGGTCCGTGACGAGGTCGAACCGCTCGCCGGCGGCGGCCCAGGCCGGTTCGATCTCGGCCGCGTTGCCGACCAGCGCGATGCTGACCGACTCGCCGCTTGCCGCGGCCGCCCGCGCCCAGGCCAGGGCTTCGGCCGGGTCATGGGTCAGCCGGTCGACGTAGCGGATCTCGAGCCGACGCCGGGCGCGGGCCTCGTCGACCTCGATGACGACCGCCACGCCGTCGTTCATGGTCACCGCCAGCGGTTGCGCGCCACCCATCCCACCGAGCCCGGCGGTCAGCGTCACGGTCCCGCGCAGGGTCCCGCCGAAGTGCTGGCGAGCCGCTTCGGCGAAGGTCTCGTAGGTGCCCTGCAGGATGCCCTGGGTCCCGATGTAGATCCACGACCCGGCGGTCATCTGGCCGTACATCATCAGGCCGCGCCGCTCCAGGTCGCGGAAGTGCTCCCAGGTCGCCCACTTCCCGACGAGGTTCGAATTGGCGATGAGGACGCGCGGCGCCCACGGATGGGTCCTCAGCACGCCGACCGGCTTGCCCGACTGGATGAGCAGTGTCTCGTCACCCTCGAGCGATCGCAGCTCGCGGACGATGGCGTCGAAGGCGGCCCACGACCGCGCCGCCCGGCCCGTCCCGCCGTAGACGACAAGGTGGTCCGGGTCCTCGGCGACCTCCGGGTCGAGGTTGTTCATGAGCATCCGCAGCGCGGCTTCCTGCTCCCAGCCGCGACAGCTCAGCTCGCTCCCGCGCGGGGCGCGGACCGGGCGGGCACCGGCGGCGCTCATCGGTTCGTCGAGGATCTCCGGCATCGTGCCCCGAAGGTTACTGCCGCAGGCCGGCCATGACGAGGTCGCCGAACTTGCGGTCGCCGACCGCGGTGATCGACACGAGACGGTCGCCCGCAAGGTGCGTGTGGTAGGTCCGGGCGCCCTGGCTGCAGACGGTGACCTCGACCGCGTGCGGCCCGATCAGCTGCTGGACGTGGCTGGCGACGCCACCGGCGGGGTCGCACGCGGCGCGGTCGTAGGCATCCCGCCAGCCCTGGTAGAACTGGTCGGTGTACACGCCCGGCCGGAGCTGGATGACGGTCGAGATCGCCAGGTCGTCGCCGCGTGAGTTGCCGGCCGCGACCACGACCCCGACCGCGATGGCCGATGCCGTCCGGGCCAGCGACGGGTCTGTGACCATCCCGGCGGCGCTTTCGGGCGATGGCTGCATGGCGACACCGGCCACGCTTGCCGGCAGGTAGCGCAGCAGCCCGGCGTCGACGACGAGCCGGGCGTCTCCTCCTGCGCTCGTGGCGGCCGGCGTCGACGCGGCACCGCCGGCCCCGGGCGACCCAGCGGCGGCCGAGCCGCTCGCGTCGCCACCACACGCGGCGACGATCGAACCGACCACCGCGAGCGCCGACACGACGAGGGCGGCGCGGCCTGCCAAGGCCGCTCCCCGGCGCGTTCGTCGGCCCCGCTCAGACAAGGTCGCGCCGCATGACCGGGAAGCGTTCGTCATCGATCGCCAGGGCGAACCCGACCGACAGCCAGAAGGCAGGCGTGGCCGCGCTGGTCGCCTCGGGCAGAGCGCCGATGGTGGGGTAGGTCTCGGCGGCCGTGAAGCCGCGCTCGGTGAGGTCGTCGCAGACGGCTGCCACCAGCACCCGCGCGAGGCCCTCGCCGCGCGCCGCAGCCGTCGTGGCGATGCAGGTGATGACCGCGGGCAGCGGCGCATCGGGCAGCCGTGGGTAGAGGTCGCGCGTCCGTTGCGCTCGCGGGTACGCGGTCAGCGGCCCGAACTGGGCGTAGACCGCGGGGACCTCGTCACGCAGCAGCACCTTGGCATAGCTCCCCGCGACACCCAGTCCGCGACCCAGCAGCTGGAGCTTGCGCGGGGCGTCGGATCCGACCGTCGGTCGGGCGACGGGACGGGGCGCGAATGGGTTGTCCAGGGGCCCGGCGTCGTCCTCCCCGGGCGTCAGGAAGGGGTTTGCCGGACGACCCGTGGCGAACGGGTTCGCGACAGGTTCCTTGGCCTCGAGGTCGGCCAGGAACGGGTTGGAGGGTCGTGCCTTGACGGGCGCCGGAGCCGACGCCCCGCCGGCCGGGGATGCCGTCAGCCAGCTCGACCGAGCGGCTTTCGACCCGTGGTCCGCGTCCTCCCAGTAGTCGCACGAGCGGTGGTCGAAGCCCGGGTCCGCGCAGGGCGGGATCAACCCGAAGCCGGTGGCATCGGTGACGTCGACGATCCTGATCTCGCTCATCGGGCCGAAGTCTACGGCGGTCAGCCGGCGAGGTCGGCCAGGACGCCGTCGTGGACCATGGCCGTGGCGGCGGCAAGGTCCGGCCCCGGTTCCCGGTCGCCATCCAGGTGGCGGACCCGCGCCCGGATCCGGCTCAGCGCCTCGGCCACCCCCGCTCCGGGCGCCGCGCCACCGACCTCGGGATCGGCCAGCCGGAGATCGAGCGCCTGTGCGGCGACCAGCGCCTCGATGGCCAGGATCCGTTCGACGTGCCCGAGGACGGTCCAAGCATGTCGCGCCGAGATCGAGCCCATCGAGACGTGATCCTCCTGGTTCGCGCTGGTCGGGATCGAGTCGACCGAGGCGGGGTGGGCCAGGACCTTGTTCTCCGACGCGAGGGCGGCCGCGGTGTACTGGTAGATCATCATCCCCGAGTCGATCCCCGAAGAGGCCGCGAGGAACGGCGGCAGCCCGCCATTGAGCCGTGGATCCACCAGCAGCGCGGTCCGTCGCTCACTGATCGAGCCGAGCTCGGCCAGCGCGATCTTGGCGAAGTCGAGCGCCAGCGCGATGGGCTCGCCATGGAAGTTGCCGCCGCTGATGACCCGCCCGCCGCCGGTCGCGATGGTCGCCTCATCGGCGACGCCGCCGCCGGGGAAGACGAGCGGGTTGTCGGTCGCCGAGTTGAGCTCGATGTCGAGGACCCGGCGGAGGTGGTCGAGCGTGTCGCGGACGGCGCCGTGGACCTGCGGCGTGCAGCGCAGCGAGTAGGGGTCCTGGACCTTGTGGGCATGGCCGTGGTGGCCGGTCTGGAGGGCGCTGTCGCGGAGCAGATGACGGAGCTCGGCGGCGACCGCGATCTGCCCGGGGTGCGGCCGGGCCAGCTGGTAGGCGGCCGCGAACGCGACGTCGGTCCCGAGCAACGCTTCGACGGACATCGCCGCGACGACGCTGGCGGTCCGGGCCAGTCGGTCGGCGTCGGCCAGCACGAGCGCGCCGATCGCGCCCATCATCTGGGTGCCGTTGAGCAGCGCGAGCCCTTCCTTCGCCTCGAGTGCCAGCGGTTCCAGGCCGGCGGCACGGAGTGCGTCCGCGGCCGGGATGACCGTCCCGTCGCGCTCCACCTCACCGAGGCCGATGAGCGGCAGGGCCAGGTGCGCCAGCGGCGCGAGGTCGCCCGAGGCACCGACACTCCCCTGCTCCGGCACGACCGGGTGGAGGCCGAGCCGCAGGAAGTCCAACAGGCGGTCGACGAGCAGCGGCCGACAGCCGCTGTGGCCGAGAGCGAGAGTGTTCGCCCGCAGCAGCAGCATGGCCCGGACGATCTCGCGCGGGAACGGCGTGCCGACGCCCGCGGCGTGGCTCATCAGCAGGTTCCGCTGCAGGCGCCCGGCCTGGTCCGGCGGGATGGTGGTCGAAGCCAGCGCCCCGAAGCCGGTCGTCACGCCGTACACCACGGCGCCCTCGGCGACCAGCGATTCGATGAGGTCGCGCGCCTCCTGCATCCGCTCGCGGGCGTGGATGTCGAGCGATGCCGTCGCCCCGTGGCGGGCCACCGCTTCGACGTCGGCGATGGTCAGATCCGCGCCGGTGAGGACGATCGGACCGGCCGCCCGGCGGTCCGGGTAGAAGTGCGGGACCTCCGGTTCAGTCACCGCCCGAGGATAGTCGGCTATGCTCCGGCGCGCCCACCCATGACAGCCATGAGGTCCGCGTGCTCGCGTTCATCGACAACTTCGTCATCCCGTTCCTGAACAACCTGTACGGCGCCGTGGGTTACCTCGGGGTCATGCTCGCGATGGCCATCGAGTCGGCGATGATCCCGCTCCCCTCGGAGCTGATCCTGCCGTACGCCGGCTTCCTGGTCTCGGACACGAGCCAGATCGAGCCGATCACCGGGCAGCCCTGGAACTTCTGGATCGTGGTCATCGTGGCGACGATCGGGAACACGCTCGGATCGCTCATCGCGTACGCCATCGGCGCGTACGGCGGCCGGCCGTTCCTCGAGCGCTACGGCAGGTACCTGCTCATCCGGCAGCACGAGATCGACCTGGCCGATTCGTTCTTCGCCCGGCACGGGGCGGCCACGGTGTTCATCGGCCGGCTCCTGCCCATCGTCCGGACGTTCATCAGCTTCCCGGCCGGCGTGGCACGGATGCGGATCTCGACCTTCATCATCTTCTCGACCGCGGGTGCGTTCCTGTGGTCGTGCCTGCTGGTCTACGCGGGCACGGTCCTCGGCGAGAACTGGGAACAGATCCGCCACGCGCTCCAGCCGTTCGACCTGCTCATCGCGGTCGCGGTCGTCGGGGCGGTCGTGCTGTTCGTGTGGTGGCGGGTCGGGATGCCGGGTCGGCCGGGCCGGCGCGGCGATGATCCGGGCGACGCGGGCGACGCGGGCGACGCAAAGGCCTAGGCGCGCCGCTCTTCCGGCGGCTTGACGTTCCGGAATTCGCGGTACATCAGCAGGTCGTACAGGATCTTGAGGCTGCCCGCGAGGTAGAACGGCAGCGACGCGTAGCCGGCGCTGGCCATGAGCACGGACGAGAACGACGGCGAGATGGCCGCACCGGTCGTCCGGGCGACGCCCGTCACGCCGGCCGCCGCGGACCGCTCATCGGGCTCGACCACGGCCATGACGTACGACTGGCGGGTGGGCACGTCCATCTGGCTGAGGCTGAATCGGATCAGCAGCACCGCGACCGCCAGCGGCAGGGTCGGCATCAGGGGCACGAGGATGAGCAGCACGTTCGACGGGATGTGGGTGAAGACCATCGTGTTGATGAGCCCGAACCGCCGGGCGATCCGGGCGGCCGACAGCGACGACACGGCGGCCAGCAGGTTCGCCGCGAAGAAGATCAGCCCGAGCTGGCCGGGATCGGCGCCGAACTGGATATGGAACCAGTAGGCCATCAGGCTCTGGGGGATGAACCCACCACCGAACGCGTCGATGGAGAACAGGACCGACAGCTTGAGCACGACGCCCTTCGACCGCCCGAGTCCGAAGCGGCGCCGGATGCCATCGGTCGAGACCTTCGCCGGCGGCGGTTCGATGGCGGTGTCGAGCCGCCAGAAGCCGGCGATCATCAGGATCCCGATGACCGCGTAGCCGACGACGATCGCCCGATAGGCATCGAGCGGGGCGGCCCCGCCGTTGATCAGGGCCTGGCTGACGAGCCCCGCGCCGAGGGCTCCAGTCGCGGTTGCGACGTAGCCGGCGACGTTGTACCAGGCGAAGGTCGCCGTTCGGCGCGTATCGGGGACGGTCTGGGTGAGCGCCGCCTGCTCGATGGCGAGGAACGGCCCGACCTCGTTGCCGGTCGGCGAGACGACGCCGATCGCGCCGGCCAGGATCAGCAGCGGGACCCAGCTGGTGAACGCGAACACAACGCCCGCGACGATCATCAGGCCCGCCCCGGCGACCAGCACCCGCCGCCGGCCGAGCCGGTCGGCGTTGGTCGTCAGCCACAACGAGATGAGCGTGTCGCCGATGAGCGTGAAGGTGAGCACGAGCCCGACGGCGAGCGGGTCCAGCCCGGCCGCCGCCAGGTAGAGGACGAGCACGACGGCGAGGAAGCCGTAGCCGAACATCCGGAGCGACCGCATCGCGAACAGCAGCCGGCCGTCGCGGTCGAGGCCCCGCAGGCTCGCGATGAGCCCCGGATCGGGCGGAGGGGCGGTCACGTCAGTGAGTGTAGGGCCGGGTCGCGTCTGCCAGAATGTCCGCGGAGGTCCACCCGAGACGATGACGAGCCACGACAGCGACGTCCCCGGTCATGCCGGAGCGGTCGCCCATCACGAGACCACGGACCATGGCGGCGACCACGGTCATGACGATCACGCCCACGCCGAGGAGCCGCTCGGGCCGATCGACCTCGCGAAGTGGGGCGCCGGGGTGCTCGGCATCCTCGCCGGGCTGCTGATCGCCGTCTGCTTCATGTGGGCGACGTCGGTCGCGCCCTGACGGACTCGCTCCGGGGAGTGCCACAGCCGCGCGTTTGCCGATCAATTGATGATCTCGCCTCGTTCATCCGCGTGGATCGCCGCGAGCCGGTCACGCCATGCCTGTAGCGCCGCTGGGGTCTGCCGCGTCCAGTCGGTCACCTCGCCGACGATCCTGAGCGGCTCTCTGCTGCGGTAGGACCGGGTCGGGTTGCCGGGGAACTTCTTGTCGGTCACGTTGGGGTCGTCCTCGAACGTCCCCGTTGGCTCAACGACGTAGACGCGCGGAGCACCGTGGCCCGCTGCGAGCTCTGCGGCGAGTCCGGCACCGTCGCGCAGCGCGGTGAAGTAGACGTGATTCATCACGACTTCGGGCCGGTAGTTCGAACGAAAACCGGCCGTCAGGAGATCGCCCACTCGCAGGGCGGCTTTCGTGCCATGGAAGAACGGGCCATCGTCCAACAGATGTCCTCCAAGCGAACGTCGGCCATCACCTGACAGTGGGTGCGCCACATGGACCGCCAACCCGCTCCGTCGTTTCCGCCGTTCCGGCCTCAGAACAGCCCGACGATGTTCCCGTCGGCGTCGATGTCGATCTTCTCGCCGCCCGGCTTCGACGGCAGGCCCGGGCATCGTCCGCATCTCGCCGCACAGCGGGGTGACGAAGCCGGCGCCGGCTGACAGGCGGACCTCGCGGATCGGCACGGTGAAGCCGGTCGGCCGGTTCTTGAGCGCGGCGTCGTGGCTCAGCGAGTACTGGGTCTTGGCCATGCAGATCGGCAGGTGACCGTAGCCAAGGTCCTCGAACTGCTTGAGCGACTTGCGGGCAGCCGGCAGGAATTCGACACCGTCCGCGCCGTAGACCCGGGTCGCGATGGTCACGATCTTCTCGGCCAGTGGCATCTCGTCCGGGTAGAGCAGCTTGAAGTCGGCCGTCCCGTCATGGGTCGCCGCCCAGACGGCCTCGGCCAGTTCCGCGGCGCCCGCTCCGCCGTCGACGAAGTGGGTGGCGACGACGGCATCGCGTGCGCCCGCGGCGAGCGCGACCTCGCGGATCGCCTCGACCTCGGCCGGCGTATCGGTCGGGAACGAGTTGATCGCGACGATGGCCGGGATGCCGAACATCGTGACGTTCTCGATCTGCTTGGCCAGGTTCTGGGCGCCGACGCCGGACCGCCTCGACGTTCTCCTCGAGGAGGGCCGGATCGAGCGGCTTGCCGGCGACGATCTTGCCGACCCCGCCGTGCATCTTGAGCGCCCGGACCGTGGCGACCACCACGGCCGCATCGGGCGACAGGCCGGACGCGCGGCACTTGATGTCGAAGAACTTCTCGGCGCCCATGTCGGCGCCGAAGCCGGCCTCCGTGCACACGATGTCGTTCGTCGCGAGCGCGAGGCGGTCGGCGATGATCGAGTTGTTGCCGTGGGCGATATTGGCGAACGGCCCGGCGTGGACGAAGGCCGGCCCGCCCTCGAGCGTCTGCAGCAGGTTCGGCTTGATGGCGTCCATGAGCAGGACCGTCATCGACCCGGCGACGCCGAGGTCCTCGGCTGTGACTGCCGTGCCGTCGCCGCGCGTGGCGAGCACGATCCGCCCGAGCCGGGCACGCAGGTCGAAGATGTCGGTCGCGAGGGCGAGCACGGCCATGACCTCGGACCCGACCGTGATGACGTACTCGGTCTCGCGCGGGATGCCGTCCTCGCGGCCGCCGAGACCGATGACGACGTGGCGCAGCGCGCGGTCGCTGATGTCCACGACCCGCGGCCAGAGGATGCCGTGCGGGTCGATGCCGAGCGGGTTCTTGTGATGGAGGCTGTTGTCGATGAACGCGGCGGCGAGGTTGTGTGCCGCGCCGATGGCATGGACGTCGCCGGTGAGATGGAGATTGAAGTCCTCCATCGGGATGACCTGGCTGTAGCCGCCGCCCGCAGCGCCTCCCTTGATCCCGAAGACCGGGCCGAGCGATGGCTGGCGGATGCACACCGCCGCCTTCTTGCCGATGTGGTTGAGGCCCTGGGCCAGCCCGACCGAGGTGGTCGACTTGCCCTCGCCGAGCGGCGTCGGCGTGATCGCCGTGACGAGCACGTACTTGCCGCGGGGCCGTTCCGCTTCGAGCCGGCGGATCCCCTCCAGGGTGACCTTGGCCTTGCTCGGCCCGTACAGCTCGAGCTCGCCGTCGGCGATGCCGAGGTCGTGCGCGACGTCGACGATCGGGCGGGGCGTGACGCCTCGAGCGATCTCCAGGTCGGACGGGAAGCTCATCGATCTCCTCCGGACAGGACGGGGCGGGTGGCGGGCGTGGTCGGGGTCGTGCGATCGAACGGCGCCTGGCGTTCGGCGGCGCGGATGAGGTGGGTCAGCAAGATCGCGTTGGTGAGCGGACCGACGCCACCGGGCACCGGCGTGATGGCCGAGGCGACCTCGACCGCCGACGCGAAGTCCACGTCGCCGACAAGGTGGCCGTCGACGACGTTGATGCCGACATCGACCACGACGCAACCGGGCTTGAGCATCGCCCCTGTGATCAGGCCGGGACGGCCGGCGGCAACGATGACGATGTCGGCACGCGCCACGTGGGCGCCAAGGTCGGTCGTCCGCGAGTGACAGACCGTCACCGTCGCGTCCTCCTTGACCAGCATGAACGCGGCCGGCATGCCGACCACCGCGGACCGGCCGACGACCACGGCATCCTTGCCGGCGATCTCGATCCCGGATCTGCGAAGGATCTCGATCGCGGCGTGGGCCGTCGCGGGCAGGAACCCGTCGTAGCCGAGGCGGAGGAGGCCAGCGTTGAGCGGGTGGATGCCGTCGATGTCCTTGGCCGGGTCGATCGCGTCGATGACCGCGCGCAGTCGGATCGTCCGCGGAAGCGGCATCTGGACGATGAGGCCATCGACCGCAGGGTCAGCGTTGAGTTCGCGGATCGCGGCGGTCACGCTCGCCTCGGTGGCCTCGCCCTCGAGCTCCACGAAGCCCGAGTCGATGCCGACCATCTCGCAGCCGCGCAGGATGCGCTCGAGGTAGACCGCCGAGGGCGCGTCCCGGCCGACGATGACGACGCGAAGACCGGGCCGCCGTCCTTGCCGCGCGGTGAACGTGGCCACGTCCTCGGCGACGGCGCGCCGGATCTCGGTGGCGATCGGCCCGCCCTCCAGGAGCCGGGCCCGGGAGGACGGTGTGGTCAAGGCAGGTCTTCGGCCGGGACCGGGTCGCGTGGCTCGCCGCGGGCGACCAGCTCTCGCGTCTCTGCGGCCAGGTGCTCGACCTCGTGGAGCAGCTCGTCCACCCTCGCGGTCATCTCCTGCTCGAATTCGGGATCGCCCACCGACGGCAGGTTGACCAGGACATTGGCAGCCGCCCCGCGTGCTGCGGCTTCGCCGAGGAGCGAGGCGACGTTGAGGTCGCTCGAGGCGTTGACGTTGCTCCGGCCGGCCAGCGCCTCGGCGGCGGCCACGAGCTCGACGCATGCCTCGACACAGCGCAGGGGCACCTCGGCTGCGACCCGCGCCGCGGACCGGAGCGCCGTCGAGCGCGCCTCGCGTTCCTCGTCGGTCTCGCGCGGCATCTTCATCGCAACGCCGAACCCGGCGTACGCCTCGGCATCTTCGTCGGCCAGGCTCAGGAACCGGTCGGCCAGCGACCGGCCCGTCTCACCGGCCCAGGCGTGAAGGTCGGCGTGCTGGGCGTACTTCGGGCGGCCTTCGGACAGGGCGGCGACCATCGCCACGAGGCTCGCCGCCAAGGACGCCCCGACGGCCGAGGCGCTGCCGCCACCGGGGACCGGCGCGGCCGACCCGAGTGCGGCCACGAACCCGTCCAGCGTGAGATCCCGGAAGCGCGTGCCGGCCGATTGATCCATCGCGTCGATTGTACGGTTGCGGCTCGGCTTCAGTGGCCGACGACGCACGTGTCTACCGCAGGGCGCGTCGGAGTCGGAGCGAGGGCGGTACCGGCGCCCCCGCTCCGAGACCCGACGTTGTGGACCGATGGGCGGTGGGAGGTCCGCGGTCGGTCCGGGCCGGCGCCGCGAGAGGACCCCAGTCCTCCGGCACCGATGCTCTGGTGGATCAGGCCGCCCGGCGGCGGACCTCTTCATCGAGACCCGTCACCGTCCAGCGGCCCGACCGGTGCTGGTAGGTGAGTGACAGCCTGGCTCGTGGCGTGTCCACTTCGAAGAGCGTCCGCGGCCCGCTGATGACCGGGTAGGCCGCCGCTTCCTCACGGACGACGGCGAGCCGCGTGATCTGGAGTCGCTCGTCGCCCCACGTGATCTCGCGCGGCCGACCACTGAACCAATCGGTGCGGACCTTGACCTGGACTGGATCGACACGGATGAATGCCATTCGGGATGGCTCCTTTCCGGGGGCGCTTGGGTCGTGTCGTCCGGGGCACTCGTTCGACAGAACGTCTGTTCGGTTGTGATCGGGACACTAGACCGAACAGGTGTTCGATGTCAAGCGTCGTCGGGCGGAATGTCGTCGACGTCCGTGTCACCTTGGCTGTCACGACCGGCGTCGTCCGCCGCAGCTACGGACTCCCCGACATCGCGCGCCGCGGGACCGCCCCGTGCCCGCCGGTCGAGCGGGTTGCGCGGGTCACGCTCGAACGGCGCTGGCAGCCCGGTCCCGACCAGCCGGCCGCGCGTGACCGCCCGCTCGCCGTACCGTCGGCGCAGGGCATCCTCGGCCTCGACGGCCCGGCGTCGACGGGGATCGGTCGTGTCGAACAGCGACAGCTGCTCACGCTCGCCGAGGTTCGAGGCCTGCACGCCTAGAAGCCGCACCTTCAACCCGCGGATCTCCGGCCGGGCCAGGTCGAGCGCCGCCGCGTAGATCGGGTCGGTCAAGTCGGTCGGCTCGGCCAGCGTCCGCTGCCGGGTGATGGTGTGGAACCCGCTGTCGCGGATCTTCACGGCGATCGTCCCGGCCTTGACACCGGCCGAGCGCAGCCGTCCCGCCACGCCCTCGGACATCGCCAGCAGGGTCCGCTCGATGACCTCGGGGTCGCTCGTGTCGATATCGAAGGTGTGCTCATGGCTGACCGACTTGGCCGGGTCGCCCTCGTGGACGGTGTCGGCATCGCGACCGCGCGCGCGCTGGACCAGCGAGGCGCCGTGCTTGCCGAAGCGACGGACGAGCAGGTCCGGTGGCAGCCTGGCGAGGTCGCCGATCGTCCGCACGCCGTACTCGGCCAGGGCGGCACCGGTCTTCTCTCCGACACCCCACAGCCGGCCGATGGCCAGTGGCGCGAGGAATGACTCCTCGTCGCCGGGCGCCACGACGACCAGCCCGTCCGGCTTGCGCAGGTCCGAGGCGACCTTGGCTACCAGCTTGGTCGTCGCCACGCCGACCGACGCGGTCAGCCCGACCTCGGCCTTCGTCTCGTCCTTGATCCGCCGGGCGATGGTCGGTCCATCGCCGAACAGCGCCGCCGACCCGGTCACGTCAAGGAATGCCTCATCGATCGAGATCGGCTCGACGAGCGGCGTGTAGCGCCGCAGGATGGCCATGACGTCCCGGCTCGCCAGCTGGTAGCGGCGACCGTCGACCGGCAGGAAGACCGCGTGCGGACAGCGGCGGTAGGCCTCGCGCAGCGACATCGCCGAATGGATCCCGAATGCCCGGGCCTCGTAGCTGGCCGCCGACACGACGCCTCGAGCGTCTTCGCCACCACCACCGCCGACCACGACCGGCCGACCGCGTAGCTCGGGCCGGTCGCGCTGTTCGACCGCCGCGAAGAAGGCGTCGAGGTCGACATGCAGGATCGTCCGCTCGGTCATGGTCGCTATCATCGTCCCGCTGTGGAACCCCCTGCCGATGACGGTGCCGGCCCCGCCACGCGACCGCCGCCCGCCATCGCGATGGGGCTGGTCACGTTCCTGATCATCGTCGTCGGCGCGATCGTCGCCTGGCTCGTCCCGGCCGCATCGATCGTCCTGGTCTGGCCGATCCTGTTCTTCGTCCCGGGCTGGGTCGTCATCCGCCGGGTGGTCCCGGACCTGCCGATGCCGGGTGCGGTCGGCGCGGCGATCGTCACCAGCGTCTACGTCTCGGCCCACCTCGTGAACGTGGTCGCTCGGCTCACCGGGTTCGGGCGCGAGGCGATCATCCTGAGCGCGGTCCTGCTCGTGATGGCGTCGATCGTCCTCGCGACCCTCCAGCATCGATGGCTTGCCCCGCTGCCACGGCCGACGGTGTCGGGCATCTGGCGCGCGCTGCGCTCGGACGCGCCGGCCTGGATCGTCGCAGCGGCCGCCGGACTCGCGGTCGCGGCCGTTCTCTTCAGCAACGGCTGGCACGAGACCCCGGACGGCTGGGTGGCGGGCGGCTGGAACTGGAGCGACCTGCTCGTCCACGTCTCGATCGGCTCGAGCATCGCCGCCGGCAACTTCCCGCCCGAGGTCCCCTACTTCGCCGGCGTCCCGCTGACCTACCACTGGTTCGCCGACTTCGACGGCGCCATCACCTCGACGGTCGCGAACGTCGACCTCATCGGCGTCTACTTCGCGACGAGCGCGCTGTTCGCGGCCGTCCTTGCGCTCGTCGTCTGGGCGCTCGCGGTGCGCCTGACGGGTGGGCGCCGGCTGGCCACCATCGCCGCGATCCTCGTCTGCTTCGGTGGCGGGCTCGGCTGGATCCGACTGGTCGGCGATGTGATCGCGGGCGACGGGACGCCACTCGCCCTCGTCAGCCGGCTGTCGTACGACAACACCTGGGCGGACGGCTGGCCGTTCTTCAAGATCGCCTCGATCTTCGGGACGGGGTTCCTGCCCCACCGGGCGACGACGCTCGGGCTGCCCGGGCTGGTGACGGTCATCCTGCTGGTGGTCGGCTGCCTGGGTCGCCGGCCGCTGGGTGTGCTTCTGGCGGGCATCCTGGCCGCGCTGCTTGCGCCATTCCAGTTCTTCGCCTTCCCGGCGACGTACCTGATCGTCGGGCTGTACGTGGTCACGAGCGGCGGCTGGCGCGCCCGGACCGTCTGGCGTGACGCCGTCCTGTTCCTGGCGCCGGTCATCCTCGCCGCGCCGTTCATCGCGGGCGCCATCACGCAGCAGAGCGACATCGGGGCGTTCCGCTTCGTCCTGGGCTGGAGCGAGGCGCGCATCGGCGACGGGCCGGCCGCGGTCGCGTTCTTCTATGCGACCAACCTGGGCATCCCGGTCCTGCTGGCGGTCATCGCGGCATTCAGCGCGCGTGACCTGCCCGGACGCTGGTTCCTCGTGTCGTGGATGGTCGCGCTGTTCATCGTCCCCAACGTCATCGTCGTCAGCGCCGTCGAGTTCGACATGAACAAGTACTTCCAGATCATGTGGATCGCGGTTGCGATGCTGGCGGGATGGCTCCTCGCACGCTGGCGGACGTGGGCGGTCGTCGGCGTCCTGCTCGTGTGTGCCCTGTCGCCGGTGCTCATCGCGACCTGGCACATGCGCTCGCACGACGTCGCGCTCAGCCTGCCCCAGGAGACGGCCGCCCGCTGGATCGCCGCGAACACGCCGCAGCGCTCGATCTTCGTGACCGACGACTTCATCAACAGCCCGGTCGACCTGGCCGGCCGCCTGCGCATCTCGACCTTCGGACCGTACGTCTCGAACCTCGGCTACGACCCTGCGCCGCGGGCGACCGACACGAAGGCGATCTACTGCGACGGGCCGGAGGTCGCGGCGGCGCGGATGGCCGTCTACGGAGCGACCTACGTCCTGTCGAGCGGCGGTGCGCCGTGCGACGGCGCCGCGATCACCGACTTCGGTTCCAGCCCGCTGTTCGAGACGGTGTACGACGAGGACGGGGTCACGGTCTGGCGGCTGGCCGGCTCCTGAGAGGGCGAGTGTCGGCGAGCCGACACACTACGGACCGTTGCAAATGCGAGGGCGGGGCGCAGCGGCCGAACTCGGGCGCTGGCGCCGCCGGCTCGGCACAACGTGCCTGGGCAGACCGTTATGGCCGAAGGAATGGCCATCGACGTCCGAATCGATGCGCTTTGGATCCGATCCACGCTCAGCCTGACACGACCGAGGCGTCAGATACCTCTGCGACCGGCCATTGCGGTCTCCCGGCGCACGTTCTGCCACCAGGTCCGCGCCTTCGGGTCGCGCCCGGCCGCGCCGCTAGCCCTTGGGTTCGACGATGATCGTGACCTCGGGGGTCATGCCGCTGAAGACCTTGATGGCGACCTTGTAGGTGCCGAGCGTCTTGAGCGGCTCGTCGAGCTCGATCTTGTGGCGGTCGACATCGATGCCGCGCCGGGCCAGAGCGTCGGCGATGTCCTTCGACGTGATGGAGCCGTAGAGCTTGCCGCCCTCGCCGACCTTCACGCCCATCGTCAGGGTCGTGCTGGCGATCCGGGTCGCGGCGATCTCAGCGTCCTCGCGCTCGCGCTTGCGCTTGTCTTCCCGGCTGGCGATGTCGTGCTGCCAGGCGCGGTACGCCCCGCCGGCGGCCGGCACGGCCAGCTTCTGCGGGATGAGGAAGTTGGTGGCAAAGCCGTCCGCGACCTGCTTCATCTCGCCGCTCTTGCCGACCTTGTCCACGTCCTTCGTGAGAATGACCTTCACGCGCTGCGATCCTCCCTGTTGATCCAGGCCCGCGTCCGGGGCCCGAGACCGAGTGTCTTCATGGCGTCGCCGATGTCCCCGATGAGCACGGGGACCCGGCGGATGGTCCGCCGGACCGGGCCCGGCGTCAAGCGTCGCACCTGGGCGACATCGCGATCGAATTCGGCGCGTTCGATCCCGAGCTCGGCCAGCTTCTCATCGAGCAGGTCGTCGGGCACGCCATCGAGGAAGAATTCCGCGGCAAGGACGACGACGACGAGGTCGTCGAGCCCACCGATGATCGGGATGTCATCCGGGATCAGGTCGCGGCCCAGAACGAGATAGCCGGCGGCGCCGGCCAGCAGGGCCTTGCGCCCGGCCGGCATCCGGTCGTCCATGACCAGCGACGTGATGAGCCTGGTGTACATCGGGACGCGGCTGGCGATCGGCAGGAATGCGACCAGCGACAGGGCGCGACCGAAGCCGGCGCCACCACGTGATCGCTTGCTGCTTTTCGAGTTGCGGGCCATGCCCTCGCCTTCGCCACATCCATCGCCGCGACGAGGCCGCCGAGGCTGCAGGAGTCTACCCCGGCGTGCACGGGGCTGCATCCGACCACGCTCGACGGCTTGGGTTCCGGGTCGTCAGCCAAGGACCCGGCGGACGCGCTTCATGACGCCGGTGATCGGCAGGCGTTCGAGGTGGTACTCGCGGTAGTCGACCGGCTCGGCACCGAACCGCGTCTTGAACTGGGCCAGCGACGACGACCCGCCGGTATCGCCCATGTGGTAGACCGTCGCACCGGCCGCGCAGGCCGCCTCGATGGCCAGCTTGTGCAGGAGGTAGTTGGCCCGGGTCGGCCCGGCGAGCTCCTCGTCCATCGCGCCTCGCCAGTACGAGGCGGCGCCGCGCTGCGAGAGCACGACGATGGCCGCGACCGGCACGTCCCCGGACCGTGCCAGCCAGATGGCGAAGCCGTCGCCCAGGGCTCGCGCCGCGGCCTGGAACTTGCCGATCCGCTCGCGCCGACGGTCGGTGTACCAGCGCGTCATGACGGCTCGGCGGCGCTTGTCACCCCACCGGATCCAGGACTGCTCGTACAAGCCGAAGAACGCCGCCATCGCGTCGTCGCTCCGGGACGTCTCGACGGTCAGGTCGGACTTCTCCGCGCGCCGGACATTGGTCCGGGCCGTCCCGGTGAAACGCTCCGTCCAGACCCGCTCGAACGGTCCGTCGAGCGCCAGGACATGCGCCGTCCGGCCGACCGAGGGCGTCCCGGCGGGCATGGCCGCCGCCCAGGCGCTCGCGGCCAGCGGGTTCGGCCGCAGCGAGACCCGGGTCAGGCCGACCGTGGCGAGGTCGCTGACGACCATCCGGACGTCCGACTCGGTCACCCGGCCGCCGGCCAGCACGCCCCCGAAACCCCAGCCGTAGGGCAGCGAAGCCGCCACGCCGGCCGGCCCGACGAGCCCACCCGCCCGCACGAGCGGGACCACGACCCGCCGCCCGTCGCGCTCGTAGATGCGGCTGATGTCGCGTCCGCCCGAATCCTCGGCGACGGCCTCGATCCACTCGCGCCGGTGGAAGGCGAGTCCCTCGTCGCTGGCATCGACGACGGCGTTCCAGGCGTCCGCCGGGACGTCCGTCCCGGTCATGCCGAGCCCAGCAGCACCGGCCAGACGAACGCCATCCCGATGAGCGCGAGGCTGTGACTCGCGGTCGCGCCCCACAGCGAGCCGCCACGCAGGATGGTCGCACCGAGCACCAGGCCGAAGCCTCCGATCACGACCGTGTAGGCGACCGAGCCCGAGCCGAGGTACATGGCTGCGCTCATGACCGTGGCGTACAGCAGCGCCGTGCGCTGGCTGTCGAGGCTCTCGACGGCCACGACCAGCAGCAGGCCGCGGAACAGCAGCTCCTCGGCGAAGGCGCCGAAGATGACGAGCCCCACGATGCCCGCGATCGACTGGGCGATGCCGGCATCCGGCATGAGCTGTCCGGGTCGCAGCAGGGCGTAGCCGACCAGCCCGACCGGGATCCCGAGCGCGGCGATGGCGAGGTCGAGGCCGGGTCGGCGGATGACCAGGTTCAGGCGCGCCCACGGTTCGTCGACGAGGCGGACGGTCAGGTACTCGCCGATGAGCAGCGCACCACCGACCGTGATGTACCAGGTCACCATCGGCAGTCGCGGGACCACTGCGGCGATGCTCAGGACGCGGAGCATCGCGATGAGCGCGAGCACCGGCAGGAGCCGGCGCTGCGGCGTCCGCTCGAACCAGACGAAATGGCCGAGCAGGATGGGCACGAGCGCGGCGTCGATCAACGCACCGCCGATCACCCAGCCGAATGCACCCAGCACCTCGGCGACGACGATGGCCGAGCTGTAGACGAGGATCACCCCGGTCAGCGGCAGCGTGGACACGGGGACCATGGTGCGGGACGCCTGCGTCATCGCGCCGGCCGTGAGCGCGCGATCACACCACCAACTCGACAAGCCGGGCGGAGACGATGATGAAGAAGACGAACAGGAGCGGGATGAGCGCGACATCGAACGCCCACTCCCAGGCCTCGGCCCGCTCGCCGCGGATGATGTGGGTCACCTCGCGCTGGAACAGCAGGATCAGCAGGGCGAGGACCACCCCGATCCCGACGGTCGTCGACAGCGCGTCATACGACGAGGATGTGAGGACGGCGGTCGTCGCGGCCGTGACCATCGAGGTCATGGCGTCTTCACCGCCGCGAGCTGATCGGCCAGGACCAGGATCTCCGAATCCGCGTTCTTGTAGATGACCTTGAACGCCGGCGATGTCGTGGCGTCGGCGACGAACTTGTCCCACGCCCCGGACGGCAGCCCGGTGAAGACCTCGGCGTACGTCCCCTGGCTCCTCGTCAGGATGAGGTAGGAATGGGCGTACTTCGGGTCGCGCATGATCGAGGCGATGGCGTTGACATCGCCGATGAGGACCTCGTCCACCACCGGGACGTAGTCGTACTGCTCGACCTTCTCGAACTTCCAGGGCAGGTTGTTCGATGCCGCGACGAGCAGTGAGCCCTCCGGCGCGATGCGGTACAGCTCCTGGACCGCGGCCACCTCGGAGGCGGTCATCAGGTCGGTGCGTTCGTTGCCATAGCGCACGACCAGGAACGTGAAGGCGATACCGCTGGCGAACACGACCGCGATGACCGTCAGCAGCACCGACGGCGGCGACGGCCGGCGACCATAGACGATGCCGGCGACCAGGATCGACACGAACGGCAGGCTGAACAGGTAGAGCCGGAGGACGAGCTCGCCGCCGTAGCCCTGCAACGCGAACAGCGGCACGGGCGCGATCGCCAGCAGGACCATCGTCAGGTCGCGCCGACCATCCCGGAACCGCATCAGGGCACCGATGCCGGCCAATCCCCACAGGGCGACCGTGAAGACCAGGCGGAGGGTCACGACGGCCTGGTGTTCGGTGCTTCCGGCGATCCGGTCGGTGACGTTCTGGGTGAGCGTGTCGCTGACGCTGCCGATCTCCTTGATCATCGAGACCACGTGGCCTTCGAGGAACGGGACGGTCATATAGCTGACCCAGGCCACGGCCATCACGCCGAACAGGATGGGGATGCTGCGCAGGGTGATCCGGTTGAAGACAAGGAGGGCGACCAGGGCGGCCGTCGCGAAGAACGGCGTCAGCTGGTGACTCAGCGAGACGAACGCGAACAGGACCACGAGCACACTGATCATCGCCACCTGCTGACGGCGGCTGAGACCCTCGCCCTCCGGCGTCGCGGGGTTGTCCGGGGTCAGTGCCGCATAGGCCCAGCCCATCACGCGGCCGCCTCGGTGGAGCGCGCTGAGCCCGTCATAGATCGCGTCGGAGCGTGGGCGTCGGACGAGGAACCAGGTGATGACGATGGCGATGATCACGAGGTACAGGAAGTACGCGAGGGCCTGCGGCGCGAAGTAATCCTGGCCGATCCAGTTGGTGATCTGGAACAGCCAGAGCGACGCCCAGACGAGCCGGATGTCACCGGTCAATCCGCGGGCGATGACCGCCAGCGGCAGGATGAACAGCAGGTTGAAGTAGACCGGCGCCCATTCGGCCAGGGCGGTGAGCGTCCCGACCCCGGCCATCGAGCCGACGAACGCCGCCGCCGCGAAGAAGCCGGGCCAGTTGAACCGGGCCTCGAGGGTCGGCGCGGTCGTACCCGTCCGGGCGATGTATTCGGCGAAGCCAAGGTGGGCCCAGGTCACCGACGTCCGGGCGACCTGCTCCACGATCGGCGGGAAGGCATACAGGACGATGACGAGCGCAAGCAGGTGGGCGGCCATCACCCGCCCATCGACCGGCGTGCTGCGCAGCCTGAAGCCGGCACTCGCGGTGAGGATGGCGATCGCGATGAAGACGTGCGGCGGCATCACCGAGACGAGCCCGAGATCGTTCATCCGGCCGACGTCGATCAACGTCAGGCCGACGGCCCAGATCACGAGGGCGGCGATGACCGGAACGACCGGGGCGATGGAGACGCGCGGCAGCCGCACCTCCCGCGAGGCGACGCCCTGGTACGGGATGGTCACGGCGAAGGTGCGGTCGCAGCCGAGTAGTGAGCGGCGATCCTTCCGGCGGAGAGGGCTGATGCGTAGACCGCCACTTCGTCCACGCTGCCATTGAAGTACTCAGAGTTGCTGGAACCGAGCCGCCCGATGGCCAGGATGTTGGTGCTGGTGTTGACCGTGCCGGTCACCGTCGCGCTGGCGACCGCGGTGCCGTTGACGTAGAGGGTCAGGGTGGTGCCCGCCTTGGTCAGGACGAGATACGTCCAGGCGGTCGTCGCGGCAGTCGGTGCGGTGGCCACGATCTGTGTGTTCCCGACGTAGACCCTGGCCTGCCACTGGTTCGTCGCGACGATGCCCAGCCGATACTGGCCGGCCGCGTTGTTCCTGCCGCCCTTGAACACGACGGAACCGGCGGTGCCCGACACGCGCGGTCGGCTTGGCCCACGCCTCGACGCTGAAGTCGCCCAGGGAAGTTGAGGTTGGCAGCACTCGCGACCTGGACGTACTTGTTGGTCGCGAAGCCGATGGCCGTGTCCGTGTCGGACGCGATCGCGCCCATCTGACCGAGCGTCGGGCTGCCCTTGGTCGTGCCGGCATTGGTCCCGGTCGAGTCCTTGATCGTCGTCCCGGTTCGCTCGCCGAGTCGCCAGTAGCTGACCGGGCTGTCGGCCAGGACCGCCAGGGTGTAGGCGGACGGTGGCGGCGCTGTGATGGTGATGTACGCGGTCTTGGTCATGCTGCCCGACCCACCGGCGTTGGAGACGGTCAGCTTGACCGTGTAGGTGCCGGCTGCGGTGTACGTGTGGGTCGGCGACTGCACCGCAGACGCCGCCCCGTCACCGAACGTCCACGACCAGGCCGTCGGCGTGTTGGTGGACTGATCGCTGAACGTGACGTTGACCGGGGCTACGCCCGAGGTGGTGTCCGCGGCGAAGGCCGCGACCGGGGCCGGTGGCGGCGCGCCGAGCGTCTCGTCAAGGTGCCAGTAGCGGTGAGTGGTGCCGTCGCTGGCGAGGACGACCAGGCCGGTCGTCCCGGTGACATCCTGCTTGGTCGTGGTCAGGTCGTTGATGAACGACGCCGAGCCGTTCTGGAGGACGCGCGTCCCGCGACCGGTCCCGAAGACCGGGTTGCTCATGGGTGCCGTCTTCTCGTAGACGGTGCCGGCGTATCCGGAATACGGGCAGCCGGACGCTGTCGGGCCGACCGCGAACATGTGGACGGTCTGGTGCTCGCTGTCGAGGACGACGAGCGGGCGGGTCTGGCAATCGCCGACGGTCCCGAACGTCGACACCAGCCAGTCGTTCGTGGTCGGCCGGAAGACCAGGAGCTGCATCAGCGGGTCGGACGGCCCCGTGCCCACGTCGTCGAAGCTCGTCTTGAGGGCAGCCCAGACGCGCCCGTTGGCGTCGGACTGGACCGACTTCAGGTTGATGTGGTCGTCGGCGACGCCATGACCCTTGATCGCCTGCGAGCCCTTCCAGGTCGCGACGGGCTGCCCGTCGATATGGACGGCCCAGTACATGGACTCATCCTTCTGGTTGCTCCACATCACACCGATCTTGTTGCCGCCGTAGGCGACGACCGCCGAGATGTCATCGGGCGCCGGGTCGGCGCCGGCGACCGGCACGAGGTACGGCGTGTTCCAGGTGGCGTCGTTGCCGACGGTGTTGTTGATGTAGACGGAATTGGTCGCGCTCGAGCCGCTGCCGCTGACCTGGGTCCATGTCGCCCAGATCGTCCCCGTCGAATCCTTGTCGATGGTCATCGATTCGCTCGACCAGGTCGTGATCGTCGTCGGGAAGCCGGGGTCGAGCGTCCACGTCTGGGTCGCCGGCGCGTAGCTGAAGCGATAGAACCGCGCCGGGCTGTTCGGCACGGACGCGACCGGGGCGGCATCGGTCGACACCGTGACCACGTGGGAGGCGACATAGAGGTGGGATCCGTCCCAGAGGACGTCGGCAAGGGTGATGTCTCGATCGTCGATGAGGGTCCCGGTATCGACCCAGGTCTCGCTGGGACGGTCGAGCCGGAAGATGTGCCACGTCCCGCTCAGACGATCGAACATGTCCGCCCACCAGGTGCTGCCGGTCACCCACAGCTTGCTCTGCGGCTTGTCCGATGTCGGGGGATACGGGGCGCCCGAGTAGGACGGCCCCTGGAAGCCGATGACCGAGTTCTCGTCCGGTGGGGGCCCGACCGTGGCCACGATGTAGCCGGTCCTGGTCAGGCTGCCCGGGCCACCGGCGTTGGTGGCGGTCAGGGTCACGTCGTAGGTGCCGGCAGCGGCATAGGTGTGGCTGGGCGACTGGGTCGTGGCGGTCGTGCCGTCACCGAAGGTCCAGGCCCAGCTGGTCGGGCTGTTGGTCGACTGGTCGGTGAAGTGGACCGCCAGGGGAGCCTGGCCGGTCGTCACGTCGGCGCTGAAGGCGGCCACCGGGGCCGGTGGCGGCGGGGCGGCGGACACGACGATGTAGCCGGTCCTGGTCAGGCTGCCCGGGCCACCGGCGTTGGTGGCGGTCAGGGTCACGTCGTAGGTGCCGGCAGCGGCATAGGTGTGGCTGGGCGACTGGGTCGTGGCGGTCGTGCCGTCACCGAAGGTCCAGGCCCAGCTGGTCGGGCTGTTGGTCGACTGATCGGTGAAGTGGACCGCCAGGGGAGCCTGGCCGGTCGTCACGTCGGCGCTGAAGGCGGCCACCGGGGCCGGTGGCGGCGCGGCGGCGGCGGCCGCGAAGTGGGCCGTGACGCGGGCGGCGGCGAGGGCCGCCGGGTAGACCGCGACCTCGTCGATCGAGCCGTTGAAGTAGTCGGCCGAGCTCGCCCCGGTCCGGCCGATGGCCAGCATCCCGGTGTTCGTGTTCAGCGTGCCGGTCACCGTCGCGCTGGCGACCGCACTGCCGTTGACGTAGAGGGTCAGGGTCGTGCCGGACTTGGTCAGGACGAGGTAGGTCCAGGCGGTCGTGGCGGCCACCGGGGCGGTCACCGTGATCGCCGACGACCCGATGAAGACGGTCCCCCGCCACTGGTTGGCCGAGGTGATGCTGAGCCGGTACTGCCAGACCGAGTTGCCGGAGGTCCCGCCCTTGTGGACGACCGCCCCGCCGACCCCGTTGACGGCGTTCAGCTTGGCCCACGCCTCGATGCTGAAGTCGCCGGTGTAGTTGAGACCGGCCGCGTTCGCGACCTCGACGTAGCCGTTGGTCGCGACGCCGATGGCGGTGTTCGCGTCCGAGGCGAGGGCGCCCGGCTTGCCGAGCGTGACGCCGCCCTTGGCCGTGCCCGGGTTCGTCCCGGCCGAATCGGCCAGGGCCGTGCCCGACGTCTCGCCCAGGCGCCAGTAGCTGGTCGGGCCGTCGGCCAGCACGGTCGCGCTGTAGCCAGACGGCGGCGGGGCGGCGGACACGACGATGTAGCCGGTCCTGGTCAGGCTGCCCGGGCCACCGGCGTTGGTGGCGGTCAGGGTCACGTCGTAGGTGCCGGCAGCGGCATAGGTGTGGCTGGGCGACTGGGTCGTGGCGGTCGTGCCGTCACCGAAGGTCCAGGCCCAGCTGGTCGGGCTGTTGGTCGACTGATCGGTGAAGTGGACCGCCAGGGGAGCCTGGCCGGTCGTCACGTCGGCGCTGAAGGCGGCCACCGGGGCCGGTGGCGGCGGGGCGGCGGACACGACGATGTAGCCGGTCCTGGTCAGGCTGCCCGGGCCACCGGCGTTGGTGGCGGTCAGGGTCACGTCGTAGGTGCCGGCAGCGGCATAGGTGTGGCTGGGCGACTGGGTCGTGGCGGTCGTGCCGTCACCGAAGGTCCAGGCCCAGCTGGTCGGGCTGTTGGTCGACTGATCGGTGAAGTGGACCGCCAGGGGAGCCTGGCCGGTCGTCACGTCGGCGCTGAAGGCGGCCACCGGGGCCGGTGGCGGCGGGGCGGCGGACACGACGATGTAGCCGGTCCTGGTCAGGCTGCCCGGGCCACCGGCGTTGGTGGCGGTCAGGGTCACGTCGTAGGTGCCGGCAGCGGCATAGGTGTGGCTGGGCGACTGGGTCGTGGCGGTCGTGCCGTCACCGAAGGTCCAGGCCCAGCTGGTCGGGCTGTTGGTCGACTGATCGGTGAAGTGGACCGCCAGGGGAGCCTGGCCGGTCGTCACGTCGGCGCTGAAGGCGGCCACCGGGGCCGGTGGCGGCGCGGCGGCGGCGGCCGCGAAGTGGGCCGTGACGCGGGCGGCGGCGAGGGCCGCCGGGTAGACCGCGACCTCGTCGATCGAGCCGTTGAAGTAGTCGGCCGAGCTCGCCCCGGTCCGGCCGATGGCCAGCATCCCGGTGTTCGTGTTCAGCGTGCCGGTCACCGTCGCGCTGGCGACCGCACTGCCGTTGACGTAGAGGGTCAGGGTCGTGCCGGACTTGGTCAGGACGAGGTAGGTCCAGGCGGTCGTGGCGGCCACCGGGGCGGTCACCGTGATCGCCGACGACCCGATGAAGACGGTCCCCCGCCACTGGTTGGCCGAGGTGATGCTGAGCCGGTACTGCCAGACCGAGTAGCCCGACGTGCCGCCCTTGTGGACGACCGCCCCGCCGACCCCGTTGACGGCGTTCAGCTTGGCCCACGCCTCGATGCTGAAGTCGCCGGTGTAGTTGAGACCGGCCGCGTTCGCGACCTCGACGTAGCCGTTGGTCGCGACGCCGATGGCGGTGTTCGCGTCCGAGGCGAGGGCGCCCGGCTTGCCGAGCGTGACGCCGCCCTTGGCCGTGCCCGGGTTCGTCCCGGCCGAATCGGCCATGGCCGTGCCCGACGTCTCGCCCAGGCGCCAGTAGCTGGTCGGGCCGTCGGCCAGCACGGTCGCGCTGTAGGAGGTGCCGGCTGCCATCGCCAGGGGGACGGCCATCGTCGTCCAGACGAAGAGGATCGCAACCAACGCGGCTGCCCGGCGACCGAAAGCGCTCATGGCCGTACGTCCCTCGATCCGATATCCGACGAGCATGGCCCCGAGCGTCGCCCTGCGCGCGATGATAGCCTGACAACACCACGAGAACAATCGGCCGTCAGGCTGTCGGAGGACGAACGCCACCGCCGACTAGGTAGACTTGTCCATGGACCATTGGTCGACTCGGCCCTTAACCTCGGGGCGAGTGGCGAGAACCGGGACCGAGCCGATCCAGACCCAGCTGGAGCGTGGATGCTGAACCGGACAGACCCAGGCGTGAGGTCGCGACGATGAATCTGTCGCGCGGCGTCCAGGCCATCGTGACCCTTGGCTTCGTGGCGTATATCCACCACGCCGTCGGCCACGCCGGAGACGAGCGGAACATCCGAGCCCTTGCTCGACATCTCGATTGCTCGATGGACGACGCGCGAAAGCTGTATCTCGTATCCCGGATCGACGGCTACGGGGCGGCATACCGGCAGGTCTTCCCGAACGGCCAGGAGCCCGATGCCGAGACGGTGGCCCACGATGCCGCCATGAAACGGGTCCGTCACTGACAGCCCGTTCATCGGTCGAGCACCGGATCGACGTTCCGCCGCAACCACACCCGATTCGCACCATGGCTCCCGTCGGCCGCGAATGACCCGACATGTCGGAGCCACGACAGGGTGATGGCCCGGCGCGCTCCTTCGGGATCGACCGGCCAGCCGAGGTTGCAGGTCTCGAGGATCGCCCGCTCGGTCGCATCCCAGTCCGGACGGTCGAGGGCCGAGGCGACGACCTCGCCCAGTTCGAGCTGACCGTTGAGCCGCCGCGCATACAGCAGCAGATGGATGACATCGTGGAGCGGCAGCTCCGGGCGACCGGCCAGGTCCCAGTCAACGACGCCCAGGATCTGCGACCCGTCGGCGCTGCCCAGGATGTTGCCGGCCCAGTAATCGCCGTGGACCCAGCCGACGTCGACCTGCTGGTCGGTCAGCTCGTCCCGCAGGTTGGCCGCCAGGCGGGCAAGAGCCCGCAGCCGACGTCGCCCATCGGCACGGCCGGCAAGCGAACCGGCGATGGCCGCGGCCGGTCGATCGATCCACGAGTCGATGAGGCGCTCGTCGACGGCCAGGCGCTCGCTCGTCTTGCCGTGGAGGACGCCGATCCAGTCGGCAGCCGCGGTCAGGAAGCGTGATCGGACCTCCGGGTCGCGGATGAGCCGATCTCCTCGGACACCCACCAGCGGCTCCTCCAGGAGGTAGGCCACGCCATCGTGATGGCCGAACGAACGGATCTGCGGGAGAGCCGGACCGAGTCCGGCCAGCCGGGGATCCAGGCGCAGGCGATCGACCGTGGCGACGTGCGCAAGCAATGCCTGATCGTTGCCGCGCCGGGCGACCTTGAGCACGACCGTCGGATCGGCGCCGCCGTCGGCCATCCAGGCGACACGCACGCCGGTATCGGTCACGATCACGTCGCGGACGGATTCGTGGTCGAGGACGCCGCCCTTCCGGAGTTCGGCGACGACCCCCTGCAGGTCGAACGGGCTCCGCGACGCGCGAGCCGCGATGAGCCGCCGCCGATTGCGCGCGACCGGGGCCAGGATGGCGGTATCGAACCGGCTGACGACGCCGCGTGGGCCGTCGCCGGCGGCCTGACCCCAGCGGTCGGCCTGCATGCGCCAGATCATCGACGCCACATCCTCGAGAATGGCTTCGGGTGTGCGCTCGGCGTCCACGACCACGGTGTCCGGCCGCAGGCTGGCGAAGGCACGCAGAGCGTCGACGGCGCTGCGACGCCCGGTCCCGGCGGCCTCGGGCTTCCGGGCGTCGAGGACCTCCTCGGACGCATCGAGCAGGACGGTCAGGTCCGGGTTCGGGATCAGCCGTATGAGCATCCAGAAGTACACGCGCTTGAGTGCGATCAGCCGTCCACTCGGCGGGATCGTCGCGTCGTAGGTGTAGCGGTCGAAGACGACGATCCGGCCGAAAGCCCGGTGGACCTGGCCGACGGCGTAGCGAGCCAGGACTCGGGCTGGCCGGACACCGATCTCCAGCGGGGCGAGCCAGCGATAGCCCGGCCCGTCGCCGCGCTTCCAGAGGCCCATGTACACGACCCGAACGCGCGAGCCATAGGCCTCGGCCAGGCCGTCCGCGAGCGAGGACTTGCCGGCTCCGTCGAGCCCGAGCAGGGCGACCGTCAGCCCGCCGCGCCGCAGCCGGGCGAACGGTTCGACCGCCCGACCGAGCGCTCCGAGGGCCCAGCCCGACGCGATCCGCGAGATGGACCGTCGCCGCCAGGTCATCGCCAGCGACGATCCGAGCTTCTCGACGGCGTCGAGGTCCCCCCGCCGGATGGCGTCGAGCACACCGGCGGCATCCGAGGGCGCCGGGAGCGCGGTCCCGACCATCGCTCCGAACGGGCCATCCGGCGTCGCGTGAGCGACCAGTGCCTGGAGGTCGACGGCGCGCTGCGGCGAGATGGCGCCCTTGTCCAGCAGGCAGTGCAGCAGCAGACACCAGAACGCGTCGTCCGGGTCGAGACTCACGGCCGATCCGTCGCGCGTCCGTCGCGACAGCGCGACATCGGTGAGGTCGGTCGGCATCTCGAAGAACCGACCGAAGGACAGCTCGCTGACGATGTCCAGCTCGACGAACTGCCGGGTCACCCGGTCGTAGGTGGCGAAGAACCGGTGGCTGCCCCGTCCCTTGCTGACCAGCTCGACGTAGCCCAGCCGTTGCAGGAGGGAGCGGACGGACCGCATGTCGTCCGGGTGGACGAGGATGTCGACGTCGTCGGCCGTGCCCGAACGATATTCCCGGAGCAGCGACCATTCGATGCGATTGGTCTCGAGCGTGTCGAAGACCGGCGCGAGCCCCGCGATGTCGACGACAGCCCGGTCGCCATCGATGGCCCGAGCCCGGGCATCCGCCGGCGCGCGAGGCACCAGGCCGGCCAGATCGCCCACGACGTAGGTCGACGTCCGCGCCCGCCACATCGGCCTGAGTCCGGCGATCAGCACGACCAGCGCCACCGTCGACTGCGCCACCAGCCAGGCGACGCCGACGCCGAGGATCCCGAGCGGTCCGAGGAGCAGGAGGCTGAGCGAGATGCTGAGCACAGCCAGCGCGCCCTGGACGAGGACGACCCGGCCGACCTGGCGGCGGACACGGGCCACGCTCAGGTAGATCGCGTTGACCCCGTGCGGCAGGACGGCGAGGGTCAGGCATCGAAGCAGGCCCTCGCCCTCGGCCTGGTACTGCTCGCCGAACAGCCGGAGGATCACCCCGGCGAAGACGAAGACGCCGAGCACCAGGGGAACCTGGATGCGGACGAGGAGGGTCAGCGCCCGCCGGCTGTCGAACTCGAGCGTCTCACGTCGCGCGGCGCCCTCGACCATGAGCGACGTGGCGATGTTGAGCGACATGAGCTGGAGCGAGTAGGCGATCGTCCAGGCGATATAGAAGTAGGCGCTGTCGTCCGCCCCCAACGTCGCCAGGACGATGAGCGGCAGGAGCGAGACCGAGGCGTTGACCAGCAGCGACCCGGCGTAGTCGCCGACGAGGTAGCGGACGATCTGCCGTGTGCCGGCCTCCATCGCCCGTGCCGACCGGGCCGCTGCGTGCCGCGGGATGAAGCGCGCGAAGATCAGGATGTTGACGGGGATGAGCAGCAATGCGGCCGGGACCGTCCAGGATGCGAAGATGCCGAAGCCGGCGACCCCCGTCGACAGCGCGATGAGCAGGACGATCTTGGCGACGGCGAAGGCGGTATTGCTGATCGGCACCCAGATCGTCTGGCGCAGGCCGGTCAGCACGCCGTCCTGCAACGCGAAGATGCTCCAGGCGACGGTCCCGATGACGAACCAGGCCGCGATCGGCGAGGATCCGACGAGCCCGGTCGCCTCCGGAGCCCAGTGCTGCACGCCGGCCAGGAAGATCAGGGCCGCCACCGCGGAGAGGACGCCGGCGGCGAGGTAGGCGGACGTGACCAGACGTCGCGTCGCGGCGCTCGCCGTCGGCACGAATCGGCTGAGTGCGCCGCTCATGTTCAGCTGGGCGAGGTACGACAGGAACGTCATCGACGAGATGACCGCGGCATTCACGCCGACCGACGACGGCTCGTACAGGCGCGCGGCGAGCGTCCAGTAGACCATCCCGAGGACGGACGTCGAGCCGCTGCTGAGGATGAGGGCGTAGGCGCCGCCGTACAGCGGCGTCTGGACGTGGTCGACGAGCCGGCCGAGCTGCGCCCCGGCGGACCCGACGAGCGTTGGTTGGACCGACGGTCTCATGTGCCGGCGACCTCGGATGCAGGCGACACGACGTCCCCACCACCCCAGCGTGCCTTGAGCCGTCGGTACGTCCGCCACCCCCGCGTCACCAGTCGCTCGGTCGGCCAACCCAGCGGAAGCCCGTCACCGCTGAGCCAGTCCCGGAACGCCTCGGGCGGGGTGTCGGCGTAGACGATGATCCGGGAGATCGCGAACTGGTCGTCGGCGGGATGGCTGATCGCCTGCTTGACGCCGCAGGCATTCGTATAGCCGGCCTCACGCACGGTCCTCTTGATGAGCGCCGAGTGATAGCCATACGGGTAGGCGATGGTGGTGACCGGTCGGCCAAGGCCGTCCTCGAGCACCTGGCGGGACCGGACGATCTCGTCGCGCGCGTCGGCATCGCGCAGCACGTCGAGCGCGACGTGGTGGTGGCCGTGCGACCCGATCTCGATGCCATGCTCCGCAAGCTCGCGGGCTTCCGTCCAGGACAGGAGTGGTCGGTCGCCTTCGCCGTCGGGTACGAGCCAGCGGCTGGTCCCGTCGATGTAGGCGCTGACGAGATAGGCGGTCGCCTTGAGCCCGAGCCCCTCGAGCACGGGCAGGACGACGCTGTGGGTTTCCCGGAACCCGTCGTCGAAGGTCAGGACGACGGTCGGTTCCACGGTCGCCGGCGCGCCCTTGGCGAGACTGCCCGCCAGGTCGCCCACGGTCACCGTCCGGCGACCGCTCCCGGCGACGGCCGCCATCTGCTCGCGGAACAGGCCCGGGTCGATGGCGAAGCCGCGGTAGCGCTCGGTCGCCTCCGTCGTGATGCTGTGGTAGCACAGGACGGGAACGCGCTGGGCCGGGGCGACGGTCGCGGATGCGCTCATGGCCGACGACCGCGGATGCGTGCCGCGACATAGGCGAACGGTCCGACGCCGAGCCCGAGGAGCTCGCGAAGGGTCAGCTCGCGCGGGTAATCCGACTGGCGTTTGGCGTTCTTCGCCGAATGCGGATCGAACAGGTAGGCGACTCCGGTCGGCAGCCGCCGGCCGATCTCGAGCAGCTGGCGCGGGTCGCTGATGACCGTCCGCGCCAGGTACGCGCCGAGGCCCATGCCATAGCCCAGCAGGACGCGGCGCAGCTTGTCGTACGAGCGGTGGTGATAGTGGCGCACGAGCATCGAGGGCTCGTAGCCGAGTCGGGAGCCGCGCAACAGGACCCCGAGGAAGGCCGCCAGATCCTCGCCGCCACGCGACATCGTCCCACCGCCGAGCGCGACATCGAAGCCGCCGAGGGCGCGGATGGTCTCGCGCCTGAAGGCCATGTTCGCGCCCGACCCCAGGGTCCCGGCGGTATAGGGGAAAAGGGGTGCGCCGGGTGGCGGTGACGCCGGGTCGAGCACCCGCCGGGCGAAGCCCTTGTCGAAGCCGCCGTACTCCTCGATCAGGACCTGGGCCTCGGTCTCGAGCTCGGCCGCGACGATCGGACCCGTGACGCAGTCGATCTTCGGGTCGCGCGCGAAGCCGTCGACCAGGGCCGCCGCCCAATCCGGGTCGACCAGCACATCGTCATCGAGGAACGCGACGATCTCGCCCTGGGCCTCGCGCAGACCGAGGTTCCGAGCGCGCGACGTCCCGGCGATCGGCTCCCGCAGGTAGCGGACGCCGGGCAGGCCGGCCTCGGCGAAAGCCTGCTCGGTCGCATCGCTGCTCGGCGCGTTGTCGACGACCAGGACCTGCAGCCCGGGATAGCCGGTGGCCAGGGCGGAGCGCACGCAGGCGAGGACGCGCTCGGGTCGCTCGCGGGTCGGGATCACCAGGCTCAGTGACGGCGGATCGGCCGGAACGACGGGACGGACGCGACACTCGGCGGCCTGTCCGTTCGGCGACCGCGTCGAGGCCAGACCGTCCTGGGCGAGGTGGGCTTCGATGGCCGCGGCGAGGTCGAGGGCCGCCTGCGTGGCGAGCGCGTCGCCGGGAAGGCACGGACCCACGAAGGTCGCATCGACGAGCCCGATCGGAACACCGTGCAGCCGGGCGATCGCCCGGACACCGCGCGCTCGTGGGCCGGAGTCGATCTCTGCCATGACGTCGGGGGTCGGCTCGGACAGTTCGATGTCGATGACCCGGATGGGCGCCCGACGCTCCCGTCCGGCGGCCTCGGCGGTCATCGCAGGGCCTCGGGTTCGACGGCCGCGGAGGTGCTCGCCGGGGGCGCGTCGTGAGCCGTTGGTGCCGCGGTCCGGCGCAGTCGGAGACCTGCCGCGACATAGCCGATGGTCGTGAAGCCCAACCCGAGGACGATGGCGCCGGCCCGGCCGAACCCGCCGAGGTCGCCGCGCACGACCGACCCGAGGGCACGCACCACACCGGTCGGCAGGATCACCGCGGTATAGCGGAATTCGCTGGACAGGCCTGAGCGGCGGCCACGGAGCCGGCTGACGACCGCCTTCGATCGCCCTTCGTGATAGCAGCGCGAGCGGAAGTACGACCACTCGCTGCGGTTCGCGGCGACGTGGTGGCGGACCAGCGCCGCGGGCTCGAACATGATCAGGTCGGCGGGGCGGCCCTCGAGCAAGCGGATGCTGAGCTCCGTCTCCTCGCACCCGGCTGGCAGCGTCCCGACCCGGCCGACCTCGTCACGGAACCCGCCGACCTCGAGCAGGGCCGCGCGCCGAAAGGCCATGTTGCAGCCGATCGGGTTGCGCACGGGCGCGCGGCTCACCGGCAGGCCGCGATACGAGCAACCCACGACCCAGCCGAATTCGTCCGGGAACCAGCTCGGTCGCGGCTTGGTCCAGACCGGCTCCGCGCCACCGCCTGTCCCGACGACATGCGGATCGACGAATGGGGCCGTCAGCGCGGCGAGCCAGCCGTCCGCGGCAGCCGCATCGTCATCGAGGAACGCGACGATGTCGCCGCTGGCGGCCTCGACGCCGGTGTTCCGGGCGCCGGACAGCCCGCGCGTCCCGGTGTTCGCGACGACGATCGTCGGCACGAGCTCGACTTGCGCGCGACGCAGCAGCACATCGTTGTGGTCGATGACGACGATCACTTCAAGCGGACCGGGCTGCTGCCGACGAGCCGAGTCGACCGCGTCGACGATGTCTGCCCAGCGATCCAGTGTGTAGGCGCAGATCACGACCGATGTCTCGGCCGGCCCCGCAGTCATGTTCCGGGCGTGTGCTTCCACTGACCCCCGTCAAACCCCCAGAATAGAAGCCCGATACGTGCTGTCGTGCGCATACCCACGTGCGCTCGATGGAATCGATGAAGACGCACGAGGGCCTCGGATTGTCGCAGACAAATCGCGTTTCGCGACGCTCCAGCGTCGCCAAAAGTACTTCCCGTTGACCGCTTGCACCAGTTCGTGAGCGTGCCCTCGTCCGCCGCCGCTCCCAGCGCCTGGTCGCGCGCCTGGGCGCTCATCATCTTGGTGTCGACCATCGCGGTCGTCGTGGTCACGGTGATCGGCGCGCCAGAGGCCATCCGCGGACCGGTCACCGTGTGGTTCCTCGTGACCTGTCCCGGCATGGCCCTGGCGCGCCTGCTCGGACTCCGTCAGCCGCTCATCGAGCTGATGGTCGGCCTTGCCCTGAGCCTGGCCCTGACCGGATTGGTCGCGTCCGTCTTCCTCTATAGCGGCGCCTGGTCGCCCGTCTGGTCGCTGGTCGTCCTCGTCGCGATCACGATCGGCGGGCTGGCCGTCGCACCCGTTCCCGCGGTGCGCGATCGGCGCGTCTCGACGGCGCAGGTCACTCGCGACCATGCCCACCCGATGTCCGTCGAAGGGGGGGAACCCCCGCTGGCGGAGATGCCCCCGGTCGAGTCGCCGGCGGGGCCGCCGCCGTCGGTCCGGCCGGTGTTCACCCTCCCGTCGCCGGCGGAGCGCGAGCCGGATCCCGAACCGCTGTGGGTGACACTGGCGGCGCAGCGCCCGCGACCCGAACCGAGCCCCGGGGTCGACACGCCAGTCGATGAGCATCCGCCGGCGGTCGCGTCCCGGAAGACCCCGGCGCGACATGCGGCGGCCAAGCCGGCGGCCAAGACCGCTGCCGGCAAGCCAGCCGCCTCAAAGCCCTCCTCGAAGCCAGCGACGACCAAACCGAAGGCCGCCACAAAGCCGACGGCGACGAAGCCGGAAGCGAAGCCCGCGGCGACGACCACCAAGCCGAAGCCCGCGGCGACGAAGCCCCCAGCGAAGCAACCAACCACAAGGCCGAGGGCCGCGGCAAAGCCCGCGGCGACGACCACCAAGCCGAAGCCCGCGGCGACCAAGCCGACAGGGACGAAGGCGGCCACCAAGCAGACCGCGCCCGAGTCGACCAACCCGGTCGCGCCGGGGCGGACGACCGACGCGCATCCTCCCGCCGCCACTGACCCATCCCCCGTCGAACCCTCGACGCCTGTCTCGGAACCTGCTCCGACAGCCAAAGCGAGGCGCCGTCCCGGCCCTCGATCCAAAGCCGGATGAGGGCCGCCGGGGCCCGCTGAGCCTTATTGGTGCCTCGACGCAACGAGATAGCGCGCCAACCCCCCTGACAGGGGCCCAGGACTATTGTCTAGCGTCGAGTTCCGTGAATATCATCCGAAAGTACTTCTCTGGCCGATATCGTCGTCGGCCCAATTCCGGTCCCCTCGCCTATCGCGAAGGTGGCAGGAGCATCGGCGTTTAGGGCTCCGTACCCGCGTCACCGATCGGTCGGCGGCGGCGGGTGGTTGCCGGACTCATGGGGGTTATGGGTGGATACTTCGACGGCGACGCCGGGGGGCGACGTTCGGGGTTCGGTGGGTGATCGGCTGCACACGTTCCGACGGGTCAGTGTCGTCATCCCGGCAAAGAACGAGGAGCTCAACCTCGGCTGGGTGATGGGTCGGCTGCCAGCCGGTGTCGACGAGGTGATCGTCGTCGACGGCAACTCGACCGACCGGACGATCGAGGTCGCCCTGTCGATCAGGGCCGACACGGTCATCGTGGTGGACACGGTTCCGGGCAAGGGGGCGGCCCTGCGCGCCGGTTTCGCGGCGGCGACGGGCGACTACGTCGTCATGCTCGATGCCGACGGCAGCATGGATCCGCTCGAGATCGATCGGTTCGTCGAAGCCCTCGACGCCGGTCACGACCTGGCCAAGGGATCGCGCTTCATGCCGACCGCCGGGTCCGCCGATATCTCGTACCTGCGGCAGTTCGGGAATATCGCCTTGATGACGGTCGCGAACGTGCTGTTCCGGACACGCCAGACCGACCTGTGCTACGGCTATGCCGCGTTCCGACGTGAGGCGATCATCCCGCTCCGGCTCGACGCCGATGGCTTCGAGATCGAAAGCCAGCTGTTCCTGCGGGCCATCGCCAACGGCCTGGCCGTGATCGAGGTCCCGAGTTTCGAAGCACCGAGGCGGTCGGGCGCGTCGAACCTGAACACGTTCCGCGACGGCTGGCGCGTTCTCCGCTCGATCATGCGCGAGTGGCGACGGCCGCGGGTCCGGACCGCGCGCGCGCCGCGTCGCGAACAGGCCCCGTCGGAGGCGACCGCCCTGGCTGAGCTCGTCGCCAGCACGATGATGACGACGTCGATCGACTCGCTCGACTAGTCGTCCCGGTCGGCGCCGCCGGCCGTCAGCTCGGGTTCTCGATGGTGATCCAGTCGATCTGGATGTCCTCGGTGCCGCTCGTCCCGGACGGGCAGGATGACTGGCATTCCTGCTGCAGGACGGTGCGCTTGACCGTGTTCGGCATCGTGGTCGACGATCCGTTGTAGCTCCAGACCGGGCTGGACATGTCGTCGATGTATGCCTTGACGTCGTTGTTGAGGCGGGCGAACCGGACGGTGTGCCACTGGCTCAGGTCGATCGAGTAGTCGTGACCGACCTGCTTGTTGGCCGAGCTGTAGTGCAGGTAAGTCGAGCACCCGCTGATGGTCGAACCTTCGCAGTAGTCCTCTTCGCCGCCCTGCGGCCAGGCGGCCGTGTCGGGCCAGCGCATCGGGATGATGTGATGGCCCGCCACACCGTTGCGGACGATCCGGAAGCGGACGGTGACACGCTGGTCGACCGCGCCGTAGGCCTTGGCGATCTGCATGCCGGCCGTGTACCAGCCCGACCCGCAGGCGCCGCTGCTCTCGTGCTTCATCAGCATGTGCATGTAGCCACCCGAGACCGTCACATGATCGGGCGTCGCGCAGTTTCCGGGTCCCGAACCGTACGGACCGTCATACAGGCTCCAGTGCGACGGAACGCCGCCGGAGTTGAACTGGTCGTTGATGATCGTGGTCCAGCCCGACGACGGAGGCGGGGTCGGGGTGGCCGTCGGCTTCGGGGTCGGCGTCGGAGCGGGTGTCGGGACCGGCGTGGGAGCAGGGGTCGCGGTGGGGCGCGGCGTCGGTGTGGGCGTCGGTCGGGTCGTCGGCGTGGGCGTCCCGGTCGGGACCGAGGTCGGCGCAGGGGTCGGCGTCGGGCCGGCCGTCGGCTCGTCGGTCGGGGTCGGACCAGCGGTCGGCTGATCGGTCGGGGTCGAGTTCGCGGTCGGATCCGCGGTCGGGTCGGCCGTGGGATCCGTGGTCGGGACGGCGGTCGGGTCGAAGAACGCCGGTGTCGGTTCGACCGATGGGTCGGGGGTGGTCGCAGGCGGCACGAGCTGGGCGATGCCGGTCGGGTCGACCGATGGGGAGGTGGACGACGAGGGTGCCAGGACCTGGAGGGTGGCCCCGACGTTCACGACCGGCCCGGTCGCGGATCGCACGGTCACCTTGTGGCTGCCGCCGCCCGTGAAGAAGGGGATGACGACCTTCACTCGGAACCGGCCCGATCGGCCGACCCTGTAGGAGCCGAGGACGGTCGTGCTGTCCCATTCGATGGTGCCGGTCTGGTTGATCTCGAACTTCGAACCCGAGACCGTGACCGATTGGCCCGGCGTCACGGCTGCGCTACTCACGGTGACGCTGGGGCCGGCGGCGTCCGTGGCCATGAACGGAAAGACGAGGGCAGGGACGAGGAGCAGGATCGGCAGCGTTGCCAGCCAGTCGCGCAGTCGGCGCGGGCCGGGGGTCGGGCCACCGGTGGTCGGCCGGACCTGGGGGGACCGGTCTCGCGGTTCGGCGATCTTGATGTTTCTCACGATCGAGCCCTTTCCGGCGTGCGCCGCGTCGCGCCGGGCGCTGATCCGTGCGCGGCGGCGTTGAACGGCCCGTCTGTTCCCGCGGTCCGCGCCAGGCGCCCGCCGGTTGCGTCGCCATCGGCCGACCTATCTGGAGTCAGGTCGGCTCGTCTGCGTGGTCGCCGGTCCCGTCCCCGGCACCTCGACCCTCGAGCGACCTCGACTGGCGAGTTCGGGGTCGGCTGACCGACCGTAAGTGGGGGTCGAGCGCGTGAAACTGGCTCGTTGGTCAGGGCGGACTGGGAGGGGCCGAAGGCGACCTCACTCGGTCCTAACCCTCCCGGGGGATGCCTAACCCCACCCGACCGATCGCGACCTCACCGGGCCGACGCTCGGAAGTACCGGCGACGTGCGAGACGCCGGTGCGCGGAGTCAACGGAATCGCCCCGACAGCGGCCTGTGACCCGGCTGACTTGACACCGAACGTCCGTTCGGTATCATCAGGAGCCAAGGAGGCGCGAGTGACCAAACACGACGCCGAACGCAAGGTCAAGATCCTCGATTTCATCGCGGCGACGCTTCGCACCCGGGGCTATCCGCCGTCGGTCCGGGAGATCGCGCGCGCGGTCGGCCTCGCCTCGACCTCAGCCGTCCACCATCACCTGCAGATCCTCGAGCGAGATGGCTATCTCGAGCGCGGAGCCGCCCAGTCGCGGGCGATCCGGCTGACGCCGACCGCCGCGATCCAGCTCGGCCTGACCAGCGAGCTCGTCCCGCAGTCCACCGCGGGTGATGCGCGCGTCGTGCCGATCATCGGCGAGATCGCGGCCGGCGGACCGATCGAGGCATACCAGGACGCGACGGAGACGATGGCCATCCCGGACATCCTCGCGCCGGGTGGCGACGCCTACGTCCTGCGCGTCCGGGGCGACTCGATGATCGAGGCCCACATCGCGGACGGCGACTTCGTCCTGATCCGACCCCAGACCACCGCCCGGAACGGCGACATCGTGGTCGCCCAGGTGGAGGAGAACGCAGTCACGCTCAAGCGCTTCTTCAAGGAGAAGGACCAGATCCGGCTCCAGCCGGCGAATCCGGAGTATCCCCCGCAGTTCTACGACGACGTCCGTATCCAGGGCAAGCTCATCGGCGTCATCCGCCGCCTCGACTGAGGCGCCGATTCTCGGTCGGCCGAGCGTCTGAAGGGTTCTCCACACCCCGTCCACAGGGGAACTGGCGCCAGGGACAGGTCGTGGATGGAGTTGGGGGATAAGCCGCTTCACGTGGGTCGCTGGGACCGCGACAGTCTGTTGGCACACACCCTTGTCAACCTTGTGGAGCCATGATCGATCGTCTTCCGCCGCAGAGTCTCGAGGCTGAGCAGTCGGTGCTCGGGGCCATCCTCATCGACCGCGACGCGGTCATCGAGGTCGCTGAGTTCCTCCGGCCGGCCGACTTCTACCGCCAGGCGAATGGGCGCATCTACGCGGCGGTCCTCGACCTGTTCGAGCGGCGCGAGCCCATCGACATCGTGACCGTCGCAGAGACGCTCGAGCGCAAGGACGAGCTCGAGGCGATCGGCGGCCGCGCCTACCTCTCGAGCCTGTCGAACGAGACGCCGACGGCCGTCCACGTCGCCCAGTACGCCCGCATCGTCGAGCGCAAGGCGGTCCTGCGAAACCTGATCGGGGCGGCCGGTCGCATCGCCGGCATCGGCTACGAGGACCCGGCCGAGGTCCAGGAGGCGATCGATCGGGCGGAGGCGGAGCTCTTCGCGGTCAGCCAGAAGCGCGTCGACGCGGGCTTCAGCCCGCTCAAGTCGCTCCTCCACGATGCGTACGACCGGCTCGACTACCTGCACGCCCACCGGGGCGAGATCAGCGGCGTCCGGACCGGTTTCCCTGACCTCGACGCGCTCACGACCGGGCTTCAGAAGAGCGACCTGATCGTCCTTGCCGCGCGGCCATCGGTCGGCAAGACGAGCTTCGCGCTCAACATCGCCGAGCACGCGGCGGTGCGGGAGAAGAAGAGCGTCGGCGTCTTCAGCCTCGAGATGAGCAAGGAGCAGCTCGTCCTGCGTCTGCTCTCCAGCGTCGCCAACATCGACTCGCAGCGCCTTCGGTCGGGCTTCCTCGAGGAGCTCGACTTCGCCCGGATCGCACCGGCGATGAATGCGCTCTCGGAGGCGCCGGTCTACATCGACGACACCCCGAACATCTCGGCGATGGAGCTCCGGACCAAGGCTCGCCGGCTCCAGGCTGAGGCCGGCCTGGACCTGGTCATCGTGGACTACCTGCAGCTGATGCAGGCGACGACCACCAACCGGGACGCCAACCGCGTCCAGGAGGTCTCGGAGATCTCGCGCGGCCTCAAGGCCCTCGCCCGCGAGCTCTCGATCCCGGTCATCGCGCTCTCCCAGCTCTCCCGCCAGCCCGAGATGCGCGAGTCCAAGGAACCGCGCCTCTCGGACCTCCGTGAGTCGGGCGCCATCGAGCAGGACGCCGACCTCGTCATGTTCCTGTGGCGCGACAAGGAACGTGGTCAGGACGACCAGGAGCAGGACGGCGAGGTCATCAACCTCAAGCTCGCCAAGCACCGCAACGGCCCGACCGGCGAGATCCAGCTCTGGTTCAAGAAGAAGCAGACGCGGTTCGTGTCCTACGCCGCGGATCGCTACGCAGAAGCGGGCTAAGCCTTGTCACCCGGGAGCAGTGGCCTGAGCGAGAACGAGTAGGCCTTGCCGTCGGGGCCGATCAGGCTCATGCCCTGGAAGCCACCTTCGGGAGCGTCGATGCCGAGTGCCGCGACCTGCTCGACGGTGAGCGTGTGGACGGGGAACTGGATCGCGTTCGGGTCGGCCGAGGCCGCGCTCGAGCAGGCCGCAACGATCAGGAGGAGGGTTGCCAGCGCCGCAGGACGCGCGGGGTCGGACATGGCCCCCGGACGCGCGGGTCCCGTGAACGGTCCCCGACCTCGATATTGGGTCTGGAATGGGGGTTGACGGCGCGCGTATCTTCTCCGCTATGAGTTCCGGGCCCCGAGCCCGGGCCGACCGGGCGCGCACCCCTGAAAGCACGCCCGCCGCCGACCCGATCACCTACTCGGTGCCGCGGTCCTCGACCGTCATGGCGTCCCGAGCCGAGGAGGGTCTGGAGAGGGTGTACCAGGACCGCAGCCTGACCTGTCGCGACTGTACCGAGGAGTTCAGCTTCTCGGCCGGCGAGCAGGCCTTCTTTGCCAGCAAGGGGTTGACCAACGACCCCCAACGGTGCCCGTCATGCCGGGCGGTCGCCAAGCGGGCCCGCTCGACCGAGGGTCCACGCGAGTTCCATGCCGCGATCTGCGGGGCCTGCGGGGGTCAGGCCGTCGTACCGTTCGCGCCGCGGAACGACCGACCCGTCTATTGCAGCTCCTGCTTCGACAAAGTCAGGGCCGGAACCCTGACTGCGACGATCGGTGCGACCGCCTAGGATCGCGCTGCGAACCGCCCATCGGCGGCCCAACGCCGAATTCCCTGAGCAGCCACGAGGCCGGCCCGGAAACGGGTCGGCCTCGTGTCATCATTCGGGCCTGTTCGCAGAGGAGGACCCGATGGGCGTCATCATCATCCGGGAGATGGTCGGCACCAGCCCGCGCTCGTGGAGCGATGCGGCCCGACAGGCCGTCGCCACCGCGTCGAAGACCGTCCGCAACATCCAGACCGTCGAGGTCGTGAAGTCGTGGGCGATGGTCGAGGACGGCGAGATCGTCGAGTACCGCGTCGAGGTCAAGATCGGCTTCGAGTACGAGGCCTGACGACCCGCGCTCGCAGCTAATCGGGAGGTGAGTGGCTCGCGCCATGATGGCGCGCATGCCAGCACACGAAACCTCCGTTGACACCTCCCGGAGCGAGTCCGTATCGTTCGCGCCGCCTCACCCGATGTGGCCCGCGCCACGGACCGACCGATGGGCACCGGTCGCCGTCGGCCCAGGGCGCCCAACCGTCGGGTCGGCAAGCCATGGAGCGCTCGGCGACGGTATGACCGGGTACCCGATCCAGCCCGCGAAGGTCCAGGGTCCGCTCCTGCGCGACGAGACCCTGGCCCGGCACCGGCTCCTCGACTGGCTTGCGGCCAAGATCCACCATCGGGTCATCCTCGTCCTGGCGGACGCGGGCTACGGCAAGACGACGCTCCTGGCCGACTTCTCGCGGCGCACCCGAGTCCGCACGGTCTGGTATCGCCTCGATGACGACGACCGCGACTGGATCTCGTTCCTGAGCCACCTCGTCGCCGCGGGCCGGGTGCACGATCCCGCGTTCGCCCCGAACACGGCCGCGCTGCTCAGCGACCTCGCCATGGGCGGTCCGACCCGCGAGGCGGCGACGGAGGTGTTCCTCCGCGAGCTGCCCGCGATCGCCGAGCGTGGGGCGATGCTCATCCTTGACGACTTCCACCTCGTCGACGAATCGCCGGATGTCCGTGCCATCGTCCGGGAACTCGTCGCGGCCGCACCTGAGCGCCTGTCGATCGTGTTCGCGAGCCGACGCAGTCCGTCCATTCCCCTGGCGCGCCTGCGCTCGGCCGGCGAGGTCGCCGAACTCGGGACCGACGACCTGCGCTTTGACGCGGCCGAGACGGCGAGCCTGTTCGCCGAGACCTACGGCCGCGCGCTCGAACCCGACGTCCTCGCCGATGTCGCAGCCAAGACCGAGGGATGGGCCGCATCGCTCCAACTCGTCCAGGCTGCCCTGCGCGACCGAACCCCCGCCCAGATCCGTCAGTTCGTCCGGGGCCTCAGCGGGGCCGACCAGGAGCTCTATGACTACCTCGCGGAAGAGGTCGTCGGTGACCTCCCGGAGGAACTGCAGCAGTTCCTGATGCGGACATCGATCCTGCAGGTGGTGACCGCGGACCTCGCGCAGGTCGTGACGGACCTCGACCGCGCCGGCGTCGCCGCGATGACCAGCGCAGCCGAACGGCTGACGCTGCTCGGTCGTCCGTCGCGGTCCGGCAAGGGGTCGCAGCGCTACCACCCCCTGGTGCGCCAGTTCCTCGAAGCACGTCTCCTGACCGCGACCGGCGCAGACCGGGTGGCTGAACTCCATCGCCGAGCCGCCGTCGCAGCGGCTGTCGATTGGCGAATGGCCGCCTACCACTACCGGCAGGCGGGCGACGCAGCATCCGTGGCGTCGACGATCGCCACGGCCATCCCAGAGATCATGGGCGGCGGCCAACACGCCGCAGCGATCGAAGAGATCGACCGGCTTCCGGTCGGCGTGCGGCTGCCTGTCCTGGACCTCGTTGTTTCACGAGTCAAGTTCCAACGGCGCGACTATTCGTCCGCAATTGGACTCTCGCGCGCAGTTCTTGAGACCGTTGAGCCCGGTACTCAGGAAAGTGATTTCGCGCTCCTCAACTTGATCACGCTCTACATCGAATCTGGCAAATCGGTCGAAGCTGTCGAGATGACCCGCCGACTCGACTTGACAACGTCCGATGACCAGCTTCGCCAGATTGCCATCGCGGCCGCATTGATGATTGAGGCAACCGGCTCCGGCAGCCTCGATGAAGTGGTTCGCCATCTAGCGTCTATGGCGGAGCGTCAACGAGGGATTCACTCTCACTACTACGGCGTAACAATGCTCAATCTGGCCCTCATTGCCGTCCATCAGGACCGGCCTGATATCGGTGTTGAGCACGCCCGTGAGGCTATTCAGTCACTGGAGGGCACGTCATCGCGGATCGAGCTTTCGGCGGCCTTCATGGCACTCGCCCACCCTTTAGCCCTTCTTGGAAAGGCATCTGAAGCTCAACAGGCCATCGATCGTGCCGTAAGCCTGGACGAGGCGGAGGCGCTCAGTGAAGAGGGCGACCTCGCAGATTCCTACCTCGATCCAGGTTCGGCATGGCCAATCATCGCCTCGCTCGACGACAGCTTGGAATCCGCGGCGAAGGAGAGATACGCGATCCAGTCAGCCGTCTTCCACGCGCGACGAGCTCAATTTGACGAGGCACAGGAACTCCTGCCGAGGTCACCGGCGCGCGAAGGCGTCCTCATGGGGACGGCGACCATCATGCGGGTGGCAATCGCATACGTCGCCGTCGCTTCGGGCTCGGCCAGGGGAGCCGAACATGCTCGCGAGGCTAGGCGAGCCGCAAGAGCCCAGGGGGCGATCCGTTGGCGACGAACCGCGGAACTGCTCGAGGCGTGTGCCGAATCTCCCCAAGCCCTTGGCAAGTTGATCCCCGCGGTCGCGCGCACGTCGCCCTGGAACTTGACATACATCTCAGATCTCATTGCCGCGCGGCTAGATGACCTGGACGAATCGACATTTCCCCTGCTCACGCGGGTCGCGAATATGCATCCGGGCCGTTGGCGGTTCGCTCTTAGGGACTGTGTTTCCAATGCGCGCCCCGGGGAAGGCCTGGTGGCGGCTCGCCTTCTCGAGGACATCGGCGAGACATCCGATATCGGCAGGCTCCGTGCATACGCCCGCGGCCAGAAGCGTCTGCCCGGCGCCTCGAGACTTGGTCGGTCGCTGGCTCGCCGGTTGGCGGACAGAGCCACCATTGAAGACCAGGGCCGAGTCATGGTTGTCGTGGGGGATCGGCAGGTTCCTGGGTCGACGATTCGTCGAAAGGTCCTTGCCCTAATGTGCTTTCTTCTCACGCGACCAGCAATGGCTAGCACGCGCGACCAGGTCCTCGACGCTTTGTGGCCAGAACTTGATCCGCTGGACGCTTTGAACTCGCTCAACCAGACCGTCTACTTCCTCAGGCGAGTCCTCGAGGAACCCTACGTGGACGACTTGTCGCCGGGCTATGTCCACCACGATTCCGACCTAATCTGGCTAGACGAAGACCTGGTTACGAGTCGAAGCAATGAATGCCGGCTCCTCATCAAGGGCCTCCCGATCAATCCACGTCCGGACGACGTCGACGCCTTGGTCGATCGATACCAAGGACGCTTCGCTCTCGATTTCGAATACGAGGAATGGGCTGCGCCGTATCGCGATTGGCTCCATGCGTCTTATCTCGAGGTGGTCGAACGAGCGGTGACGACGATCTCGAGACCGGACACTTCGAACGTGGGATCCGATTGGCGAGGCGGGTCCTGGATGTCGACCCAGGAGCGGAGCATGTCGAGGTCTCACTCCTGCGGCTTTACCGCGCGAGCGGGGCACATGCAGCGGCCGCCGAGCAATACGCACACTACGCGAGCGCCATGCGCGAGCAGCTCGGGGTCGAACCCCCTCCACTCGAGAGCCTGTAGGGATAGGTAAGGTGCCGTATTGACCGGTTTAGTCCGGCCTCCCTATAGTCCCGGAACTTCGTAGTACCCCAGTACTAGGAAGCAACGTTAAGACGCTCGGACGCGCAGAAGCTCCACCTGAAATGGGCACTTAGGGTGGAGCCGAGCGACTAGTGCAACCGACCGACTAACTAGTCTGGTCGGTTTTCGTGTTTGAGACACGGGAGCCGCGAAATGGAGGACGAGCGTGAAGCCTGAAGCACGATCACAAGGGCTGGTAGGCCATGAAAGGCCGATCATGCGCATCCTGGTCACGATCAGTCGAGTGTGGCGATGCTTGTGCTGGCCGGTGGAGCTTCGCTTCGGGGTTTCTAGTACGTTGGGCATCTCTCGTTCGGACGAGCCAGCAGGTAGAGTCTGCGCGAGGGTGGTTCGACGAACGGCCGCTCATGTCAGGTCGCTCAAGGCATACCTATTGGAGTCGTGATTTTCAGTGCTAGTCGCCCTGGTGGCTGCGACTCTTCTGGTTTCCCGCCGACTTATCCCGCGATAGCCATCACTCTGGCCACCGGGACTAGCGATCGACAGCGATGTCGCGATCGCTGGCCGGCGTCGGGTTCTGGATCGTCCTCACTCTGATCTGTTGGGCTCTTCCCGTTCGATCTCCCACGGGGGACTCAGCAGGCTGTGGCCAATGCGCCGATGCTCGCGGCGATCTTTCTAGGTGGCCCAGCGGTAGGTGGATGGGTTGCAGCTCTGGGAACCACCGAGACCCGCGAGCTCCGGGGCCGAATTCCCTGGTACGGAACACTGGCGAACCACGCAGGGATTGCGTTGCCGGCCATTGCATCCGGCTGGTTTACGAATTCCTCCCCGGAAAGGGCGCCGGGCCGTTCGCGGATTTCATCAGGGCGATGCTCGCGGCCGGGGTGTTCTACGGCCTCAACGTTTGGTTCGCGGTCTCACTACTCGCCCTCCGCACTAGGCAGCCGATCCGCACGGTGCTACTGACGGAGTCGAGGGAGAACGTTCTTCAAGAATCTCGCGCTCGGTCCCCTTGGTTGGCTTATGGCCCTCGTGTACACGCGTCCTTTGGTGGGCGACGCTGCTGTTCGCACTTCCGCTGTACACAACCGGACTGCTTCGCAGCGACTGATCGAGATGCGCGACATGTTCACCCAAACGATTGGTGCCCTTGCAGAAGCAGTCGACAAGCGCGATCCATATACCGCTCGACATAGCCAGAACGTGAAGATTGATCGCAGTCGATATCGGTCGAGTAATGCGCGTCAGCGATCGCGAGCTGGAGGCGCTGGAGTGGGGTGGGCTGCTCCACGACGTCGGCAAGATTGGCGTGCCAGACAACGTGCTACTCAAGTCGGATCGACTGAACCGCGAGGAGCGGATGATCATGAACTCGCATCCGGTCCTGGGTGCCCAAATCATCGCGCCGGTGACTAGATTGGCAGCGGAACTGCCGATCATCCGTCACCACCACGAGTGGTACAACGGGTCGGGATATCCGGATCGACTCATCGGCGACGAGATACCGAAGCTTGCGAGAATCCTCCATGTCGCAGACGCATTCGAGGCAATGACCGCGGCCCGCCCGTACCGCATGACTCCACTCACGGCCGAGCAGGCATTGGCCGAGCTGCGCAAGTTCGCAGGTGTCCAGTTCGATCCGGTCGTCGTCGATGCTTTCGTCAGGACAACGCACGTCGAGGGTGTGGCGGATGCTGGCCGATCTGCAGGGCCACGTCAGATTCCGCTAATCGCACAGGCCGCCGATCGAATGACGACCGCGCCTCACTCGGAGGCTAAGGCGACGCCGTGCTTCAGCCGAACGCGTCTGACGGACTCTGCGTCGCCCGGCTGCACATTGCGTCGCTCGGACGACACCATGATGCAGCGGTGAACAGCGCTCTACCCGCCCCCGTGTTGATCGGCGGCGTCGCCCTCGGACTCATCCTGGGCCTGCTCGTCGGCGGCTCGATCTCCAACCTGGCGTCGGTGCGCCTCCATCGCATCGGGATCCTCGTCGGCGCCGTGCTGCTCCGGTTCGGGACGGAGATCCTCCTCAATCAGGGCGTCCCGATCGCGGACACCCTGCGGGTTCCCCTCCTCGCCGCCGCCTACGGCCTTCTGCTCGTCGCGCTGTGGGCGAACCGCGGCTATCCGGGCATGAGCCTCGCGTTCATCGGTGTGCTCGCGAACGGTGTCGTCATCCTCGTCAACGGCGGGTACATGCCGATCTACCTGCCGAGCCTCGAGCTCGCCGGCCTGACCCCCGCAGACGTGACCTCGAACCTCCACGTGATCCTGGGACCGGCCCTGGACGCCAACTTCCTTCTTCACCTCGGCCCATTCGCCGACGTCATCCCCATCCCCTTCCCGCTCGTGCAGAACGTGGCCTCGATCGGCGATGCGTTCCTGACCTTCGGTCTCGCCTTCTTCCTGTTCGCGGCCGTCGTCCGTGTCCCGCAGGAACTGGACGAGGAGCAGCTCGCGGTGATCCGCCAGCGGCTGGCCATCCTGTCCGCTTCGGGCCGTCCATTGCGCGCCGGCGACCCGGGCGCCGACACCGGGCTGTCGTCCGCCCTGACCCGCACCGTGGCCCTTGAGCGGCCCCTCGTCATGGGCAGCGCCGGTCCCGGGCTGGCATCCCCGTCCCTCAGCAGCTTCGAGGCGGACCCGGCGATCCCGGGCACGATCACGGTCTCGATCCCACGTCCAGTCGAGACGATCGAGCGGGTTCGTCACCACCCATACGTCCGGCTCGCGCTCAACGGCTCCTTCTCGGCCCTGTGGGCCGGCCAGCTCATCTCATTGTTCGGTGACCGACTCAACCAGCTCGCCCTGGTCGCCGTTGTGGCGATCTCGACCGGTTCGGCGCTGGCGACAGGGCTCGTGTTCTTCGCCGCCACGCTCCCGAACCTGCTGCTGAGCCCGATCGCGGGAACGTTCGTGGATCGCTGGGACCGTAAAGAGGTCATGGTCGTCAGTGACGTCCTGCGAGCCGCGCTGGTCCTGCTGTTGCCAGTCGCCGCGGTCACCAACATCATCCTGGTCTATCCGCTGATCTTCCTCGTGACGACGATCTCGGTGTTCTTCCGGCCGGCACGCGTGGCGATCCTTCCGCGGATCGTCCCGGAAGAGGACCTGCTCAGCGCCAACTCGGCCTTGTGGGTCGGCGAGACGATCGCGGATGTCATCGGTTATCCCCTTGCCGGCGTCTTCGTCGCGGTCCTCGGGAGCGCCGTGCCGCTCGCATTCTGGGTCGACAGCGCGACGTACCTCGCGTCGGCGGCGCTGATCGGGACGATCGTCGTCAGTTCAGTGGCAACGCGGCCAGGCGAAACGGGCGACGGCAGATCCATCGACGTCGACCGGCGACCCTCCATCCGGACCGAAATGGCGATCGGCTGGCAGTTCCTCCGCCATGAGACCGTTCTCCTTGCGAATACGCTGCAGGGCGCGGTCGGACAGTTCGCCCTTGGGATTGCCATCGCTCTCACACCGAGCTTCGCTCAGATGACATTCAGCCAGTCCGGTCTTGGGTGGCAGGCCGCGTACGGCTTTCTTGAGACTGCTCTTGGACTCGGCAACCTCATCGGCGGATTCACGATTGGTCTCATTGGAGACGCGGTTTGCGAAGGGTCGGATGGTCATCGCAGGCTACGCTCTGTGGGGTCTCCTGATCTTCTTGTTCGCTTTGTCGGGCAACTTGGCCGTCGCTATTGGACTGTCATTCGGACAGGGTGTTGCCGGCATGATCTTCATCATCCCGAGCCAAACGCTCTTCCAGGAACGAACGCCATCGGAGCTGATGGGAAGGGTCGTTGGCATCCGGTTCGCATTGGTCTTCGGGTCGATGACGATCGCGATGCTCCTCGGGTCCGTGCTGGGGCAGCTCGTCGGGCCGGCTCCGGTCATGGCTGTCTTCGGGCTGGTGACCGTCGGAGCCGGCCTGGCCGGGCTTCTCGTGCCGGCCGTCCGCGACGCGTGACGGACGAGGGCTCGGCACCTTCGGTACACTGGCGCCCGCGCCGCGCCCGATGATCGAGGCGGCCGCCAGGAGTGACACGACCCGATGACCGACCGACCCGACGGCACGCCGGAGGAGGCGCCCGCCACCGACGAGCCAACGGAGCCCGACGAGACCACGCCCGCCCCCGCACCCGAACCGGACTCCGGATCCGACGAGGAGGACGACGGATCCAACGACGACGCGGACGACGACGAGGACGAACCGGAGTCCGACGACTCCCCAACGACCGGCGTCGCAGCAACGGCCGCCACGACCGCTGCCGCCGGTGGCACGGGAGGTCGCCGTCGGGCATCACACACCCGCTCCGCGCACGCCGACCCCGGCCGAGCGCGCGGTCAAGATGAACGAGCGACCGTCGCAGTACTTCGTCATCACGACGGTCGTGGTCTTCGTCGGCATCCTGCTCTACGGCCTCGTCGCCGGCCATGGCGGCTTCCTGACGGCCAAGCCGACGCCCGCACCCACGGAAGCCGCGAGCTCTAGCCCGATCGCATCGAGTTCGGTCGCGCCATCCACATCAGCCGGAGCCAGCGGTTCACCGGCAGCCTCGGCGAGCGCGGCCCCGACGACGCCCGCGTCGACCGCCCCGTCGGCAGTACCGTCGGCGCCCGCCCCGTCCGTCGCGCCGTCACCGTCCCCTTCCTGATCCGGGGCTGATCGGCGGACTCGGGTGCGGCGTATCCTCGACCGCATGACCGGTCCCCCGGCGGACCCAGGGCGCGCTCGGGCCGCGATGGTCGCCAGCCAGCTGCGCGCGCGCGGCATCACCGATGAACGCGTCCTCGCGGCGATGGGCGCCATCCCCCGCGAGACCTTCGTCCCCGAGTCGAGACGGCGCACCGCCTACGCCGATGAGGCGCTCCCGATCGACGCCGGCCAGACCATCAGCCAGCCGTTCATGGTCGCCCGGATGACCGAGGACCTCGCCGTCAGCCCGGGCGACCGGATCCTCGAGATCGGGACCGGGTCTGGATACCAAGCCGCCGTCCTCGCCTGGCTCGGCGCGCACGTCACCTCGATCGAACGCCAGCCCGCGCTCATCGAGCCCGCCAGGCAGCGCATCTCCTCGCTCGACCTCGACGGCGACGTCGTCATCCGCGAGGCCGACGGCAGTCTCGGCGACGAGGCCGGCGCCCCGTGGGACGGCATCATCGTCACGGCCGGCGCACCGGCCATCCCATCCGAGCTGCGCGACCAGCTCGGCGAGGACGGACGTCTCGTGATCCCGGTCGGCACGCACGATCGCCAGCTGCTCACCGTCGTGACGCGCCACGGCGATACGTGGGACGAACGCACCGACGGATACTGCATCTTCGTCCCGCTCATCGGCGCCGGCGGGTGGGAAGGGTGACCCGGAGCGGCCCGCGACCGCGGGGCACGGTCGGTATACTCGCCCGGCCATGACCCACGTCTTCGTCGCCCCGCACCCGGACGACGTCGCACTCTCGTGCGGCGGCCTCATCGCCAGCCTCAGGGAGCTCGGTCAGACGGTGACCATCCTGACCGTCTTCTCGGGCGATGGCGCGTCGAGTCGCCTGACCCCGTACCAGCGCGAGGCGCTCGGATTCGGTTCGAAGGCGATGTGGCCGGCGACCGAGGCATTCAACCGGGCGGACATCGCCGCCGACTGGCCGACCGCCGCGCTCGTCCCGGCCTGGGCCGCCGACAGCGACCGACTCGACGCCACCCAGAACGACGCCGACGCGGCAGCCAAGCGCTTCTGGCAGCGCTCGTCGTGGTACCGACGCGCCAGCATCCGCAACGAATCGCTGGCCGGCCAGCCGGTCGAGGACGACCTGCCGACCCAGGGCGCCGTCTACACCGACGACATCATGGCCGCTGCCGCCGCGGGCGACCTCATGGCACAGCGCCGACTCGAGGACGAACGGTTCGCCTACTTCGCCGAGGCGTCGATCGTCTTCCTCGACCTGCCTGACGCCGTCTTCCGTGGCTACGAGGGTGACGACGAGCTGCTCGGGATGCCGCGCGCAGACGACGACGCGCCGTACGAGCTCCTCCGCCGCGAGATCGCCCGGCTCGAACCGCAGAAGGTCTACCTGCCGCTCGGCGTCGGTGGTCATGTCGACCACCAGCTCTGCCGCGAGGTCGGGATCCGCCTCCTCCAGGAAGGCCGGCGCTGGGTGATGCCCGGCCCGGACTACGCGGGCATCGTCACGTTCTACGAGGATTTCCCGTACGCCTGGTGGAACGACTTCCGGAGCATCGACGACATGCCCGGGGCACCCCTGGCCGCCCTGCCGGCGGAGATCAGCGTGACCGCCGAGTACGCCGACATCACCGACCAGCTCGAACGGAAGATCATGGGCATCAACCTGTACGAGAGCCAGATGGAGCGCCTGTTCGACGGCACGCGCCAGATGGCCGATGCGGTCCGAGCCTACGGCCGGGCCATGGCCGAGCTGGGTGACGTGGACGGGTCCGCCGAGCGGTATTGGGCGTCGGGTCGCGTCTGACCCGATGTCGGTCGATGCGCCGTCGAGGCGCTGGACGGACCGACCACTCCCCGTCCTGATCGTCGCGCTCGCGATCGCGCTGGTCGCCGGCGTGATCATCCGGGTCGCGCTCCTCCCGACCGAGGGCCTCCGCGGCGACCTCGACCAGTTCGTCCTGTGGGTCCACGGCATTGCCGTCGGTGGTCTCGGCAACGCCTACGACCAGAACCTGTCGTTCCCGCCGGTGATGGCCTACATCTGGGGCGTGCTGGCGGCCATCCAGCCGGCCTTCCAGACCGTCACCGACGCATCCGACCCGGGCATCCGGGCACTGATGAAGCTGCCCGCCTCGCTGGCGGACATCGGGCTGGCGCTGCTCGCGCTGTACGCCCTGCGCGACCGCGTCGTCTGGGGCGTGACGGCCGCCATCGCGATCCTGCTGGTCCCGGCCGTCTTCGACATCTCGGCCTGGTGGGGCCAGTACGAGAGCATCTACCTGCTGTTCGCCATGGCGGCGGTCGTGTTCGCGCTCGAGGATCGGAATGCGGTGGCGGCCGCGGCCCTCGCACTCGCGCTCATGACCAAGCCGCAGGCACTCCCCTTCCTCGTCCCGTTCGCCGCCTGGTTCTGGGCTCGCGGCGGCCTGCGCGGGTTCCTGACGGCGGCCGCGGTCGGGGCCGGCGTCATCGTCCTCGTCTGGCTGCCGTTCATCCCGGCCGGCGGCCCGGCCCACTACCTGAAGAACCTGGCCGAGTACCAGGGCGACATCTTCGCGATCCTGTCGCTCCGGGCATGGAATCTGTGGTGGCTCGTCCAGGAGGCGTTCGCCGGCGGCCAGTTCGTGGCCGACGACAACGCCATCCTCGGGCCGGTCACATTCCGCCACGTCGGCTACGCCCTGACCGCGCTGTTCGAGCTGGTGGTCTTCGTCGCGGTCCTGCGCGATGCGCGGCCACGGACGCTGATCCTCGGACTCGCGGCGTCGACGCTCGTCGCGTTCTGCTTCCTGACCTCGATGCACGAGCGCTATGCCTACGGCGCGCTGATCTTCCTGATGCTCCTGCTGGTCGACCGGCCGGTCCGGGCGCTCGCCATCGCCTTCGCCGTCGTCTTCACCCTGAACCTGCTGGCCGCCGTCCCACCGACGCCGGCGATCGGCGACCTGCTGCCGGTCGCCGGGGTCCTCGGCATCGCCGGGTCCATCGCGATGATCGGTATCGCCGTCGGCCTGCCTGTGGCTGCTGCTCCGCGAGCCGGAGCCGGACGCTCAGCCGGTCAGGACGCCGTCGGTCTGAGTCCGAGCGCGGCCCGGCCCTGCGCCGCACCTCGAGGACGGCCAGTCGCCATCACCGCGAGCGGCGTCAGGAGCGGCACGGCAGAGCGCGAGCAGCGCGGCGAGCAGGGGGCGCCGGACGAGCGCCGGGAGGGCCATCGCGACGTAGTAGAACTGGGTGGCGGGCCAGGCCGCGGGGACGGCGAACCACTCGGCGCCGTCACGACGCAGGACCCACAGCGCGAGGAGCGTCGGTGGCACGAGGATCGGGATCCGCCAGGCACTGCCGTTCCACGCCGTCGACCAGATGCGCCGAGACGCCCAGGCCGTCCTGGAGGTAGAGCTGCCACGGCAGGAACGGCAGCGTCACGACGACCACGATGCCCGCGATCGACGAGCGACCGGGGCCGGGCGATCGAGCGGGATCGCGGCGTACAGCTTGATGAGGACGGCCACGGCGGCCGGGGCGGACCCGCCGACCACCAGCAGCGCGAGGGCGACCGTCTGCGGGTTGCCGTTCCAGATCGCCTGGAGGAGCGGCGGGAAGGCCAGCCACCACAGCGGCGCCTCGAGCCGGCGGACCATCCAGATCGACGCGACGAGTCCGATGACCACCCAGATCGCGACCGCGACCTGCAGGGCGAGGAAGCTGGTCGGCACGTAGAACAGCAGCGTGTGCGGGGCGGACGCGTAGTGGATGCCACCGCCCGCCGTGACCGACCACGGATCGCCGCCGGCGAGCCACGTGTTGGCGGCTCGCTGGTAGTGGTCCGCGTCGATGCCGAGGATGTCCGCCGGACGATCCACAGCAGGTCGATGACGACGAACCAGGCCGGCAGCCCGATCCGGGCGAGAGCGCCAGCCGGAGCCCGTCGAACGCGGGCGGCACCCGGATGCGCCGGGAGAGGACCGGCCTCAGCGCCCACGGCGACCGAGTCGTGCCATGAAGGCCACCCGGTACCAGTGCAGGTAGTGCGGCAGCCACTTGCGAAGCTTGAAGTTGCTCTGGCCGGCCGTCCGGTCGCGCCAGGTCGTCGGGACCTCGGCCACCCGGCGGCGGGCCATCGTCGCCTTGACGGTCAGCTCGAGCGCCAGCTCGAAGCCGGCCGTGCTCTCGATGGTCACCGAATCGAGGAAGCGCCGCGAGTACAGCTTGAAGTTGTTGGTCGGGTCGTGGGTCGGCACGCCGGCGAACCAGTGCAGGGTCAGCCCGGCCGTCCGGCTCATCAGCCGCTTGAGCGGCGGCCCGCCGACCTGGTGCCCGCCACGCATGTAGCGCGAGGCCGACACGACATCGGCCCCATCGCGCGCGAGTGCGACCATCGGGTCGACGACGACCGGCTCGTCCGAGCCGTCGGACATCGAGATCAGGACGTAGCGGCCGCGCGATGCGGCGATCCCGGCACGCATCGCGTTGAGCACCCCGCGCCCGATGTCGTTGCGCAGGCCGCGGATCGTCGGCACTTCGGCCGCCAGGCGCTCGATGACGGGGACGGTCGGGTCCTCGTCGAAGTCGTAGACGACGAGGATCTCGTGCGACGCGCTGACCGCCGCGGTCATGGCCCGCAGGACAGGCTCGACCGCCTCGCCCTCCTTGAACACGGGCATCACGATCGAGAGCTCGGGCGCCGGGGGCGCGGCCGCCCGGACCGGGTCCATCAGATCCGTCCGTCGTCCGCTTCGGCGCGGATCCACGGGATGACCTCGTCGAGCATCGCGTCGAGCGAGGTCGTCGCCTCGAAGCCGAGGATCTCCCGCGCCTTGCGCACGTCCGGGACGCGGAGCTGGACGTCGTGTTCGAATGGCGGGTCGCTGACGAAGCGGAACGGAGCGCCATCGGCACGGGCCTTGCGCCAGATCGTCTCGGCCAGCTCGAGCACGGTGGTCGAGGTCGCGGTCGACAGGTTGAAGTCGTCGTTGATCGCGACCGGAGCCTCCATCGCGAGGCGGATGCCGTGGGCGAGGTCGCCGCCATACGTGTAATGGCGGACCTGATCGCCCGACCCAAGGATATGGAGGGGGTCCTGGCCCTTGAGCACCTTGAGCACGAGGTCGGGCACGACGTGGCTCAGCGCGAGCTTGACGTTGCCACTCATGACGTCCGTGTCGCGAACGGCCCGGCGCTCGCCGATGCCGACGCAATTGAACGGGCGGACGATCGTGTACGGCAGCTTGAACTGCTCCCAGGCGCCCTTGGCGAAGTACTCCGAGGCAAGCTTCTGGAAGCCGTAGGTCGAGACCGGAGGTGGCGAGGTCAGCTGGGCGCCCTCCGGCGTCGGGAAGGTCGTCGCCAATTCGTAGACCATCGAGCTGCTGATGACGACGATCCGCTCGAGGCGCCCCGACCGATGTGCGGCGATGGCGGCGTCGAAGGTGGACGCGAGGATTCGCTCGTTCTCGGCCAGCAGGTCGTAGGCGAATTCGTGGAAGTAGCTGATGCCGCCGATCATCGCGGCGGCCGCCACGACCTGGTCGCAGTCGGCGACGAGCTCGCGCATGAGCGCGGTGTCCTTGGCATCGCCCTCGACGAACCGGTAGCGCGGATGGTCGTCGTACGACTTCGCGAGCCGGCCGTATTTGCTGAAGTCGTCGAGCCCGATCACTTCGTGGCCGGCTTCGAGGAGCTCCGGAACGAGGTAGCCGTTGATGAACCCGGCGGCGCCCGTGACGAGGATGCGCATCAGAGCTGGATGCCTCCGCCGAGGGCTCCCCACACGTCGACGACGTCCTTGCCACCGATCTCGAGCGACCGGTACGGCTTATGCGGGGCACCGAGGACCAGGATGTCGCTCTCCTGGAGGACGCGTTCGAGCGCCACGAGGCGATCGTCGATGACGTACGGGTCGGTCGCGAGCACGTGCGCACCGGACCACGCCAGGAGCTTGCGGAGCTTGTAACTGAGTGAGGCGCCGAGGATCGTCCGACTCGGCCTTGAAGGCCATCCCGAGGATACCGACGGTCTTGCCGGTCAGCCCACCGTAGCGCCGCTCGAGCGCCGAGACGATGTAGGCCGGCAGGCCCTCGTTGACCTGCATGGCCGCCTGGCCGAGCGGGAAGTGATCGGCGGTGAAGGCCGACAGCTGCATGGTGTCCTTGAACAGGCACGGGCCGGCGGCGAAGCCGGGACCGGGCAGGTCGGCAGCTCGTGGGTAGTCCTCGCGGATCGCCCTCAGGATGTTCGTGTAGTCCACTCCGGCCGAGTCGGCGATCATGAAGAACTGGTTGGCGACCGCGAATTTCATGTAGCGCCACGTATTGGTGAAGAGCTTCGTCAACTCCGCTTCCTTGGTCGTCGTCCGGATGGTCTTGGAGGCCAGCGTCCCGAACAGGGAGGCGGCACGCTCGGCCGCGACATCCGTATCGGCACCGATGATCTGCGGCAGCGAGGACAGCTCCTCGAGGGCATGACCCTCGGCGATGCGCTCCGGGCAGAACGCCACGTCGACGACGCAGCCGCGGTCGGCGAGGTGCTGGGCGACGTAGCCCGTGGTGCCCGGGTAGACGGTGCTCCGGAGTGCGACCAGCGCCCCCTCGCGCAGATGGGGTCCGATCTGGTCGACCGCCTTCTCGAAGATCGTCATCGATGGGCCGAGGAACTCGTCCACGGGCGTCCCGATGACCACGACGAGCTGCATCGTCCGTTCGATCATCGAGCCGTCCGTGCCGAACGACAGGCGACCTGTGGGCAAGAGCTCGCGCAGGAGCTCATCGGCACCCGTCTCCATGAACGGCATGTCGCCCTGGGCGATCCGATCGAGGGTCGCCTGGTTGGTGTCATAGATACCCACCCGCAGGCCGGCCTTGGCAAAGGCAAGGCTCAGGGGCAGACCGACATGACCGCCGCCGCCAAGCACGACGACGTCGAGATCCGGGGAAACCTTACTCACAGCCCGACTTTAGCAGGGAGGTGCGCAGGCGCACCTAGGTCCATCGTCTGGTTCACGCTGGTACTCCGCCCGAGGACCATGATCCGTCGCCCGGACGCGGGATGGTGGCCTATATGCCGAGCGCCGTTGGTACTCGTGGGATTTATTTATTATGAGAATTACACAGTTATTTATACGAAGAGTGTAATGAGGAGTAAGGAGAGGCAAGGGCATCGATGACCTCATCGCAGCATGGCGGAAGATCGGGTCGCCGACGGCGCACCTAGCCCTCGTCGGCGGCACGCCCATCGAACGCGACCCGGAGCTGCTCGCGATCGACCGGATCAGCGTCCATCCGTGGGCGTCGGACATCGGGCGTTCCACCGCGCCGCTGACATCTTCGTCCTGCCGTCACACGCGGAAGGCATGTCGAATGCCCTGCTCGAGGCCATGGCTGTCGGCCTACCACCGATCGCGACCCGTGTGGGCGCCGCGGAATCGATGATCGAAGATGGCGTGAGCGGGATCCTGGTCGATGTCGGCGATCGAGATGCCATGGAAGATTTCTTCAACGACTTATCGATGATGTCGGGTTGCGACGCCGATTGGGTTCCGCAGCCGCTGCGTCTGTCCGAGCGCGATACGGCATATCGACCGTCGTGGACACGATCGAACGTTCATATCGCGAGATCGTCGGCCCGCGATGATCGGCTCCACGGCGGGCACGTGGTTGAACTATGGAACGACCGTCGCCTTCCAGATCCTGTTCGCACGCGCGTTGGGACCGGCGCTCAGGCTTCGGCATTCTTCATCGCCTTGGTCACCGCGATCTCGCTGGGCAGCATCCTTTCAGGCACCGTGCACGTGATCGCCTTGCCGCGCCTTACAACGACCGATGGCGGGCTGCACCGAGGGCCACTCAAACTGATGGCAGGCGCCGGGATCATTGCCGCCATCCTCGCCGTAGTCACGATCGTCTTCGCCGATCGCCTCACGTTCGTCATCAGTGGCGGCCAGGATGAGACGGCGAACCTGATAAGAGCGGCTGGCGCATTCTTGGTAGCTCGCGTTGTCGCCTCGCTCGTCGCGACAGTGGCCCTCGCTCGTGACCATCGGTTCGCACCGGCGGCTGCTCCGTCCGTCCCGTCGATCGTAGCGGCTGCCTATCTCATCGCCTCACCTGCGACCGCGAGCGCGAGTTCTACCCTGGGTTTCCTAGCGTTGGGCTCCGTCGCTGAAATCGCCATCCTTGCGTTGTTGGTGGCCGGACGAATTCGAACCGTCCCTGGGGGTCTTGGCGAGGTTCGGGTCCTCACGCTCGCCACGATGGCGCAACTCGGCCTGCTCGTTGCGCTCGCTGCCGCTCCAGCGCATCATGTCGAACGTGGATTCGGTACCTGGTGCTGCGACAGCCCAATACGGCTTGCAAGGGCTACAGGTCGGGCAGCAGTTGCTCGTCGGCGGGCTCGCCGTGGCAGCATTCGCCGACTGGAGTCGATTGACGAGTCGCATGGAGATCGGGGCGAAGCTTGCGCGGACCACCGCGGGCGCGGGCTTGCTCCTCGTCTTCGCTGGTGCGATGGGGGCGGTCGCCGCGCCGACGATCGTTCGAGTTCTGTTTCAGCGGGGCAGTTTCAGCGCGAGCGACACACAGGCTGTGGTAACCGATCATTCGACTCGGTGTGGTCGGATTTCTGGCTGCGGGCACGGCGCTGATACTCGCGCAGGGCCTGGTCGCCGGCCGACACAACTGGTTGGCGATTCGCGTGAGTGCCTTTCGGTTCGTCGTTACCGCGACACTGACGATCGTGGGCGGCGTAGTGGCGGGCGCAAATGGGGTTGCGGTGGCCTTCTCGCTGGGCGCTGTCGCCACCCTTGCCCTCATCTGGCCAGTGACATTCCGACAGGTCACCGTGCCTGAAGATGGACACCGACTTCTTCGACGCGCCGCGGCCGGCGGAGCGGGGATAGCGCTCGCCACCATGGTCGTGACTCTGCTGCTGATGCCGACGTGGCCTGATCTAGTGCAAGCGACCGTCGTCCTCGGTGCGTCAGCCCTGATAGTCATCGCCCTTCGCTTGCCTGTACGCGCGTGGCGAACTGTATGACAGCGTTGACACGACGCATCGCCGGGGACGCGTACTGATGTGCGGCATCGTCGCGCTGGTAGGCAACGGTGATGGCTTCACCGAGCCCATCCACACGATGACGACCACCATCGTCCACCGCGGGCCCGACGAGGACGGGTTTGCGATCCTGCCAGAGGACGGTGTCGCCCTGGGGATGCGCCGCCTCAGCGTCCTGGACATCGAGGGCGGCACGCAGCCGATGTGGGACGAGGCGCGCCGCCACGTCGTCGTCTACAACGGCGAAATCTACAACTTCAAGGACATTCGCGACGACCTGGTCGCGCGGGGCCACCGTTTCACCACACACTCCGACACGGAGGTGATCGTCCACGGCTACGAAGAATGGGGAGAGGCGGTACTCGGCCGCTTGAATGGCATGTTCGCCATCGCGCTGTGGGACGAGCGCGAGGACGTCCTCGGATTGCGCGCGATCGCGTCGGCGTGAAGCCCTTGTACGATTTCGTCGACGGCCGCCGCCTGGTGTTTGCCTCCGAGATCAAAGCCATCCTCGCGCATCCCGATATCGTTCGCGACGTTGATCCGAAGGGACTCCTCAACTACCTGGCGTACGGACACGCCGTCGCTCCAGACACGATGTACCGCGGTATTCGGAAACTGTTGCCGGGACATTCGATGCGTGTGCGCGGGAAGGACATTGCCGTCCGCCAGTGGTGGGACGTTATGCCCGCTGCGCAGACGATGCTTTCCGAAGAAGAATGCGCGCGCGAAGTGCGGCGGTTGCTCGAGGACAGCGTTCGCCTGCGGCTCATCTCCGACGTGCCTCTCGGCGCCTTCCTGAGCGGCGGGCTCGACTCGAGCGCGATCGGCTATTACATGACAAAGGCGGCCACCCGCACGAAGGCCTTTTCGATCGGCTTCGAGGATCCCAGGTTCGATGAGTCGGACTACGCGCGGTTGGTGGCGCGGCACCTCGGCGTGGACCACCACCTGGAAGTCTTCTCGGAGGATCGGGTCAAGGCGCTGGTGCCAAAGATCCCGGAACTACTCGACGAACCGATGGGCGACCAGTCGATCTTTCCAACGTACCTGTTGAGCACCGTCGCCCGAGAAGGTGTCACGGTCGCCCTGGCGGCGATGGCAGTGACGAACTACTGATGGGCTACAAGACCTACCAGGCGCTCAAGCTGATCTGGCAGGTCGACCGACTCCCCCGCTCCGTCCGCTCCATCCTGGCTCGAACAGCTCGCCGCGAGCCGATCCCCGGCATCACGCCTCGCGCCTGGCGCCTTTTCGCGGGACTGGACGACATTCCCAGTCATCGGCTCCTGCGGCGGCTAGGCTCATTCCATGGCGAGGCACGTTCCGTGCTTGCCCGGCCCGTTCGCCGCCAACTGCCGCCATCGGCGTTCAGTGACGTCGATGAGTCGTTCGGGCTGGATCGCCTTTCGGTATCAGGGTCGGCAGAGGAAACGATCGCCGCATACGTCCGCGGCTACCTTCAGGACGACATCCTGGTCAAGGTGGACCGCGCGAGCATGGCCACGTCGCTAGAAGTGCGTGCCCCCTTCCTAGACCCCGATCTGATCGACTTCCTCTCCACTGTTCCCGCCTCGCTCAAACTTCGAGGTTGGACGCGCAAGCATCTGCTTCGAGAGACGATGCGAGGGCGGTTGCCGGACCGGGTCATCGACCGCCCCAAGCGGGGCTTCGGCGTACCGCTCAACGACTGGCTGCGCGGATCACTTGCGCCATTGGTCAAGGAACGACTGGCGCCGGGCCGGCTCGAAGAGGGCGGGTACTTCGATCCGCACGAGGTCTCAAGACTCGTCGAGACGCAGATGGCGGGCAGTCGTGACGAGGGACAGAAGATCTGGCTGCTCCTGCAATTCGAGCTGTGGCGCGACTGCTGGCAGATCCCGGGTTTCGAACAGTGACGGGCCGGTCTCCTCGATCCCTGAGGATCCTGCATATCGTGACTCGTCACCAGCACGGTGGGTGCGAGAAGAATGTCCTGCACACGATCGATTGGGAACGACGGGCCGGCCACGAGGTGCACATCGCCGTCGGGGTCCAAAGCGACAGAAGCGACCTTCCAACCGACCTCACCGTCCACGTCGTCCCGCACTTCGTGCGCGAGGTTCGCCCCGATCTCGACCTGCTGGCACTTCGCCAGCTTCGCCACCTCATCCAGGCGGGCCGCTATGACATCGTCCACACTCATCAATCGAAGGCGGGATCCCTCGGTCGACTGGCATCCAAAGGCGGCAGGCGGCAGCTCGTCCACACGGTGCATATGTCGTCGTTCGGCCAGGCGTACGGGGCGATCCCATCGCAGCTCTATCTCCTGGCGGAGCGGGATTGCGCCCGGACCACGGATCGGGATTTAGCATCCACCGTCGGCGTAGGACTTCGAGAGGACTACCTGGCGGCGGGGGTTGGGCGCCCGACCAGTACACGGTGACATCCGCTCGCCGATCAAGATCCGATTTGTTCCTCTCGGTCCGCGACATCGGCCTGGGCGACGTCCACAACCTTCGCGATTCGTTCCGTCTGCCGGTCGGGCACGCCCGTCCTCGCCGCGATCGGGCGCTCGAGAAGCGGAAGCGCGTCGACGCTGATCCAGGAGTTGAGTCCGGTCTGAAATGGCGAGGTCGTCCTGGCCGTCGCCGGCGACGGCCCGTGAACGAGCTGCCCTGGAACGTCTCGCGGCGACCCTCGGAGTGGCGGACGCCGTTCGATGGCTCGGCTATCTGGATGACCCATCGCGGCTGCTCGCTGCGTCCGACCAATTCGTCCATGCCGGACGAGCGGAGGGCGTCTCGCAGGTCGTCGTACAGGCACTGGCGTCCGGCCGTCCCGTCGTCGCCACGCTATCAGTCGGGCTTCAGGAGGTGGACGGGGCTCAGGTTCGCATCGTCCCGTGGTCCGGCGAAGGGCTGTGGGAGGCTCTCTGCTTCGACGCTCGTCGCGCCACCGACGCCTCCCGCGCCGTCTGCCTTCGACGCCTGGTCGCCGGCAGCCGTCGACGAGCGATTGGCGCGTTCGCATGCAGATCTCGCCGGGCCGGTCCGGATGAGTCCGAGCCGGCGCTCCGCGCCGACGGCCGTCGATGCGGCAATCGGTTCGGCTCGACTACTGGCGAGGAAGGTAACTCGCCGCGTCAAACGGACGGGCGGCAGCGGCTCCGCCCGCTATTGCTACTCGGTGTGGCTCCGCCACCTCGTGAAGGCGGCCGAGGCCGGGTTACCGACGGAACTTCGATCGATCGTGGAGCTGGGACCGGGGGACTCGATCGGCGTCGGGCTTGCCTCGCTGCTGACAGGCGCGGAGGAGTACGTCGCGCTCGATCAGGTGGCGTTCGCCCGAAGCCAGTCGAACATCGCGGTCTTCGACGGCCTCGTGGAGCTGCTCCACCAACGAAGCCCCATCCCGGACAACCTCGAGTTCCCGGAAATCCGGCCACGCCTCGCCGACTACAGCTTTCCGGCGGAGGTCCTCTCCGACACACGGCTGACGCCCGCGCTCGACCTGTTCCGGGTCGCTCGACTGCGCCGCGCGATAACGGGAAACTGACGGCTGCATCCGATACGTCGCACCTTGGGACGACTCGTCGGTCCTGCCAGCACGCGAGTGCTGATCTGATCATCTCGCAGGCAGTCTTGGAACACGTTGCTGATGTCAATGCGACCTATTTCGCGATGGCCCGCTGGCTACGACCGGGCGGATATCTCTCCCATCAGATTGACTTCCGATCTCATCACACGTCGACCAGTTGGAACGGACACTGGACCTACTCGGAACGCCAGTGGCGACTAGTGGCAGGTCGCCCACGGATGATCAATCGGCAACCGTTATCGGCGCATCTTGCTGCCATGGAGCGAACCGGATTCCGCGTTCTCTCATTGGACCTGGAAGGCGACACGCCAGGCATCGGCCGCAAACAGCTGCACCGTGATTGGCGATGGCTTGGCGATGAGGATCTTCAGACCTGCAGCGCTTTCATCCAGGCAGGACCAGGGACCGAGCAGCCGTGAGACAAATCGGGCGTTCGCGGAATGAAGTCGCGGTCGTTGGAGCTTCGAGTGCGACTTCGGCGGGTGGGCCATGCCCGATGTGCAACAACGTTTCGCGCGAACTCGTATCGACCGTGGCGTTTTCAACGATCTGGCGAACGCTCGAGTCCGTTTATGCAGTCCGTTTCGCGCCAGATATCGTCGAACGCCACACCCCGGATGGTCGGGCGCAGCTCTGGCAATGCATAACCTGCGGACTCCAGTACTTCTCCCCCGCGGTGGCAGGTGACAGCGACTTCTGGGGAACCTTGATGCGCACAGAGGAGCACTTCTACCACGAGGACAAGCCCGAGTTTCAAGTCGTATTGGATCTGATCCGTCCAGGGATGCGAGTCCTTGATGTCGGATGCGGTTTGGGAACTTTCGTCGCCGCGGCATCCCGCGTCGGTGCTGTCTCAATCGGCCTGGAGCAGAACGAGACGGCGGCCACTGATGCTCGACGACGAGGCATCGATGTCCGAACCGAGTCAGTGCAACGGTTCGCTCTCGGGCATGCCGGTGGATTCGACGTCGTCACGATGTTCCAGGTCGTCGAACATGTGCAACCGATCATTCCCTTCGTCTCGGCGGCATTTGCGTGTGTTAAGCCCGGAGGACTGCTCGTGATGAGCGTTCCGTATCTTGGCCGCCTCCGTCCAGCGAGCTTCGAAGTCCTAGATCACCCGCCCCATCACATCTCCAGATGGGATGCGACACCATTCCATTGGCTGGCATCGCGGCTCGGGGCGAGGGTGACCTTGGCATTCGACCGATTGAGCGAGCGAGACGCTCTCGATATTCGAATGTGTGGAGTCTTTGCCGCTGAACGCGGAGTAAGACTGCGCGTTCGAAACGCCTTGGTGAAGGTGGGACTGGCCTCACCGTCTTTTCGCCCCTCGGCTCGCCAATCCGCAACCGAATGCGACAACGAGGTTGGCTAGATGGGTACGGCCACACGCTTATCGCGACGATTCAGAAACCAATTACCGCAGGTGAGGCGGCCGACGGTTAGCAGAGGCACTCGCGTCTAGTTGTCGTTCTCCTCGACCTTGTTGACGAGGACCGACAGCGGCGTCTGGCCATCGAGCCCGGCGTGGGGACGGCGTCGATTGTAGGCATCGACCCAGCCGGGCAGCGTGGCCAGGCGCTCCTCGTTCGACCGGAAGAGGCGGGCGTAGGCCCACTCGCGCTGGATCGTCCCGATGAACCGCTCGGCCTTGCCGTTGGTCTGCGGCCGTCGCGGCCGGGTCCGAACGTGACGGATGCCGAGGTCGGCGAAGCAGCGCGGCGACGGCTTCGAGTGGGTGTAGGTCCAGGCGTTGTCGGTCATCACCCGCTCGACCCGGACACCCTGGTCGGCGAAGAAGGCGACGGCCTCCGCGATGAAGCTGACGGTGCTCGCCGCCAGTTCGTCGGGCCGGACCGCGACGTAGGCGACCCGGCTGGCATCGTCGATCGCGACGTGGAGGTAGTCGTAGCCGACCCGCGTCCTTGCGCGCCTCGTCACCGAGGATCCGGTGACCGCCGCCGGGTGGTACCCGCCCGAGGCGCTTCACGTCGACGTGGATCAGCTCACCCGGGCACTCGCGGACATAGCGGACCGGGAAGCCCGGTCAGCCGATCGGCGTGCGCGAGGCGGCTCACACCGTGCCGACGCAGGACGCCGTACACGGTCGAGCGGGAGTGGCCGAGGAGCGGACCCAGGCGATGCGGACCGACGCGCAGGCGACGGCGCGCGACCAGGATCCGGCGGACCTCGCGCTCGGGCAGTGCCCGTGGCCGATGGTGCGGTCGGGCCGAGCGGTCCTCGAGCCCGGCCGCGCCTTCGGTCCGATAGCGGCGCAGCCACTTGTACGCGGTCGCCCGGCTGACCCCGAGCATCTCGGCCGCGGTTGCCGGCCGGCCAGCCCTCGATCAGGACCCGATCGACCAGGAGCCGTCGGCCGAACGGCGTCAGCTTGGCCGTACGATGGAGCATGAGAGCCCTCCGTCGGAATGGAGCTTCGACAACCCCATACCGAGCACGAGGGCTCTCAACTTGTCAACAACGTGAGTGGGAACGACATCTATTGCCGCGGAGAAGGGTTGATGCCGTACGACCAAGCGTAGGCTCCGCGACGGACGCCGGCAGCTCGTCTATTCCAAAGTGACGGGAGCTTGGTGGCGGAACATGTAGACGTCGTTCGCGCCCTCACCGAGAGCGTCCTGCAAACGCTCCAGCACGAAGCCCTGCGGCCGAAGGCGGGCAATAACCTCACCGGGGCCAACCGGCTCGTACGGCAGCCCGCCGAGCCAATCCTCGATGTCGCGCCACCAGTCCATTCCGCGCTCCCGGCGATAGTGCCGGATGTACCAAGGTCACCGTGGAGGGCGGCCTGGCCACGAGCTCCGCTGCATACCGCCCCCGGAGTGCCTTCTGGACGATTGGACGCGAGCGGATATATCGGCGCTTCGAGCGCAAGGTCTTGGGGCTCCGATATGTCTTCGTGTACAACGCGATCCAAAGCCGACCGTCTGGCCGTACAAGGCGCGCAGCGTTGTCAATCGCGTGCCAGACGTCCCCCGTATGGTGCAGCACCCCCCACGAGACGACCACATCGAACGTGCCGAGGTCGTTGACGAGTTCATCATCGAGGATTGACCCCTTGCGGACGGTCCAACTGCCGGGCCTCCCTGCCTCGCCCCACAGTCGATGGGTCGCGGCGACCGACGCCTCGTCGACGTCGATGCTGGTCACATCAGCCCCCGACTCGAACGACACCAGTGATGTCAGACCCTGACCGGATCCGTATGTCGATGAGTCGGTAACCCGTGAGGTCCCTGCCCAGCCAGTCGCCGACGTACGCCGCCATGTTACGAACCGCCTGGGGCGGGATCGCATCGAGGTACTTCTGCCAGTTCTCGCCAAACGAGAACCTGGTCGGCTCTCGATCAGCCACTGGTTGGCTCCGTCGACGCGGCACGTGGCCATCCGATGTCGGGCCCGCGAGGCGTTCTCACGGATCCCTCCACGAAGGGGTACCACAACAAGGGGTAATCGAACCACAAATCATGACCGATGGCGGCAACGCGTCCGTGTTCGACCACGTCATTAGGACGCAATGCGCCGAACGACTATGGTCAAGGTCGAGGCGCACCATCGACGAGTGGTGCGGGCGCCTTTGGCTGATGCGAATGATGGGGAGTAGGCCGAAACCCGAATAGAAAAGAGGACCGCCGTCAACACTTTCAATGTCGAACCCGTTCTCTCGAAAGGTTCTCGTCCAACGGAAGGAGCTGTAATAGTAGACTTCGGCCAGCGCGCTCGAATACTCGCCGTGTGGCTCGCCGAGTGTCGCTCTCATTGCGAAACCCATTGCGCCGCCCTTCTCCTCGCAACGCGCTGCCGCGTCAGGTCCCCGGCTCGCGACTGTCGATGAGGGGAACCGATCGCGCAGCCAGACGGCATATCGCTCGACGTGAGTCACGCCTCTCCAGACCGGCGATGGCAGTACATGTACGGCAACGCCATTCGGCTTCAGGACCCGTTTGATTTCAGCAAGGATCCCCGAGAGGTCTTCGATGTGTTCGAGAACGTTCGAAGAGAAGACAACGTCAAATGTGTCATCGCCGAACGGAATATTGGCTCCGTCATATTGCTGCACCGGGAAGACGCAGGCGTCACCGGGTGCGATGTCTATCGAGGCAACATCACAGCCCCAGGACCTGAGCAGACTCGCCTGGTACCCGTTGCCGCCGCCCAACTCGAGTACGCGCTGACCAGACCTGAACCATCGCCTGACGGCATCGAGTTCAAGTCTCCGGATCAAACCAAATTGCGTGTCGTCGTACACCGCTCCTAGTCCCTAGACTTCGGTACGTAGTGGCTCAGATGGTTAACGGCCGCTACCACCAATCACCGCAGGGATCGTCCGAAGCATGATCTTCAGGTCGAGAAGGAGCGACCACGTGTCGATGTAGACCAGGTCGAGTTGTGCCCGCACATCGAAGTCGTCTGCCTGCCTGGCGCGCACTTGCCAGAGGCCAGTGATCCCTGGGCTCATCGAGAGGCGGCGACGATGCCAGACGTCGTACTCAGCGATCTCTTGCGGCAACGCCGGACGAGGGCCAACGAGGCTCATATCTCCGCGGAGCACGTTCCAGAGCTGCGGCAGCTCGTCGATGCTCGACGCTCTGAGAATGCGGCCCGAACGCGTGATTCGGGGGTCATTGCTGATCTTGAAGGCTGGGCCACGCCTCTCGTTGAGAGCCTCCAGGTCCGACAGGCGGTGCTCGGCGTCCCGTTGCATCGTCCGGAATTTGTACATGGTGAATGGTCTTCCGTGGCGCCCGATGCGCGTCTGCCTGAACAGAATCGGGCGACCCTCCAGGCGCCAGATCGCCGCCGCCACGGCGAGCATCAAAGGCCCGAGGACGACCAACCCGGCTGCGGCCAAGACGATGTCGACGCCGCGCTTCGCGATAAGTCCAAGCGTGCGGGGCGGGCCGGAGAGGGTCGAATGGACCAGCAGTCCGTCGAACTCCTCCGTGGAACGTTCGGCTCCGATCATCTCGAGCGGCACAGTGGGGATTCGCACGACCTTGCCCTCTTCGGTGCACAAGCGTGTCGCTGCCTCGGCCAGGTCCCTCGATTCGACCGCCAGGCACATCCCGATCTCGTCGATCGGGCGCTGGTGGAGGATCTCGGCGATCTGATCGACCGCGCCAAGGATCGGCCGCGTCACGCTTGTCGGGTCCTCATCTGGCGCCACGAGGTGACCGACGACATGGATCCCCAGCGCGCGATGGGCCTCGACCTTGTCCGCGAAGGATTGGCCGACACTGTTGGCCCCGACGATGAGCATGTAGCTGTGATTCCGGCCCCGACTACGAAAGTGGCTGAAAATCGGCGCATCGCCACTCGCGAGAGCGTGGTGAGCGTGGGCTGAGCGACGAAAAGGACGACGAGGAAGAGTCGGCTGACATCCTCCCGCCTGATCACGAAGAGCAAGCTCAGCACGAATAGGGCCACGAAGACCGTCGCGCGGATGATGCCCCGAACCTCTGTCCGGAGCTGCCAACGGAGCCGCAACTCGTACAGTCCGTGATACCACAGCGCGGCGACCCACACCCAACCGTACAAGGCGGCGGCTGCCCATAGGTCGACCCCGAGTACCCGCCAGAGCGTGTCCCACTCAGCCTCGCCGTATCGAAACAACGCCAGGATCCCGAACAGCAGGGCAGCCGTGACCCCGTCCGCCAACATGATGGACAGGCGTAGCGCTTCAAGGTGGTGTCGGATCACCGGGTCACCTTAGCCGTGAGGAGTAGCTTCGTGAATACGTGGGTCTCCCTGAGTTGCCTCGAAACACCGGTTTGCTCGTCGATTCCGGGCTATGGCCGGGCGCACGTGGGACGGTCGAGGCTGTAGGTCCAGATCCCCGTCACGTACGGGTGCAGCGGATGGTCCATGCCCCATGGTTGTGCCGGGTAGCGAGGCGGCAAGGACGCCACGCTGAATCAGGAGAGGTGCCGATCGCGATCGGCATCGAAGGCCAGTAGTCCTCGAGGCTGTGGATCGCTCGCTCCCAACGGTAGGCTGCCGATGGATCGCAGGCACGGACTGCCATCCTCCATGCCCAGGCGAGCGAGACACCGGTCGGATGCGCGAGGGCCTGCGAATTGGTGGCTGCCCGCGCATCGGCATCGCCGAACCATGCGGCGGTGATGGTTCGCCAGTACTCGCCCGCGACGGGATCCCTGGCCGCGACCTGCTGTTGCAGAACTGCCGCGAGGTCGCGGTCCTCTCCTGCTAGCGCGATCAGGAAGGCGGTGCTCGCGTCCCCACTTTCCATGACTGCCCGGGCGGCGTCGCCTCGCACGGCCCTCGCGATGGCATTAAGTTGTGGCAAGGTCGTCGCCAGGGCCGGCTCGATATCTGCGCGAGCCTGTAGGAGCCTTGAGAGGGCGACCTTCGCTTCCGTGTCGGCTCCGATCTTGTCGTAGAAGATGGCGGCGTTGAGTTCGACGAGCGGATCCACAACGGTGGACGCCACCGCGTGATCAACGGCGTCGCGCGCGCCGACGGCGTCGCCAGCGCGGTCGAGAAGGATGGCCAGGGAAAGCCACTCCTGGCCAAATCCCTCGAGTTCCACGGTCCGACGGGCGGCGGCGATCGAGTCTTCCGTCTCCCCGGCGGCATCTGCTGCGACCATCCGCACCCACCAAGCGGGGACGCTGTCCGGCGACTTGTCGGTAGCCTCCCAGGAAGCGGCGAGGGCTGCGTTCGGCGATGACTCGATGAGGCCCTCGGCTGTAGCAAGGTCGCTGCGAGTCATCTCGTTCTTCAACAACACCACCGAACTGATAACGATGACAAGGATCCCAGCGACAAGACCCGCGGAGAGCCACCGCGGCCTCGGAGCCTTCGCAGGTTCGTGAATCCCATCGTCAGTCGCAGCGATCGACACCACGGCGATCAAGAGCAAGATCGACCCGATCAAGCCGAAGACGAACTCTCCCAGAGAGTGGCCGGCGAAGACGACGACGCCGATCGAGGCGGCCACGATGATGGGCCGACCGGTCGGCGTCCTCCGCCAGGCACGTCGGCTGGCGATCACATAGGCGGCGACCGACAGGCCGAGGCCAACTAGTCCGACGATCCCCGAATCCGAGGCGCTGGTGAGAACGACGTTCAGCGCATCGGCCTGGGCGAGGTTGAACAACGTGTCAACGGGATCACTCATTCGTTCAACGCCGTAGGTCCCGGGCCCGGAGCCGACGACGGGCGACGCCACAAATCGGTCGATCGCGCTCGCGATCGACGATGAGCGGCCCCCAGCGAGTCCTCCGTCACGGGCCATGAGCACAAGCGACGTGGCCAAGACCACGACGGCCACAAGCCCGAGGCCCGACAGCACTTTCGCCCGCCGATCCCCATGGTTCCCGATCAGGACGCCTGCGCCAAGCGCGGCGACTGCCACGACCAACAGGAGCACGGACCTCGTGCCAGAGAGCGCGATGGCCAGGAGCCCGGACCCGATCAGGACCACGGCAGGGATTCGAGCCCCGCGTTGCCACAGCGAGACCGAGACGACGGGCACGCAAAGGACGACCACGTCGGCCAGCCACGCCGGGATGAACACCCAGCCTCCCGTGTAGTCCGGGCGCAGCGGGACCGATGTCAACGGAAATCCGTTGGCAAGCCACTCGCTCCAGGCAACTGTGACCACAAAGAGGTAGTACGCGATCACGATCGTGACGACGATCGCCAGCACGGCGATGAGGTTGCGCCGCCCGACCGGGTGGCTGGCCTGGATGGCCAATAGCCAGGCGATCCCGACGTACGCAGCGCTCTGCCACGTGGCCCATCCGCTCAGGCTTGGATACGGACTGCTGATCGATGTGACCGCCACGGACGCGAGGATCGGCAACGGCGCAACGACGAGAAGGGTGGGCAGGAGGTTGGGTCGCACGAGGACCACCAACCAGCCGATCCCACCGAGGACGGCGAGGATGACGAGCTGGACCGGGTGCTGGACGGAATCCGCGAACAATGTGGTTCCGAACCGGAGGAGGAACAGGAGGAGCAACGACTCGCCCGCAACGACCAGCGACCACCGCGTCGACGAGCTCACCGTGCGGTCTGCGTGACTCGCTGCGCGAGGTCGGGTGCGGTGGAGGATGGCGCGATCGACGGTCGCCAACCGGGCGACGCCGGTACGGGCAGGGGCGCCTTCAACTCGCTCCCTCGGAGTCCATCGTCGGTCTGGGCCGCGAACCCTCACGTCGCCCGCCGCAGGTTGAACGGAGCCCAACAGGCCGCGATCGCCGTTGCTCCACGTGACGAGCGCCAGCGCTCCGAGGGCGAGCAGCCCGTTGCCGGGCACCGGCAGTGCGATCAGTGCCAGCGCGACCTTGCTCCGCGCCGGCAGTGCGATCGTCCCGTAGTAGAACTGCTGCGACGGCCAGATGGCCGGCACGACGAGCCACGCCGCGCGCTCCCGCCCGACCACGAGGAGGCTCAGCACGACGAGCGGCGACACGAGCAGGAGGAAGCCCATCGGCAGCGTCAGCTTCGATTGGTCCGCCAGCCGCTGGGAGATGAGCGCGAACTCGCTGATGTAGGTCGACCACGGCAGGACTGGGATCGTCGCGACGATGATCGCGGCGGCGGCGACCAGCGAGCGCCAGCGGCCCAGGATCGCCAGCGGCAGCCCGGCGTAGATCTTCAGGATGACGGCGAGCCCACCGGCAGGCAGCAGGATGAGCGGCACGATCAGGGACTGGACGTTGCCGGACAGCACGCACTGGACGAGCGGCGGGAAGAGCAGCCACCACCACGGCAGGTGGAGCAGATCGGATCGTCGCGACCGCGCCGCCGATGACGGCCAGGGCGATGAGCGCGACGGCGGTGTCCGCCGGCAGGACCGTGAACGGCGCGAAGGCGAGCAGGGTCGGCGGCGGTGCCGCGAAGTAGTTCCCGGCGATCTGGACATTCCACGGGATCGCCGCCGGCGAGCCAGACCCGCGTCGCCTCGAGATAGAGCCGCGCATCGAAGAACAGGTACCTCGTGTCCTGGGACGCCGACGGCGATGCCCAGGACGGATTCGATGGCGAACCACCACGGCAGCCCGTAGCGGGCCGACCATCTCCGCGATCCACGGGGAGTTGAACGGCCGTCGATCGAGAAGTCGGCGCACGGTCGCGCATCAGGTCGAGCCCACCGGAAGCCGCGCCCATGCCACCTGGCGACTGCGCCACTGGCTCGCGAATGGTCGCGATCGCGACGGCTGCACATGATGAGAGACACCAGCAGCGCGAGCGCGGTACTCGGGGTTGCGGCCGATCTGCGTCCACAGGCCGCATCGCGATGCACGGCGAAGACCGCGATCGCACCGCGCTGGCGGGTCCCCGCCAGCCGGCCAGGCCCACAGGATGAGCGGCGCCAGGACCGCGAGATAGTGGTCCCACAGCGTGGACGAGGCGAAGGTGACCGAGAAGACGGCCATCGCCATCACGCGATTCGAGTAGCCCTCGCGCATCCCCGTGATGACGGCCGCGATGCCGAAGCCGAGGGCCAGGACCCAGCCGATCAGCAAGCCGAGTCCCAGCGAGGCCGAACTCGTCGAGCGTGTGCGCAGGCGAGAGGTTCGTGAAGCCGCGATGCCGTCCCGATCCGCAGGATGTTCGGCAGGATCGTCACGAAGTCCGCCCACGCCTGCGGGGCGACGAGCACCGACACGGCGACGATCAGCGCAAGCGGGAGCGACCGCCGTGAGTCGTGCTCGCCGATCCGTGAGTGCCGCGGCGAACATCGGGAGCGGCAGGAGCTTCACGGCGGTCGCCACCGCGGCGACGGCTCCCGCCGATGCGCGGGCCGTTGACGAGGGAGATCGCGACACCGATCGCCAGCCAGCCGCTGACGTTGCCGCCGAAGATGGCGAATCTGGAGCGGGTAGAAGACGAGGCCGAAGCCGATCGCGAGGAGTGCACCGTTCAGGGTCACGGCCGAACCGTCCGGCAAGGATGAGCGGCAGCAGGATGGCGAGACAGACGGCCTGCGTCGGCGGACCAGCCGACGGCCAGCGTGAAATGCGGGATCTCGCGCAGCGGCAGGAACACCTGGGCGAGCACCGGCGGGTAGAAGTACCCGATCGGGATGTCGTCGCCGCTCACGATCGGACCCGCGAACAGCGCGGGATGGTAGGGCGATCCGGTGGCGGCCAGGCGGTCTGCCGCGCTCGTGTAGGCGATCAGATCGATCGCCGAAGAGCGAGCCCGTGCGGGCGACCCCGTTCCACAGCGCGATGTAGGCGAGGATGGCCGCCATCCCCACCAGGCCGAGCACGAACCAGGTTGGGACCGCACGACCATCCCCCGGTCGGGTCGCGGAACGCTCGGTCATGGGGCCGATGCTAGCAGTCCGGTGCGTCGCTGGCATCGGGCCTCGATGGTCCTGTCTCGACCCGGACCAGGCGCCGGCGCGGTCAGGCGGCTACCGGCCCGGCGCGACCATGATCGACCCGTCCGCGTCCGTGTAGACGGAGCGCCAGCCGAGCGCCGCGAAGCGGTCGACGATGGCCTGGTCCCGTTTCGCCATCACGGCGATGGTCGGACCCCACGAGGCGATCCGCTGCTCCCAGCCGTCGCTGCCGGCGAGGACGCCGCTGTAGTCACGCCACACGTCGGGCGGGTAGAACTCGATCCGCGAATCCATGGCGACCGGGAGGTTCGGCAGCGCGAATTCGAACCACGAGCCCCACTCCTGCGGGTTGAACAGGCGGTCACCGGGTTTCGCCAGGTCGCGGAGCGCGGCCGTGATCCCTGGTGGCGCATAGACCAGGAGGCCCGTCGGCGCCTGCGTCTTCGGGTCGACCGGTCGCCAGACCGGGAGCAGCGCGATCCCGGCGAGGACGAACAGCACGACGATCGCCGCGTTCAGCCGCCGGAAGAGCGGCGCCGCCTCGGGTTCCGGCGTGGCCGGTGCGCGCTCCGGATCGGCCAGCAGGCCCCGCGACCGCGAAGACGGCAGCCAGCGGCCACCAGGCGATCCCGCGCGCGGCATAGACACCGATCAGGAAGAACACCGCGAGCCAGGCGAGGGTCGGCCATGGCGTCGCGCGGCCCCGTCTGGCGATCACCAGCGACGACGCCGAAGACCGAGCCGAAGAACAGCAGCCCGGGGATCGTCCGGATCGATGTCGCCTGCCATTCGGCGATGTCGTTGGTGACCGCGGAGTTGGTCGTCAGCCCGGCGGCGTAGACCCACACGGACGGTCCGAACGGGGTGATGCACGCGGCCAGCGCGGACACGATCGCCACGACCAGGGTGCGATGAGGATGCGGGACGTGGTCGTCGAGGTCCTCGAGCCAGGCCAGGCCGAGGACCAGCGGTGCCAGGAAGAAGCTGCCGTGGAGGTTGGCCCAGACGAGCACGAGCGGCGGGATCACCCACAACAGACGCGGGTGTGCCCGACGCTCCGAGACGAGCAGGAGCAGGATCGCGAAGCAGGTCATCCCGAGTGCCTGCGCCCGAAGCCCGAGCGCGACCGCTGCCACGCTGAACGTCAGGAGGGTCAACAGCGCCGAAGTCCGCGGCGACAGGCCGCCGCGCCGCCGGCAGATCGCATAGACGCAACCGAAGATGATCCCCACGAGGATCGCGCGCAGCAGGACAAGCCCGGTCCAGCCGCCGAGGCGGTAGACGGTCGCGAAGACGACCTCCGTCGCCCCACTGCTGGTCGACCCACGGCAGACCCGTCGCCGTGAACGTCCAGGTATCGACGTTCGGGATCGCGCCGGTGCGAGGATCTCCTCGCCGGCGCGGATGAGATAGGTCAGGTCGACGGTGGCGAGGCTGCCGATGAGCGTGGCCATGACGGGCAGGGCCACGGCCAGGAACATCCACAGCCGGGAGAGTTTCACTCGCGGATGCTAGCGGGCAGCGGTGCAGAAGCGCACCGAGTCATTGGTACGGGTCGAGCGGCGTCCTGTCGGACCGCCGGATCAGACTGCCGCGACCTCGGCCGGGCGCAGCCGGCGAGCGCCGTCGTCGTAGATGGTCGCGACGGCATCGACCATCAGCTCGATGCAGAAGCGGTCGTGGACGAGGTCGTGACCGGCCCGCCCGAGCATGTCCGCGTACGAGTGATCGGTCAGCAGGCGGGCGATCGCGGCCGTCAGCGCGGCGGCATCGTGCGGCGGGACGAGCAGACCGGTGACGCCGTCGTCGACCATCTCCGGGATGCCGCCGACATCGGATGCGACGACCGGTCGCGAGAGGGCCATCGCCTCGAGGATGGTCAGGCCCTGCGCCTCGCGATAGGACGGGAGAACGGCGACGTCGAGCGCGGCGGTGACGGCCGGGACGTCATCGCGCCGGCCGGTGAACACGACGCGGTGGGCGATCCGCAGCTCGCGCGCCTGCGCCTCGAGCGCGTCGCGACGGCTGCCCTCGCCCACGATCAGGAGATACGCGTCGGGCACGGCCCGCAGGACGCCCGGCCACGCCTCGAGCAGGGTCGGGTGGCCCTTCTCGGGCTCCAGCCGGGCGACCACGCCGACGATCTGCGAGCCGGGCTCCATGCCGTATTCCTCGGGCAGCGTGCAGCACGGTTCCTGGTGGTCGTAGCGCTGGAGGTCGACGCCGTTGTAGATGAGCCGGATGGGCACGATGTCGCGGCCCTCGTCGAGGAGCTTGGCCTCGCTCGCCTTCGAGACCGCGATGAGCTCGTCGAATGCCGGCGTGAGCTCGAGCAGCGCCTGACGATCCGCCTCCGAGCGAACCCGGCTCGAGTGCGCCGTGGCCACGAGGTAGGGCCGGCGCTGCCGGGCCTCGCCGAGGGCGATGACCGCGCGCGCCGCGACGGTCTCGGCGCGGTACATGTGGGCGTGGACGACGTCGGGTCGCAGCTCGGCGAAGTGGGCCGCCAGCGCCCCGACCGCGATCGAATCGTCGGGCTCGTCGATGACCAGCACGTTCACGCCCGCCCGCTGGAGCTTGCGGACCGCGCTGCCCGCCGACAGGGCGACGACCGACACGTCGTAACGGGTCGGGTCGAGCCGGGTCACCAACGAGAAGAGGTGCTCCTGGGCGCCGCCGTTCGTGCCGGTCGCCAGGACCTCGACGACCCGGATCCGGCCACCCGCGAACTGGGGGTGGTCGACCGGCGACAGGCAGGGATCGAACGGCAGCGGGGCGCTCATCAGCCGTTCCTTCGTCGGACGAGCAGGCGCTGGATGGGTTCGTCCACGGCGCCCCACTCGTACTTGTAGCCCTCGTCGCCGCGGAGGAAGTCGAGGCGGCTGCGCCCGGTCGCGATGGCCCGCTCGATGTAGGCGTTGACCATCAGCACGCCCGGCGACAGGTCCCGGGCGTCGGGATCGACGCCGGCGTTGTAGTAGAGGTAGCCGTCGGGTGTCTCGAAATGGATGCCGGACGCGATCCGCCGGCCGCCGACGGTCAGGAACGTGAGGCGCAGCGGGCCGTCCGGTCCGTGGAGCTCGAACAGGCGACCGAACAGGACTCGGCTCTGGGCGCCGCCCTGCGTGTCAGGGAACAGCCCGTCCACGCCCCAGCGCTTCTGATGGAGGTCGATGAATGCCTCCAGGTCCGCCAGCGGTTCCGGTGAGTCCTCAAGGCGGATCTCGCCCACGGCCGCCGCGCGCCGGACCTTGCGCCTGATCTCGTGGCGCTCCTTCTTCCCGAGCCCTCCGAGGAAACCGTCCATGTCGATCGCGGCGGGCAGCGTGACGACCGGGCAGACGTCTTCGCGCTCGATGTCGAGCGTCCAGCCTTCGGCCATTTCGCGGGCACCGAACGCCGCCGCCAGCGCATCCGCGGCCGGATCGCCGCAGCGGAGGCGCCGCAGGTCCACAAGGTCCCATGGCCGACGTCCGGCCGGTGCCGCGATGTACTCGGCCAGGGCATCGGCGACCGCGGGCAGGTCGGCCGGGGCCGCCAGCACCGTCGCGTAGTCGGCGTGGTACGAGGCGCCGAAGAAGACCGCGGTCGCGGTCGGCGGGACCGGCGTCAACGCCACATCGTGGCCGTGCCGCATCTTGGTATGGGTCAGCGCGTCGTCCGGCTCGACCTCATGGCGATGCATCAGCGGCACGATCGCGACCGGATCCGCGCCGGCCGGCGCGTCGGCCGGAACCAGGGCGAGCGTCTCCTCGTGGGCGTTCGCGCCGTACGCGTCCCACCAGGCACGCTGGAAGGCCCAGCCGGAGAAGGGCGTCGCCCACGGCGTCAGGGCAGCGAGTGCGTCCCAGGTGGCGCGAGGGATATCGGCGATGGTCCGCCGGTCGACGCGGAGCGGCGAGGCAGGCGCAGGGCCGGGATCAGAGCGTTCGCCCGCCGGACAGGCAGGCTCCGCGTCGAGGGTCAGGGAGGTCACGGCGAGACTGTACATCGGGTCCGGTTCCGTTGCGTCGGCAACGTCTCACGCTCAGGAGCGGTCGATGCCGAACAGCCGCCGGAGCAGGAAGTACTCGGTCCGCGGCCGGTCGTCGGTGATGAGCGGGCCGGGCCCCGCGATCGCCCGGGCGGCGTCCCCGCTGGCCCACGTCTGACGCTTGATGACGTTCACCCAGTCGTCGACGGTCTTGGCCGGCGAGTCGTATGCAGACGAGATGTCCTCCAGCACACCGGGCCGGGCCAGCGCGGCGCGGATGCTCGCCTCGTCGAAGGTGATCGGCCGCGACGAGCCCAGCATGTAGACGCCGTATCCGCCGGCCCCCTTCACCAGGGTCACCTCGGGGAAGACCGTCGTGAACGTCCGGATGTGGTCCTTGAAGTCCTCGGCCGGGCCGCCGTATGGCAGCCACTGCATCATGATCCCGCCGTCGGTCAGGTGCGCCTTCCCGGTCTCGTAGTACTCCTTCGACGAGATGACGGCCGCCCCGGAGCTCTCGATCGG